>CAYFQD010000008.1:0-30532 GCA_964345275.1 uncultured Oscillospiraceae bacterium
CGATTGTGCCAATGTTAATGTGTGGCTTATTTCTCTCGAATTTTGATTTTGCCATTGTTATTCTCCTTAAATTATTTGTTTATCTTATCAATTAAATTATCAGGTAACTTCTCAAAGTGGTCAAACTGCATAACATACACGCCTCTGCCCTGAGTTTTTGAACGAAGGTCTGTAGCATATCCGAACATTTCGGAAAGAGGAACATATCCTCTTATTACAACTGCACCACTATTCATGTCGGAGCCTTCAATTCTGCCTCTTCTCGAATTGATATCGCCGATTACATCTCCCATATACTCATCGGGAACGGTAACTTCGACCTTGAAGATCGGCTCCAGCAGTACAGGATTTGCCTTTCTGGCCGCTTCTCTGAATGCCATGGAGGCTGCAATCTTGAAAGCCATTTCTGATGAATCCACCTCGTGATATGAACCATCATACAACTCCACTCCCGCATCCATAACCTGATATCCTGCAACAGGTCCGATCTCCATTGCTTCTTTGATTCCCTCTTCAATCTTGGAGATATATTCCTTAGGAACAGCACCCCCGACAATTGAGTTCTTAAATTCAAATCCTTCACCCGGCTCTCTCGGATAAAGTCTGATTTTAACATGTCCGTACTGACCTTTACCGCCTGTCTGCTTAGCATATTTGTAATCAACATCTGCAGTCCCGGTAATAGTTTCCTTGTATGACACCTGTGGTTTACCTACATTCGCTTCAACCTTAAATTCACGAAGCAGTCTGTCCACTATAATCTCTAAGTGAAGCTCGCCCATGCCGGCGATAATTGTCTGTCCGGTTTCTTCATTTGTGTAAGTCTTGAATGTAGGGTCTTCCTCTGCCAGCTTGGCAAGAGCCATACCCATCTTTTCCTGTCCGGCCTTTGTCTTGGGCTCAATTGCAATTTCGATTACCGGATCAGGGAAATCCATTGACTCTAATATGATAGCTCTCCTTTCATCACAGAGAGTATCACCTGTAGTGGTATTTTTAAGTCCTACTGCTGCTGCAATATCCCCGGAGAATACCGTCTCGATATCCTCTCGCTTATTGGCATGCATCTGAAGTATCCTTCCGATTCTTTCTTTCTTTCCTTTGATTGGATTATAGACATAAGAACCTGAATCCAGTTTGCCTGAATACACTCTGAAGAATGCCAGCTTGCCCACAAACGGATCCGACATTATTTTGAATGCCAGAGCTGAAAACGGGCCCTCATCATCTGCATGCCGTTCTTCTTCCTCTCCTGTTTTCACTGAAGTCCCCGTAATAGGCGGGATATCCTTAGGAGATGGCATGAACGCAATAACCGCATCAAGCATCAACTGTACACCTTTATTTTTATATGCACTTCCGCATGTAACAGGAATCATCTGGCCGGCAATTGTAGCCGTTCTTATGGCTTTTCTGATTTCGTCATTGGTGATTTCCACTCCTTCAAGGAACTTCATCATCAGATCCTCATCAAGCTCAGATACCGCTTCAACCAGCTTCTCTCTCCACTCTTCCGCTTCTGCACGGATTTCATCCGGGATATCTGTACCTTCATACTCTCTGCCCAGATCATCCTTGTATATATCGGCCTCCATCTCAATGAGGTCAACTATACCCACAAAAGTGTCTTCTTTTCCTATTGGAATCTGTATAGGCACAGCATTTGCCTTCAGCCTGTCTTTAACCATTGCGACAACTCTGTAGAAGTCTGCGCCTGTGATATCCATCTTGTTGATAAAAATCATTCTCGGTACGCCGTACTTCTCAGCCTGCCTCCACACGGTTTCCGACTGAGGTTCAACTCCGCCCTTGGCGCAAAGAACCGTCACCGCTCCGTCAAGAACACGCAGCGATCTCTCTACCTCAACGGTAAAGTCCACGTGCCCGGGTGTGTCGATGATATTGATTCTGGTGTCCTTCCACTGGGCCGTAGTAGCAGCAGAGGTTATCGTAATGCCACGTTCCTGCTCCTGTTCCATCCAGTCCATAACCGCTCCGCCTTCATGAGTCTCCCCAAGCTTGTGCGTCCTGCCTGTGTAAAACAGAATTCTCTCCGTAGTCGTAGTCTTACCGGCATCTATATGAGCCATTATTCCGATATTCCTAGTCTTCTCCAGAGAAAATTTCCTTTTGGACATGTGGTTCTCCTTTCTGCTTCTCTCGCTTTTTGCGGTCAGCCACTAGAATCTGTAGTGTGCAAAAGCCTTGTTGGCTTCTGCCATCTTGTGTGTATCTTCTTTCTTTTTTACTGATGCTCCCGCATTTTCGGCTGCATCCAGTATTTCCTTTGCCAGTCTCTC
Source organism: uncultured Oscillospiraceae bacterium (assembly GCA_964345275.1). GTDB lineage: Bacteria > Bacillota > Clostridia > Peptostreptococcales > Anaerovoracaceae > Lentihominibacter. The sequence goes on from CAYFQD010000008.1 coordinate 2,301, forward strand.
TGACATTGTTTTTTCACCCCTTGCTCTCGTATACTTTGTGAGCCATCTGAGGCCTAAGGTCTGACGTCTTTCAGCTCTGACTTCCATCGGAACCTGATAGTTGGCACCGCCAACTCGTCTGGCCTTAACTTCAAGAACCGGCATAATGTTATTCATAGCCTTTTCGAAAACTTCCAGTGGATTTTCACCAGTGATTTCCTGTACCCTGTCAAATGCGTCATAGACGATTTTCTGGGCTGTTCCTTTCTTGCCGTCCAGCATTATGCTGTTGATCAGCTTGGCAACAACAACGCTGCCATATACAGGATCCGGAAGTATTTCTCGCTTAGGTATGTTTCCTTTTCTTGACACTTCACTTTCCTCCTTAATAAATAATTCGGTACTCGTCGACAGATTTTGAAATTTCTTCGGGCAGCACTTACACGGGTTACCCTACATCCAACATCTGCCTCCGTGAGCGCTACTTTTATATTACAGATAAAAAGTTTACGCTACATTAGTACAATAACTTCTTTTTCAGGCTTATTTGACCTTAGGTTTCTTGGCACCATACTTAGATCTGGCCTGCTTTCTGTCCGTAACACCTGCAGTGTCAAGAGTACCTCTGACGATGTGGTATCTTACACCCGGGAGGTCCTTTACTCTTCCGCCTCTGATCAGCACAACACTGTGTTCCTGAAGGTTATGTCCAATTCCAGGGATATATGCTGTCACTTCTATTCCATTTGTCAGACGAACTCTGGCAACCTTTCTAAGCGCCGAGTTAGGCTTCTTAGGAGTAACTGTTTTCACTGATGTACAAACGCCTCTCTTTTGAGGGGAGTTTACATCTGTCGCAACTCTTCTTATTGAGTTCATTCCCTTGTTCAGTGCCGGTGAATGTGACTTCTTCTCGCTGGTCGTTCTTCCCTGATGTACTAACTGGTTAATTGTAGGCATCCTTTATCTCCTTTCTTTAAGTCTTTTAAGGCTAAAGCCCGTAAAGGGTTAACAGCCATCGAATATAATACCACGCTAAGCCTTGCAATGTCAACATTTTATCGCAAAATCCCTGCAGCTCAAAAAAGCAGAAACGAAGGCTTTCGTTCACCTTCGTTTCCGCTTTACCGATTGTATTAATCTTCAGTATTTACCTCATTGACAAAGGTGTCTTCCACTGCGTAGGCCTCAACGGACTCCATGTTGTCGGCCGTGGCCATATCAGGTACTACACCCTCCATTTCCCCGGTGGCTTCCTCTTCTTCCTCAAGCTCCATTTCAAGCCGCATCTCCCTGTATGCCTCGATCAGTGCAGTGTTTACACCGTAATCCAGCTGAATGTTTCTGTATTTTCTCATACCTGTACCGGCAGGAATAAGCTTACCGATGATAACATTCTCCTTAAGGCCTTCCAGTGTGTCGGTCTTCCCCTTTATAGCAGCATCGGTGAGAACTCTGGTTGTTTCCTGGAAGGATGCCGCAGAAAGGAATGAATTAGTCGCCAGAGAAGCCTTTGTGATACCCAGAAGCAGTCTTTCCGCTTCCGCAGGTTCCCTGCCCTGTGCTATTGCCTTCATGTTGGCCTCTTCAACTTCAAACTTGCCATACTGTCCTCCCGGCAGGAGGCCTGTGTCTCCCGGATTATTGACCTTCATCTTTGAGAGCATCTGTCCGACAATAACCTCGATATGTTTATCGTTTATATCTACGCCCTGATTTTTGTACACTCTCTGCACTTCTTTTAAGAGATACTGGTATACACCTTCAACGCCTTTCAGTCTTAAAAGGTCCTTAGGATCCAAAGGACCTGAGGTAATATTGTCACCTGCTTCAACGTAGTCGCCTACTGACACACAGACTCTGGCTCCGTAAGGAATATCATAAATCTTTTCCTCTTCACCGCGAACTATAATTTCAGTTTTATTATTCGCTGTCGGCTCAATGGAAACAACGGTACCATCCATTTCACATACCTGAGCAAGTCCCTTTGGCTTTCTTGCTTCAAATAATTCCTCAACTCTCGGAAGTCCCTGCGTAATATCTGCTCCGGCAACTCCTCCTGTATGGAATGTTCTCATCGTCAGCTGCGTTCCCGGCTCACCAATGGACTGTGCCGCCTGGATACCGACAGCTTCCCCGATATTAACCGATTCACCTGTGGCCAGGTTGCGACCGTAGCACTTGGCACATACCCCCGTCTTTGAACGGCATGTCATAACCGACCTGATTTCAACGGATTCAATGCCTGCCTCTTCGATCGCTACTGTAGCTGCCTCAGTGATCTCCTCATCCTGCTCAACTATAATCTCGCCGGTTTCAGGGTGAACTATGTCATTCAGAGCGACCCTGCCTATAATACGGTCCTGAAGCTTTTCTATCACTTCCTTGCCATCAGTAAAGGCTCTCACTTTAATGCCTTCATCGGTTCCGCAGTCATCTTCTCTGACAATCACATTATGCGAGACATCAACCAGCCTTCTTGTCAGGTAACCGGAGTCAGCTGTTCTAAGTGCCGTATCTGCCAGTCCTTTACGGGCTCCATTTGATGAAAGGAAGTACTCCAGCACAGAAAGACCCTCACGGAAATTAGCCTTGATAGGTATTTCAATAGTCTTACCTGCTGCATTTGCCATAAGACCTCGCATACCGCCTATCTGTCTGATCTGGTTCTTTGACCCTCTCGCACCGGAATGTGCCATTATGTATAAATTATTAAGCGATCCCAGGGAATCCATCAATGCGTCGGAAACATCATCAGTGGTTTTGTTCCATATATCAATAACCTTCTCATATCTTTCTCTGTCTGACAGAAGACCGCGTCTATAAGCCTTATCATACCTATCAACTTCATCATCGGCAGCTTTGATTAGTTCATACTTTGCTTCCGGAATTTCCATGTCGGAAACGCCGATTGTAATTGCCGCCCTGGTCGAGTAATGGTAACCCATATCTTTTATGTAGTCCAGCATAAGTACCGTTTCTGTATTCCCGTGAATGCGGTAGCATCTGTCAATTATGCTTCCCAGCCTTTTCTTATCGCAAAGGAAGTCAATTTCCAGTGAGTATGGATCCGCTTCTCTGTCTGCAACAAATCCCAGATCCTGAGGAATCTGCTGGTTAAAAATGAACCTGCCTACGGTTGATTCAATAATTTTTCCTCTATCGTCCCGGTCTCCGCTGTACATTCTCACCTTAACTCTGGCATGAATTCCAATCTGCCCCATCTGATATGCCATCAACATCTCAGACAGATCGGTAAAGATTCTGCCGTCGCCTTTTTCTGCCCCTTCAGGATCTCTTTCACCTTCTTCCTGACCGGGGTGTGTCAGGTAGTAGCTTCCAAGAATCATATCCTGTGTCGGTGTGGTTATTGGTGAGCCATCCTTCGGAGCCAGAATATTGTTAACGGACAGCATCAGGAATCTTGCTTCCGCCTGTGCTTCCACCGAAAGAGGCACATGAACTGCCATCTGATCTCCGTCAAAGTCGGCATTAAACGCAGTACAAACCAGCGGATGAAGCTTGATAGCCTTACCTTCAACAAGTACCGGTTCGAATGCCTGAATGCCCAGCCTGTGCAGTGTCGGTGCACGGTTCAGCATTACGGGATGTTCCTTGATAACACCTTCCAGTACATCCCATACCTCAGGTCTTACCTTTTCAACCATCCTCTTGGCGCTCTTAATGTTATGAGCATTTCCATTCTCAACAAGTTTTTTCATGATAAAAGGCTTGAAAAGCTCAAGCGCCATCTTCTTGGGAAGTCCGCACTGATAGAACTTGAGATCAGGTCCTACAACAATTACGGAGCGACCGGAATAGTCAACTCTCTTACCCAGCAGGTTCTGTCTGAATCTTCCCTGCTTGCCCTTGAGCATATCCGACAGTGACTTGAGCGGCCTTGATCCCGGACCCGTAACCGGTCTGCCCCTTCTGCCATTATCAATAAGTGCATCAACAGCTTCCTGAAGCATTCTCTTCTCATTTCTTACAATGATGTCAGGTGCGTTGAGCTCAAGCAATCTGTTAAGTCTGTTGTTTCTGTTTATTACCCTTCTGTACAGATCGTTCAGGTCAGATGTTGCAAATCTGCCGCCATCCAGCTGAACCATCGGTCTCAGATCAGGGGGAATTACGGGAATAACATCCAGCACCATCCATTCAGGCCTGTTACCCGAGACTCTGAATGCCTCGATTACTTCCAGTCTTCTTACGATTCTGATTTTCTTCTGGCCTGTAGCCTTGGCCAGCTCTTCTTTAAGAGATGCCGCCTCTTTCTCTAAATCTACATCGGCAAGCAAAGTCTTTATGGCATCTGCGCCCATTCCCGCCTTGAACTTAAGGGCAGGATTGCCCTTTGCTTCCCTGTATTGATTTTCTGTCAGATTTTCCTTATATGCAAATTCTGTATTTCCCGGATCTGTTACGATAAAGTTGGCAAAGTAAAGTACCTTCTCCAGTATTTTAGGAGAAATGTCAAGTACCAGCCCCATTCTTGAAGGTATTCCCTTGAAGTACCATATATGGGAAACAGGTGACGCCAGCTTGATATGGCCCATTCTCTCCCTTCTTACCTTGGCTTTGGTTACTTCGACTCCGCATTTATCACAAATAATACCCTTGAATCTGATCCTCTTGTACTTGCCGCAATGGCATTCCCAGTCCTTTGTAGGTCCGAAAATTTTCTCGCAGTACAAACCATCCTTCTCAGGCTTAAGGGTTCTGTAGTTTATGGTTTCAGGCTTGGTGACTTCACCGCTAGACCAGCTCAAAATTTTCTCGGGTGATGCCAGTCCAATTCGCAGGGCTTCAAAATTGTTCATTTCATAATTTACATTATCACTCATGTTTCTTACCCTCCTTATTCTTCCGGCTCTCCTTCAGTATCTATTTTAACCAACTCCGTTTCGGATTCTTCAATCACATCGAGAGTTTCCTCCTCAGCCTCATCGGTTCCATCAGCCTCATCAGCCGATTCTTCCGCAAAAGCATTCTCTGCAGATTCAGCTTCAGCATCTGCTACCGGTTCACTGTCTACGATTATGCCCGCTATATCTCCTGCATCGCTGTCCTCTTTGATCTCAATTTCCTTATCGTCTTCGCCCAGAACCTTGATATCCAGACATAGAGACTGCATTTCTTTAATGAGAACCTTAAAGGACTCAGGTATTCCCGGTTCAGGAATGTTCTCGCCTTTAACGATTGCTTCATAGGTCTTAACTCTACCCACTATGTCATCAGATTTTACAGTCAGAATCTCCTGAAGAGTGTATGCAGCGCCATATGCTTCCAGGGCCCATACTTCCATCTCTCCGAAACGCTGACCGCCAAACTGTGCCTTGCCGCCCAGAGGCTGCTGTGTAACCAAAGAATACGGACCGGTGGATCTGGCGTGAATCTTATCATCAACCAGATGGTGAAGCTTCAGCATATACATATATCCCACCGTTACGGGATTGTCAAAAAACTCACCCGTTCTGCCGTCCCTGAGTTTCAGCTTGCCGGTTTCGCTGAACCCGGCCTCCTTCAAAAGATCAATAATATCAAGCTCACTTGCACCATCAAATACCGGTGTTGCAATGAACCAGTCCTTTTCTTTGGCAGCCAGACCCATATGTACCTCCAGAACCTGCCCTACATTCATTCTTGAAGGAACACCGAGAGGATTCAGCATTACCTGAAGTGTTTCACCGCTTTCCAGAAACGGCATGTCCTCTTCAGGCAGAATTCTTGAAATAACACCTTTATTACCGTGTCTTCCCGCCATCTTGTCGCCAACCTGTATCTTTCTCTTGGTTGCGATATAACACCTGACAAGCTTATTGACTCCCGGCGGAAGCTCATCACCGTTCTCTCTGGCAAAAACTTTAACATCAACAACAATGCCGGTTTCTCCGTGCGGAACTCTAAGGGAAGTATCTCTTACTTCTCTTGCTTTCTCACCGAAGATTGCTCTTAAGAGTCTTTCCTCTGCAGTGAGCTCTGTCTCTCCCTTAGGTGTAACTTTGCCTACAAGAATGTCAGAAGAATTAACTTCGGCACCGATTCTGATGATACCCTCTTCATCCAGGTCTTTTAATGCATCCTCCCCCACGTTGGGAATATCTCTCGTTATTTCTTCAGGTCCAAGCTTGGTATCCCTGGCTTCCGATTCATATTTTTCGATATGGATTGATGTAAGTACATCTTCCATAATTAGTCTTTCGTTGAGAATAATAGCATCCTCGTAGTTATAGCCTTCCCAGGTCATGAAACCTACAAGCAGATTCTTGCCCAGTGCAACTTCACCGCTTGCGGTTGATGGTCCGTCAGCAATTACTTCACCCGCCTCAACATGTTCGCCCCTGAATACTATAGGCTTCTGATTGATGCATGTGCCCTGGTTGGACCTTTTGAACTTCAGCAGCCTATGTACTTCGTCACCTTCACCGTCGTCTCTGGAGATAACAATCTTTCCGGCATCAACGAAGGTTACAGTTCCCGAATTGTTGGCCATCTGAACGACGCCCGAATCTTTTGCAGCCTTGTACTCTATGCCTGTTCCTACCATAGGAGACTCGGTTACCATCAGAGGCACAGCCTGACGCTGCATGTTGGAACCCATCAGAGCTCTGTTGGCATCGTCATTTTCAAGGAACGGAATCATCGCAGTAGCAACAGATACTACCTGCTTAGGTGATACATCCATGTAGTCAACCACTTCTTTAGGTACCAGGTCCACATCTCCGCCCCTGCCTCTTGACGCAACCTTCATGTTAATGAAGTTGCCCTTTGAGTCAAGCGGTTCGTTAGCCTGGGCAACAATCTTATCCTCCTCATCATCGGCTGTCAGATAATGAATTTCATCCGTTACTATGCCTTCGCCCTTCTTTACAACCCTGTACGGAGTTTCAATAAATCCATACTGATTGATTACACCGTAAGTTGTCAGAGATCCAATCAGTCCGATATTAGGACCTTCCGGGGTTTCAATAGGACACATTCTGCCGTAATGCGAATGGTGCACATCCCTGACTTCAAATCCGGCTCTTTCTCTCGACAGCCCTCCGGGTCCCAAAGCGTTCAATCTCCTCTTATGAGTCAGTTCCGCCAGAGGATTTGTCTGATCCATAAACTGTGAAAGCTGCGAACTTCCGAAAAACTCCTTCACAGCGGCTGTGACCGGCCTTATATTCATGAGACCCTGCGGAGTGACTTCGGCCATGTCCTGAGTTGTCATCCTCTCCTTAATGGTTCTCTCCATTCTGGACAGGCCTATTCTTATCTGATTCTGCAAAAGCTCGCCGACAGTTCTCAGCCTTCTGTTGCCGAGATGGTCAATATCATCAATATCGCAGATTCCGTAGTTCAGATTCAGCAGATAGCTTATCGAAGCCACAATGTCAGCAACAAGAATGTGCTTAGGTGAAAGTTCAAACTTTCTCATCTTCAGCACTTCCTTCACTTCCTCCGGAGAAGCATCTACATACTCATCCAGAATTTCCTTGAGAACAGGGTAATATACTCTGTCCGCTATCTTAAGATCTGAGATGTCAAATTCAATATATTGGTCAATATCTACGAACTGATTACCGATAACTTTTGTAGATTTATTTTCATCGTAAACACTTTGCACCATTGCAAACTGGACACCGGCATTTTCAATCTGTCTTGCCAGGTCCTTGTCAATTGTCTGCCCTGCTTCCGCCAGGGTCTCGTTAGTGTTGGGATCAACCACATCTTCGGTTATAACATTGCCGACCAGTCTGTTGTACAGCCCGAGTTTCTTGTTGTACTTGTATCTTCCAACCCTGGCAAGATCATATCTCTTAGGGTCGAAAAACATGGAGTTAAAGAGCGAGCTGGCACTTTCTATGGTAGGCGGCTCACCCGGTCTCAACTTTTTATATATTTCCTTAATACCTTCCTCATAATTGGTTGTGGTATCTTTTTCAAGTGTCTTTAAGAGTCTGGGTTCCGGGCCGAAGAGATCTATTATTTCCTGATCGGATCCTATTCCCAAAGCCCTGAGCAGTATTGTTATATGCTGCTTTCTGGTTCTGTCCACTCTGACAGACAGAATCTCATTGGAATCCGTCTCATACTCCAGCCATGCTCCCCTATTGGGAATAACAGTGGTTGAAAAGAGACTTTTACCTGATTTATCTATTTCTTTTTCATAATAAGGTCCCGGTGAACGTACGAGCTGAGTTACAACAACTCTCTCCGCACCATTGTAAATAAAGGTGCCTTTCTCTGTCATGAGAGGGAAGTCACCCATAAATACTTCCTGTTCTTTTACTTCGCCGGTTTCCTTATTTACCAGTCTTACCTTAACCTTTAACGGAGCTGCGTATGTTACATCTCTCTCCTTGCACTCCTCCTGCCCATATTTGGGTGGATCTGTAAGGGAGTAATCAATAAATTCGAGGACGAGATTATCAGCATAGTCCATAATCGGGGAAACATCCTCAAAAACCTCACGAAGACCATCTTCAACAAACCATTTGTACGAATCCGTCTGAATCTGTATGAGATTCGGCATCTCCGCCACTTCATTGATTTTTGAATAGGTCATTCGTTCTCTTCTACCAATTTTGATAGGATTTGGCATAGTCATCACTCCTTCAACTTATTTATGTATCTCTACAAAACTACATTTACAGGCAATTTAATAATATATCAAACAGCTGTCAAGAAGTCAATGCTTTTTGGAAAAATCATAATCCGATTTAACTTTTTTCAGCGCACAAAGGGCTGCCGCATTGATTTCTTAATGCGACAGCCCCCTGAAAGTCAATCCCCTGCAGTCTTATTTCAGTTCAACAACTGCATTAACTTCTTCCAGCTGAGCCTTGATAGCTTCTGCTTCAGCCTTTTCACAATCGGCCTTGATGTCTGATGGAGCTCCGTCTACAACTTCCTTCGCTTCCTTAAGTCCCAGACCTGTGATTTCTCTTACTGCCTTGATAACCTTAATCTTTTCAGGGCCGACTTCTTTAAGTACTACTGTGAATTCAGTCTGTTCTTCCGCTGCCGCTTCGCCTGCTCCGCCTGCTGCTGCAACCGCTACGCCTGCTGCTGCACTTACACCGAATTCTTCTTCACAAGCCTTAACCAGCTCGTTCAGCTCTAAAACCGACATTTCTTTTATTGCTTCAATAATCTGATCTTTATTCATTTCTGTTTCTCCTTTTTTATTATTAATAATGTTTCTACGCTTCTTTTGATTCAGCAATCTGCTTAATTACTCTTGCAAAGTTCGAAACAGGTGACTGGATGCTTCCCATGAACTTGGAAATGAGAACATCTCTTGACGGGATTGTGGCAACCTGCTGCATTCCATCTGCATCGTAGTATTCTTTCTCTACAAATCCGCCCTTGAATGCCATCTTATGGAACTCTTTGATTGATTCATTGAGCACTCTTGCGGGAGCAGTAGCATCTTCATAGCTGAATGCAAATCCGCTGGGTCCTGCCAGTACTTCGCCGAGCTTTTCATATTCAGTTCCTTCGATTGCTCTCTTAACAAGAGTATTCTTATATACAACATAGTCAACATTCGCTTCCCGCAGCTTTCTTCTCATCGCATCAGCCTGAGCAACCGTAATCCCCATGTAGTCGATTACAACAGCTGATTCAGCTCTTTCAAACTTGTCTTTAATCTCGTCAATAACTACCTGTTTAGCTATATAAGCTTTTTTCATTTCTGTCATTATTGCGTATTCTCCTTTCATAGATTTGATCCCGGTCTGCACCGGAGGGTACGCCATAAAAAACCTCGCCTTGTCCGAGACATAGCGAGGCATGTATTTTTACATTGTACCTCGGTGAGGTCTGTTTTTAAGATTTTGCATTTTCTTTGCAAAATCCCTCACTGTCTACGGTTGTTATTTTCTTTTCCGTTCAATTATTATCCAATCTTCTGTGGATTGATTTTGACTCCGGGACTCATTGTTGATGCGACAACAACGCTCCTCATGTACTGACCCTTTGCTGCCGGCGGCCTGGCCTTGATGATAGCCTGTGCCAGTGCATTAAAGTTCTCTGTCAGCTTCTCGGCTCCAAATGAAACCTTGCCGATAGGGCAGTGGATAATATTAGTTTTGTCGAGACGATACTCGACCTTGCCGGCTTTGGTTTCGGCTATTGCCTTTGCAACATCCATAGTAACCGTACCCGACTTAGGGTTAGGCATGAGCCCCTTAGGTCCCAAAATTTTACCGAGCCTGCCCACAACACCCATCATGTCAGGAGTTGCGATAACCGCATCAAACTCAAGCCATCCCTCTTTCTGGATTCTCTGAGCCATTTCTTCGGCACCTACATAATCTGCGCCCGCCTCCTCAGCTTCTGTGGCCTTAGGTCCCTTGGCAAAAACCAGAACTCTCTTGATGTTACCTGTTCCGTGGGGAAGAACGATTGCGCCTCTGATCTGCTGATCCGCATGTCTTCCGTCAACGCCCATTCTGAAATGAGCTTCTACTGTTTCGTCGAACTTGGCTTTTGAAACACTGACAATAGTTTTTAGAGCCTGTTCCACTTCATACATTTCGGCTCTGTCAAATTTCTCTAAAGCCGCTTTGTAGTTCTTACCTCTTTTAGGCATGTCTTAATCCTTTCTGCGGTTCTAACGACTCCCCGCGACTTTTCGCAGTTCCCGGTCTCCCGCACGCATTCAGTCTTCAATAACTATTCCCATGCTTCTTGCCGTGCCCTTGATCATCTCTGTTGCTGTCTCAAGGTTTGCCGCATTGAGATCTGCCATTTTAATCCTGGCAATCTCCTGTGCCTGCTCGTATGTCAGAGTAGCAACCTTGTTTTTGTTAGGTTCGCCAGATGCTGTGTCGAGACCTGCAGCCTTCTTGAGTAATACTGCTGCCGGTGGCGTTTTTGTAATGAATGTAAAGCTGTGATCTGCATATACAGTGATTACTACCGGAATAATCATTCCCGGCTGATCCTGTGTCTTTGCATTAAACTGCTTGCAAAAATCCATAATGTTAACGCCGTGCTGACCAAGTGCAGGTCCTACCGGTGGTGCAGGGTTTGCATTTCCGGCCGGAATCTGAAGTTTGATATAGCCTGCAATCTTCTTTGCCATTAAGAATCCTCCTTTCTTCAGATATTAATATATTATAGAAAGATTTTAGTCCAGCTTGTCCACCTGGGCAAAATCCAGTTCTACCGGAGTATCTCTGCCAAACATTGAAACTCTGGCTCTCAAAGTCTGCTTGTCCGGACTTACTTCTTCTACAACTCCCATAAAGTTCTCGAAAGGTCCGTTTATAACCTTGATTGTGTCGCCGATTTCAATGTCCAGGTCGATATAAATTTTTTCGATACCCATTCGCCTTACTTCTTCAACCGTAAGGGGAACGGGGTCTGAGCCATGACCTATGAAACCGGTAACTCCCTGAGTGTTTCTGACAAGATACCAGGATTCGTTGGTAACGATCATCTTCACCAGAACATATCCCGGGAACATCTTTTTTGTCTTGACTTTTCTCTGGCCGTTTTTTATCTCTACGACATCCTCTGTAGGCACAATAACATCGAGAACCAGCTCCTGCATCCCTCTGTTCTCTACCAGCTTTTCAATATTAACTTTTACCTTGTTCTCGTGACCGGAATAGGTATGGATAACATACCACTTGGCTTCTCCATCCCCTCTCAAACCTTCCAGCTCATCCAAGTTAAGTTTTTTAACTTCTTTTTCTTCACTCATTGTACCCAGCTCCTATAGTCTGACATTCTCTGCTACATGCCCGGAGCAATCAGCTTGATTCCTGCCAGAACGCCCATATCAATCACCCAGAATGCCAAAGCAAAGGCAACACAAACGCACAGTACCACTACTGTGTATGTTCCCAGCTCCTGCCTGGTCGGCCAGACAACCTTTTTCATCTCCAGCTTAACGCCCTTGAAATAGTTCTTTATGCGACCCTTTTCTTTCGGCTGCTTTTTCTTGCTTTTGTTCTGCACCTTCTGAGCTCTCTGCTGAGCCTGAGCAAACCTGCTCTTCTTCTTCTTAGGAGCTTCTGTCTCTCTTGAAGCCGCTCCGGCCTTTGCCTGCGGTCTCTTGTTAGACTTCTTTGCCATTTTTGTTCTCCCTTAATATGTTTTTACTTGGTTTCCTTGTGTGGAGTATGTTTCTTACAGAACGGGCAGTATTTCTGCATTTCAATTCTGTCAGGATTGTTCTGTTTATTCTTAATTGTGTTGTAGTTTCTCTGCTTACACTCTGTGCATGCAAGCGTAACCTTGACTCTCATATTTTTATTTCCTCCATTTAACTCAAAACCAGAGCGTTACCGCTCTTTGTTCTGATTATTTGCATAAAGTCGCTTGATAATTATATAAGAGGGGCTTGTCAATGTCAAGCACTTCCCTTGAAAGAGTAACTTTCTAAAAAGTAAGTGTGCCGTTCCCCCTGAAGAGACCGGCACACTTTCATATCTTGATATTATTAGGTCGGTTTATTTCTCAACCATTGAAACCGCATCTACAGGACAAGCATCTACGCATGCTTCGCAGCCGATACACTTCTCCTCATCCAGCTTCCAGGAATCGGTTTCCACCTCGATAGCATCGCTAGGACATGCGTTAGAGCAGGCATTGCAGTAAATACATGCTTCAGCATCATATGTTGCTATTGATTTCTTAGCAGGCTCTGCTGATGCCGGTTCTGCAGGTGCAGCAGCATCGGCAGCTCAGCCAAATGACAGGCTCTTCTTAGGGCACTTGTCTATACAAGCTCCGCACTTGACGCATACTTCCATGTCGACTTCCCAGATTTTTTCCTTTCTGTCAACTTTGAGCGCGTCTGCAGGACAAGCCTTAACGCAAAGTCCACAGAATATGCAGCTGTCTGCACATACAAGATCTCCGTCATTATCAGCAGCACCCTCTGCTCCTTCTTTCTTAGGAGCAGCCTTTGTAGGAATCTCAAAGGTATCAACAACCTTAACTACATTAGGCGTAGTGTAGAGCTTTTCCATTGTCAGACACTTCTTAGGACATATATCTACACAGGCCGAACACTGGATGCACTGCATTCTCTGAATGGTCCATGTACCGCCCTTCTTGTCAACATCAAGAGCATTTGTAGGACAAGCTTTGGCACAGAGAGTACATCCGATACATGAATCCGCATCAATGGCTACAGCACCTCGAGTTCCTTCGTACCACTCTTTCTGTACAACAGGATACATGAGAGTGGCAGGTTTTTTAAACACACTACCTATTATGGTTTTAGCAAATGAAAAGAATCCCATTAACTCTCACCTACCTTTCTGTACAGCTGATGCATGGGTCTATTGTGAGTACCAGGATAGGTACATCCGCCAGATCCGCACCGGCCAATGTCTTTACTAATGCAGGAATATTCATGTTGGTCGGTGTTCTGATTCTCATTCTCTTCAGGAACTTGGTCCCCGCACCGAGAGAGTAGTAATAGGCCTCGCCTCTTGGCTGTTCCAGCCTGAGCATATATTCACCTTCAACCTTGTTCGGCACCTTAACATCGACAGGACCGTCAGGAACCTTGGCAACGGCAGCATCAATAAGATCGATGGCCTGCAGTACTTCTCTGATTCTCACGATGGTTCGTGCCATACAGTCTCCTGCCTCTTCAATGATCGGTTCAAATCCCAGTTCTCCGTAAACACCTACATTGTCCTTCAGTCTCATGTCCTGAACGACACCAGAACCTCTGGCCGTCGGTCCGACAGCACAAAGCTCTTCAGCATCGGCCTTAGTCAGAACACCAACGCCAACCAGTCTGTTCTTTACTGAAGCATCATTGATAAATGTATCTGTTATTTCCTTGATTTCAGGCTTTAACGCCGTCATCACTCTTGCTATTTCCTGAAGATTTTCATTGCTTATATCTTTTCTCAGGCCACCGGTCTTGCAGATTGAGAAGATTATTCTGCCGCCTGTATTCTTTTCGAATAAATCCAGTACGGTTTCTCTCAATCTCCAACAGTGGTTGAAAAGACTTTCAAATCCGAAAGCATCAGCTAAGAGTCCCAGCCACAGCATGTGAGAGTGAACTCTGGAAAGCTCATGCAATATTGTTCTGATATATTCGGCTCTTTCGGGAACCTTGACACCCATAGCACCTTCAATAGATGCTGCTGCTCCCCAGCCGTGACCGAAACTGCATATGCCGCATATGCGCTCCATTACATATACCATCTGGTTATAGTCCTTTGTCTCGCACAGCTTCTCCAGCCCTCTATGGATATAACCGATAGAAGGAATGGCTTCCACAACTGTTTCGTCCTCAACAACCAGGTCGAGATGAATAGGTTCAGGAAGCACAGGGTGCTGTGGTCCGAATGGAATTATTGTTCTTTTACCCATTTTCGTTACCTTCCTTTCCTATTTCTTTGGTTTCCATGGAGTTTTCTCAGTAACCCTGAAGAAAGTTCCATTATAATCAAGTGAACTGTGTTTGAATTTAATTCCGAACAGGTCAGCAATTTCATTTTCATAAATGAATGCCGGCCAGTAAACAGGAGTAATACTTTCAACCTCTTCACCGATTTTGATATTCAGTCTCAGATTGTAGAGCACGTGGTCTTTGTCAAATGAATAGATGATCTGGTAAGTATCATCATCCAATACAACACCGCATATCTGCCCCATTCTGTAGCCCTGTTCTTTGAAGTCGCTTACTTTCGAAAACAGCTGGGAAAGCTCAACGAATTCAAAATTCTGTCCCGCGATTGCTCTTTCGCTCATAATTCTTTCCCTCCTTTTATTCAGCGGCTTCCTCTGCAACGGCCTCAGCCGGTGCATCGATAGCCTTTGCCATAGCATCCTTCTTCGCCTGAAGGATTCCCAGGCCCGTTACTACTGCATCTATGATAGCTTCAGGCCTGGCTGCACAGCCGGGTACATATGCGTCAACAGGTATAACCTGATCAACACCGCCCAGTACATTGTAGCAGTCCCTGAAGATACCGCCTGAGCATGCACAGATTCCTACAGCTACAACAACCTTAGGTTCAGGCATCTGCTCATAAATTTGCTTTATAACATCCTTGTTCTGTTCATTTACGGAACCGGTTACCAGAAAAACATCCGCATGCTTCGGGTTCCCGCAGTTGATAATACCAAATCTCTCAACGTCATACTTAGGAGTAAGACATGCCAGAACTTCGATATCGCATCCGTTACAGCTTGATCCGTCATAATGAACGACCCAAGGTGATTTTGTTACATATGCTGACATTTCTTCACCTCCTTAGAAAAATAAATACAATACGAAAATGTTAATCATGCCGAGAGCGATTGCCACAATCCATGACGCCTTAAGCGCAAACTGCCACTTCATTCTTGCGAAGCAGTTGTCGATAAGTACTTCAAAGAAGTATGCAGCTATTGCAACGACAATACCGATTATCCAGCCCCAAGCCGTTCCGTTGGCAAAGAACAGGAATACGAACCCCAGCAGAAATACATTTTCATACCAGTGAGATATCTCAACCCATGCCATCGTCCTGCCGACAAACTCTGTTGTCATACCTCTTACCAGTTCCTGGTGAGCATGGTGTGACATAGAGAGGTCAAACGGTGACTTTCTGAACTTCAGAGTCAGGATGTACATCCATCCTATGAAGATACCTATCATTGGCAGAAATGCCATTTTATCCGAATTCAGAATATCCACTACATTGAAGCTTCCATGGTACATGTAAAAACCGATAGCGGTAAACAGAACCATTGGCTCGTATGCCATCATAGCAAGCAGCTCTCTTCCGGCACCCGCCTGTGCATAAGGTGAGTTTGAAGAGTAAGAAGCAATTATGAGAAATGCAGTTGCAACTGTAAGTGCAAATATTACAAGGAGTAAATCTCCGCCTGCGAAGAATATAACACCGGATACAATTACAAACACTACAAAAGCAATAATGTAGAAATCCTGGAATCTGGTCGGAGCCATCTTTTCCTTTTCAAACAGCTTCAATACATCGTAGAACGGCTGTAATACAGGAGGTCCTACTCTTCTCTGCATCTTGGCAGAAAGCTTTCTGTCAAGACCTGCCAGCAGTCCGCCTATAAACGGTGCCAGAACGAGGTATGCTATTACTGATATTATTATCTTAATTACCATTATGCAACACCTCCTAACAGACTAAAAAGAGTAGCAACCATGAATCCGATTCCCAGAACCAGCATGCTTGTTGAAAGAACTCCGCCGATTACATTCATCTTGTGCTCATTGAAGTGCTTTTCCATGTGCCAGTTTCTAAGCGTGAATTCAACTTCTTTTTGCATTGAACCATAGTATGTTCTGTTGTCACCAGTGTTAACCCCGGCCAGGTAAATAGGAACCTTCTTCTTGCCGGACTTCCCGAAGAAAAGTGCTGCCAGCAGAACAATTACAGCTACCATTATTACCATTATTATCATGTTGTTCGAAGACATGATTCCGGCTACCACTCCACCGAAAGTGGCTTCCAGATAAGGAACAATCAGTGTGCTTGATATCAGCGGGAATACCAACATGGCCAGAACAGTCAGTACTACCAGGGAGATGTGCACAAATGTCTCTGATGCATGAACTGTTTCCGGAAGCTTTTCTTCGTTGGCAACGACAGCTGACAGCTTGCCCATCCATTTCAGCCAATAGAATGCCGTTGCAGCCGAACCGAAGCATATGAATCCAATCAGCAGGATATTTCCCGAGTCAACAAATGATACCATTGTCGCCCACTTTGACACCAGCATTCCGAAAGGAGCCAGGAACATACCTGCAATACCCACAAGCATATAGAACGCCAGTTTAGGCATTTTGTTGAACAGGCCGTCCATATCTTCTATCATCCTGCTTCCGATATGGTGTTCTGCCGTACCTACACAGAGGAACAGTAATGACTTGGTGATTGCATGGAATATTACCAGCATGATACCTGCCCATACAGCAGCTGCCGTACCTACGCCTCCGCAAGCAACAATCAGACCCAGATTGGCAATCGTCGAATATGCCAGAACTCTTTTTGAGTTAATCTGTGAAATAGCTGCACATGACGCAAACAGGAAGGTAATACCGCCGACCATCATAACCATGATTCCGGCAAAGTTGCCCATTCCGAGAACAGGAGCCATCTTCAGAACCATAAATACGCCGGCCTTAACCATTGTTGATGAATGTAGTAATGCAGAAGTAGGTGTAGGTGCAACCATTGCTCCCAGAAGCCAGCTGTTAAACGGCATCTGAGCGGCCTTGGTAATTCCGGCAAATGCAAAGAATGCTGCAGGAACGGCAACCAAGTCTCCGTAAACCGTGCCTATCAGGAGCATTGTTGAAAGCTCAACAGTCTGGAATACTGTTCCGAGAATTACGATACCGATTGCAAATCCCAATCCGCCGCCGAGGTTCATGATAAGTGCTCTAAACGCATTGTTCGTAGCTTCGCCGGTCTTTGTGTAGCCGATGAGCCAGAACGATGATAAGCTTGTGATTTCCCAGAAGAAGTACATCCATATCATATTGTTGGATGTTACCAGTCCCACCATCGCTCCCAGGAACAGGAACATTACACAGAAAAACCACGGTCTTCTGTCCTTCTCACCGGAATGGTGATGCTGGAAATCTTTCATGTAGCCTAATGCATAGAGGCAGATTAAGCTTCCAATGATGCCTATAATCAGAATCATGATTATCGAGAGCTTGTCTACATACATATTGCTCTCAACAGCAATGCCATGTCCTTTAGTGAATTCAAACCAGATAATCAGTGGGGTCTGAATTGCAGCAAAGAGAGAAGCCAGCCACTTCTTGTGCTTGATGCCTATTATTATGATATACACGCAAAGTACTACCTCTACAGCTATCATAATATAGTTGACAACAGCACCGTCAAAAGAGAAGAATTCATCGCCGCCTCTAAAGAACTGTACTGCAGCAATAATGGATAGTGCTGCTATTATTACAGTTGAAGCAACGACAATTACATCTCTGGCTTTATCAGCCTTTGCAAATAAAAGAACTAAGGCAATTATCATTGGGAAAATGATTAGAAAAAATATAGTGCCCATTTAATCCTCCTAATAATAAATGTAACTTATTCTTTGAAAAATAACTTTTCAAATCATTATACCTATATATAGTAGTAATAATCAAGTGGGAAAGAGGTTGCAAAATAAAAAAAACACTCAAACAGCAAGAAAATACGCTGGTTTTTATCAATAAATAAGAAAGACTGTAGCATAATTGCGACAGTCTCTCAATTGATATTTTTTTAAGTTTTACAAGGACTTAAAAACGATTATTCAGTGGAGCTGTTTTCAGCCTCTGCCGGTACTGCTTCCGGTGAAGTAATATTCAGCGTATGTCTGGCTGCTATTGCTTCACAACTTATTCTGAATGACTCCTTGATCTCCGCCTTGGAAGGTTCCAGCTTCTTTGACATTGCATAGAGAATGACAGTAAAAATCAGGAATATCACTCCCGAAATCAGGATAATATTGAGCATCAGATCGAAGTTTGCCAGGAATCCCGGATTCCCGGTATCCTCTGCATAGTATTCGGGACCCCAGTCACCTTCAAACCACTGCAGCCATGGCTTGGCAATCAGGCACATGAAGGCCAGAATACCAAAGTTTAATGACATTCTTCTCAGGTCGCCCACTGCCAGCTTCGTCTTAGGGTTAATCGGAAATGCAACCGGATCCTTCTTGGCAAGACCGCCATACATTC
The DNA here is from genome assembly GCA_964345275.1 of uncultured Oscillospiraceae bacterium. GTDB lineage: Bacteria > Bacillota > Clostridia > Peptostreptococcales > Anaerovoracaceae > Lentihominibacter. Next base: position 20,974 of record CAYFQD010000008.1, read on the forward strand.
TCTTCCAGATGTAATAAAGAATAGGACCGGATACAATACCCATAGCACCGCCGATAAAGTAGTCCGTACCGTTTATAAAGAATGCAACGAATGCGATGGTAATCGGACATGCACATACAAACACCAGGAACGGATAACCTCCCGGAATCTTGAATTTCAAATGTTCTGCAGGTATTTTTTTCCTCAGAATCAGCGATGAGATGAATATCATTACATATGATGATATAAGCAGGAATACATCCACTACTACAACGGCCGCAAATGCGAAGTTGCAGAGAATCAGGTTTACGATACCTACCGTTAATACCGCAACATAAGGAACTCCGTGTTTTTTGTCAACCCTGATAAGGATTGGCGGTGCCAGATGGTCTTCCGCAAGAGCGAAAAATCCTCTCGAACCTGAAGCAATATATGTATTGTATATTGAACACTGAGCCAGAACGGCAACTATCACGAAGAACAGTCCGAAAGCTGCTCCCCAGTTGACCGTTACTACATCTGCGTAACCTACCGACCCGGGTTCCGTTCCCCAGCATGCCCAGGCCCCGCCTTCGGCAGCCACCTCCGCTTCCGTCATCCCCAGAATCTTCGCCACCTTGGCATCGGTAAGTGTTGCCAGACCGCCTACAGTCGGGAAGATATAAACCGCCATAATAAGCGGTATGGTTATCATTGTGGCCTTAGGGATAACCTGAGGATTTGTAACCTCACCGGCAATTGTGGACATTGACTCATATCCCGCATACATCCACATGCCTATGGCAATACCCATGCCGATGTAGTATACCCAGTCTTCAAATGCTACATCCGATGCAGCAACGCCGTAGCCTGCCGCTGTTAACGGATCCATCGGATTCTGCTCCCAGTTGAGGAACCCGCACAGGGCAACCATACCGAATGCGACCATTACCAGTATTGACAGTATGGTACTTACAATACCTACATCCCTTACACCTCTGATATTGATATATGTAAACACCAATATCATCAGAACTTTGAACGAAAACTCATATATCCATTCTAAATTAAAAAAACTCGATAAGTATCCGCCTGCGAGAATAACATACAGAGTGTTATCGATATAGATAGATATGGTTCTCCACCAGCCCGCCTGGAATCCCCAGTACTCGCCAAGAGCCTCTTGGACCCATTTGTAGTAACCGCCCTCCTGAGGTCTGGCAGAACCCAGTTCGGATGCAACAAGACCCAGAGGTGTACTCCAGAAAATAGGCAGGAGAATGAGCATTATGATTGTCAGTCCCGGACCGGACTCAGGCAGCATTTCTTCGATGCCGTATGCGCCCGCAGCACAGAGACAGAAAATCATGAATACTACCGTTGATACCTTAAGATCGTGTTTCTTAAGAGCATCAACGCCAGACTTAGCAGGTACATTGTTTTGCTGTTGACTCATTTCTTTACCTCCTGTTAATAATAAAAATAATAATTCATATTCATTATACGCACTGGAACTTTTATGTGCAATGGCTTAATAGTCTGAATTATTTATAAAAAGAGAAAACAGCAAAACTGTTCTCTCTTTTTATCAAACTTGTTCTTTTTAATACGGTTTACCGTCAGGATCAACCTTCATATTCTTCAGAACCAGGCTTGGCAGGGAACAATTCTTCAAACGGAACATCCCCGGATTTCAGAGTATTTATCTTTCTATCCTTGCCCAGTTTCCTTACGATCCAATATACGATCATAGGAATTATTACAGCGGAACAGGCGATAATGAATATCACTATACCGCCTCCGGCATTTCCTTCAGGGTCGACAATGTCACCGAAGGCAAGCATAATGAGTGCCAACAGCTGTGCAATCATGGCATACCATGGTACCCATGCCATTCCAGGCTTAACTCTTGCCTTGAGGAGCCCTTCTTCATCAGGGTCGTATCCTCTCTTCTTGAGTCTGCTTCTCATTCTCTTCTGTGACAGGATAATACCTACCCATGCCAGCGTTCCGGTGAAGCCGGAAAGACAGAGCAGGTTTCCGTAGAGGGATGTCAGTGCTCCCGTAAGTTCGGAGATAAGACCTAAGATGAGAACAACCCACATTCCTGCCAGAGTCAGATATACAGCCTTTGAAGGATTAGCCCTCTTGTTCAGTCTTGCGAAGTACTGAGGAGCCAGACCTTCTACTGCCAGACCGTACATGCATCTAACTACTCCGTAGAATCCTGTATTACCGCAGGAGAATGCAGCTACCAGTACTACAGCCAGGAAGATTTTACTTAAGAACGGGAATCCATAGCTCTGTGCGATTTCTGCAAATACAGGTATGTCGTCACCGGCCAGCTCATAAGGGAATACCAGCAGTACGAGGAGTACAGGAATCATGTACAGAACTACGATACGGTAAGTAACGCTTCTGCACGCTCTCGGTACGGATACATCCGGATTCTGAGATTCGGAGGCAGCCAGACCTACAATTTCCGTACCCTGGAAAGTTACCAGTACTACTACCATCATTACTGCAACCACGGCAATTCCGTTAGGGAAGATCTGATTGTAGAGACCTACATTTTCAGGAAGGTTTACACCAAGTCCCTTGAATCCATCTTCAACCAGTCCTACCAGCTGTCCTTCAGGATTACCCCAGATTCCAACCCAGATACCGAATGCAAGCAGAATAAACAGAATGATAATACATACTTTTGTAATAGCCAGACCCGATTCGATCTTCGCAAAGATATCTACGGCAGCAAGGTTTATTATAGTAAGAGCTGCCAGAGTTCCTATTGCGAATGCTACATAAGGAACTGTACCGGTTACGCCTGTCAGTCCCTGCAGCGCCACCGAAACAGCAATTGCTTCGGATGGTACATAAATAACCCAGTTTGCCCAGAATGACCAACCCATACCTACTGAAATTGTTGGTCCAAGGAATTCATTGGTGTAGGCTACGAAGGTACCTTTTCTCGGTACATTGACAAGTAGTTCAGCATAAGCAATCATAAGTCCAAATACGATAAGACCAACGATAGCGAAAGCAATAATCGTTGCCGGTCCCATCATCTGGATAACCCAGCCCACTCCAAGGAAGTAACATGAGCCTATTACGCCGCCGAGACCGATAAATGCAATCTGCCAGCCTCGAATACCTCGTTTTAGCTCACGAGTTTCTTCACTGTTAGTGATGTTTTTTTCTTCTGACATAAAATTTCCTCCTTCTCACATACCCCCATTATAGGGATATGAATATTATGTCCGTCGATTCGCTTTGAATAAATCAGAGTTTGAAGTAATACCGTTATTCTAATGAAATTTTCAGATAATATCATTATAATTATGAGAATCCGTAAAAGTCAACTTTTTTTAAGGGTTTTGGGTTTTTTTCTCAAACATGATTTTTTGCTGTATTATTGATGAGAATGAATATACAATTCAGAATTTTGTTTACCATTGCTATTATTGTCAGCAGCTTCTATAATTCATGTATGAAAAGGAACGATTACAGTATGGAAAAAATAAGACAGGTGCTACGTTCTGCCATGATTCCCGGAGGCAAAGATAAGGCAGACACGGATACTGCGGTGAAGATAGTGTTTGCCAGCCGCAGAAAGAAGTCAACCGAATACAGGAAGGTTACACTTCGCCCGATATTGATAAAAGGCGAATACATGTATCAGGCCGAGTATCATTTTGACAAAAAGGTTACGCATAAAAATATTCCCTATTACGAGGGAATCGATTTTGCCGTGCAGCTTGTGCTGGAGGATTTCAAACAGATAAACATCCTGACTGAATCAGAAGATATTCAGATTCTGGCTTCAAAGCCCGGCAGCCCGAGAATTACAAGGAATCCTTCTCAGCGCAAGTCAGCAGGTCTGGAGCATGACAGACAAAAACGCTATATTATTCCTGACGGTGAGCCTTGCGATTATCTCATTGAATTGGGTGTAATGACCGGGAAAGGCAATGTTAAAAAGAATCATTATGACAAGTTCCGTCAGATCAACCGCTTCCTTGAAATCGCCGACAACTCCTTTGATTATCTGCCTGAAAGCGGCACTTTGAAAATAATAGACTTTGGCTGCGGAAAAAGTTATCTGACCTTTGCCCTATATCATTATCTCAGGCTGATCAGAGGCAGAGATGTGAAGATAACAGGTCTGGACCTGAAAGAGGATGTCATTGGATTCTGCAACGAAAAAGCAAGAAAGCTCGGTTACAATCACCTGAATTTTGTTGCAGGCGATATTGCAGACTTCGAAAGTGATGGAGCTGATATGGTCGTGACTCTCCATGCCTGCGATACAGCAACGGATTTTGCACTTATTAATGCAGTCAAATGGCACAGCCGGGTTATTCTCAGCGTGCCATGCTGCCAGCACGAGCTTTTCTCACAGATTCGCGAGCCGATACACGACCCGATGTTCAAACACGGAATCATAAAGGACAAGTTCACCGAACTCCTGACAAACACTCTCCGCGGGCTCAAGCTGGAATCTGCCGGATATGAAGTGAAAATGATAGAATTCACTTCCATGGAGCACACCTCTAAAAACATAATGATAAAGGCCGTAATGAACCGGGGAGCAGGATCTGAGGCAAAAACAGCAATAGCCTCGCGAGAATACGAGGCCCTCAAAAAATTCTACAATGTCAATCCGGCCATCGATGCCCTTACCCCATAAGCAAAGGCACTCCGATGGAAGTTGCCAGACACATTGCCGCTCCCATTGTAAAAGAGTAAACAACTGTGTCCGGTCTGCATGATCGTTCAACAATAGGCATACATATATCCATGGCGGCAACACCGGGAACCGATGTGGCTTCTATGTAGCCTATTTTTTTTGCAATAACCGGTATAAAAACGATTCCGGTGACTTCACGAATCACATTGTACATGAAAGCCACGGCACTGGCGACCATGAACTGATTCCCGGCCTCAGCTATTACCACCGGGGCATATGTATACCATCCGAATCCCATGCATATGGCTGCTCCGACTCTGGCAGTAAACCCCATCAGCATGCATACAGCCACACCGAACACCACCGTTCCAAGCACTGCGGCAATCGGAAAAGCCAGCACTCTGAAACCGGCTCGCCGCAAGGTTGATATCAGCGTTCCTGATTTGCCTACTTCAAACCCCACCAGAAGCAGCAGAACGCACAGAAGAACAACCAGCCCGATGTTGCTGATTTCATCGAATACGGAGAGAAGATTCGAAAACTTTTTAGCTAAAACCAGGGCACCTAATATCATCCCCCCGACAATGAGAATCAGAATAATAACAGTACTTTTCAAGGCTGCGGAACTCTCATTGTTTTCAGACATGGCATTCCCTGAGGATGCCTCTTCCTCCATGCCCTTCAGATTCCCGTATCTGTCTATTCCAAAGAGCAGACGCAGGATGAAGACTGCCAGCATGCTGCCTCCGATGCAGGCAATGGCAATAACAAGTGCCATCACTCCTATAGTCCCCAGATTGCCCGTCACATCTTCATTCACTCCCATTCTGAGTCCCATAATGAAGCAGAGTGTATAGATTGTCCACATGAGTGCCGGCTGCACCCATGAAAAATTAACATCTGTCTTTCTCAAGCGATCGGCAATCACATAGCCTGCAGCAAGAAAAGTCCAATATATAAGCAGTAAAATCATATCTTCCAGTTTATAGGCTCTAAGCCGTTCTCAAGCAAAAATTTATTTGTCCGGGAGAAATATTTTCCTCCCCAGAATCCCTTGTGTGCCGACAGCGGACTGGGGTGTGCACCTCTGATGATGAAGTGATGCGGGTTAGAAACCAGTGACTCCTTGGCTCCGGCATTGGCTCCCCATAATATAAAAACCAGAGGTCGTTCTCTTTCATTAAGCCTTTCTATCACTCTGTCGGTAAAAATCTCCCAGCCTCTGCCTTTATGGGAGTTCGCCTCATGAGCACGGACTGTCAGCACAGTATTGAGAAGCAGAACGCCCTCTTTCGCCCAGCTCTCCAAGCATCCGTGCTCCGGCGGACTTACACCCAGGTCGCTTTTCATTTCCTTAAAAATATTTTGAAGTGACGGCGGCTGTTTAACTCCTCTTTTCACCGAAAAGCATAACCCGTGAGCCTGTCCCGGCTCATGATAGGGGTCCTGCCCTATAATAATCGCACTGACTCTATCGTATGGCGTCAGTTTAAGTGCATTAAAAACATCGTTTGCCTCGGGATATACCCTATGCTTCGCATATTCCTCTTTCAGAAACTCCCTGAGCTTCCGGTAATATTCTCTTTCAAATTCTTCGCCGAGCACATCGTCCCAGCTGTTTCCTATTGTAACCATGATGACAGTATAGCATGATTCTGTGATATAATGAAAGTATGAAACAAGTATATATTTCACGACAGGCGGGAGCCCCGCTAATTAAATATCTTAAAGAACAGAACTATCGTATAATGCCGGTATCGGTGTATGGTCTCAGCACCGGCTCCGCTTCCCGCAAAATCCATGTGGATGCGCGGATCGCCTCACACCCTGACATATATATGTGCCAGCTGGGCCTGTGGGATGAAGCGGGACTTTTTATCGGAGACCCCGACAGGCTCGGTCCCGATTATCCCAATGATATCAGATACAATGCAGTTTGCACCAAGTCTTATTTCATTCACACTGCAGCCTTTTCCGATCCGGATATGATGACAGCTGTAATGACCTGGCGCTCAGGTGCAGGCGACGGAAATATGAATTTCGTAGATGTCAGACAGGGCTATTCCAGATGTATGTGTCTCCCGGTTGACAACGAATCCTTCATCACCTCCGACGATGGTATCGCTGAAAGGCTGGAGATAACAGGAGCGAAGGTTTTGCATATAAGTACCGGACATATTGATTTGCCCGGTTTTAATCACGGTTTTATCGGTGGCTGCGGCGGTAATGTCTACGAACGGACCGAAGGTCCCGATGGTTCTGCAAGGGAGCAGCGTGCAATCGTTTTTAACGGCAATCTGGCCGCTCATCCGGATTACGAGGCCATTACATCATTCATTAAACAGCGAAATATTAAGCCTGTTTATTTTGATAACTACCCCTTGTGTGATATCGGCAGCATTCTTGCTGTCGGGTAAGGTTGATAATAATGAAAAAACATGCGATTATACCTGTATTCATACCCCATAGAGGCTGCCCCAATGAATGTGTTTTCTGCAATCAGAAAGCAATTACGGCACGTAGTGCCGATGTAACTCCCGAAGATATTCACGGAATTGCGGATACTTATCTTTCCACCCTCACAGGCCGCGGTCTTGAAGTTGTTGAGCTGGCCTTTTTCGGTGGGAGTTTTACAGGATTGCCAATTGATGAACAGTCAGCATTCCTTGCCGTCGCCTGCGACTATAAGCAAAAAGGTATCATTGACAAAATCCGTCTTTCCACCCGCCCGGACTACATAGACAACACGATTCTGAACAATCTGAAAAGGTTCAATGTGGATATCATTGAACTCGGGGTTCAAAGCTTTGATGCATCCGTTCTTGCCGCATCCAATCGCGGGCATAAACCGGAGGCAATTTATCATGCCTGTTCCCTGATAAAGAGCTACGGCTTCGAGCTGGGCATACAGCTGATGATCGGTCTTCCGGAAGACTCTACGGAAAAATGTCTCTTCTCTGCCCGAGAGACCGCCAGAATCGGACCTTCAACAGCCCGTCTCTATCCTACTGTAATTCTCAATGACACCCGGCTCAAAAACATGTACCTGAACGGCTCCTACCGCCCGCTCTCTCTTGACGAGGCGGTTGCAACAACCAGGGAGATGTATAAAATACTCACCGGGGCGGGCATAAACATCATTCGCGTAGGATTAAAAAGTACAGATCTTATCACTTCTGCCGGAGAAGGCGGCGAAACCGTCGGTCACACCTACCATCCAGCCTTCCGTCAGCTGGTGGAAGGTGAAATTGCCAGGGAATCTCTGGAACAGCAACTGCAGAACCTCATTAATTGCCTGCAGGATGATTCAGCTCTATGCAATATCACTTTTACCTGCAGCGGAACTTCCTTCTCAAATATGGTAGGCAACTCCGGGTGCAATAAAAAGTACTTCCAAAAAAAATATCCCCATCTGACCATCCGCTTTGCAGTGGATGAATCCCTTGAGGATATGATCTTTTTCGCCTGTGCCGAATAGCCTCTATCTGAGGCAAATTCCTGCTCCCATTCTCATTTCGGTTCCACACTCCCGCCTGTAAGAACAGAATATTTCCGGTTCGCAGCATGTGCAGCGGGAGCTTACTTCGATATTTTCTTCCCGCAGCCCCATATCGGTCAGCTGTTTTTTTATTGTAGCCTTAAGATCCAGCAAGTATTTAGTTTCTCCTTCAGTTTCAGCCTCTATTTCCTCAGCAAAAACATACCCCCACTCCAGCAGAAACCGCTTCACTACCTCAGTTCCAACTTCAAAGCAGCAGCTGCTTATTCCCGGGCCTATATGAATCTTAACATTTTCGGGACTCACACCGAAGACTGACATCATCTTCCTCATTGCCTGAGGCACAATACCCGATGCCGTTCCACGCCAGCCGGAATGAACCAGGCCGATAACCTGTTTACTTTTATCATAAAAGAATACCGGCAGACAGTCGGCATGAACTGTGGTTAACAGCACATTTCTTACATTGGTAATGGTACCGTCAGCGTTTTGAACCACTATACCTTCGGTTGAATCTGAAACCTCCCGGTCGCCTATGATTACAACCCTGTCGGAATGTACCTGCGCAGGCCAGACCTTCACCGTTTCCCGCAGACCCAGCTCGTCAAACACTTCTTCATTGTTATAGGGAGATCCGGTTGCCGCACCCTCCTTTGTAGAAAAGAAAGCTGTTATTCCTTCTTCCTTTTCAAACACCTTTATATACTTCATCATACTTTACATTGGTGCTGACAGTCTTATCCTCATTATATTGAAACCTTCATAGTTCAGACTGAGCGAATAACCATCTTTATCCATTCCGTATATATAATCCTCACTCTGTACCGTATCTACATTAAACCCCGCATCAAAACAGGCGTTTCCATATTCCACAAACTGCCGCTTTGTTACGGGACTGATAAAGATTGTAAATCCGCCGTCATCTATCCAGTCTATTTTACCGGTTGTGGACGGCGGCTCAGGTACCCTGGATGCAGCCTTGTTTATAGGCCAGATATATTCCGTCATTTCCATTGGCGCTTCCAGATTCAAGTTCATTTCTTTATCATAATAAGAAAGTCTTAAATGATATCCTTCCTCGTTATATGCGGTATATTCGGTATTGCCGCTTTTTCTGTCAACAGTAAATCCACTCTCCTTGCAGGTCTTCACATAGCTGTTGTATTGGGATCTGCTAACATCTTTTAAAACCATATATATACCGCTATCACTGTCAGTAAAAATTTTCCCTGTATTTGAAGGCGGCTCGGGAATAACTTCAGACAGCTGCAGTGATTCCCATTCAAATTCCTCATACCTGTCTAAGTGCTGTTTTTTTATCTTTTTCGCTCATTCTATACTCCTTGCAGGTTGTTGCTCATGCGTAAAAATCTGTATCTGTTATCATCCCTAAGTTCTTCAGCTTGCAAATGGTG
>CAYFQD010000008.1:30632-55573 GCA_964345275.1 uncultured Oscillospiraceae bacterium
GCGTTCTGATTATGTGCTTGATAACCGGGAGAACTACTTCAGGATCCAGTCCGATTGATTGTGTTGCACTTACCCCCGGTGCGAACGCCGATGAAAACACATCCATGCAAATGGTTATATAAGAACTGTCATAGTTGTAGAGGAAATTATCAACCTTTTCCAGTATTGATGTATAGGTTCCTGTCTGGATATCACGAGCCAGAACATAGTTGACTCCCAGTTCATCTGCGGTTTTGAAAAGGCTCACGGTATTGCTGTGTTTCTGAATACCCATGGGCAGATATCCGTATCTTATACCTCTCTCTTTGCATATGTCCGCAATCTGTCTGAACATTGAACCGGAAGAGCTGCCTTTATCGTAAGGCCTTAAGTCAAAATGGGCGTCAAAATTTATAATTCCCAGATCAAGGGCGGCATCATGTGCCAGATGCCCTTGATAATGTCCGAATGTGGTTTCATGACCGCCGCCCCCTCTCTTCCTTTATTCCTTCTGACTCCCTGCTCACTGCAAAACCCTATGAAAGCAAATCCCAGTGTTCCCTCGAATGGTTCGGGATTATCATTCAGATCCAGTTCCTGTACCCACTGGTGCCATCTGAAGGTCTCATAATCGTCCTCACTGTCCACACGGCCGGACCAGCTTCCCATAGCACTTACATAGTTTTTTAACATACTCCTGCCCTTCTATTTCCAGCTTTTAACAAACTCCAGCCCCAGTCTGACCGTATTCTCCAGGTCTTCCAGGTTGACAGTACCCACAGCTGTATGCATATATCTCTGAGGAATGCATATTCCTCCGGTCAAATAACCTTTACCGGTAAATGCGGCTCTCCATGCATCGGTGCCGCCGCCTATGAACACTTCTCTCTGATACGGAATCCCTGCGGCTTCAGCACATGCGATAATCTTATTGGTAAGCCTGCGGGGCACATTGTTTCCTGTAGCACCCAACTCATCGTCCCAGTCATAAAACTTGATACCCGGACCCAGACCCATGGCCTGCGAACACTGTGAAGGCTCAATTCCCGGAACATCGCCTGTAATAGTAACATCGACGGCCAGCATAACCTCCGGATCCACATTTACCATCATAGGGCCGCCGGCTCTTATTCCAACCTCTTCCTGGACGGAACCGGCAAAGACAACAGTACATTCAAGCTCAACACCCTGCAGTCTTCTTGCCATCTCCACAAGAACAGCCAGACCCGCTCTGTCATCAACGGATTTTCCGGTATACACCTTTCCGCCGTTCATAACATAGCCCTGCCTGTCATATGCCATGTAATCGCCTGCTCTGACTCCCAGTGCCTCGGTCTCATGGCGGGAAGAGGTTCCCAAATCCACATACAGCTCCCTTATGTTCTGAACCTTCTGATGATCCTCATCAGTCATGATGTGAGCCGGCTTAGAGCCGGTAACTCCCTTTACAAAATTTCCCTCTCCGGTTCTGATAACCATATCCTGATTTACGGCCATCCTGTCATCATGATATCCTACAGGCAGAAAACGGAGAAATCCTGATTCTTCGATATAATTAATGATAAACCCGACTTCGTCCATATGGGCAGCCAGCAGAATTTTGCGTTCCCTGTTCTTGCCGTACTTAACGAAATACTGGGAACCCATGGCGTCCTCAAAGTGCTCGTCGAAAAGACCTTCCATTTCCTTTTTCATGGCCTCCGCCACCAGTTCCTCATCTCCGGACACGCCAAATGTGTTATCCAGGTTAATTAAAGTGTTTAGTAAGGTTGACATTTTATTCCCCCTCAAAAATCAAACCGCCGTGTCCTGCCGGCTTTTTCGAAAATTACAGTGCAAATCCGCAAATCAGGTACGCGATGACCGACAGTACGAATGCAATTGCCGCATACGGCAGAATTGCAAGCATCGTATGAATTGTCTTAAGTTCAACACCCTGTGATGCCATGATAACTCCGTCACCATAGAGACATGTGGTACTTCCAAGTGCCGCTCCGGAAAATACAGCTGCCGCTGTGAGAATAGGGTCAACATTCATGGCTGTTGCCAGCGGAATAACTATTGGAATAATTATCGCTGCCATATCCCAGAAACAGCCCGTCGCATAGGCATAGATACCGCATACAACAAACACTGCTGCAGGCAGGAAACCCCCATGCATTATAGGTTTGGTAACGCTGATTACATAATCAGCCAGACCCAGATCAAGATTAGCTCCCTGTACCGCAAATGCCAGGGCTATCAATACAAATACGAATCCCATGGACAGGATTCCTTCGAAACATGTGGTCAGTGCCTCATAGAATGTAAGTTTTCTGCCAACCAGGTAAATTATTAATCCTACGAGCAGACCTGCTGTAGCACCGTAAAGAACATCAATCCAGATTGACACGGCAATCATTGCTGCCAGCGGGATAATGAAATTCCAAGGGTGAGGATTTGCTGAAACAGTAATCTCTTTTTTCTCACCACTCTGAAGAGTTTCGACTTCATACCCTTCCGGAAACACACTCCCTGTTTCTTCGTATCTCTTGTAGTCCTTTTTGATCTGTCCGAGTTTAGGCAGTACATCAAATGCACTGAGCACGACCAGAATAAGGATGAACCATGCGTAGAATGCAAAAGGCAGACCCTGAATATAAGCTCCCAGTCCTGAACCGTTAACAGTAACGCCCTGTCCTTCTAACAGTTCACCGAAAAACACGGCCCATGACGAGATAGGAATGAACAGGCAAACAGGTGCAGCCGTACAGTTCACAAGAAAAACCAGATGCGTTCTCGGGATACCCAGTCTGTCTGTCATGCCCTTCATTGTTGTTCCTGTAGCCAGATTGGAGAGATAGTCGTCGATAAAGATAATCGTACCGAGGATAACCGTTCCTACCATGGCCTGCTTTCTGGTCTTAATAAACTTGCTGGCCCATATTCCGAAATCAGCTACGGCGTTCGACTTCTCAAACATGGCAATCAGCATGCCGAACATTGCAATAATAAGAGCCAGCCATTGGAAGCTTTCTCCGGAAAACGAGACATACATGTAATTGAACCATGCATCAACTATTCCCCTGAATCCATCAGAGAATCCCAGAATAACAGCAGCCACTGTCAGGCCGCAGGTCATGGCAAACAATGTACGCCTTGTAGTTACCGCAATGACCAGAATTGTCAATACCGGTAAAACACTTATAATACCGTATTCCATTTGTTATAACTCCTTTCAAATGATAAAGAAAAAAGATAATTGCTACATCTCAAAATCCTCAAAGTCCTCTTTAAGAAAATGCACCGCACCGTCAATGTCCTTCTTCCTCAAACATTTAATTATGCCGGCATGGTGTTTCATATCCCTCGGAAACGATATGCTGCTCCACCTTCCCCAGTAGTACTGCGCATAGGCACGAGTAAGAACTGTCAGTGCACTTTTAAGATTATCATAGGCAAATTTATTGCCATAGAATGACATTAATTCCAGATGGAACTGCACATTATAATTCCAGTGTACCCAGAAGTCATCTTTGGCCTCCTGGGATGAGCAGCCCTTATTAATGTCCTTCAGACGTTCAATCTGTTCTCTGGTAATCCTGTCAATGCTCCCCCTTAAAGCTCCTGTTTCAAGAATCAGTCTGTACTCCAGAATATCACGGATATCTTCTTTAGTCAGCTTAACTATTTCGTATCCGTATCTCGGTCTTGACACCAGAACCCCCTCGTTGCAAAGCTGAACCAGAGCCTCCCTGACCGGCGACTTGCTTACATTATATTTTTCCAGCAACTCCCTTTCTCTGAGAATATCCCCGGAGGAGTAAACGCCGGCAACAATGTCATTAAAAATCGCATTATATACTTTACTTGTGATAGTTTCCTGCATTGCATCATTCCCTATTATTAATTAAAGCTTTCCCCCTTAATAACTTTCATAAATATTACCATATGATTTGATTTAAGTAAATCTCATTTTGACATCCGGAACCGCCTCTGATATGATTAGTAAGATTATTAGGAATTGGTTTATGGAGGTGATGATATTATGATACAGACTGACTGCAGCAGATACTGCGAACTGCTCAAAAGAGAACTCCTGCCTGCCCTCGGCTGCACCGAACCGGGTGCAGTAGGTTACGCTGCCGCAAAAGCCGCAGAGGTCCTGGGATGCTTCCCGCAACACCTGGACATGTACTGCAGTGCAAACATAATAAAAAATGTGAAAAGTGTTAATGTTCCCAACTCCAGAGGGATGAAAGGAATCGCATCGGCTGCAGTTCTTGGTCTGGTTTCCGGAGATCCTGACGATTCACTTGAAATATTCAAACATGCTGATGCTGCCTCAATAGAGAAGGCAAAGAAACTCATTGACGAAGGGTTTTGCACCATCCGTCTTAATAAAGGTGAAGGAGCTCTTTATATAAACGCTATAGCCACCTGCGGAGATGATATTGCCGGAGTTATCATTAAGGATACTCACACAAATATTGTAGAGATAAACAGGAACGGTGTCATTCTCTACAGGGGGCAGAATGAAACACCTGAAGAAACCGATGGAGCTCATGATGACTTCATCACTGTTGAAGGAATATTGGATTATATTGAATCCGCTGACTGGCACTGCCTCAAAGAAATAATGAAAAATCAGGTTGATGTAAACACGGCTATAGCTGAAGAAGGGCTCAGGGGTGATTACGGTTCAAGAGTTGGAAAGACTTTGCTCGAAGCCTGCGGGGACGATATTAAAATCAGAGCCAAAGCAAAGGCTGCAGCCGGATCGGATGCCCGTATGGGCGGAAGTTCAATGGCTGTTGTTATTAATTCGGGAAGCGGTAATCAGGGAATAACGCTGACCGTACCTGTTGTAGAATATGCCAGAGAACTGGATGTCAGCGAAGAAAAAATGTATAGAGCCATGGCAATCGCCAATCTGGTTTCTATTCATATTAAGAGCCGCATCGGCAAACTCAGTGCCTTCTGCGGAGCAGTCAGCGCCGCCTGTGGTGCCGGCGCCGCAATCACATATCTGGAAGGCGGAAGATATAAGGACATCTGTTCCACCATAACGAGCACCATCGCCAATGTGGGCGGTATCGTATGTGACGGTGCCAAGGGGTCATGTGCAGCAAAAATAGCATCTGCAATCGATGCTGCAATAATGGCACATGAGATGACTAAAAGGGATTGCTTCTTCCCTGCCTGTGACGGGATTGTCGGCAGGGATATCGAAGAAACCATCGACAACTTCGGAAAAGTAGGTCGTGAAGGTATGCTCCAGACAGACTTGTGCATAATGCAGATTATGCTTGAGTGCTGATCCTGAGCTCACTCGATTGTAACTTTCTTCATTCTCTGAGCCTTTTTAGGCTTATCCTTAAAGTCTCTCGGAGCCTTTACAATCTCATCGGCAACCTCGAGTCCCTCGGTTATTTTCCCAAAGGCAGCATACTGTCCGTCCAGATGCGGTGCATCGGCAACCATAATAAAAAATTGAGAGCCGGCTGAATCGGGCTTCATGCTTCTGGCCATGGAAAGAACACCCCTGGTATGTTTAAGATCGTTCCGGAAACCGTTCAGATTGAACTCTCCCTCGATTTGCCATCCGGGACCGCCTGTCCCCTCTCCCTTAGGGCAGCCTCCCTGAATCATGAATCCCGGAATCACCCTGTGAAAGATAAGGCTATCATAAAAACCGCTCTCAACAAGCTTAATGAAATTCTCAACTGTCTTCGGTGCAATTTCCGGGTACAGTTCGCCTCTCATAATATCTCCGTTTTCCATTTCGATTCTTACATGCTTCATAATTTTTCCTCCATATTATCGATCGCCTTTTGTTTTACTAACGGCGAATTTTAAATACCTCGTACTTTCTTTTCCCTTCAAGTATTTCCCATATTTCATCCCTCAAGGATTCAGGATATACATAAGGCAACCTGTTTATTTCCTCCCTGGTAAGGAATTTGACATCCATAAGAACCTGTTCATCCTCGTCAAGCTCAGGATCCATGCCTAAAACCGGTGCCTTGCCCCTATTAGAATCATCCTCTGAAGTCAGGTAGCCTCTGAAGAAATTTACAAATCTCTGCCCTCTGTCGGAAACTTCCTCCACATGCCATATCATTTCACCGATGTGAATATCCAGCCCCGTTTCCTCTTTCACCTCGCGAACAGCCGCCTGAACGGAATTTTCATTATCTTCAATTCCTCCGCCGGGAGGCATCCATATATCGCGGTTTTCATGCCGCTGCTTCATCATGAGCATCCTGTTCTCACTGTCCAGGAGAATAACGCGTACTCCACCTGCCCACATATGACTCTCCTCCTGACTCTCCTATCCGATTCCCGGCACAAAACCGTAAATCACCGATCCTGTTGCCGCCATAATAAGCATAATCCATAAGGGCTTGACTCTGAAAAGACTCATCAACAGAATTGACACCGCAAATATTCCTATAGGAATCCAATTGTAATAATTTATATCCAGCATCTGCATAGACACCAGCGGACCCTTAACAAGTACACCTTCGGCAATAAATACCACCGCAGCAGCAATCAATCCAATGGTTACGGGGCGAATGCCGATAAATGCTCCTTCCACATATCTGCTATCCTTAAACTTATCAAGAAGTCTGATAACAATCAGCATTATTATGAAACACGGCAGACTTACTCCGATTGTTGCCACTATGGCTCCCGGCATTCCCGCAAAAACAAGGCCCACATAGGTAGCTGCATTTACTGCTACCGGTCCGGGCGTCACCTGTGATAGAGCAACCAGATCCGAAAACTCTTCAGTGGTCATAACACCGACTTCCTGCAAACTCTGATATATGAGCGGAAGCATGGCAGTTCCCCCGCCGAATGAGAAGAGCCCGATTTTGAAAAACACAAGAAACAGGGTAATCAGCGCATTCATTTTCGCACCTCCGTATGCCGTCCGTATATGACAACGCCAAGTACAAGCCCCGCAAGTATCATGAGTATAGCAGTAATTTCAAAAAATCCCACTGCCAGAAGCGACACCAGACTTAGAACGATCGTAAATCCCCTGGCTGAACTGCTTTTTATCACCTGCTTCAGCAGTTTAACAGCCGTAACGATTATCAGCCCGCAAACAGCGGCTTTGATGCCTGTGAATGCACCTTCCACAAAAGGATTATCTCCTATTACATCCAGAAGTGCAAGCGCAATTACAATAGCAAGAAAGGCGGGCAGAACTACACCGAATGTGGCAACGGCAGCACCAGTAAAGCCCCGCTGTTTATATCCGATGAATGTGGCCGTATTTACCGCAATAACCCCCGGCAGACTCTGTCCTAAAGCTATGCAATCCAGCATTTCCGCCTCGTTAAGCCATTTCTTTTCAACTACAGCCATATGCTGCAGCTGCGGAATCATTGCAGGCCCCCCACCTATGGTAATGGCACCGACTTTGAAAAATTCCCAAAAAATAATAATATACGCTAAAGCCGCGGCCTTCAGGCCGCGGTTATTCTCTTTAGAAGAAATTTCTTCCGTCCCTTTCCTCATTTACTGTCCTCACAGCTTTTGCAATACCTTCATCCACAGGCAGCTCAACCTTCTCAGCATCACGCCTCATCTTATATTCGACCAGACCTTCCCCTGCTCCTCTTCCTACTGTTATTCTGATAGGGATGCCTATCAGGTCCGCATCCTTAAATTTAACACCCGGTCTTTCATTTCTGTCGTCCAGTATGACCTCAACTCCGGCTTTCTGCAATTCATCATAAATTCTGTCTGCAACAGCCGCCTGTTCCTCGTCATCCGGCTTCATGAGAGTTATTATCACATGATAAGGAGCCACCGACATGGGCCATATTATGCCGTTTTCATCATGATTCTGCGGCATATCAATAATGGCCTGAAAAGTTCTCGAAACACCAATCCCGTAGCAGCCCATTACAATCGGGTGATCCTGCTGATTCTCATCCTTAAAGGTTGCACCCATGGCTTCAGAGTACCTGGTCCCCAGTTTGAATATCTGACCGACCTCAACGCCGCGGGCATGTCCGATAGGGGCACCGCATACAGGACAGGGGTCTCCTTCCTTAAGGTTCTTTATATCTGCTACAATATCCGCTTCATAGTCACGGCCGTAATTCATGTTTTTAATATGGTAGTTTTCCTCACAGGCGCCCGCACAGAGATTCTTCAATCCCGGAATCTCCGAATCCACTACAATCTTACAGTCATGTAATCCCATAGCACCGGTAAATCCACCGACACATCCGCATGCTGCCGCCATCTTTTCTTCATCTGCAAACTCTATTGCATATTCGTGAACTCCCAGCACATTAACCAGCTTGGTCATATTCAAGTCTCTGTCGCCGCGTAAGAATGCCGCCACATACCCGTCAACAGCACCCTCCTGGTCGTAGGTAACAAAGAGCAGCGCCTTTAAGGTCTGTTCCTTTTCTATCCCAAGGAAATCAGCAACATCTTCGATGGTTTTCGTGTCCGGTGTGTACACCTTTTCCAGGGGAAGTATTTCAGCATCATCAGCTGCGGCATCGACACATTCAGCCTTTTCAATAGTCGTAGCCATGTTGCAGCTGTCGCAGTAGCATATCTGGCTCTCACCGTATTCGCAAAGAGCGGTAAACTCATGAGAACCGGTTCCCCCGATGGCACCATTATCCGCTTCAACCGGTCTGAAGGTAAGCCCGCATCTGGTGAACACTCTGGTATATGCATCATGCATTTTATTGTAACTTTCTTCCAGGCCCGCTTCATCTCTATCAAAAGAGTAATTGTCCTTCATAATAAAATCACGGGAGCGCATCATACCGAAACGGGGACGCGCTTCATCTCTGAATTTATTTGAAATCTGATATATCTGGATGGGCAGCTGTCTGTAAGAAGTAATGTCATTTCTGATTAAATCGGTAAAAACTTCTTCGGCGGTAGGTCCCAGGCAGAAACCTCTGTCATTTCTGTCACTGACTCTCCACATCTCCGGACCGTATGCACTCCATCTGCCCGTTTCTTCCCAAAGCTCTCCCGGCTGGAGCACGGAGGTTCTTATCTCCTGCGCCCCCTTGGCATCCATCTCCTCTCTGACTATTTCTTCTATTTTTCTGACGGTTCTCCATCCCATTGGCATATAGCTGTAAATTCCCGATGCAGTTTTTTTTATCATTCCGGCTCTCAACAGAAGTATGTGGCTTGGAATTTCAGCCTCATTCGGTACCTCGCGCAAAGTCTTAAAGTACATTCTTGATAATTTCATTTATTAGTATTTCTCCTCTATCTATACAGTGAGGCCACGGCTTCACAGGCAATACCTTCGCCTCTTCCGACAAACCCCAGCTTTTCCGCAGTAGTTCCCTTGATGTTTACTCTGCTTTTTTCAACATCCAGAACCTCAGCTATATTGGCAGTCATTTCCTCAATATAAGGCCTGATCTTAGGTCTTTCTGCAATAACGGTTATATCCACATTACCGACTTTGTAGAAATTTTCATCCAGAGACTCCTTCACCCGGGCAAGCAGTATAAGGCTGCTTATTCCACTGTATTCCTCATTTGTATCCGGAAAATGTCTGCCGATATCTCCCAGCCCGGCAGCACCCAGCAAAGCGTCCATAAGGGCATGGGTCAGCACATCCGCGTCAGAATGACCCAGCAGCCCTCTGTCATAAGGTATATTCACACCGCCAAGAACCAGCCTCCTGTCTTTCACCATGCGATGAACATCGAATCCTATACCAACTCTGTTCTCCATGGGAAGATCCTCTTTCGTTGTAATCTTAATATTGCCGTAGTCACCATCGACTATTTCCACCTCATATCCTGCACGCTCTACTATAGATGCATCATCTGTTCCGTAGTAGCTGTCGTCATAGGCCTTATTGTAGGCATCTATAAGAATGGATTTCTTAAAACCCTGAGGTGTCTGAACCTGAAAATAATCGCTTCTGTCAACGGATTCGCTATGTCTTATACCTCCGTGGCCTGCAAGCTTTCTTACACTGTTGGTCATTGCCACACATGCAACTGCAGCGCCCTTTTCCTCTGTTGCCTTCAGCACATTGAGAATAACATCTTCGCTCACAAAAGGTCTGGCCGCATCATGAACCAGCAGGTACTTTATCCCCGGCTTCCTTGTATTAATTACATTAATTGCATTATAAACCGAGTCCTGTCTCTTCCTGCCGCCCACGACAATATCTTCGACCTTCGTTATTTCAAAGCGATCCACCAGTTCTCTGCAGAAATCCGTATAGTCACTGCTGGTGACCACGAATATATGATCGATTGCATCCATTTTTTGAAATCTTCTCAGGGTTTTGATAATTACATGTTCCCCGCCGATTTTAAGATACTGCTTGGGGACAGGCCCGCCCACACGTTTGCCCTGCCCCGCTGCGGCAATAATTACCGCTGTTCTCTTGCCGTTATACATCGTGAGTTACCTCCCCACATTGCCTGCAGGTCTGGCAAATATCATTCTGCCTGCCGATGTCTGCAGTACGCTTGTTACGACAACCTTTATGGTCTGGCCGATGAATCCTCTGCCTTCCTCTACTACTATCATGGTTCCGTCATCAAGATAGGCAACAGCCTGATCGCTTTCCTTGCCTTCCTTGACAAGAGTAAGTATCATTTCCTCTCCCGGCAGAACCACAGGCTTCAGAGTATTGGCCAGCTCGTTGATGTTCAGTACAGGCACACCCTTAATTCCTGCAACCTTGTTCAGGTTGAAATCATTGGTGACAACCTTTCCATTCATTATCTGTGCCAATTTCAGAAGCTTAACATCAACTTCAGGAATCTCTTCCAGTGATTTCTCCGAATCGGTGTTGTATATTTCTACACCGTATTCTTCTTGTATTTTGTTCAGAATATCCAGCCCTCTTCTTCCTCTCTGCCTTTTAAGAGCGTCCGAGGAATCTGCGATATGTCTCAGTTCAACAAGTACAAACTCCGGAATAACTATCGTACCTTCGATAAAACCGGTCTTTAAGATGTCCGATATTCTTCCGTCAATTATTACGCTGGTATCCAATATTTTCGGCGTCACTTCAGCTTTATGCCTGCCGCCTTTGCCCTGTCCCGATGCCCGTTTTGAGCTCAGCACCAATGCAGTCAGCTCCTTTGCCTTACTGTTGGCAATAATAGCACCCAATGTTCCCATGAACACGTAGGTTGTTGTGTTGAGTATGACATTCAGCACGGGAATGTTTATGCTGCTGTATACTCCGCGGCTTATTAAAAACGCAATAAACAGACCTGTGAGCAATCCGATGGTCATTGTCACCAGGTCGTTAACTGATATGCCTTGAAGGTCCGATTCCAGATTTGTTGCAGCCTTCTGGCTGCCTTTCCTGAATGCAGGGAAAAGTCTGTAGAATAATGATCCGAATATAATTGCGAGCGCAGCGGCAATAAAAACATCTTCCGCCACCGAGAAACTTTCATCCCAGTCAATGCCCTTCAGTGCAACAATATACTTGATCAGTTCGTAGATGCCATATCCGAGGATCATACCGATAATAGTGATAAGACCTCTTAATAGCTTTCTGAGCACAATTTCTGTCCTCCTTTCTTCAAGATTTCGCGCACACTAAATGGCCTCTTCGATAATCTCTCGTGCTTCCTCTTTAGTAATATCCGTTACCAGCATGATCTCACTCTGCAAAATCTTTCTCGCATTGGAGAGCATCTTCTTCTCTCCTGCGGAGAGCCTGTTCTCACGGTCGATCCTGGTGAGATTTCTCACAATTTCGGCAACCGATATTATGTCACCGCTTTTAATCTTTTCCGTGTTCTCCCTGTATCTCTTGTTCCAGTTTCCCGTCATTTCGCTGGATTCAAGCTTCAGTGTTTCAATTGCTCTATCGATTGTTTCCGCATCACATACAGGTCTGACTCCTATTTCATCACAGTTATCGACAGGAATCATGACTTTCATATCGCCACAAGGCACATTAAGGAGATAGTATTCCTTGACTTCGCCCAGGATTTTGCGCTTATCTACCTGTTTGATGACACCTGCCCCATGCATGGGGTACAGGATTTTATCACCTTGTTTATACATAAAAACCTCCCAGTTATACGCAATGTTATTATAACACAAAATGTGATATAATGGCAAAACTACAAAATTATTATTTACTGTTCCGCCCTGTGCATAACCGGAGAAGGAGATTAAAGATGGCAAAAATATTAATCGCTGATGACGAACAGAAAATAAGAGAGGTAATAAAAGAATATTCGGAATTCAACGGGCATGAAGTGACAGAGGCCGGCGAAGGCGTAACTGCTGTGGGTCTTTGCAAGCTCAACGATTTCGATCTGGTTATTATGGATATAATGATGCCGAAACTTGATGGTTATTCGGCATGCAAGGAAATACGAAAGTTCAGCAATGTTCCTATCATCATGCTCTCTGCCAGAGGTGAAGAATATGATAAGCTTTTCGGTTTTGAACTGGGTGTGGACGATTATGTTGTCAAACCCTTCAGTCCCAAGGAACTTATGGCAAGAGTCAATGCAATTCTTGCAAGAAGCAATCCTGCTGAAAAACCGGAGTCAAAGGTCATGACTTTTGATGGTCTGGAGATTAACATCCCGGCAAGAACCGTTTATGTTGATGGTAAAAAAGCTGATCTTACCCCCAAAGAATACGATCTGCTGTTTTACCTTGTGGAGAACAAGAATATCGCTCTTTCCCGGGACAAACTCCTTTCAGACATATGGGGTTATGACTTTTACGGAAATGATCGCACCATAGATACCCATATAAAAAATCTGAGAAATAACCTGGGGAAGTATCGGAAATATATAGTCACATTGAGAGGAGTAGGTTACAAATTTGAAGCTTAAGATTGACCGTAACAGTATTAAATTCAAGAGCTGGCTGTACTTTGTTCTGTTTGCCGCCCTGCTAATGGCGGCTCTTTGGATTGTTCAGGTTCTTTTGCTCAATAATTTTTACGGTATTATGAAGACGGCACAGACTCAAAGTGTAGTTAAAGAAATTGAGTTTGTTTATAACCATCAGGAGCACAGCGATTTTTTAAATGAGGTGGCAGATATCTCAAAATCTTACGACATGTATGTATATGTGGTTTCCTACGACGGAAAAACCACATACTTCAGCCCCTCTGCAGCAACAGTAGCCCGTACACCGGGATTCGATTTAGAAGAGGCTCCCGGCGATACCGGTGAAATGCTCTTCGTTTCACAGATACAGAAGTTAAATAAGCGGATGATTCAGACGGGCGAAGCTGCATCTATGAAAATAATGACCGCCGAAGGTCAGGAAATTCTGGCCTACGCAAATGTCTTGACTTCCAAGAAAAACGAGCCGATGATTGTATATATTTTCTCCCCTCTCTGGCCGATAACTTCAACGGTGAAAATTCTTGCCAATCAGCTGCTTGTTGTTACCGTCATTTCTCTGGTTCTGGCGTGTCTTATCTCATTTTATCTTTCAACCCGGATCACAAGACCAATACGCAGGATTACCCATTCGGCAGAACGCCTGGCCAAGGGAGATTACGGCATAGTGTTCAAGGGTGGTGACTACACTGAAATAAACAGGCTTGCTGATACGCTGACCGGAGCCTCCATCGAGCTGGAAAAATCCGATATGATGCAGAAGGATCTTATAGCCAATGTATCCCATGATTTGCGTACTCCTCTGACCATGATCCGTTCCTATGCGGAAATGGTTCGTGATATCTCCGGCAATAATCCTGAAAAGCGTGACAAACACCTTCGGGTAATTATTGACGAATCCGATCGCCTTAATGCACTTGTTGAAGATCTTCTCACTGTATCCCGAATGCAATCGGGCAAGATGACTCTGGATAAAAAGGATTTTAATCTGACAGAGTGTGTACGCAGCGTCCTGAACACTTACAAGGTTATGGAGGACGCCGATGAATATACATTTGAAGTTGACTGTCCGTCTTCCTTCATCGTTCATGCCGACGAAGATAAGATAAAGCAGGTTATCTCCAACCTGGTGGCAAATGCAATAAAGTTCTGCGGCGATGAGAAGCTCATTACTGTTTCCTTAAATCGCCGCGGCAAAACCATAATGTGCCGTGTTTCCGACCACGGACCCGGCATTCCGGCTGAAGAACTGGAGCATATCTGGGAACGCTACTACAGCTCCAGTTCTAACACTGTTCGTGAGGCCAGGGGTACCGGCCTGGGCCTTGCCATATGTAAGGAAATACTCTCTCTTCATAAGTCATCCTTCGGTGTAGACAGCACTCTTGGTGAAGGCAGCACCTTCTGGTTTCATCTCGATCTGGTACGGATTGAAAAGTAAGCCGGCGGCTTCACTTCAGCTCCCTGATATTTCTGACACCGACAAGCTGCAAATCACCCGAAGTCCTACGGGCACGTTCCACATTTTTTATGGGCATAATGATTTTTGTGAAACCCAGCCTCTCGGCTTCTTTTACTATTTTGTCTCCATTATGAACAGCCCGTAAGTCTCCGGTCAGTCCGATTTCGCCAAGTACCAGAGTTTCGCTGTTCATTGCCCTGCCGGTATATGAAGAATATATTGCCATGGCAACAGCCAGATCGGTATATGTTCCTTCGGGTCTGATACCTCCGACAACATTCACATATACATCCTGATTGATTAATTTCAGACCCATCTTCTTCTCAAGAACTGCTATTATCATGTTCAGTCTGGAACTATCAATTCCTATAGCTGTTCTTCTGGCAAACCCTATATTGCACTCGCTCGTCAATGCCTGCACTTCAAGTATCAGCGGTCTGGTCCCTTCATATACTGCCGTAGCAACCGCACCCTCGGAATCTCCGGCCATTTCCTCCAGCAGAACGCCGGACAGGTTTTCCACCTCAATTAACCCTTCCTCTGCCATCTCAAAGGCTCCGATCTCGCTGGTAGTTCCGAATCTGTTCTTCTGTGCGCGCAAAATTCTGAGTTCATGGCTTCTATCACCGGTAAAACTGAGCACACAGTCAACCATGTGTTCCACAATTCTCGGCCCCGCCAGCTCACCGCTCTTGGTTACATGTGCCACCACAAAAACAGGGATGTTCATTCCCTTTCCTATATTCATCATTTCATGGCAGCATGTCCTGACCTGGGAGACACTTCCCGGTGCCGACTCCAGGTCTGAACTGTACATTGTCTGGATTGAATCTACTATCAGAAATTCCGGCTTCATTTCCCTGCATATCTGGCCCACATTCTCAATATTTGTCTCCGCCAGAATCATCAGATTGTCACTTATTTCCGCCTTCCCGCAGCAAACCCTGTCAGCACGCATCTTTATCTGCTCCTCGGATTCTTCCCCCGACACATAAAGGACCTTTCCCTTAACCTCCGCGATTCCAGCCGCTGCCTGTATGATCAGAGTCGACTTTCCTATTCCCGGCTCTCCCCAGACAAGAGTCAGCGAACCCGGTACCAGCCCCCCGCCAAGAACTCTGTTTAACTCCCCGATTCCTGTATCAATTCTGCCTGTTTCTCCTGAGACAACATCCCTTAGTCTGGATGGGCTGCGCCCGGCTGAGGTTCTTCTTCGTCTATCATCTGCGCTAACTTTGGGAATTCTTTCTTCCACCATTGAATTCCATGTATGACATGCCGGACACTGACCAACCCACTTGGAGCTTTCCCCGCCACACTCCTGGCATACAAACACGGTTTCCTGTTTCCTTGCCATATCAATACCTCTTTATCCTGTTTGTGAACGTTTGTTCTTTTTTTATATGATACCTCTACTTCTCCTGTAATGCAACCCTTTATTAACCGTACACATATGAGACCGCACAAAAAAGGGCTGCCGCACCAGTTTCCTTAATGCAACAGCCCCGATATCACTCCGCTTCGGGCAATATTTTATTTTGAAGCTTCCTGCTCTTCGTTATACTCGGCAATAATCTTCTGAGCCAGATTGCCCGGTACTTCCTCATAACGTTCAAACTCCATTGTGAATGTTCCCCTGGCCTGAGTCATAGATCTGAGAACAATAGCGTAGTCAAAGAGTTCAGCCTGAGGAGCTTCGGTCATCAGCTTCTGTCCGCCGATAATAGGCTCCATTCCCAGGACCTTGCCCCGGCGCTTGTTCATATCACCCATTACATCGCCTACATAATCGTCAGGAACTATTATCTCCAGCTTCATTACAGGTTCAAGCAAACAAGGCTTAGCTTCAGAGATTCCCTTCTTGAATGCCAGTGAAGCAGCAATTTTGAACGCCATCTCGTTAGAGTCCACTTCATGATACGAACCATCATAGAGAATAGCTTTAACATTTACAACTTTGCAACCGGCCAGAGGTCCCTTGTCCAGACTTTCTCTCAATCCCTTTTCAACCGCAGGAACATAGTTCTTCGGAACGGATCCGCCAAAGAGTTCTTCGCCGAATTCGAATTCTTCCTCTGAAGGTGAAAATCTGATGTGGACATCACCGTACTGACCTGCACCACCGGTCTGCTTCTTGTGCTTACCCTGAACATCGGAAGTTCCTTTTATGGTTTCTCTGTAAGCTATCTTCTGAGGAACAGTCTCAATATCTACACCAAACTTTTCCTTTAATTTTGCCTTGATAATATTAAGCTGAATCTCACCTTGACCTCCCAGGAGGGTCTGACGGGTTTCAGTATTGTTTTCCAGAACAACCGAAGGATCTTCTTCCATAAGCTTCCTGAATCCGGTTCCCATCTTTTCGTCATCGCCCTTCTTGGCAGGAATTACAACCTGGTAGAGATTAGGTGCAGGAAAATCAATTGGAGGGAACTTGATTATATTCGCCTTTTCGCAAAGCGTATCTCCGGTTTTAGTGTACTGCAGTTTACCGATGGCAACTATATCGCCGGCAGTCGCTTCTGGCGCATCTTCATGATGGTTTCCTCTTGCAAAAAAGAATGAACCCAGCTTTTCTTCTCTTTCAGAGTTTGCATTATATACAACCTGACCCGCCTTCAGTGTGCCTGAAATAATCTTGGCAAGTGAAATCTTACCAAGGAAGGAATCCGCAATTGTCTTGAAAACCAGAAGGGACGGATTTCCGGCAGGATCACATGCAACCTCTATGTCGCTGTCTGTTCCGTCAACAGCCGGATATGGATCGTGATCGGTCGGTTTAGGTACGAAATCAATGAACTGCTGGAGAACTTCGCTGATACCGTCGCCGGTGAGCGCCGAGCAAGTGAATACAGGAACGATATCACCTGTTCCGATGGCCTTGGAAAGACCTGCGGCAAACTGCTCATCTGTAAGTTCCATGTTCTCCAGGTATGCTTCCATGAGTTCTTCATCCGTTCCGGCTATTTCCTCCTCCATTGACTCCCTGTCATCAAGAGTAACAACCGATGTTCCGAACTTAGCTTTAAGGGATCCTATCACCTCGTCAAGATCAACATTCTCTTTATCTGTCTTGTTGAGCAGGAAAAACCTGGGGACTCCAAATTTCCTGCAGGAATCCCATGCCTTTTCGGTACCAACCTGTATTCCGGAAGATGCGTCCACAATGATAGCCGCCGCTTCAACTGCCCGCAAAGCAGAGTTTACTTCTCCCATGAAATCAAAAAAACCGGGTGTGTCAAGGAAGTTAATCTTAAATTTATTGAATTCAACCGGTACTATTGTTGTGCTGATTGAATATCCTTTTTCAATTTCCATCTTGTCATAGTCAGAAACGGTTTGTCCGTCTTCAACTCTGCCAAGCCTGCTGATAACGCCTGTCGCCAGTAATGCTGCTTCAAGAAAAGTTGTTTTACCGCAGCCGCCGTGTCCTAACAACGCAACGTTCCTGATATTTTCGCTTTTATAGCCCTTCATCTATTGAAACCTCCATAAATAATTTAGTAATATACTTTGGCTATTATATCACTGTGAAGGGCTCCTCGCAACGATTTTCGTATTTTATTGTTGACGGTCGGAGCCTCGGCAACGGCTTTTTCCCGAGCTTCGCACGAACCCCCCGTACAACACTGCCGCAGCAGCAATAAGAACCACAAGCAGAGCAGCCGCAGGTATCTCATCACCTGTTTGCGGAGTATGGTCACTGCGCTCCAATATCCTGATTGTCTGTGCCTCATCATTTATGTCCTCATGGGATGACAGCAAGCTGTCACCGTAATACAGACTCTCAAAGACTACAATCTCACTACCTGCCAGAACATCACTGTCTATATTGAATTCCACACATATTTCCCCCGAAGACTTTTCCGGAATAAAAAGTCTTTTGGAAGAAAGCCCTTCAAAGGGTTCTCCGGTCTTTTTATCTACAAGCCTTCCACAAAGTCTGTATTCCTGTCCCGGCTCCAGTCCCGAATAAGTGATTGTATCCTTAATAACCGCTTTCCCATGTTCATAAAAGGATTGTGCTCCGCTGTCCTTTTCACACGCAGATGTTCGAAGAGAAATCTCTGTCGGGTTTTCTTTCACACTCACAACTTCTTCCTTAGAATTTAAGCTGAAGTCATAACTGTTCAGATCCAGTGAAAAACCCCGCGGAGCCTCCTTCTCTAATAAGCTGTAATCTCCGTAAGGCAGATTCTTCAAAACACCCCTGCCTTTTACATCTGTCATCAATAATCCGACCGATTCGCCGGTTTCCCGGCAATTCACCTGATACAGTGCGCCCTCCAAAGAATAGTATTCATTACTCTCTGTGAGCGCCTCGTCTGATGAGTATTTTTGCAAAACCAGATCTCCGAACTCTACCCACTCAACACGAAATGCCACCGAAGAATAGTCTTCCAGACCGAATATCCTGTCCTGCTTGTCAGTCAGGTGCAGAAGATAGGGCTGCGTAGTGCTTATGGCTCCCCGCATTACAGGAGATTGATATGTTCCTTTAACCGCAGACGGCGCAGAAAAGCGGAAAGATTCTCCTCCACGCACAATTATATCTTCATCACCTGAGTTGAACATGTCTGCAGAAGCGGCATCAAGACAGTTATTATCCGCTCCCGCAGCATACCGGTACATGGTCACATTCTCAGGCACATCAACAGTAATGTAATTATCCCGGCTGTTTGCCAGAAGTGTAATCGGTGGAGTTATCTGATAGTCTTTATCAAACTTCCACTCAGCTCTTACAGATTCATCGCTGAACCTTAATGCTGCCTCGCTGTCCGGCTCCGGCCAGCTCTTTATTTCAGCAAGTAAATCTTTTATGTTTTTTCTCGTTTTCTCCGAACACCCGCGAAATGCGGAGCTGCCTTCCTTTTCTCCATCATAAACGAAACTCAGCATCAGGTGACAGAACACATATCTGCCATCTTTATTCCCGTAGCATTCCAGCATGTCCAGACTGTCAAGATAAGCCTTAGTTCTCTTATTGTATCCCGGATAGCCGTAGGAATAATGCAAAACCTTCCTCATCAGTGCATCATTATAGGCATTCACTTTTTTATTTGATACCTTACCGCTCTTCACATTAGGTTCTACACAGTAAGCAACAGCTGTCACATCTCCACAGGTTGCCTTGAAATAACTTGCCTTAAAACCTTCACATCTGATGCGTTTGCTGGCTTTTATAGTAACGGTTGCAGAAGGTTTGGCTGATCCCTCAAATATGACAACACTTCCTGTACTTTCCATTTGTTCAACAGTTTTTTCCGCACAGCTGTCCGCACCGACAACATCCACCCTTTCTCCCGCTGCAGACCCTGTTAAGGCATAAGTCTGCGGTGCCATTTCAAACACCGTCAGTCCGCTGAAAAGAATGAGCTGCATAATAAAAACAGCCATAACCCTGACAAAGCCTCCCATATAATCTCTAATCATAAAAACCTCCTTTTTTTAGTCTTTCCTATTGCTCCCCTTCATTTTCTATATTACCATTTATTTACATATTGTCAATATCTTTCCAAGACAAAAAGCGACCCGGCCGGGTCGCTCAATGTAATCAGTTTTTTATGCTTTTCTGGTACTCAGTAAGAAGATGCTTCCTATAATGGCAAGTGCCAGCAGCATTGCAAACACAGGCATGTATGATCCCGTTGCTGTAAGGATTGCTCCTGCCAGAGTGGCAACAAAGGATGTGGGAATCAGCGTCAGATTGGTGATACTGAAGTTAAGTGCATAATTCTTCTCTCCAAAGAAGAGTTTAGGGTATACCGCCGATGTTGTAGGGCAGAGTCCATAGCTGAATCCGCATAGCAGCAAGGCTATAATTCCAAGTATACCGGCACCGGTCACTAACGCCATTATTCCGGCAACAGGAGCTATAATCACACTTATAGCTATAAACCACTGTGTTGCGGGAAGCGACACTCTATCGTATATGGCACCGGCAGATATTCTGGCCAGACCGTTGCATACAGAGAGAATTCCCACTATGGCAATGGCCAGTGTCTCTTTCGTTCCCATAAACATAGCGAAATCTTTAGCGAAGCTTATTGCCACATTACCGATTGAAGCCATAAGTGTCAGCGCAATAAATATCTTCCAGAATGAAAATCTCCTGAGCATTTCTCCTGAAGTCATATCCCTTGAACCCTGTATGGGGGCAGATGTTGCAGCACCGGCAGATCCGGCTCTTTTTTCCGGGGATTTTGCACTGACTTCTCCAGGACGCGGACGTCTGACAATAATACCGAACACAATTGCCACAGCGGCCATGACCGCCCCAAGGAACACATAGGTACTTCTCCACCCGAAATCCGGGTTGGCAATAAGGCTGCCGGCAAGTCCGCCGAATATGAGCGTACTGAAGCCGAAGCACATGAGCATGATTCCGGAGCTGAGACCCTTGCGATCAGGAAACCATTCGCCGATGGTGGCGATGGTGGTGTTATAAAGGACACCGATGCCTATGCCGCCAAATACTCCATATGCAACATAGAGGAGCCAGATACTCTCTGCCGAAACTTTTGATGCCAGAAAGAACCCTGCAAAAACAAGCACTGCACTGCCGAACAACCTTGGCTTCGGTGAGAATCTTTTTGCCAGAAATCCGGAAATCAGACCGCCGATCCCGAAGCAGCATATGGTAACCGTGAAGTTAAATGCCAGCTGTGTAGGGTTCCATCCGAAATCCTCTGCTAATGGGGATTTAAGTATTGACCATGAATAGATTATGCCGCCCAGAAGCAATGTCAACGAGCCAAAGGCGAGAAATATCCATCTGATATTGTTATTCATTGTGTTCACCTACCTTTATATCTCAACTGTCTTCGCCACAATTGCCTCCGCATTGTATCTTTTACGAAGAACAGGTTTTTCTATCTTACCGGTTGGATTACGAGGAACATCTGCAAAGATAATCTTGCGCGGGCGCTTGTATTTCGGCAGTTCAAGGCAGAAATCCTCGATTGCCTCTTCGTATACATCCCGGCCCTCTTTGAGTTCTATAATCGCCGCGGCGATTTCTCCCAGTCGTGAATCCTGGAGGCCGATTACAGCAACATCTTTGATGTCCTCATGCTTACGCAGGAAGTCCTCTATTTGTACAGGATAGATGTTCTCGCCTCCGGAAATAATTACATCCTTCTTTCTGTCAACCAGATAGATAAAGCCGTCCTCATCCACCTCAGCCATATCACCTGTGAAGAGCCACCCGTCAGCCAGCACCTCAGCAGTAGCTTCAGGGTCATTGTAGTAGCAAGTCATGAGTCCCGGGCCCGAAACTGCCAGCTCTCCCACTTTGCCGCCGGCAATCTCATTTTTATCTGTGTCAACTACCTTGGTTTTCCAGCCATATCCGGCCTTGCCTATGGCACCTACCTTGTGAACATTTTCCAGCCCCAGATGAACGCATCCCGGCCCTATGGATTCCGAAAGACCGTAGTTGGTATCGTAGTCATGGTGAGGGAACACACCATGCCATCTTTTAATCAGACTCGGAGGAACAGGCTGTGCTCCGATATGCATGAGCCTCCACTGATCCAGATGGTAATCCTTCAGATTAACTTCACCGCTTTCAATGGCGTCCAGAATGTCCTGTGCCCAAGGCACCAGCAGCCATACTATTGTGCATCTTTCTTCCGAGGCCGCTTTCAGAATAAACTCAGGCCTGGTTCCTTTAAGTATTACCGCCTTGCTTCCTGAGAAAAGGCTTCCGAACCAGTGCATCTTGGCTCCCGTATGGTATAGAGGCGGGATGCAGAGGAAGACATCTTTTTTTGTCTGCCTGTGATGATTCTGCTCACATTTAGCCGCATGACTCAGACTGCGGTGCTTGTGAAGAATCGCTTTCGGAAAGCCCGTTGTTCCTGAAGAAAAGTATATGGCGCCGAAGTCATCATCTGTAATTTCAATATCAGGTGCCTTTTCTGAACAGTATTCGATATACTGGTCAAAGCTGTCTGCGAAAGTAGGACAGTCCTCACCTACATAAAGCAAAGTCCTGACCCTCGGGATATAGTCGTATATCGCTTCTATACGACCAATAAATTCGGCACCGAACACCAGTCCATCGCAATCCGCCTTATTAAGACAGTACTTGATTTCCTCTGCTGTATATCTGTAATTAAGAGGAACAACCAATGCACCGGTCTTAAGAATTCCGAAGTATACGGGCAGCCATTCCAGGCAGTTCATCATCAATATTGCTATCTTGTCACCTTTTTTTACCCCTCTGGTCAGCAGGAGGTTGGCAAAACGGTTTGCCTTTACATCGAATTCCTTCCAGGTCATTTCTTTCCGCCCGTATTCATGTGGATTGGTTTCAATCAGTTCGAATTCCTTCCAGGTCCTGCGTGCATTTTCCTCTGCTTCAGGATTGATTTCCACCAGACTGATGTCAAATGGAAATTCTCGTGCATTTCTTTCAAGTAGTTCTGTAATTGGCATTTTTCTCTCTCCTTTTCTTGTCGCTGCCTGTGCGAAAACCCCATATAACAAAAGCCCTCTATCCATATGGATAGAGGGCGAAATATCGCGGTACCACCTCTATTCACCGCACCTCACGGTGCCGGCCTCTACAAGTACGACATAAACATGTTTATACTCTTGTGCTGTGACGGGCACTCCCGTTGCACCTTTGAAGCGCACAGCTCACGAAATGTATTCGGTTCACTCTCGCCATTGTCTCGCACCACCCGACAACTCTCTGCATAGCTACCTGAGAACTTACTTCTTTCCGGTCATAGCCTTTGTTCAGTGTTAAATTATGATGTTATTATACACACCCCTTCATGATAATGCAACACCTTTTTATTTTTTTTATTTTATGCGAGGGCCGCTGTTATTATTGCCATTACATAGACTTCTTCCGCGTTACAGCCTCTTGACAGATCGTTAATCGGAGCATTAAGTCCCTGAAGAATCGGACCGTAAGCATCGAATCCTCCCAGTCTCTGGGCAATTTTGTAACCGATATTGCCTGCGTTTATATCAGGGAAGATAAAAACATTGGCCTGACCGGCGACCTTAGAGCCTTTGCATTTTTTCTCTGCTACCACAGGAGATACTGCCGCATCGAACTGCAGCTCGCCATCGATTGCCAGCTGTGGAGCAGCCTCCTGAGCCAGTCTGGTTGCTTCAACCATCTTGTCCACATCTTCGCCTGCACCTGAACCCTTGGTGGAAAACGACAGCATAGCAACCTTAGGATCCATTCCGAATATTTCAGATGTCCTTGCCGCTTCAACAGCACATTCCGCAATTTCTTCCGCTGACGGCTTGATGTTGATTGCACAGTCACCCATGGTAAGCATTTCAGGAGCACTGCCATCCCCCTTGTCTCTTGCCATTATGAAAACTGATGATACGCTTTTGTTGCCCGGCCTGGTCTTAATCAGCTGGAGAGCCGGCCTTACTGTATCAGCCGTAGAGTATGTTGCCCCGCCCAGAAGTGCATCTGCTTCGCCCATCTTAACCAGCATTGTTCCGAAGTAATTACCCTTTGAGAGTGCCGCTCTGCATGCTTCCTCGTCCATCTTGCCTTTTCTCAGCTCAACCATCTTATCAACCATATGGTCCATACCCTCGTATGTTGCCGGATCCAGGATGTCCAGACCTGCTATATCAAACC
Source organism: uncultured Oscillospiraceae bacterium (assembly GCA_964345275.1). Classification (GTDB taxonomy): domain Bacteria; phylum Bacillota; class Clostridia; order Peptostreptococcales; family Anaerovoracaceae; genus Lentihominibacter. Next base: position 54,547 of record CAYFQD010000008.1, read on the forward strand.
CGCTTTCAGCTGCCACTTTCTCGACTTCCTCCACATTTCCAACCAGCACGGGGGTCAGGAATCCATCCTTTTTCAGCCTGGCTGCCGCTTCCAGAATTCTGGCATCATGTCCCTCTGTAAAGATGATTTTTCTTGGATTTGCCTTAAGAATTTCAATTAAGTTCTCGAACATTTTTCCGTTCCTTTCTCTATGTATGTATATAGTATTAGTCGTCCTTACTTATTTTAATGGATTCACTCTTTTTTTTCAATAAATAACGAGCGCCTTAACGCTCGTTATTATCTTAACGCTTTCGCTATCGCCTGAATGTTCCATTAACCCCAATAGTTGCCGAATATTATAAGCAGGTACACTGTAGACAGGACAATAGACATCAGCATCATAGGCATACCAATCTTCATGAATTCAATGAATGTAATAGGATATCCTTCTCTGCTGGCTATACCTATAAGTACAACGTTTGCTGATGCACCGATGATGGTTCCGTTTCCACCGAAGCATGCACCGATGGATACAGCCCACCAGAGCGGCCATACATCGATACCCTCCATTTCCATTGTCTGTATCAGCGGAATCAGTGTCGCAACAAACGGGATGTTATCCAGAATAGCGGAAGCGATTGCCGATACCCACAACAGAACAATCATGAGCACCACGAAGTGAGTGCCCGTAGCTTCAATCATCATCTTGGCAACCATCTCAATTAAACCAACCTTTTCAAGCCCGCCAACCACGATGAACAGAAATGTAAAGAAGATGATTGTCGGCCATTCAACACCATGAATTGTCTCTTCAACATCCTGTCTGCCGATAAGAATCATGATTCCGGCGCATCCCAGGGCAATGATACTTGACTTCAGACCCAGAGTATCGTGGAAAGTAAACGCCAGCGCTACCACAACTATCATAATGACACTCTTTACAAAAAGTGAATGATTTCTGATTTCTTCCTTTTCGTCCATCTGCATAATTAGAGCCATCTTTTCAGGAGCAACCTGCAGCCCTTTTTTATATACAAGCTTGAAA
>CAYFQD010000008.1:55673-58078 GCA_964345275.1 uncultured Oscillospiraceae bacterium
TAGAGCCATCTTTTCAGGAGCAACCTGCAGCCCTTTTTTATATACAAGCTTGAAACCAAGAATTGTGGCAATCATAACGATAGCCACTATAGGTCCATCGTAAATTACAAACTGGATGAACGAAATATCCGCAGCCGAGCCAATCATGATGTTAGGAGGATCACCGATAAGAGTGGCAGTACCACCCACATTTGATGCGATAATCTGAGTCATTATATAAGGGACAGGATTCAGTTCCAGAGTCCTGCATATGCTGAATGTCATCGGTCCGATGAGCAGCACGGTTGTTACGTTATCCAGGAATGCCGACAGAACGGCTGTAATAATCATGAAGTAAACCATGATCTTCCACGGATCCCCTTTGGCAATCTTGGCTGATTTAACAGCCAGATACTCAAAGATTCCCGAGTTCTTCATTACAGCGACGAACATCATCATTCCCAGGAGCACGCCGATTGTGTTAAAGTCAATGTAGCCCACAGCCTCAATAGGCTCAAGTATTCCGAGCACAATCAGGAGAACGGCACCGATGAGTGCACATGCTGATCTGTGAAGTTTCTCGGAGATTATTACACCCAGCACCAGTATAAATATTACCAGTGCGGTAATCTGTACAGCAGTCATTTTAATTTCCTCCAACTAAATAAATAATAAGTCAATGATAACTTCTCTTCTGCTCCTTCTGCCACAAACAGAAAACAACGGTGTATGTCATATACATCGTTGTTATTATCCCATATTTATGTTAATTGGTAAATAAAAACCGTTCATTACAGCCAGTCAAAATCGTCCTTTTCCCTGGAAACATTACCTATGTACTGTGTTGTTCTGCTGGCTCTGTCCCTGACTTCCTTTGATTCTCTTTCGGGGACAATCTGCGGTTGTCTCCAGCCATGATTGGAACAGCTATGCGGATAGTTAAGATTCTCTTGAGAGCAAAATTCCTGTTGAGGATGTCCATGCTGCATGGCACGATTCTGTGCCTCGTAGTACTGCCTTTCTCTCTTGAGCCTGCGCTCCTCCCGGCGGAGCCTCTCTTCAGCCGCTTCAATCTCTTCCCTGCGCTTGCGGCCTTTGCCTACTTTTAGTGCTATCACAATTATCAGTATAACAAACACCAATGCGATTGCCAGAATGCCCAGTACAATCAGCTTAGTTGTCAATGCCTCTATTTCCGCCGCCTGCGCATCCTGAAAAGCTTCCATCTCCGCAATTTTCTGGTAAAAAAATTCTCTTAAATTGTTCAGCATGGTCTGGAAGTAAAACCCTATATCAAATGTTGATCCGCTGCTCTCCATTTTTCTCTCCTTGTTTTCCCTGTGTCTCTATATTATATATTGTATTTTTTTACATTACATCACAATTGTGTGGACTTTGTGAAATGGTCGGATATATTATTTTCAGACTTTTCTAAATAAAGGTTGTCTGTTAACAGCCTCTCATGTTAAGCTGTCTTTAAGCAGTTTTTTTCTAATATTTATAAAAGGAGGACTACTTACAATGAAAAAGAACAAGTTATTATTATTTTTAGCAGCATTCGTTCTGGCATTCTCCATGATTGCACTGACAACAGGCTGCGGTGATAAGGAAGAGCCGGAGGCTCCTGAAGAGGAAGCTGTTCTGACATGGGCTGATGCTGATGTCCCTGAAGAAGTTCAGGCAGTACGCGATGAGGCTCTCGGATATGCTGAAAAAGGAGCTGAAGAACTTGGAACAGGTTTTGGCGACAAATATGCAGCACTGATTGAATCCGGTGAAGCCAGGGATTACGACGGGTATGATGAAATGTGGAAGCAGCTTAACACTATGACCGAAGAGTTCGGAGCGACCTATGTTTACACTATGTCACCATCAGGTGATGACGGTGAGCCTGTCCTTGATTCCGACGGAACCGGAAGCTTCTGTATTACCGTTGACGGTTCAGAAGATCCTGATGACTGGGCTACCGATTACGGCTGGGAAATACAGTTCACCGAAGCATGGGAAGGTGCTCCTGCCGCCGCCAGATCTGCATGGGCCGACAGTGATGAACTCATCTGCTGGTCTGCATTTGCTCCAATCTTTGACAGCGAAGGTAATGTTGTTTGTCTCCTGGGCGTTGACTATCCTGCAAATGTAATCTTCGACTATCCTGAATGGAACAGAGATGCGGTTGAATGGAACGGTATAGAAGAGTAGAATACAGAAAAGTATAAACAGTGATTAACGGAGAGCGTTTCCCGCTCTCCGTTTTCTTATAAATTCATCTTTTGTATGTTTTTTCTTGCCCGTAAATAATGTATTATTCCTACAGCCAGCACTGCCGGAGAAATGGCCATCATCACTATGCCGACAGTTATTATAGTGTCGTTATTTATAAACTCGAAAAAACCGACCCCTGCCGCAAAAATCGCTATGGCCGTCCG
>CAYFQD010000008.1:58178-64228 GCA_964345275.1 uncultured Oscillospiraceae bacterium
TCTGTTCTGTGATCGGATCCGTTGCGTTCAAGCGGTCATCATTATTGTTTATACTATCTTTCATATCAGTCTCTCTATTGTTTCATTCACTTCAGCCGGCATGTCGTTGTTGGAATTGTGCCCCGCCCCATCAAGCCATACAATTTCCAGCCCTTCTCTCTCAGCCCACATGCGGTTGAATTTCTTTACATCTCCCGCCCTGTCCCTGGTACCGCATATGAGAATTGCCGGACAGTCAATCTCATATGGTCTGTTTTTCTCTATGGCCTCTGCCAGAATTCTGTATCCGTGAGCGGCTAACTCACAATAGTATTTTTTATCGTAACCGGACATGACTTCGTGCATGAGCCCTCGCCCGTACTCCGTTTGCGCCGTACCCCGCGACCCCCATCTTATAAGCAATTTCCACGGTATACTCATATACATCAGATAAGTATGTTTCAAAAACCATATCTCCCAGCCGGGATAATATATCCGCTTCAATGGTGCCGAGTCAATAGACACAAAACCGCCGGCATTTCCCGGAAAAAGCTCCATATATGCCTGCGATACATATCCTCCCATTGACTGCCCGACTAAAACCGGCTTTTCAAATCCCTCTTCTTCCAGTATATCGTGGAGCCATTTCGCCTTATCCTCCAGAGAATAGTTCAATTGAAACGGCCGGGATTTATAATGTCCCGGCGCATCCCAAACAAGCAGATTATATTTGCCCTGGAAATATTCAGTCTGCTTCTTAAAAAACCTGTGATCTGCAGTAAGACCGGGAAGAAATACCAAGTTAATACCACATTCATTTTTCGTCCTGCTGACCCAATAGGCAATAGAACCAAGGGGAGTATCAAGTTGCTTTTGGATCAGCACTGCCTTTTCTTTCATCTTCTATTGTCAGTCCACCAATACATAGTGAGGATATCCACCATTACCTACATAAAGATCTGTTTTATTCTCGCTCCCGTCATCACCAAAGCCCATATAAAACTCTCCATCATCTTCATATAGCATAAACCAGTAAACAACATCCTCATCAAACTCTTCGGCCTCATATTTCACATATCCCGTCTTGTCCGGCTCACCTGTCGCTGTATAGGATGTGAATCTGCCGTCTCTGGTTATCTCCAGAGATTCTTTTTCCAGGTCTCCGTCAACATACCATAGTCCGTCAATGCTGTCGAAATCTTCAATGAGATCGCCTTTGCCTTCTCCGTCCTGTTCTTCAATTTCCATAGTGTCGCTGTCCGGCAATTCGGTATCCTCTCCGCAGGCAGAAAACGCAAATACCATTGCAAGCATCATAATAGCAAGCAAAATCTTTTTCATGTTATTTTCCTCCTTTGCTTTTCAAAATATCAAAGCCCCACATCTACAAGAAGCGGCAAACCATCCAGCCCGCTTATGGAAATGGCATATAGTTTAGTTTCACCGTTTCTATCCACATATGTGATGCCAATACTTGGAATTGTTTCCGAAGGTTCTGCTCTGACAATCAGCGGTTTTTCCGGAGTCAGAGTCTTTGCAGAAAAATGTTCCTTTTCTGCGCTGAAACTGATTTCGTTATCACCTGTTTCCTTATATGCAAGTGAAACCACTTTGAAATCTGTTACCGGCACTTCCGGGATAAGCAATAGGTCTAAACTGGTTTTGCTGTCAGTCACAATACATTCATGGTATTCCGTCTGCGCCTCCGAATACTCCGTATTCAAATATTTAATATCAACATCCGGAGAGCCGTTTGTCAGATCCACGGGTTCTCCCGTATTTACATCTTCACCTTCCCCGGTACAACGGTCTATTCTGTACAAAGCCATATCGGAGTCATAACCGTTTACATCCGCAAAAATTCTAATATTAACAGTTCCGTCACCGTTGTCTGCCGGATCAGTCATAAGCTCGGAAGCGTCCGCATCATTCAGTGCCTCATAATATTGCAAAGCCCACTCACACAATTCATCGTTTGTATAGAAGTGGAAATGTTCAGCATCCAGAGGCGACAGGAACTCAAGCGTCTCTTCATATTGCGCTTCCCATCCCATATGGATGTGAGTGTCGTCAATTATATCCACATTACAGGGCAACGGTACAGTGGAGTGCTTCATATGAAAGATAATTTTGCCGTCCTCGCCCTCCTCATAGGTGAATTCCTCTCCTGTTCCATCTATATAGACGGCGGTTTTACCGGAAGTTCCATCGTCATTAAAAAAGTAGAGCTGACCGTACTCCCCGCCTGTTGCTATCCACACTCCGGGCTTAAATAAGGATGAATTCTCCTCCTGCCCCGCTGTGTCTTTACAACCGCTCAGCAAAAGACCGATTATAACCATGCTGCATATCAGTAAAAGGATTTTTCTCATGACTAACCTCCTACTTTGAATATAGACAATCTTTATTTGACGGTTTCTGCAAGTGCGGATGCCAGCTCATCCAATGCCGCAAGCGACTCATCATCAATGGAAGAACGGATGGATACCATTGGTTCGAGTATCGTCATGTTCTTCATGGAACTAACTAATTCATGCATTTTTTTGTTTGCTGCCGGAGCCCAGCTTCCGTTTTCAACCAGGCCTATCATTCTTCCGGACAGGCTGTGATTTTTAATATCTGAAAGAAGCCTTTCCATGTTATCAAAAATTCCCGCATTGTAGGTGGCACTGGCAAAAACGAGAGTTGAATATTCAAAGGCACGGGAAAGAAGTTCCGATACATCGGTATTTGAAACATCGTAAACTCTTATGTCTTTAATGCCTCTTTCAGCCAGTTTAACCGCCAGAATATCCGCAGCATTTGCCGTATGTCCGTAAATAGACCCATAGAAAATGGCAACGGACTTTTTCTCCGGAGTATAAGTTGCCCATTTTTCATAGCGCTCAAGAATCTGATTGAAATCCTTTCTCCAGATATGTCCATGCAGGGGGAGTATCATTTTAATATCAAGAGCAGATGCTTTTTTTAGAAGTGCCATTGTCTGAGGACCGTACTTGCCTACAATATTTACATAGTAGCGTCTGGCCTCATCTGCCCAATCTCTCTCCCAATTAACTTCATCGGCAAATATGTTCCCGCCCAGGGCGCCAAAGGATCCAAACGCATCTGCTGAGAACAATACACCGGTTGCACTGTCATATGTCACAATAACTTCCGGCCAGTGAATCATAGGGGCACCTACAAATGACAGAATATGCTTACCCAGCTCAAGAGTATCATTTTCTTTCACCGCTGAAAAGTCCGCATCTATATGATAGAAATTTTTAATCATCTGGACGGCCTTCTGGGATGCTACAATCACAAGATCCGGATATTTTTCAATCAGCTGAGGGATGCACGCGCAATGATCCGGTTCCACATGCTGTACAACCATGTAATCAAGCTTTCTGCCATTGAGAACATATTCCAGGTTTTCAAAGAACCGGGCGGTTGTAGCCTCGTCGGTTCCATCCATGAGGCAGGTTTTTTCATCCATGATTAAATAGTTATTGTATGACATTCCCTCCGGTGCCGGGTACGCATTTTCAAAAAGTTCAATTCGTCTGTCTGAACCGCCAATCCACCATATGTCATCTGCAACTTTTCTTACATTATACATTTTTTCTCCTTTAATCTCTTCTAAGTTATTTTATCCTGTTACCTTTTCAAAATCCGATGCCGGATGCTTACAAACCGGACATATGAAATCTGCCGGCAAGATCTCACCTTCGTACTCATATCCACAGATTCTGCATCTCCATACGGTCTTTCCTTTTTTTATTTTCCCGGCTTCCGGCTTCGGTTTGATATTGTTTCGGTAATATTCATAAGTTACTGACGGTGCATCAGAAAGAACCTCCATTGCCTCCGGCACTCCGACAAACAGTGTGTGGGATCCCAGATCAAGTGTTTTCTGCACTTCTATGGAAAAATATGAATTTGTTCCCTCTGTTATATAATAGATTCCGTTCTCAGCACGGACACATTCCTCAAATCCCTCAAACTTATCCACATTTTTCCCGGACTGAAAGCCGAACCGCTTAATTATATCAAATGACGCCTCCTGAGAAAGAACAGAAATATTGAATCTCTTTGCGCCCATAATCAAATCATGTGTGTAGTTCACCTTGTTCAGGGCAATGCTGATCTGATTGGGTTCAGATGCAGCCTGGATTGCTGTATTTATAATACATCCGTTGTCTTTTCCTTCATAGGCTGTTGTCAAAACAAACAGTCCATATGAAAACTTATACATTGCTTTTGTGTTCATCATTTATTGTCTCTCCTGTCATTTCTTAATAATATTTGTAAAAAAGAAGGTACGGTCATAATTCCCGCACCTTCTCTACTATGGTCTGATTAAAGTCGCTGAACAGGGATTATTCCACTTTTGAGAATTCATCCTTGCCTACTTCGCACAGCGGACATACCCAGTCAGCCGGCAAATTGGCAAATGCGGTTCCAGGTGCGACTCCATTATCCGGATCTCCTACAGCAGGATCATACACATATCCACATACATCGCATTCATATTTGTCCATTAAAGTAATCTCTCCTTTCGATATTTATATAGCAGCCTTCCAAAGTCCGTGAAGATTGCAGTATTCATAAGCGGCTACAGGTTCTTCTCCCTCAGCAAGTGCAAATACTGCATTCGGAGCTTCTCCCGGCTTAAGATCTGCCTTCTGGAATCCACGGTTTGTTTCAAGAATAATGAACGGAATGTAGTGTTCAGGCACCATAGGATGGTCAACGGAACCAACATTTACCGTAACAGAATTACCATCGCGGGTAACCACCGGCACATGCTTCTCCTGTGCAGCATCTTCTGTATTGGCAACAACTTCCTTCATCTCTTCTCCGCAGCATACCGGAGTAGCAGCCTTATTCCCTAAAAAGGTAATAAAATTACCGCATAAGTTACATTTGTAAAATAACATTCTCTTCATCCTCCTTTTTTACAGTGTTAAGTAACCTTGTTACAGTATATATCTTAGACCGAAATGTTACAATCTTTATTTGATATTTTTTAAACAAACTTCCCGTGAAAAAATTATAAGGTCACACGCAACACACTATTTATGGACCGCGATATCTATTTTTTCAACTCATCTTTGTCTGCCTCTTTTACCTCCCGAAAAGAGTGATTGTTAACCGATTCAGTTGATTAATTTGTTAATATGCGATAAAATTAATTTATGACTGGTATAGTATTGATAATTTGAGAAGGAGGTTGAAAAAATGAAAAAATTAACACTGACACTATTAACGATTGTGGTTCTCGGATTCATGATGGTTCTGGCCGGCTGCGGCGGCGGTGGCAATGGTGATGGCGAGGCAGACGGACCGCTTAAGGGCAAGGATATTGTCGGCGAATGGAAGGTTTGCGGAGCCGAATACATCGGAATTGAAATGGATCTTGAAGATCTCGATTGGACTCCTGATTCCTGCGTTGCCGTAATAAAGGCAGATGGTACAATCGACATGAAAACAGATGACGGCAACTTCTCCGGAGATCTGGTAGATAATGGTGATGAGACATACACCTTGACAGTCGAAGCCGGAGAAGATGACATAGACTTCATTTTTTCTGTAGGTGATGATGGCAAAATGACATCTGACTGGTCGGATTTCTTTGAAGGCATGTACATCTATTTTGAAAAATAGAACGCTGGTTTAACAGAAAAACACAGACTCATAAAAAAAGCGACCGACCCGGAAACCTGCAATTGAGGTTCCGGGTCAGTTTTTTTATTTTATCTTACAAATAATTCCGTCTCTATTTCTGAATGAGAAAAAGTACCGGCTTTAAAATTGTTGGCCGTTATCAGTAATCTTTTAATATCAACTGCCGCACCGGAAACGCCGGTGTTTCGTTCTATTCTATCGATTTGATTCAGATAATTACCTTTAAAATGTCCTGCCACAAACATAAAATAATAACTATCTAATCTACCTGTAAAATTATCCCACCACGCGTTAGGATTAACTTCTATGTCACGCGTTTGATTCTCTCTAACATATCGCTCCATCTCATCCGCTTGGGAAATCGGTAAATTATATCCACCGGAATATGCTTTTGTATCAAT
>CAYFQD010000009.1:0-26644 GCA_964345275.1 uncultured Oscillospiraceae bacterium
CGTCATTATCCTTTTGTACAGCTCTTACTCTGTAATAGTACTTACCTCCGTATCCGGTATTTATCTCCGTATAGCTCTGTGATGCGAAGTCTTGTGCAACCAAGGTGTCCTCTGACGGAGTGAAGCCGTCCTCTGTACTCCTGTAGACTTCAAATGATATGTCATCAGGAATCTGCGCCTGCTCTGCCGCAATCTGCCACGAGAAATATGTCTTGTAATTAAGCTGCTGTCTTACTGAAAAATCCACAGGTCTGTAATTTTCCACTGCAGAAATACTGAAACTCTCGTCTGCAAGCGTATCTGCGGTAAATACAATATCACCTATTTCCGAAGCCGAAGCCTGTGTTTCAACCTTGAGGGTAAAATCGCTTGCATATATTGCGGAAGAATCAATCTGTGATACCGCCATCTTTTCGCCCGGAGCTAAATTGACATACTGTCCCTGTGTTGTCTTAATCTTGTATGCAATGCTCTTGCCGGTGGTACTCTCGGTCGGCCCATTGATTCTGATTATCGCGGCCTTGCCCGGAACCGTAATGTCTTTCTCAAGTGTCGGTTCACCGTCAAAATCCAGCACCTGTTTATTTCCGTTTACAGTTAACCCCCGGCTGTATAAACGGTTTCCGTCTTCATCAGTGCTTATTACAAGAATATCGTAATAAAACTTGTATCTTCTGCATTTTGCTTATCGGTTATATTTCCCGTTATGATTACGGTATCGCTCAGCGCACCCGTAACATCCGTCCCTGCAGGACTTGTAACGGTTATTGTTCCTGAAGGTTTACTTTTATCCAAGTTATATTCCAGAATTTTCTGCGTATAGTTCCCTATGCCGTTAGTAAATCTGACATAAATATTACGGCTGCCGTCGGCAAGATTCCTTTCGGATTCAGCCAGCCTGAAGCTTCCGCTGTAGCTGCCGTTTTCATCAGACATGACAAAATCAGCAGGTGTAATAAAGTCAGAGTCATCCGGCTGTGAATTTACTCCTTTAATCGCATACTTCACTCCGCTGTCCCCTATAACGCTTTTTTCGTCGGTAACACCGCTGAATTCTATTTTAGGATTATTATCACCTGTCCACGCTTCCTTTGTGATTGCTTTTCCTGAGCTGTCTTTTAGTCTAAGGGTTCCTATTTCAGGACCATCCATACACACATAGTAATTTTCGAATGTCCTTTCCGCACTGTTATCCATTTTATCTGTGGCTTTGACCTTTACCGTGTGATATCCGGTAGTGCCGAATCCGGCTTTAGGTATTGTGTATGTTCCCGAAGTTTCTTCTCCTGCCTTTTTATACACTCCGCCGTCTACAGATACGGATACCTCTTTAAAATGTGCGTCTGACATGCCCTGCCATGTAAGGACAGGGTTTGCCGGCCCCGGATTTGCTTCTGTTGATGCGGACAAAGATATATTGCCTAAGGCCGGTGCCTGATTATCAACATGCACCACCCCCGCAGACTTCCCTGTTCCTGCAATCCCTGCTTGATTAACACCTCTGACATATATGTGGTAACACCCATTACCAAGAGACGGTAAATAATCCCCGGAAGTTATGGGTCTTTCAGAGCTGTAGTCAAGTTGCACATTGCCAGTTGATCCATCGCTGTCATTATATTCAACAGCTCTGTACTCGCATCTGGCCAGACCTGTTGAAGTTATACCTGAAAATGTTATTTTCGCATCGGTGCTGTTCTTCACATATCTCGGTGAAATGCTTGCTTCTGTTGCAGTAGTCGGTTTGCTGAAATGTGTAACAACAAGTTTAGGTCTGTAGGTCACCGTTACGTATCTGCTGCCTCTAAATGAAGTATAACTTGAAGAGTTGTTTTTTAGCACAATTCCGTAGTTGGAATATGAATTGTTAGCAAGTCCGCTGACAAATGACTTGAGATTAAAAGTCAACGCTGTATGCTTTTTTTCTTTGTTGTCACTGTAGAAAGGACTGTTGTGGAATTACTCGGTTTGTTATTCCATGTGAGTTTGGAGGCTGTCCAGCTTTTTGTAACCCTGTATGCTGCTATCTTCTGATTGCTAGCGCCGGTTCCGGCTTCATATACAGTGAACTTGGCGCTTGAAATCGACTGTCCTGACATTTTTGATTTAAGATCCGTGAACATAATATATGTTCTATGTGTTCCTGTACTATTTTTGCCTGCAGGCATTAACTTGGTACTGCTTGAATAAAATCTTGTATTTGCATATTTGCCGTTTATTACATATGCATCCTTTATCTGAGTGCTGCCTCTCCATGTGGTCGTCGGATCAACCGTAACAGGATACTGTCTTTCATCACTATCAAGGTAATCGCGATCTATCGTCATAGTTAATATGTGTTTGCCCGTATTTTCGCTGTCTTCTTCTATATCGTAAGATATATCTTCACTGTACGCATTGCTGGTGGCATCGTTCATCCATGCAGGTTCTATATCGGCTATTATTTCATCCTTCTCCGAATCAAAAAATGTTATTCCGCCATCTGTTGGGTTTTTTTCCGGTTCAAGCCCGTTAAGGTCAAGGACATAAGTGAAAACATTACTGTCAGGTTTTTCTTTTATAGTCAGGGTTTCTTTTATGCCCTCTTCTCCGGATTCATATGAAAAGCATGCTCTGCTGCTCTGCGATCTATATTCTGCCCTTACCGGCAACACGTCTTCATCTTCATATATGGTCGGCGTCTCTTCTTTTTTAACAGACACATTAATATTCTCCGCTCCATTTGCTTCAAGGGTTTCATCTGACGGGGCAATCGTTATGCTATACTCTCCGTTCTCCATGATAATTGGAGTTTCCTCCGAAAACTTTTCCGGGATATAGTGTTTTTTATCACCCTTGTTATTCTCGTATTTATATCCCTCCAGGCTGTTGTTGTTTTCTGTCTTACTTGCGTCTTTAATTCCGACAAGCCTTCGGTCGTAATCTTTCAGATCGCCGTTTTTGTCTTCATACCTAACCTGTCCGCCATGAAACACAGTCATTTTTTCACCGTCTCCCAAGTCATATGTAGTCGTATCCTCTGTTTTTTCAATCACGTTCTCTTCTGTCACTTCTTCCGGCGAAATTTTAATATCCCCATCTGTTTTTGCCGCATACCAATATCAGGTATCAATGTGACTGTCAGACATAAACATAATACCCATGCTATTATTTTGTAATGAATGCTGTTTTTCATGGCTGATTCCTTTCTTCCAATAGATAATTATATGATTTTTGTTGTATCACCGTTTGTGTCTCTCACACGAACGCCTGCATTAGCAGTGCCATTGCTAATGGATAGCGTCGTGCTGATACTTTCAATGTACTGATATCTTACATTATTCACAGGAGCTATAGAATCATCCTCAGATAAGGCGCATACACTCCCGGCTGTAAATGGAACCGTAATAATAAATGAAATGATGATTAATATAATTGTTCTTCGCATTTGTTCTTCCTCCTTAAGATTCGATGTTAAAAACCCTCTACTAACAAATACTCCTGTAAACGCTGATAAGGGGACAGACTTTTTGAAAGTTTTTAAACAAAAAAAGAAGCAGTCTTAGCTGCTTCCGGTAAAAGCGGGCTATTAAGATTCTTCTTCGGCAGTCATCTCCTCAATTATTTTGCGGAGAAGATCCTGCTCACAGGTTCCGTCCAGCATAAATACATAAGTGCCGTTTTCAAAGACTATAGTGGTGGCACCGTCATTGTCGTAAATCACCATCTCTACCCCATTGACTGTCTCATATCTTGGTGTTGCCTGTTCAGAGCTGATTTAATCATATCCAGATTATACTTCTGAAAGAACATCTGTTGGCTGCTTCGCATGTTCCTTTCATTGCTGTCAGATATGTATTCAATCTCATCACCGGCAAAAAATTCATCTATGCGATGCCTTTTAGCATAAATGTCCGCACATACATTTCTAACAATAACTACTACATATTTCTTCGTACGGGGACATATTATTTTCTCAATTTTATCAAAATTTTTAATGATGCGGATAAAAGCCTCGTTTACAGCATCCTCTGCCAGATGGTTATCTCCCAAGCGTTTCCTGGCAACATAAAACAGAAGACGCTCATATTCATTGTACATCTTTTCAAATCTGCTTTTATCTTCCGGAGAATCTATCAGCATTAACAGTGAAGCAATCACCTATCCGCAATCCTTTCCGAAACAATTATATTTTAATAGGCAATATCCCGTAGTTTTTTCTTGTTGATAATCTTAATACCCTTCCTGGTTACCTCAATCACATCGTCAGATGCGAAGTGTTTCAGCAATCTTGTGACAACTTCCCGTGCAGTTCCCAGATGGCGTGCAATCTGCTCGTGGGTCATGACAACTGTATCGGTTCTGTTTTCAGTGACTTCATCAAGAAGAAAGATGGCAAGCCTTTTATCCATGCTCATGAATACGATCTGCTGCATAATCCACATTACATCGGAAAAACGCTCAACGGCAGTCTCAAGAGCATAGTTCTTTACTTCAACCACACGCTCACTGACGGAATTGAATGCTATCCCGTTTATCACATAGCAGTCGCTGGGCACTTCCGCATCCACATAGACATCGAAGCTGATGCTCTGCAAAACACAGGACGCGGATAACATGCATATCTCTCCCGGTGACAGTCTGTAAAGAGTGATTTCCTTTCCTTCCTCCGAGAGCATATATAATCGCAACTTGCCGGTTTTTACTATAAACAGGCCGGAACACTCCATATTGTTATGCACCGGCTGCTCTTTTTCAAAGTGCATAACAGAAGAATTTTCACAGAGATAGTCCCTGTCCTTGCTGTCCAGATTATCCCAGAAGGGGAAATATTCGCTGTAAATTTCGTTAAAAGGCATAGCTATCACCTCTACTCCTCTGTTTTGTTCTCTTCGGCAAATCTGATGAGCTTAGATGAAGTATTATGAATGAAATCTTTCTTTTTGATAATTACTCTCCTTATCTGCCTGTATGTAGGCGCAGCGGCATTAATCCTGTCAACCTCCTGCCATACAAGTTCTTTAATCTGTTCATCCGTGTATTCGTCACCCAGTATTTCGGCGGCTTCTGTGTCATCAACTTTGATTGATGCAACAATTATTGTATCTTTTCCGGTAGCTTTCTCGTCCTCGAACACAAAGGATTCCTGAACGAAAGGAACCAGACCCAGCTGGTACTCTATCTCTTCCGGATATACATTTTTGCCGTTTTTCGTGATGATTACATTCTTAAGCCTTCCTGTCAGATAGGCATATCCGTCCTCGGCCACATAACCCAGGTCACCGGTATGGAACCAGCCTTCTTCGTCGATAACTTCGGCTGTCCCTTCGGGGTCGTTAAAGTAGCCCATCATCAGATTTTCACCGCGAATGCATATTTCACCGATACCTTCTTCGTTTATATTGATTGCCTTTATTTCCTGTCCTGGGAAAGGTACTCCCACCGATTTGGAATTGGGCGCATCCTGCGGGTTGAAAGCACCCATAGGTGCCGCCTCTGTCAGTCCGTATCCCTGAAGAGCATTAAATCCGAAGTCCTGCAGACCGTCCAGAATTTCAGGATCTATCTTAGCTCCGCCGCAGATGAGGGTCTTCATCCTGCCGCCGAAAACTGCTCGAATCTCCTTAAAGAAGATATTTCCCAGATCTATGCCTATTTTTTTTGTAACGCGGTTTACCTTTATCACTTTCTTCAAAAGGTCTTCCTTGCCCTGCTTGCGAACATTCTTCCATATGGAACTGTAAAGTTTCTCATAAAGTGCAGGTACCGCCAGAATCATTGTAGGCCTCAGTTCTTTAAGATTCTTTGTTATATACCTGAGCCCCTGGCAGAAGCCGACTGATGAGCCTTTGTATATGGCCATCAGGAAGCAGCAAGTGCTTTCATAGGTGTGGTGCAGCGGCAGAAATGACATGTATCTGTCTTCCGCCTCGAGGGTAAAAATAGTCGGTGCTATCATCAGTTCCGCGCAGACATTCTTCTGACTGAGCATAACCCCCTTCGGCTTTCCTGTTGTTCCGGAAGTGAAGATGAGTATGCTCATGATTTCATTGTCCACTTCAGCGTTTATGTAATCGAGATTCCCTTCCTCTATGAGTTCCTTGCCGTCTTCAATAAGCTGTTTCCAGGACAGCACTCCATCGTTTTCAGCTTCCGCATCAAAACTCACCAGAACTTCCAGCTGTGTATCACCGCTTGCCTTTATCTCCTTGAACACATCGGTATGCCTGCTGTCAAAGACTACGCACGATGCTTCCGATGTGGCAATCTGATTTTTCAATTCCTCTGCACTAAGCTCCTTGTCAAGGGGAACAATGCAGCCTATGCCGCCGGTTACAGCCAGATATGCAGAGCACCATTGATAGCAGTTCCGGCCTATAACCGCCACCCGCTTATCCTTCAGCCCCATTTCAAGCAATGCAGTCCCCAGTCCGTTCACATCATCAAGAACCTGTTTGTACTTTATTTCTTCATATTCTCCATCAGGATTCCACTTCTGCAGATAGGCTGTTCGTTCTCCGAACAGCCGGGCACTTGACACAAGCAGATCTTTGATGTCCGTAATCGGTCTTGATTCCTTGCACTTTACATAGGGTCTCGGATCATTGTTTACCGTTTCTACGATTCCTTCCGCCCATTCCCGGGCCTTTTTTCTCTTATCTGCTATTTCAGTCATTTGAATTTACTCCTTGTTTCTGACAAATCTCTCCAGATATTCATCCACTATGGTTGCCGCATCCTCTACACAACCGTCGCAGTCGCGAATGAGTTTACCTGTATCAACACCTTTCAGTTCGCGGCAAATAATTGTTCCGTTCTTCTCTTCGAATTTTTTGACCATTGATTTTGAGCCCCGGTAGCTGTTTCTCTTGGTTGAATCCGGTCCCGGAGTTCCTTCGGAATTAACCATTCCGGAAATAGCCGCCATGGCCGATACGGTTCCGCACACCTTCGAGGAACCCATTCCGAATCCAAAACCCTCCATCATCTCATATACGGTCTTTTCATCTCTTCCCAGTTCTTCCGCAAATGTGCATGTTACCGCCTGCGCGCAGTTATACCCATTGTTGTGAAGTTCAACCGCTTTCTTTGCTTTTTCGTTCATCTAAATCCTCCTGTTTATACATATTTATTTAAAAGTATTCTGGCCACATGCACTCCGCTGGCAGATGCTTGAGACAGCGAATGTGTCACTCCGGATCCGTCGCCCATGGCATACATGTCAGGCACTGATGTCTCCAGATTTCCGTCTACTTTTACAACTGAATTATAAAACTTTACCTCTACCCCGTACAGCAGCGTATCATCATTGGCCGTCCCCGGAGCAATCTTATCCAAGGCATAGATCATCTCTATTATGCCGTCCAGCTGACGCTTGGGCATAACCAGAGAGAGATCTCCGGGTGTCGCCTTGAGTGTAGGTGTGGTAAAGCACTTTTCCATTCTTCTTTCGCTGGATCTTCTTCCCTTGACAAGGTCGCCGAATCTCTGCATAAGCACTCCTCCACCCAGCATGTTTGAAAGGCGTGCTATGGATTCCCCGTATTCGTTACTGTCATCAAAAGGTTCGGTGAAATGGTTGGAAACAAGCAAGGCGAAATTGGTATTATTCGTGTGAAATTCAGGAGAACCATAGCTGTGTCCGTTTACCGTAACAATACCGTTGGTATTCTCTGCCACAACCTCTCCGTAAGGATTCATGCAGAAGGTTCTCACCATATCGTTGTACTTATCGGTTTTATAAACGATTTTGCTTTCGTACACATCATCAGTAATGTGCTTAAACACTTCCGCCGGAAGCTCAATTCTCACCCCGATGTCAACACGGTTTTTCTTCTGCTCCACTCCAAACTTATCACATATCTGAGATATCCACTTGGAGCCGGAGCGTCCCGTTGCCAGCACCAGATCCTTACATGCAAACTCCTTGCCTTCATTAGTTCTGACAATGAAAGTGCCATCATCCAGATGATCCACATCGGCGATGGTCTTGTGGAACTGAATGTCAATTTTATCCTTGCAGTAGTCGTACATCTTTGCCAGGATTCCCATGTTCCTGTCGGTTCCCAGATGCCTTACCTTGGCCTCCAGCAGATGAAGGTCGTGCCTCAGACATTCCGTCTTTAAGCCGGAACTGGCAGTGGAATACAGCCTTGCCTCAGCTCCCCCCATTTCGCACAGAACTTCGTCCACATACTCCATCAGCTCCATAGCCTTCTCCTGCCCCACATACTTGTGCAGATCCCCGCCAAACTGAGTTGTGATGTTATATTTACCGTCAGACAGAGTTCCGGCTCCGCCATATCCATTCATGATCTGGCACGGATCACATTTGATACAATTGTCCGT
Source organism: uncultured Oscillospiraceae bacterium (assembly GCA_964345275.1). Classification (GTDB taxonomy): domain Bacteria; phylum Bacillota; class Clostridia; order Peptostreptococcales; family Anaerovoracaceae; genus Lentihominibacter. Next base: position 8,329 of record CAYFQD010000009.1, read on the forward strand.
GACACCGCGTTTAATGGGGCATACACGACTTTCCAGGGCCGCCCCCTTGTCCAGCATGAGCACACTGGCATTAACGCCCAGCTTGACAAGCTCATAGCTCATGAATACTCCGCCTGCTCCGGCTCCGATAATTATAATGTCATATTGTTTCATTGTACTCCTCCATAAATCTCGCTACGAAACTTGCATCTGATTCGCAGTCAATATATTCCGTCCCGATTTTCTGGCGTGTCTCATCGCCCTTGCCGGTAATAAGCAAAACCTTCTTCTCATTCCTGCACTCTTCAAATATCGCCTTTCTTATGGCTTCTCCTCTGTCATCGATTATCTCATAGGGGCAGCCTGTTTTTTCAACATGTACGGCAATCTGTTCTGAGATTTCTCCCGGTTCTTCAGGTCCCGGATCTTCGGCCACCAGATATATTTTCTCTGCGGCTTTCCCTGCTATAAGAGCCAGCTCCTCACGCCTGTTAAAGGCTTTGCCGCCCGGGCATCCGAAGATACCCACAATACTGTAACCCGGATATTCCATTTCTGTAGACCCGTAAAGTTTCTCAAAGCTGAGTTTATTATGAGCGTAGTCAACAATGGCTGTAACCTTGCCGTCTTTGCTGATTGTGATTTCCATTCTGCCGCTGGATCTTGCTCTTTTTATTCCGCTTCTGATATATTCCATGGGAATACCAAGGCACACAGCTGCAGCAATAACTCCAAGAGCATTTTCAACATTAAAAAAACCCGGCATGGTCAGCTCGAACTGCTCGTCAAAGGCCTCCGGAATTCCCTGTACCGCACCGCTGTATTGTACTTTGAAATCTATCCCCAGACCCTTCTTTTTCACATCATAAGCGCTGAAGTCCAGTCGCATTTCCTCTGCACATGAACGATCCCTTGTGACTGCAAATGTGACAACCCTGCGGGCTGAAGCCTTTGCATGTTCCATGACTATGTCTATATGGTCGGAATCCATATTGATTATTGCCGTATCAGTCATGGCGAACATCTTCATTTTAGATGTGAAATAATCGTCAAAACTGCTGTGTTCAACAGGGCTGATATGGTCCTCGGATATATTCATAAATATGCCCGCATCCAGCCTGATTTCATCCACTCTGTTGTATTTAAGCGCCTGAGATGACACCTCCATCTGCAGATACTCTATGCCGCTGTCGGAGGCGTTTCTCATGTGCCGCTGCAGTTCCATGGCTTCCGGTGTGGTGATATGTGATTCATATCTATCCTTGCCGTCATACATTTCTATGCTGGATATAACCGCGCTCTCTTTCCCTCCGGTTGCCGCCATATAGTCATCCACTATGGCTTTCATGTAATAGGCCGATGTTGATTTGCCCTTGGTTCCTCCGATTCCTGTAATCTTCAGGTCTTCCCACGGTCTGTTATAAAACTTTGCCGCCAGAACAGGCATGGCTTCCCGTATATCCTTAACAATAATTGCCGGAACTCTTTCAGATGTTCCTTCTGTGCGGACTTTCGCCCCGGTTCCGGCGGGATGCACCGGATAAGGGGCTTCACTCACATAGCATATCGCTCCTCTGTCCAATGCCTCCTGCAGATACTCCTGCTTAAATGCCGCTCCCTTACAGACAAAAAGTGTTCCCGGGTCTGCCTCTTTGGAGTTATATGTGAGTCCCGTGACAGGGATATCTCCCGTATCTCTGAGCCCGGGTTCATCTGCATCCACATTGCTGTCAAGAAACATCCCCTTACCTTGCAAGGCGGATATGAACTCACTTATCGTGTACTGCTGTTGTTCTCCCATTGTTTCTCCTTTACCCTCTGCAATCATAGCATTGTCACTTATACTCCGCTCCCGAACGGATTATGGATTCACGAACAAGCACATCCATAGCATCTATACAGAATTCCGGCATTCCGAACTCCTCCTTAAAAACGGACAGTTCAGTACATGCCAGTATTACCGCATCACAACTCTCCTCTTTGAATTCCTCTATCGCTCTGTCAAACTTGGAGGGATCACATGGCCGCCCGCTTTTCACATCATCATATATAAGAGATGTGATATCAGCCTGCACCGCCGGACCGGGGCTGTATGCCTCCACTCCGCGACGCCGGCATTCGGCAGTATATATTCCTGCCTCAATGGTTCCCTCTGTTGCCATTATTCCGATTTTTTTTGCTCCCCTGCCGATGGTCTCGCTTACCGATTCGCTGACCATATTTATAACCGGAATGTCGCTGGCTCTCTGAATATCATCTATATAATAATGTGCCGTATTGCATGGAATGGCCAGGTTGGCACAGCCCATCTCCCTGAGAACCCTGGCGCTGTCTTGAAAAGCCGCAATCATTTCCGCCGTCTCGCCGGTTTTTATGGCCCGGGTTCTGTCGGGGAAGTCCGCGAAACTCAGGATCACCATATTAATATGTTCCTGATCGCAATCTGCTGCAGTGTGATCAATTACCATATCGTAGAACAGGCTTGTTGCCTTTGGTCCCATGCCGCCTATTACGCCCAGAGTTTTCAATTTATCTCTCATTTGTTCCTCCGGTAATATTTGCTGTAATTGGAGTACTGCCTGAAATGATTCTTCAGCATTCTCAGGGTCCGCATCGGATTGTTGTCGCCTTTCATGAATACAGGATTTACATATTTTCCGCTTTTCAGCAATCCATTAAGATGTCTTAAGTTTTTCGGATCTTTCACATACTTTCTGGCCACGCCTTTCGGTACCGTCAGCCAAAGTCTGTCTTCAAACCTGTCATCATATGAGATTTCTCTTCCGGATATGTAATCCTCCACGAAGTATCTGGCCACATTGAATCCGGAATTTGTAACATAATAGTTACTCCTGCCCTGGCGTGTGTTGATCTCAAAGAACTTGTAGACTCCATCGCGCATGTCATATTTAATATCGAAATTAGAGAAGCCGATATAATTAAGTGCCTCCAGCATCTCCTTCGTTCGTTCCATCAGTTCATTGTTATATTCCGGAATTATAACGGCGTGATTACCGCTTCCATGAGGCGTATGCTCCTCCAGGAGCACACGTCCCAGGCACATCATCTTAACCTTGCCGCTGCGATCGGAATATGCCGTCAAAACACGCATATACTCATCGTTCCCCGGAATCATATCCTGAATGATTACCGCATCATGATAACCGGCAGTATATATGCAGTCCAGGATGTTCTCCATCTCTGCGCGATCTCTCGCCTTAAAGACCTTTTCCTGCCCTTCAAAAGGGTACTCCCAGTACATAATGCTGTTGGACGGTTTCACAATAACCGGATACTCGAACTCACATTTGAAATCCGTTCCCATCTCCTTCTTGTGAATAATCGTCTGCGGATAACCGAGACCATGTTTCTCGCAAAGCCCATAAAATAAATCCTTATGCTGCAGCTCGTCCATCAGACGGAAGTCAATATATGGCACTATGATATTATCTGCCAGTCTGTCTCTTTCCCTGCTGGCAAGTGCCACATAACTGTCTCCGCAACCGATCAGCAAAATCTTCTTGCCCTTCTTCACTTCAGCAAACCTGTTTATTCTTTCGACGAAATAGTCTTCACGATCAATTCGTACATCCGCCTCATATGTTATAAATCCGCTCTGATAGCTGGGTCCCGTCAGATATTTGCCGAACACATAAGATCTGGCCTGATACTCCTCATAAAAAGCTCTTGCCACACTGTAAGTATTTATATCTCCTCCGAGCATGACCGGAACAAATTCCCGTTCCACGCACTTTATTGCCATACCACTCTCCCTGATTCCGATTACTACTCTGCTATTTTAACACCTTTTGTGCTGTAAGACAAAGAAGACATGCACATTATAAAACAGAAAAACGCGCGGCAAAGCATGCCACGCGCAACCAAGCCTTTTCTGACAACTAACTATGCTTCCTGTACCGCCAGTTCCTCGAACTCCGCAACTGCCCTTTCAAACTCGGCATCGTCGGTAATGTCAACCAGTTCATAGTCCTCTTCGTATTCCTTGTAGCCGTAGATGTAAACATCTTCCGTTCCAAGGGGATTCAATGCGATATATTCCTTATCATCGCATTCGAACACGCCCAGGATTCCACACTCTTCCTCAACGCCATCATCAAATTCCAGTGTGATGATATCCTCTTCTTCGTATCCGTATAGTTCCTTTTCGTCTGTCATTATATTTCTCCTTTGTTTTTATCTGTTTAAGGATCCACCCAGCACCTCTTTCGGTTACCGATACTATAACATTCCGGTCACTCTTTCGCAACAGGTTTGTTCCTGAAGTATTCATACACCTTCTCTGCCGCACTGCGGTTCATGCCGGGCACCTGAGCCAGTCGTTCTATGCTTTCTGCCATGGGACCATCCATTGCTGCTTTTCGTATTTCCCCTATGCTTCCGAATTCCTCAAACAGAGCCTTGCGCCTGACAGGACCGATTCCTTTTATATCGTCCAGGACGGATTTCTGAACGCTCCTGCCCCGCAGATTGCGGTGGTAGTCTAAGGTGAACCGATGGACTTCTTCCTGAATGCGCCCTATATATTTCCGGAGCAGCGGTCTTTTTGCAAGGGACAGTTCATAGAACCTTTCCCCCGACCTTCGTCCGCCATATACCAGAGCTCTCGTTCTGTGCTTATCATCCTTTACCATTCCCATTACCGGAATATTAAACCCCGCTGCTTCAATGACTTCCAGTGCCGTGCTCACATGCCCTTTGCCACCGTCCATGAGAATGATATCCGGCAGAACCGAAAAGGCTCCCTCATCAGATTCGCTGAGAGCTCTCAGAAAGCGCCTGGACAGCATATCCTGCATTGACGCATAATCATCCTGCCCCTCAACGCTGCGGACTTTGAACTTCCGATAACCTCGCCTGTCCGGTTTCAGCCCGTCGAACACCACCATACCGCCAACGGTGTCGACTCCGTTGGTATTTGAAATGTCATATGCCTCAACCCGGTATTTTCTGCCATCGTAGCTTCCGCTCCCGCAGTCATGATTCATCTCCGCAATCAACGCCCATATCTCTCGTCCAAGTGCCTTTTCTCTTTCCTGTGCAGCATTGGCATGTTCATCGATGGTCTTTGCCATTTCAGTTACATCTTCGGTTGCCAGTTGGACCAGCGCGCGTTTTTCTCCACGTTCCGGTCTTGATATTCTTACCTTATGGCCGGCGATTTCAGACAGATATTCCTCCAGCAGTTCCGCTTCCGGAGGTTTACGAGCCACAAGTATTTCCCTGGGGACACTGGGCATGCCTCCGTAATGCTGCTTTATGAATTCTGTAACCACCTCACCGGAATCAGCAGACACTTCCCCATCCATCTGATAGGTTTCCCTGCCGATCATCTTCCCGTCCCGCACAGAAAAAACCGCAACATATGAACCTGTATCCGTTGCACAAGGCAGGACCACATCCGCCTCATCTCCGGAATTCAGAACCACTCTCTGTATTTCCGAAAGTGCCTTTACTGCCTCTATGTTATCTCTGCACGCTGCCGCTTCTTCATACTCCATGGCTTCCGATGCCATTCGCATCTTTTCTTTAAGCTCAGAGAGGATCGAGCCTGTGTGGCCTCGCAGGAATTCCACAGCTCCACCCACCGCAGCACAGTACTCATCAGCCGAAACCTGACCTGTACAGATTCCTTTGCACTCATTTATGTGATAGTTTAAGCAGGGTCTGAAATCTTCAGAAAAAGATGTAGCGGCACAACGCTTCAGCGAAAATGCCGAATTAAGCAGATCAACGATGCGGTTAACGGCGCCGGCATCACTGTATGGTCCGAAATATCGGCTGCCGTCTTTTTTCACCAGGCGGGTTTTAAGAATCCTGGGATACTCCTCATTTGTCACTTTTATATAGGGATATGTCTTGTCGTCACGGAGCAGAATATTATATTTGGGTCTGTGCTTCTTTATCAGGTTGCACTCCAGAATAAGCGCCTCCACCTCACTGCCCACAGTAATGTATTCAAACTCGGCAATCTGAGAAACCATGCTTCGAATGCGGGGCTCCAGCCCGGATGCCGGACGAAAATACTGCCTTACGCGCTTGCGAAGGTTTTTGGCTTTTCCCACATAGATAATGTTCCCCAGTTTATCCTTGTGAATATATACTCCGGGACTGTCCGGGAGTTTTTTCAGATTATCTTCTATGTCGAACATTGCCTTTGTCCCGGCGATATGTCATATCGCTTCTCTGTTTCTGTGCTTCCCGTCTGCTGATCGCTCTCTGCCTCTTAGTCCGTCGTCTGCGCCGGCGTTTGGCCCTCCTCAGATTCCTTGTAATCCGCAAAATCAGAATCAGAATAATTACCATGCTCAAGATCAAAAAGAACAGAGGCAGTTCTTCATCTGCAATTCCGATATTTGAAAGGATTCCTCCCTTTTGTACCTCTTCAAGCGCTATAAGCTCTTGTATGGCAACTGCTTCGCCCTTCTCATTATATGCAACCAGATGACCGAACACTGTCCCTTTTTTAACGGGTGCTTTTACCCATTTGATTCTCTCTTCATTGGTTTTTGCGTTTTCATCATCGGCATATGTCCGGGCAAAAACGATCTCGGTAGTTATATTTTCTGCCGCTTCATAACCCCTGTTCACGGTTATGTCCATGTCTTCGGCAATTCCCAGATCTACTTGAGCCAGGCTGCCATTTTTGACTTTAAGTTCATATATGACCTCTGAAGATTTTGCCGCAGTGTAAGTTCTGTAATAAGTAAAACCGTAATCAAAGAGTTCTATGGCGTCATCAAACTTGTCCTGGGCTGTTGCCGCGTTAAGAACAACCGCAATCAGCTCCGTTTTGCCGCGTTTGGCCGAACCTGCAAAACACTCGCCGGCAACACTTGTCATGCCGGTTTTTATTCCCGTGGTTCCTTCGTAGTAGCAGTCGAATTTCTTTCCGTCCATTTTAAAAGGCTTCTCGTAAAGCAGCGCATTGGTGTTTCGGAGCTTCCTTTCCTTTGATTTGTTTGTGGCAGGTATTGTATATCTCTTTGCTGAAACTATTTTTCTGAAGGTTTTGTTCTTCATTGCCTCTCTGGAAATCAGAGCCAGATCATAGGCAGTGGTTCTGTGGTTCTCCTGTCCGTAGTTGTTCAATCCATTGGCATTGGTGAAGTTTGTGCTCTCTGCACCGCAGGCTCTTGCCCTTTCGTTCATCATGGAGCAGAAGGTTTTAATATCTCCGCCTGCTGCATATGCCAGAGCTTCGGCAGCATCATTGCCGGAGTAGATCAGCATGGCATAGAGAAGCTGCTCTATGGTCAGTTCCTCTCCTGCTTTGAGATTGACGATATGACCTACGGTTTCCAGTCCGTCCGGAATTACATATGTATCTGACAGTTTCAGATTATCCAGCACGACCATGGCATTCAATATTTTCGTTATGCTTGCCGGATCCCTCTTATCGTAGGCATCCTTCTCGTACAGAATTGCACCGCTGCCCGCATCTATGAGTATTGCGGATGTGGCGTTTAGCTCAGGCACTTCTCCGGAGCCCTTCTTAAGTACCACCGCCGGTGACAGCTCTGTTTCTCCGCCGTAACCCATGGTCGTTTCCGGCTCTCCCGCCGCATATACGCTTTCCGCAACACAATGCGGCACTAACCCCGTAAGGAAAAGTGCCGCCGTCATTGCAGTTATTATTAAGCTGTCAATAAGTTTTTTTCTCATTTTGTAAAGAAATAGTCAGCCAGCTCATGACCGCTGTCAAAATACATACCCTTTTCACCGGACTTCTCGTTAAAGCTTCTGCTTTCGTCATACGATGCCTCCGCAGTGCTGTCATAGAGCACGAAAGGTACCGGATCCGCGGAATGAGTTCTGATTGACAGCGGGGTTCTGTGATCCGGAAGTATGAGAATCCGGTAATCCTCGCCATCCTCTCTGAAAGCTTCGATTATAGGCTGAAGAACTCTTGTGTCAATGATGTTCAGACTTTTGATTTTGCCCTCCATATCTCCCTGGTGAGAGCATTCGTCAGGAGCTTCCAGATGCATATATATGAAATCCTTGCCGCTTCTGAATTCGCGTATTGCCGCCTTGGCCTTCCCTATGAAGTTCGTGTCCAGCGTACCCGTTGCACCTTCCACATCAACAGAGTCAAGCCCTGCACAGAGTGCGATCCCCTTGATGAGATCAACTGCGGAAATAGCTGTTCCTGTAATACCGTACTTATCATAAAAAGAGCTGAGTGCCGGTTTGGTGCCCTGACCCCAGATCCATATGGTGTTTGCGGGGTTCTTGCCGGCGGCTGTTCTTGCTTTGTTAACAGGGTGATCCTTGAGGACTTCATAGCTTCGGCGCATCATGTCCTCAATAAATGCAGGGTCACCACCGCCTGTGCCCTTCTTTGGCAGGTAATTGCCAACTTTCTCACCCAGAACATCGTGAGGTGGCGTCAGGTCATAGTCAATAGTTCCGTTGTGGACTATCATACAGTGTCTGTAGCTTACTCCCGTATAGAACTGTACCTTATCATCCGCAAAAGCTTCATTTACAGCCTGAATCAGCTGATCCGCCTCCTCGGTAGATATGTCTCCTGAGCTGTGATCGGTGATGATGAGATCATCATAGGCTTCATCGTCTTTCGGCGGGTTCTTGCCGTCAGAAGTCAGAGTGATGATATTTGTTCTGAAAGCTATATCTGTGTCAGACATATTAATTCCCATGCTGGCTGCTTCCAGAGGCGAACGCCCTGTCAGATATACTGAAGGATCATACCCCATTACGCTCAGATTTGCGGCATCGCTTCCCGGAGCAATTCCGGGAGGTATTGTTCTTACCATTCCGACGGTGCCTCGGCGTGCCAGTTCATTTATATTGGGCATTTCTGCCACTTCTAAAGGTGTTCTATTCCCTAATGCCTCGATAGGTTCATCAGCTGCACCATCGGGAACGAGAATCAGATATTTCATTATTTCCTCCCTATTTAACCCCGCCTTGCGGCATAAGGTTTTGCTTATTTGTTTTCTTCTGCAAATTTCTTCATGAATGCAATCAGAGCATCAACGCCTTCCTCCGGCATTGCATTGTAGATGGAAGCTCTCATGCCGCCGACTGTCCTGTGTCCATTCAAATTGTGAAGTCCCGCCGCCTTCGCTTCGGCAACAAATTTCTTTTCCAGGTCGGTGTCGCCGATTACGAACACCACATTCATAAGCGATCTGTCCTCCCTGTTTACCGGACACTTGTAGTATCCGCTTCCGTCAATATAATTGTATAGCTTGCCGGCCTTTGCAATATTCTTCTTTTCCAGTGCAGCAACGCCTCCATTGGCTTTAATGTGTTTGAACACTTCGCCGGCAACATATATTGCGAATGTATTAGGTGTGTTGTATGACGAATCATTATCTGCGTGAACCTTATAGTCCAGATAATTAGGAATATCCGCAGCAGCCTTGCCGATCAGATCTTCTCTAATGATTACAACCGCAATTCCTGCCGGCGCAATATTCTTCTGTACGCCTGCCCAGATTATTCCGAACTTCGTTACATCCAGCTCCTCTGACAGGATGCATGATGAAGCGTCTGTAACCAGAGGAATATCACCTGTCTCCGGAATATAAGGATACTTGGTTCCGTAAATTGTATTGTTCAGACAAATGTGAACATAGTCTGCATCCGGTCTGATGTCTTCTTTTGTAATCTTTGGAATCCAGGTATATGTATCTTCCTTTGATGATGCTATGATGCGGGCATCATATCCCATCTTTACCGCTTCCTTATAGGCTCTGTCAGACCACTGCCCCGTTATTACGAAATCTATCTTCCTTGAGTTTACGGCCAGATTCAGCGGAGCCATTGCAAACTGCACTGCACCGCCGCCCTGTATGAAAAGAATTCTGTAATTATCGGGAATGTTCATTATTTCTCTCAGATTGGCTTGTGCATCAGCTAAAATAGCCTTGAATTCAACAGATCTATGTGACATTTCCATGACGGATTCTCCGCATTCCTTGTAATTGAAAAGCTCTGCCGCTACATCCTTAAGAACCGCTTCAGGCAGCATGGACGGGCCCGCCGAAAAATTATATGCTCTTTCTTTCATTTTTTAAATATCCTCTCTTTATATCCTCCGATTTATCCTATTATTCTCTTTTATCCGATTATTCTCTGTCTGATAACACCTGCAATCTTCAGTTCGATGTTCCGGTTATTGCCCAGATCCGCCAGAATGTAAGCGTAATCACCGCGAGTCGCGGATGCGATATTCGTAACATCCATTTCTGCCAACTTGGCCAGCACATCGGCAACAGCATTTGCCTTTGCAATAATACCGATTCTCTTTCCCTTGGCAACACCCATGTCAACCCTCGGCATATTAACGGAATTGATAATGTTTCCGTTTTCCAGATAATCCATAACCTGAGATACAGCCATGCTTGCACAGTTATCTTCAGCTTCCGCCGAGGATGCTCCCAGGTGCGGCAATACAATAATTCCCGGATGCCCCGAATTCAGCACGGCATCATCTGCAAAGTCTGTAACATACTTGGAAACTTTGCCGCTTTCCAATGCCGCAAGCAAATCGTCATCATTTATAAGCTTATCCCTTGCGAAGTTGACGAATTTAACGCCATCCTTCATTTTTGCAAAGGCCTCTGCATTAATCATGCCCCTGGTTGCATCATTTGCAGGGACATGGATTGAAATATAGTCACACTGCGGATAGAGCTCTTCCAGTGAATCCAGAATCGCCACTGACGGATTCAGATTTGCTTTAGATGCTTCACTGAGAAATGCATCATATCCGACAACTCTCATTCCCAGCGCGTCGGCCGCATTGGCAACCAGTACGCCGATAGCTCCCAGTCCAATAACGCCCAGTGTTTTTCCCATGATTTCCGTTCCCGCGAACTGCCCCTTGCCTTTTTCTATCTGCTGGCCCACGCCTTCGCTGCCCTTCAGAGTCTTAGCCCAGGCTACACCTTCCGGAACATTTCTGGCCGCCATAATCATTCCGCAGATGCAAAGCTCTTTTACAGCATTTGCATTGGCACCCGGAGCGTTGAACACTACAATGCCCTCTTCCGAGCATCTGTCCACCGGAACATTGTTTGTTCCCGCCCCCGCTCGTCCAATTGCCAGAACATCGCCTGAAAATTGCATGTCGTGCATATCATAGCTTCTCAGGATAATTCCGTTGGCCTCACTCTGATCTTCAACCAGTTCATATTTATCCGTAAGCTTATCAAGACCTACCGATGAGATTTTGTTAAAACAACCGATTTTATACATTACCGTCACCTCGTTAATTAAATAGTATTCTGAAACATTCTAACACATAACCCCTTGCTGTTTCCACAAAAAACCTTTTTTATTGTCCTGTTTTTACAGGCTGCTCAACACCGTTCCGTATGCAAAGAGACTCTATTACACATCTGTCACACTGTGGATTTCTGGCAGTACAGCATTGGCGGCCATGCCAGATGAGACTGTGATGGGCTTCCGACCAGCGTTCCTCAGGCAAAGCATCCATCAAGGCATATTCCGTATTCAAAACCTCGGCTGAGCCGGCGGACTTGGCAGATGTAACATTGCCCTCCACCAGTCCTATACGGCGGGAAACCCGGAATACATGGGTATCCACCGCAATACGCTGATGTCCGAATCCCACGGCAAGCACCACATTTGCGGTTTTTCGCCCCACACCGGGAAGGGCCACAAGGGCTTCATAGTCCTCGGGAACCTGTCCGCCATGCCTGTCACACAGAGCCCTGGCAAGATTAATTATATTCTTTGATTTTGTCTTATACATTCCTATGGTTTTTATGATTTCCATTACATCTTCCTGCTCTGCTGCAGCAAGAAGTCCCGGTTCCGGAAAAATTTCAAAGAGACCTTTGCCGCCTGACCTCGTAACCTTATTTACACTCACATCTGTGGTCTGTGCACTGAGAACAACGCTGACTATCAGTTCATAAGCATTGCGGTGCTTAAGAGCACACTCCGCATCGGGGTATTCCTTTTTCAGTTTGTCAAGTATTCTGATTATTGTTTTCCGATCCATGTTTTTCCTGTCCATATTTTTCTCATTCATCTGCTCTTATTTTCATGCCATTATACTATATCTCATGCAACTCGCATATTATTTTATAAATATTCCACATTCTGACTGTTTATTTATACGAAAAGAATATATTTTCTGTGAAAAAGCGCTAAAACATTGCAGTGCAAGGGTTTTGATGATTTTTGCCTTTTTTCTTTAAAAATAATAACTAAAGATATTTAAAAAACTAGTTTCATTTTTTTTTATTTAGTGTATAATTTTATTGTAATAATAGTTTATGTTAAATAAATAACATAACGGTAAAGTCATATGGAGGTGTTTTATGGCTAACTTCACACAAGTTGAAAGAAACGGGCTGTTTGAATTAACAGAAGCGGCTCGTGCGGAACTCAGTTCTTCGAAATACTACAACGAAGACCTGGCTCCGACAACGGTTGCCGAGCGAACATGGACCACATACAACATCACGATGCTGTGGGTTGGTATGTCCATCTGTATCCCTGCTCTGGCACTGGCATCAGGACTCATCACTATGGGTGTATCGCCTTGGCTGGCGGTACTGAATGTAGCATTGGGTAACCTGATCATTCTGATTCCGATTCAGTTGAACTCACACATCGGAACCAAGTACGGCATTCCGTTCCCGCTGTTCGCTCGTCTTACTTTCGGAGCGAGAGGCGCCCAGTTACCGGCTCTCCTGAGAGCAATAACCGCCTGCGGATGGACTTCCGTTCAGGCATGGGTAGGCGGCGGTGCAACTGCTGCGGTAATCGGCGTATTTATCCCTTGGTTCAAGGACCCCGATGCATTAATATCTCTCCCTTCATGGGGCGGTATGACTGAAGTATCGGGTGGAACATTTGTAGGATATGTAATTTTCATCATATTCGTCGGATGGATTGCCTACAAAGGTATGGATCAGATCAAGTGGATCCAGAACATTGGCGGACCTATTCTTATTGTTGTAATGATTGCTCTGCTTATATGGGCTGCAAATCTTGCAAAGGGTGCAGGAGTAGGGTTCTGGGAAGTAATGGCACAGCCAAGCGACCCTGCTTTAATCGCGGAAAACGGCGGATTCACATTCCTTTATCTGTATGGTCTCATGGGCAATATCGCGTTCTGGGCTACAATGGCACTGAACATTCCTGACTTCTCAAGATATGCAAGAAGCCAGAAGGATCAGTTCCTTGGACAGCTCTTAGGTATGCCTCTGCCAATGGCATTCTGTGCATTCGTAGGTGCTTACTTCGCACAGGCCACGAAGATTGCTTTGGGAGCACCTATCTTTGACCCTACAAATGTATTTTACTACATTGACAACAAGCTTGTTGTGTTTATCTCTGCATTCGGCGTTGTAATGGCAACAGTAACTACCTGCGTAGCTGCTAATATTGTTGCTCCTGCAAACGGATTCTCCAACATAAGCCCAAGAAAGATAAGCTACAAGAAGGGTGTTATTATAACCATCCTGATAGCATTCTTCATACTTCAGGCCTGGTGGATTTACGGTTCCGGTTCCGCATACTTCACTTGGATGAATGCTTACGGAACAATCCTGTCACCTATTGCAGCTATCTTTATCGCTGACTATTTCGTTGTAAAGAAGCAAAGAGCAGACATCGCAGGACTGTTTAATGGTGACGCCGGCAGATACTGGTACAGCAACGGCATCAACTGGGCTGCAATAATTGCATGGGTAGTCGCATTTATTCTGCCGTTGATTACTTACTTCGTACCGCCTACAGGCTTCCTCGGATTTGTAAACAGCATTAACTACGTATGGTCATTCGTAATCGGCTTCATTTTATACATAATTCTGATGAAGACTTCAATGGCAAAGAATTCATTCATTACAGAAGAGGAACATGAAGCATTGACGGAAAGAGCATAACAGCTATTCAAACAAGAGCTAAACATTATAGTTTAAGTCTCAATCGTATAAAGCTAAATTATAACTTTATATAACAGCAGCAGGAGCCTTTGAGACACAAAGGCTCCTGCTATTATCTATCGCTTTTACACTTTATAAAAAGGAGGGAAATAAGTTATGGATTTATTATTTAAAGGCGGCACAGTCGTAACAGCAAGGTCCAGATTCAAGGCGGATGTTGCCGTAAAGGGCGGAAAAATCACCGCTATCGGTACCAACCTGAAGCCGGAAAAGAAGACCGAAGTTGTTGACGCAAAAGGCAAGTTAATCCTTCCGGGCGCAATCGACGGACACACACACCTGGCGATGCCATTTGGCGGAACCATTGCAACCGATGACTACTTCACGGGAACGAGGGCTGCTGCATGCGGAGGAACCACTACGGTATTTGATTTTGTGCTTCAGGGCATAGGCGAACCTATGTGGGACGCAGTTCAGAGAAGAGATGCTCTCTGTCAGGAAGACGGCCCTGCAGTTGACTACTCATATCATGTGGGGGTAGGCGATGTCACCACAAAGGAAATGCTTGAATCCATGGATGAGTGCGTTAAGAATGGTATTACTTCCTTTAAGGTGTTCATGGTTTATGACTTCGGCGTGGATGACGGTCAGTTTTTCGAAACACTGCAGCACGCAGCTAAGATCGGCGCTCTTGTTGGAGTGCATGCCGAAAACAGAGATGTAAATAACTGCCTTATAAAACAGTATCTTGAAGATGGAAAAACAGAGGCATGGTATCACTACATGTCAAAGAATGAGGCTGTTGCAGGTGAGGCTTGCGTAAGAGCTATAAACCTGGCCAAGATGGCGGGAACTTCCCTGTACATTGTTCATCTGGACAACAAGCAAGGTGTTGAGGCTGTGAGAGCGGCAAGAAATGAAGGTTACCCTATTTTCGCGGAAACATGTCCTCAGTATTTGTATTTCACTAAGGATGTTTACAAAAATGGCATTCCGGAACTGGGACTGAGAGCACGAGATTTCGTATGCTCGCCTCCGATGAAGGGCAAAGAATCACAGAACGCTCTCTGGGATGGCATCAAAACCGGAGATGTTTCAACTCTGGCAACTGACCACTGTCCGTTCCTTCAGTCAGAAAAGGACTGGGGAATAACAACCAAGGACGGCACTCCGGGTAACTTCACCACTATTCCTAATGGATGTGCCGGTATAGAAACCATGTACCCATACATCCTTTCCGAAGCAAACAAGGGCAGAATTTCATTTGAAAAGGCTGTAGAAATCTCAGCTGCCAACCCTGCTAAGCTGTTTGGTATCGACTACTGCAAGGGAGCTGTTGAAGTCGGTCTGGATGCGGACATCGTGGTATACGACCCTAAGAAAGAAGTCGTAGTTAAGAATGCAGAAAACCAGCACGGTGCTCTCGACCACACCATCTGGGAAGGAAGCAAACTTAAGGGCTATCCTGCAGCGGTTTACTCCAGAGGCAAGCTCGTATTTGACGGCAAGGACTATGTTGGAGAGAGCGGCGACGGCAAGTTCGTTAAGTGTAAGAAAATCAATTTCAAGGGTCCTGAATTCTAAAATTAATGGACACTATATTTAACTGCAAAACTCTCATGATGTTGGTCCTTTTCAATATAAACAAGCAACAAGCCAGCATAGAAAGGCTGAAATCAGATTCTGCCACTTGAAAAAACAGAAAATGTTGGCTCTTTGGAGGTTTTCGTAACAAAAAGCCAACATCAATGCCTGATTCTTCCCTACTCACAGGGGTACATGTTGGTAGATTAAGAGCTTTTATTCAAAAAGACCAACATTAAGGAAAAATCGGCCAGCATTTTAAGAAATAAATTTTAAAATGCTGGCTTTTTCTTCATAATTATGCAATTCTACCAACATCCTACTTCTTGGAGCCTGCCACCTATTTCAACAATCTAAGGGAATTCAGTATACACAGCACAAGCACGCCCGTATCCGCAAATATGGCAAGCCATATGTTTGCCATTCCGGCGAATCCCATAGCAAGCACCAACACTTTTATGGCAAGTGCAAGCACGATGTTCTGTCCGGCAATCACGCCGGTTCTGCGGGCAATCCCAACAGCCTCCGGGATAGCTTCCACATTGGAATTCATAAACACAATGTCTGCAGCCTCAATGGCAGCATCTGCGCCCGATCCCATTGCGGCACCCACATCCGCTCCTGCCAGAACGGGTGCATCATTGATTCCGTCTCCCACAAACATTATTTCGCCATTCTCTTCCCTGAGCTTTTGCAGGGTGTCCAGTTTCTCGTCAGGCATAAGTTGAGAGCGAACAAGACCTCTGTCGATTCCCACCTCTCTTGCTATTGCCTGTGCATGTTCGTCTCTGTCGCCGGTAAGCATTGCTGCCTTAAGGCCAAGGGCTTTTATTCCGGCAATTCCACCTGCTGCATCTGCTTTAGGCTCATCCTCGTACACCTTTTTCTTTGCAAAGACCTCTTCAAAGCTCTCAGAAGCTTTTGCAAAATCGTCGGAATTCTCCACATCCAGCAATCCCTCATCTTCCACAATGCCGCGGGTTATGGTTCCCGTCTTGTCAAGAGCAATAATTTTTATCTTTCTCAACCCTTCAACTGCAAGCCCGCTCTTAAACAAGATTCCTTTTCCGGATGCCGCCCCTATGCCTAAGAAAAATGCCAGAGGTACGCTGATTACCATGGCGCAAGGGCAGCTGATCACCAGAAAAGTTACTGCCGTCAATATCCAGCGATACCAGATTCCACCTGTATCGCCGCCGCTTGCCAGCTGTATCAGAGGGGGTACTATTGCCACAAGCACCGCCAATGCCACTACGATAGGTGTATAAATGCGGGCAAACTTCGTTATAAATTTCTCTATTTCCGGTTTTGCTGCCGCCGCCCTTTCGACGGAATCCAGTATCCTCGTAACCATGGATTCCTCCAGCGGAGCAGTCACGCGGATCCGCATCCGTCCCCTGCGGTTAATGCATCCGGATATTACATCCTCACCTTCCTTCACAATAACCGGAACAGATTCACCCGTAACAGGAGAAGTGTCGACCTGACCACTGCCGCTTACAACTGTGCCGTCAAGAGGAATCCTCTCTCCGGGGTTTATCTGCAATATGTCCCCGACCTTTGCATCGCCTGCCGGGATAACCTGCACTTGTCTGTAATCATGGTTTTCTTCATCGTTGCGGCTGATGAGATTTACCGTCTCAGGTCTCATATCTACGGCTTTTGCGATGGTTTCTCTGCTTCGTTCAACGGAAATATCTTCAAACAGTTCTCCTGTCCTGTAAAAAAGCATTACACCGACTGCCTCCGGAAAGTCGCCTATTGCAAAGGCTGCCAGCGTGGCAATGGACATAAGGAAGTTCTCATCAAAAAAGTTGCCATGCCCTAAATTTGATGCCGCTTTTCTAAGTACCCTGTGCCCCAGAATGAGATATGCTGTGATGCAGACCGCAAGCGTCACCGGCCATAAATCTATGGTATGTTCAAGAACCAGACCGGCGGCAAAGAGTACTATTCCGGTTGACAGGGCAATCAGATCCCCCCTATGTCTGCTGATAAACCCTAAAGCTGCTCCTGAAGCCGCATTGGTGTCATTTCCCTCTTTAATCTGTCTGTCTCTGAATCCCCGTATGTCTTCGAAACCCGTGCTGCAGCAGCTGCAACTGTGATGTTCATGGTCACGACCATGATTGTGTTCGTCTCTGCAATTCATTATTTATTCACCTTCTCCCTGTGCTCGCAACCGATATTGTTTACATGGTGCAGCGTAAGGTCCAGAATATCCTTAACATGATTATCCGCCAGTGAATAGTATGAATGTCTGCCCTGCTTTTCAAAAATAACCAGCTTATTTTCTCTTAATACTCTCAGCTGATGTGATACTGCTGATTTGCTCATATCCATCAGCACAGCCAGATCACAGACACACATCCTGCGGCAGTTCAAAGCCGCCAGTATATTTAAACGCGTTCTGTCTCCGAACACCCTATAAAGTGTTGACACCGCATCCAGTTCTTCAGGTCCGGCTATGTTATCCCTTACCGCATTGACAACGTCCTCATGTATGCAGTTGCAATCACATCCGGTCTTGCCTTTTGTTTCTCCTTTTCTAATCATTTTTCCCTCGCCTTTGCTGTTCTTCTCCTGATCTGCTGCTGCACAATAGTTGAACATATATTCAACTGTCTATATTATGGTTGAATACCGCTTCAACTGTCAACCACTTTTATCACTTCAGATGCAATTTGTGGTACAATGGAGTTGCCACAAAGCTATGCTTTGATTGGAACTCCTTGTGCTTTTCGGCCCAAGAGTGCAACGCACGATTGGCAAGCCGCAAGTCGTACAATGGAGTTGCCACAAAGCTATGCTTTGATTGGAACTCCTTGTGCTTTTCG
>CAYFQD010000009.1:26744-62938 GCA_964345275.1 uncultured Oscillospiraceae bacterium
GTACAATGGAGTTGCCACAAAGCTATGCTTTGATTGGAACTCCTTGTGCTTTTCGGCCCAAGAGTGCAACGCACGATTGGCAAGCCGCAAGTCGTACAATGGAGTTGCCACAAAATTTGAAAGGACAAAAAAGGACAGAAATATGAATTACAACAAACTTGCGGAACTGCTGTTCCCCCAAATAGATAAAACCCCGGCTGATTATGAAGTGCTGTATCCGCCGCGAGAAGAAGGCAGGATTATTACCAGGCTGGGACCTTCTCCTACCGGATTTATTCACCTGGGAAATCTCTACGGGGCCTTTGTAGACGAAAGGCTGGCACATAATAGCGGAAAGACCGGCACTTTCTATCTCAGAATAGAAGATACAGACGATAAGAGATTCGTTGAAGGAGCAGTTGAAACCATTATTAATTCGCTGAAGTTCTTTGACATAAACTTTGATGAGGGAGCCACTCTCCCTGAATCAGATGATCTTCCTTACGGAGAATCTGAGCAAGGTGATTACGGCCCGTATTTCCAGTCAAGGAGAGGGCAGATTTATCAGACCTACATAAAAGATATGGTAAGCAAGGGCCTGGCATACCCATGCTTCCTCACCGAAGAGGAGCTGACTTCAATCAGAGACAGTCAGGAGGCCGATAATGAGACCACCGGAATATATGGCAAGTATGCTGAAAAGAGCCGCAATTTAAGCTTTGAAGAAATTCAGACAAATCTAAATGCCGGGCAATCATATGTAATCCGTCTCAAATCCGACGGTAACCTTATGACTGACGAGGACGGAAACGTTCTTACAAATGATGAAGGCAAACCTGAACTGCGATACATTAAGGTTGATGATGCTATCCGCGGCAGATTAAGCATGCCTGCAAACTATCAGGATATTGTAATACTGAAGGCCAGTGGCATTCCAACCTACCATTTCGCTCATGTAATTGATGACCATCTAATGAGAACAACTCATGTAGTAAGAGGTGAAGAGTGGCTCATGTCTCTTCCTGTTCATATTGAGCTGTTTGAAAAGCTGGGTTTCGAACCCCCGACCTATTGCCACACGGCAGTGCTCATGAAAGTGGATGAAGAGACAGGAAACAGGCGCAAGCTCAGCAAGAGAAAGGATCCGGAGCTGAGTCTGGATTATTACAGAAAGGAAGGCTATCACCCTCAGGCAGTGAAAGAATACCTGCTGACAATTCTTAACTCCGATTTCGAAGAATGGAGAGCGGCGAATCCTCACGCCCACATAGATGATTTTGAGTTTACAACGGACAAAATGAGCAGCGGCGGTGCCCTGTTCGATCTTAATAAGCTGAATGATATTTCTAAGGATGTACTTCTTAAAATTCCCGCAACAGAGCTGGCTGAATTCATGATTGAGTGGGCAGGCGAATTCAAACCGCAGGTACTCCCTCTTCTGAACGGGAGTTCTGAAAATCCCGCTTATTCAAAAGATTATCTTGCGAAAATACTGGATCTGGGTCGCGATGAAACTAAACCGAGAAAAGATCTCGTCTTTGCCAGGCAGATATTTGAATTCATAAGCTACTTCTATGACGAATACTTTGTAATAGAGGAGCGCATCCCTGAACAGGTAAGCGATGAAGATGCAGGAGAAATACTTGAAAGATATCTGCAGTCCTATGATCATGAGGATGACCAGTCACAGTGGTTTGAAAAGATAAGGGTTATTGCAGGTGATATGGGATATGCTGTCAAACCAAGGGACTATAAGAAAAATCCTGATGAATACAAAGGACATGTTGGCCATGTTTCAACTGTAATCAGAATTGCAGTAATGGGCCGCAGTCAGTCCCCTGATATATGGGCTATTCAGCAGATTCTCGGTGATGAGCGTGTTAGAGCCAGAATTGCCGAACTTATAGAATAAATACGAACTCCCTAAAACAAAAAAATGCGGTGAAGTTTGTTTTAAAAATAATATCATGTTTAATGTGCATATGGAGATTTTTAAAACATATTTAAACATATTTGTTGAAAAGAAGGTGTAGTTATGAAAAAGAAAGTATTAAGCATTGTACTAGTGCTTGCAATGGCAATGTCAGGTCTTGCTGTTGCCGTAACGACAATGACTGCACGGATTTTTACAAACAGTACACAGAGGGAACAAAATATTCAGTATGTGATGTCAAACCAAAAGCAGGATATATTTATAATGGTCCGGAGACTGCAACAGTCGGAACAGTAGCAGCAAATGCAACAAAAGAG
The DNA here is from genome assembly GCA_964345275.1 of uncultured Oscillospiraceae bacterium. Lineage (GTDB taxonomy): Bacteria > Bacillota > Clostridia > Peptostreptococcales > Anaerovoracaceae > Lentihominibacter. The sequence continues at coordinate 28,974 of CAYFQD010000009.1, forward strand.
GTTATTTTAAGTTTCTCCAAATCAGAAAATATCGGCGATGACTTTTATGCATATATTGTTTACGACAAAAGCGGAACATGCCTGCAGAATAACAATGGTAAGGTTGAACTTGGTCCATTAAAAAATCCTGGCTATGGTAAGAACGAAAACTTTAATCATGTTTGGCGTTTCCAAAGGACAGCAAATAATGTGTATACAATAACAAGTGCTGCAGATAATAAGCGTAAAGAAATTAAGACAGGGCAAGCATTTCTCAATTAAGTACTCTAATAATAAAAAAGTTGGCCTATCTACAGTTACTGTTACAGGAAAAGGGGCATATCATGGACAGAAAAAAGAGACTTTTAAAATCGTTCCGAAGGGTACATCTTTGCGTTCGGTGAAGGCAAATGGGTCTTCGGAAATAAGTGTAAAATGGAGGAAACAGTCGTCACAAACAAGTGGCTATCAAATCAGATACAGTACTTCATCCAAGATGAAAGATGCGAAAACAATCAATGTGACACCTTCAAAAAAAACTTCAACAAAAATCGGACAATTGAAGGGGAGCACAAAATATTATTTTAGTGTAAGGACATATCGTATTGTTGACGGTAAAACCTTTTACTCAAGCTGGTCAAAGAAAAAAAATGCAACAACCAAAAGAGCAAAAGAATATATATGGGTAAAAAAAGGAACCGGAACTAGTTATTACGCAAATTTCCCTGCCGGGTTTGAAAGACAGAGAGAGCCGGGCGCTACTATTTTCAACAAATACAATAGAGCAGCTTTAAACTCATATGAAAAAGCTTCTGCCAAACGCGTTGTCACAACTAATCAAAACGGTTGGGTTTACTGGCATTGGACACATAATAAATACAAAATACCTAGTGGAAATTATAATGTTACAATAGAAGATCGATACTGCTGGAATGCTGCCCATACAGTTGAATATTACAATTTTAGAGCCTTTGAGTCTAAAGATTCATATGGCGAATACGACCCTAATGGAAAACATGATCCGGTACCGGGACTTTGTTTCTATCATTGGAGAAACATTCCTGAAGATGGAAGCTGGTGGTGGTTCAGATTCCCTACATATAAGCAAACTTATACGGATTATGTGTTAGTAGAGAAAAAATAAAGACATCATTTCAACGCCACAAAAAACAGGAGATCTGAATAACTCGGACCTCCTGTTTTGATATATATGGTTTAGGTTAGTGGATGTGCGAACATTTCCTCATTATCTTCAGGCCTTTTTAAGTCATTTCGCATAGCCACCATCACACATTTTTCAAGGATATGCTCATCGGCTTTCATGGCTATACCTGCCAGCTGTTCAGATATTCTTCCTGCTCGGGGGTCAGACTGTCTATTTCAATTCCCCAGGCCGCCAGTCTGCGCCGGGCAATGACATCATCTATTTCAGACGAAACATCTATAACCTCATTGGGCAGTGTACTCCTGCGGACACCATCTTCCCCAACCTGAGTATGTTCAAGAATATAAAGAGCACTCATGACCTGAACCGCGAAACTCAAATCCATGATCTCCGCCGGATGTCCGTCTCCGGCGGCTATATTGGCGAGCTTGCCTTCGCCGATAACATTTATCAGTCTTCCGTTGGGCAAGACATAACCCATAATATTGCGGCGTGTCTCATAAGAATCAACAGCAGCTTCATCCAGCCCTGCCATATCTATTTCCACATTGAAGTGACCGGCATTGGCCAGGATGGCTCTGTCCTTCATTGCCATCATATGTTCAACTGTAATAGTATGTTTACACCCCGTAGCTGTAATGAAAAAATCACCCTTTGATGCAGCTTCAGCCATGGTCATGACTTCATAACCGTCCATCCTGGCCTCCATAGCCTTAACAGGATTGATTTCCGTAACAATGACCCGTGCTCCCAGCGCAGCTGCCCGCATAGCGATTCCTTTGGAGCACCATCCGTATCCCAGTACAACTGCCATCTTTCCGGCGATTATGAGATTGGTATTTCTCATAATGCTGTCCCAGACCGACTGACCGGTTCCGTAACGATTATCGAAAAGATGCTTGCAATCCGCATCGTTTACAGCAATCATCGGAAATTTAAGAATGCCCTCACGCTCCATAGCCTTCAGGCGTATTACTCCCGTAGTGGTCTCCTCGCAGCCGCCCCAGGTCTCCTCTGCCAGATCCGGTCTGCTGTCATGTAACATACCTGCCAGATCCCCTCCGTCATCGATGATTATATTCGGTCTATGTTCAAGACACGTCTCAATGTGACCGGCATATTCTTCATCTGTGGCTCCATGATATGCGAAGACTTTTAGTCCGCTGTCAACAAGAGCCGCACATACATCATCCTGTGTGGAGAGAGAGTTACTCCCCGTGATGGACATGTCGGCTCCTCCTGCCGCCAGTACCTGACATAAATATGCCGTCTTTGGCTCCAGGTGAATCGAAAGGCATATGCGCACACCTTCAAAAGGTCTCGTACGGACAAACTCCTCCTCCATTCCACGAAGAAGCGGCATATTGTTTTTTACCCATTTAATCTTCGTATGGCCATATGAAGCCAATGATAGATCTCTTATATCGTAGTTCATATTATCCCTTTAATTTTTTATCTTTTATCCGAATTTCCTTGTTATCATTTCAGCCAGGTTCTCCGCAAGTGCAGTTATATGCTCCACATCCTGTCCTTCCAGCATGACGCGGGCAACAGGTTCCGTCCCTGACGGACGAATGAGCACGCGGCCGCAATCTGCCATCTCCGCCTCCATCCTCGCTATTTCCGCTGCAATTTCCGGATCTTTCATAAAGTTAGATTTTTTATCATTGCGAACAGCGGCATTCTTCAGAACCTGAGGGAAAATCTCTATTTCATCGCTGAGCTCGCTGAGGGATTTACCGGATAGCAGTACGGCCTGCAGCGTCTGCAGAGAACTCAGAATACCGTCACCTGTGGTTGTATGATTCAGAAATATCATATGTCCGGACTGCTCGCCGCCCATACGGCACCCTGTCTTTAACATACTTTCAAGCACATAGCGATCCCCTACATTGGTAATGTCCGCAGTACAACCCATCCCCTTCAGGTATTTATGAAAACCCAGGTTGCTCATTACCGTTGCAGTTACTTTATTGTCTGCAAGCTCTCCTCTGTCCTTCATCATTTTTGCACAGATAAGCATGATTTTGTCGCCGTCTACAACTCTTCCCAGTTCGTCAACAGCAATGAGCCTGTCAGCATCACCATCGTAAGCCATTCCCATCAATGCTCCCTGTTCTACAACTTCCCTGCAAAGCCTTTCGGGATGTGTGGATCCATAGCCGTCATTAATATTTATACCGTTCGGCCTGTTTCCTATAACGGACACTTCGGCTCCCAGATCTTTGTAAACTTTTTCAGCTACACTGTATGCGGCACCGTTGGCACAATCCAGAACCAGTTTAATGCCGGAAACATCAACATCTATTGTCTCTTTCAGAAATTCGGCATAATAAGCCTCGGCATCCTCATCGTCTTCCTGCACTCTTCCCAGCTTATCACCGGTAATGTGACTGTTCACATCCTTATGGCTAATGATGATATCTTCAATCTCGTCTTCTATATCATCATCCAGCTTAAAGCCTTTTCCATTAAAAAACTTTATGCCGTTGTACTCAAAAGGGTTATGAGATGCACTGATAACGACACCCGCATCGACCTTGTACTTTCTTACCAGATATGCCACAGCCGGTGTCGGCAGAACACCGACTTTAATAACATTTCCTCCAACTGCAGTGATGCCTGCACTGAGTGCATCTTCCAGCATGTCACCACTGAGTCTCGTATCTTTACCTATTATAAAAACAGGAGCCTTCCTGCTTTTGCTTAACACATGTGCCCCGGCCTTTCCCAGGTTAAAAGCAAGCTCCGGTGTCAGCTCTGAATTTGCAATTCCACGCACTCCATCCGTTCCGAATAATCTACCCATCTATTTTTTCCCTTCCAGCAAAATCTTTTTTCAACTCGGCTATTTAACAATGAATACAGCTTCATTCTCCGACATTGATTCAACATAAACACCGGTTACTCCGTTTGGCAGTTTGATGTTGATATCGGATATATTCTTACCATATTCACAGTGAGAAACATCTATATAGGCCTTTATGCCCTTTTTCTTGGCAGCATTGATATCTGACCTTTTGCCGCCGATTGTGACCGATATATTCTCAGGTCCGATCATTTCAGCCTTAAGATTCAAGTCCTTAAGGTACTGCTCACCATACATTTCTACTTTGACATGGCTGATGGTAGTACTCTTGACCGGATCAACCTCCCCCATAACAAACATCCATAATCCTATGGAAACCAGGAGAGAAATCAGCATGAGCACTCTTTTGTCTTTAAGCATCCTTTCCCTCCTTATCTGTTGATTCTTCATTGCGTTCTGCATTCTCACCGAATATTTTTCTGAAACCCCGTCCTTTTGTTATCCTTTTCAGCAGCTTGTGTTCATCAATGTCCTTCAGAAAATACGAAAGCAGATTCTTCTCAACGGATTTCCTGTCAAGGAATCTTTCCAGCTTACCGTCTTCAGCCACACTGATGATACCTGATTCTTCAGACACCATAATGACCAGTGCATCCGAATGCTCGGTCATACCTATGCCGGCACGGTGTCTCGTCCCCAGATTTTTACCCAGATTCGGATTCCTTGTCAGCGGAAGAACACAGCCGGCTGACTTGATACGATTCTTACTTACGATGACGGCTCCATCATGAAGAGGAGAGCCCTTGTAAAAAATATTGCTCAAAAGGTGCTCGGATATCTCCCCATCGATTGCCGTTCCCGTCTCAGCCACATCAGAAAGAATTGTGTCGCGTTCAAATACGATAAGTGCCCCCGTCTTACTGCGACTGAACTCATCAACAGCCTCCACAATTTCCGCCACAAGATTCTTTCTTCGCTCCTTTTCCGTGCGAGCCAGTCTTCCCGTTACGATCTTTCCCCTTCCCATAAGTTCCAGACCTCTTCTCAATTCCGGCTGGAGCACTATGATGATAGCTACCGCACCCAATGTAAATGCACCCTTGGAAAGCCAGTTCAGTGTATGCAAATCCATTGCATCTGAAAAGAGTGTAACAAAAACCAGCACCAGAATCCCTTTTACAATCTGGCCTGCTCTGGTTTCAATAATAAGCTTCAATACATAGTAGACAACTATGGCCACCAGTATAATATCTATTGCTTCTATAAAACCGAAATCCGAAAAAGCGTTGCTGAAAATTTCACGCAGTTCGCTCATTTTTTCCTCCTGTAACCGATAACATCACTTCAATATATTTTACAAAAAAAAGGCGCTATTTTCAATAGCGCCTCAAAGGTTTCATGTTAATATGTTGTTTCCAGTACGCCGTAGTTTCCGTCCTTTCTCTTGTAAGCTACATTTACCGAGTCTGTTTCCATGTTCAGATATACAAAAAATCCATGGTTCAGCATTTCCATCTGTACAATAGCCTCTTCCTGAGTCATGGGTTCAAGCTGAAATCTCTTGGTCCTCACAACCTGAATTTCTTCCTGCTCTTCCTCAAACTCGGGCAATTTCTCAAAGCCGAAATCTCTCTGCCCCTTATGTTTGTTCTGAAGCTTGGTCTTGAATTTGCTCATCTGATTGGAAAGCTTCTCGATACATCTGTCAACACAGTCGTACGGATCGTCCGCTCTCATCTCTGCCCTGAAAATTGTTCCCTTCGCATTGATTGTTGCTTCTACTTTATAAGTTCCTTTCTCTCTGATCGTCATGACATTAGCGGTGATCTCATCTGAGAAATATTTGTCCAGTTTTGCAAATTTCTTCTCGATGGTTTCCTTTAGTTTTTCACTAGGAGTATAGTTCTTGCCGGTAATAATTGTCTTCATAATCACAACCTCCTTGCGGTCTTCAGACCGTTTTTTTTATTTTAGCATATCAATGGGTTACAATCAACTAACTTCACAGAATTATCACACAATCAGGAGGTCTTTATTCACATATGATTCGGCTGACCTGGTCTTTGCCCCCACACTTGCCTTGACCGGGATTTTCCCGAGGACTTACTTCTAAACTGCGCCATGATCGCCGCCTACTTTCCTTCAACGGTTTACGTGGGACCCTTCGCCCGCAGCCGGCATGGCCTTGCAACCACAGACCCGAATCATATGTGAAAACTATTCTATACATGATTTCGTAAACGGTCAAGCCGATCTATATTCTGATTAAAACCGCTACTTGACCAGGAGCTTCTTGATTGCGGCCTCCAGTCCGTCCAGAGTCAGCTCAAACATTGGAAACACCTGACCGATGTCGTGAATTGTACGGGCACCGTAGGCGAATCCCCAGCTGGCTTTCTCAATAGGGTTCAGCCATATCTGTTTTTTAAATCGGCGTTTGAATTTATAGAACCACTCCATGCCGGTTTCGCGGTTGAAGAGACCTATGATGGAGTTTCCACCCTGCCGGTACAGCTCACTCGGAGCCATTGAAGCATCTCCGACAAAAATAACCTTGTATTCCGGATCCAGACGATTGAACACCCACTCCGTTTCTACGGAATCACGCAGCTTGCATCGAGGCGTAGTGTAAAGGTGGTCATAAATCGCGTTGTGAAAATAGTATACCTGCAGATCCTTGAAGTGATTGGATCTGCTGACAGCCTGAAACAGACGATTACAAAGACTGCTGTAGGGCAGCATTGACCCGTCGGAGTCGATAAGGAGCAGCACCTTTACCGTGTTCTTCCTTGGCTTTTCGTATGCCAGGGTCAGAATGCCGCCGTTGTCGCAGGTTTCATCAATGGTTTTATCTATATCCAGTTCCTTCTGTGCGCCATCCACTCGGGATGAATACTGGCGCAGCTTACGAAAGGCCATCTGGAACTGGCGTATATCCAGGATTGTATCCGCACGGAAATCCTGAAAATGTCTCTCTCCGGCAATTTGAAGCGCTGTCTTGTGGCGGCTCTTTCCTCCCACTCTTATGCCGGTAGGGTGGTAGCCTCCACGACCCATGGTGGATGTGCCTCCCGTACCTATCCAGTAGCTTCCTCCGTCATGTTTTTCCTTCTGTTCCCTGATACGCTCTTCAAACATTCTGAGGAGTTCTTCAAGCTCCTTCTCAAACAGCTCCTTGTCTCCCAGGTCATTCAACGCCCTTTCACGTTCACTGCTCTCCAGCCAGCGCCAGAACTCTTCCGGCAGATCCTCAGGAGTTTCGATGCCCCGAAAATACTCGCTGAACACCTGGTCGAATTTATCATACTCTGATTCAGTTTTAATAAGTACGCTCCTGCAAAGCTGATAAAATCCCATCAGCGACGACTTGGCCAGGCCCTTATCCAGAGCCTCTACAAGTGTCATCCATTCGTTTATGGATATCTCCAGCCCTCTGGCGCGCAGCAGATAAAAAAATTCCAGAAACATTTCTCTTACCAATTCCTCAAGCTGAACCCCTTGGTTTTGATTTCTCCCAAGGTATCAATATCCTGGTTCTTTTTCAGAAGAACCCCCAGAAACGGCAGATCATCATAGAGATTTTCGATGCTTATTCCGCTGATCATAAGGGCCTGAATCCAGTCAAGAAGTTCTGAAGTGCTGGGTTTTTTCTGAAGTTCTTTCATATCACGAATCTTATAAAAGGCTTCCAGTGCATTCTTAACCAGTTTTTTGTTGATGTCGCCGTAGTGGACTCTGATAATCTCTTCCATCTTCTCCTCTGTAGGGAATTCTATATAGTGAAAGATGCAGCGGCGCAGAAATGCGTCCGGCAATTCCTTCTCGGCATTTGATGTGATAATTACAATCGGCCGGTGTTTGGTAGTGATGGTTTCCTTGGTTTCGTTGATATAAAATTCCATCTTGTCCAGCTCCCACAGCAGATCGTTCGGAAATTCCAGGTCTGCCTTATCGATTTCGTCTATGAGAAGCACCACCTGCTTTTCAGATGTAAAAGCTTCACCCAGTTTACCCAGCTTGATGTACTGCCCGATGTTCTTGACATCTCCTTCTCCGAACTGAGAATCATAAAGTCTCTGAACCGTATCGTAAACATACAAACCGTCCTGAGCCTTTGTTGTCGACTTGATGCTCCAGATAATCAGATCCATTCCGAGAGATTCCGATATAGCCTGTGCCAGCATGGTTTTGCCGGTTCCCGGTTCCCCTTTGATAAGCAGCGGCTTTTTGAGTGCTATGCTCACATTAACCGCGTTCATCAATTCATCAGTTACTACATAATTTTCACTTCCGCTAAAAACATTCATTTTGTCTCTCATTTATTTCTCTCCTATCACACTTTTTAATATATGTTGTCTATAACTTAGTTCTCCTGTCTGATCCCGTCCTTGACATAAGCCCGGTATATTTCATATGCCTCTGCCCAGCTGTCATATCGCGGGTCGCTGCGACGATCTTTTAAATCATATTGCTGCTTTAAGTATTTTGCCAGCCAGGATGTGTACTTCTCAGAACCCAGGTAATTGACATGCTTGCTGTTATAGAAATCTTTATCCCAGTCAATTCCAATCGCTTCATACATTTCCGGCGTATTAAAATTGATTACCGTATACCCCCGTTCTCTGACCTTCTTTATTGCAGTGTTATATACGGGCATCTGCGCTTCTTTCACTGAATAGGGTGACAGTACGAAAAGAAAATCCTTATCCATTGTGCCGCAATAGTCCAGCAGCTCATTCAGAGCTTCATCGGCAATATCCGACATGGGCTCATACCCTCCGGTAAGCCCTGGTTCGGACTGATTAACCTGTTTGGTTGTGCTGGGGCTCATGACGAAGCCTTTAGTCTGATTCTTTGTTGCCATCAATGAGAAATCCCCGGGAACCATGGTTCCCTGTGTGAGCCTTTCATGATATTTTATCACCGGGAAATAGTATTCTATTCCATTCTCGCCAATGTCACCCAGTTTGCCCTTGCTGCCATCCATATATTCAAAAGCCTTGTCTACCGCGTCCTTCTTGTTCTGTGAAAGTTTCATGTTGTCGGTGACACGTCTGATATGTGCATCGGTTATCTGATCTCTTTCCTTTATGATCCATCTGAGTTCTATGACATAGAGCTCCGGATCCTGTGTCTTCTCAATCTCCTCAATGAGATTCGGCATAAAAAACATCGGCATCCCCATGGTTGCCATAGTAAAGGAACTTATTCCCTCATCATTATATGCCATGGGGTTAATGAAGTACCTGTTGGATGCGCTGGTTCCCAGATATACCATATCGATGGTATTTCTTTCTTCTGCATAGAAGGCCTGGAATGTCTGCCTGTTGGAGTCCGAATCACCCATGCTGAAAACCTTGTTCACATATAAAAACACAAGACCTGCACAAAGAATGAATACCGCTGCCGAAATAATCGCTCTGAATTTATTGTCTGATGTTATTTTGTTTTTTTCCATACATGGTTAGTTTAACATATCCGGACAAAGAAAAAAACCGGAATGACCCGTTCTTTTCTTAATTTCTTTTCTTAAATATCTCGTTACTGTTCTGTCACATCTTCGCCGTCCTTTTCATCTTCTGCCCAAAGAGCATCGTTGAGAGTTTTCCACATCTGACCGAAACCTTCCGATGCCGGCGTTACCGGTTTAGGGATGTTGTTCTCCATATTGATTTTTATTTCACCTTTCTTAGACATGAGCATCACGCGGTTTCCCAATGCCAGGGCTTCCTGAATATTGTGTGTGATAAAGATTACCGTAGCATTTTCCTTCTCTTTGATCCTGCTCAATTCTGCCTGCAGCTTATTTCTTGTCATGGCATCCAGTGCTGCAAAAGGCTCATCCATAAGTATAATCTTAGGGTTCAGCGCCAGTCCCTTGGCGATAGCCACTCTCTGCTTCATGCCGCCGGAAAGCTGATGCGGATAGAGGTCGCCTTTGCCCTTCAGTCCAACAAGTTCCAGATGTTCTTCGGCTATACGGTTACGCTCTTCTTTGTTTGAGATTCCGTTATGCTTCAGCGGGTATGCAATGTTTCCCCTCACCGTTCTCCACGGGAACAGTTGCTCGAAGGTCTGAAATACCATGAACCTGTCTATTCCCGGCTCCTTCACTTTCTTTCCGTCTACCAGGATTTCGCCTTCGTAATCTTCAAAACCGGCAATACATCTTATCAATGTTGTCTTTCCGCAGCCTGATGGCCCTAGAATTGTAAGGAAATCCCCTTCCTTCATTTCCAGTTCCAGATTCTCCAGTATGTTTCGGGAATCAGGCATATCGTGATAATTCTTTGTCAGATTCTTTATTTCAAGAACAGTTTTTCTTTCTTTTCTCATTGTGCCGTCATCCCCCACTTCTTGATTGTATTATGTTCAATTGTTCTGAATACACCATATTCTATAATGATACCGATAATTATAATTACTATAAGTGCGGCAAACATGCCTGCCACATCCAGGTTTACTCTTTTCATCAGGATATGCCAGCCAATACCCGCACCTTTTCCCGTGGTTCCGAATATCATCTCAACGCTGATGAGACCCCTCCATGCTCTCGCCCAGCCCACTCTCAATCCGGACAATACGCTGGCAAAAGCGGCAGGCAGGTAAACTCCTGTTACAAGATGTATTCCTCTGAGCCCTATGTTCCTGCCGCCTTCTATGTAGATGTTGGGAATCGCCTTGAATCCATCCATGATGCTTCTTGACATAGGCCAGATTATGGAGTGCACCACAATAAACAGAATTGTAACTTCCCCCAGTTTGAACCAGCAGATTGCCAGCGGCAGCAGAGCCACTCCGGGAATAAGGTCACATATGGATACAATAAAATTGTAGACAGCATGAAAATGTTTACTCACTACGGCTATACTGGAAAATATAAACGCCAGCCCTATTCCTATGGCCAGACCTTTAACGATCAGTGAGAGTGAATAGAGTGTGTAAGTCATCATTCCATCTTCTTCAAAGCCTTTAATAAAGGCATCAAAGATCTGTTTCGGAGAAGGGAATAGCAGCTCATTAAAGACCTGCATTTTATACACTGCATACCATGCCAGCACGAAGCATATCAGAAAGATTATCTGATCCCGAATTTCGCTTTTCAGTTCGCTTTTCATTCCTTAACAGTTCCTCCTTTTTTCTAAAACACACAATAACCCGGAGGCGGCATTCTGCCGCACCGGGCTAAAGGCTTCGCATAATTTCCGGAGTTTTCCCATTATTCTCCTTTGACATTGTCAAATGCCAGATCGGATATTGATTTTGGTCCGTCCACTTCCAGAAAACCGTTCTCATCCATGAATTTTGCCATAGTCATTACGCCCTTAAGCTCTGTTGAGTATGAGCACGCAGGGTCGTTAAGCCATTCCAGCATTTTCTCCGCAGAAACATCTTCAGCTTCACAGAGAAGCTCCGCAGCGGCTTCCTTATTGTTATTTATGTAATCTATCGCCTGTGCAAGTGAATCAACTACTGATTTATACAGTTCAGGGTTATTATCGTACAGCTCCTGAGATGCCACTGCTACGATGAAAGAATTTCCTTCAGGCCATACCGCTTCAATGGCCTCCACTTCCTTCATTCCCTGATCGGCTTCCTTGTAGACATAAGGCGATGTAGTCAGTTGATACTCAACCGCTCCGTTAATCAGTGCAGCCATTCCATCCGGGTGAGCCATTGCCGCAATATTATTATCCATTGCGTGGGCATCTCCCATCTCCTCTTCACACGCCATTGCCAGGAGTATATGCTGAATACTGCCTATATTGACCAGTGCAATCTGGTCTTTACCTATGTCTTTAAGACTCTTAGCATCAGGATTGCTTGTCATAATCCTATGCGGCTGGGCCGACACATTCGAACATATCTTATATCCCACTCCGCTCATCACACCTGTAATCGCCGGTGCTACACCCATCGCTCCAAACTGCACATCGCCGGATGCAAATGAGTCATTAATTGTTCCGCCTGAATTAAGCTGAATGTATTCAACCTCTACGGTTTTTCCCGTGGCTTCTTCATATGCAGCCTCTACCAGTCCCTGCTGCTCCATTACCTGGAACGGCGCGTAGGCCATACCAAACTGCTGTACGATTTTTAACTTAGATGTGCCGCCATCTCCCTCTTCTTCACCGCAGCCGGTCATTGATGCACACATGCCGAGAGCTGTCAACACAGCCAGCGCCATAATCAATACTCTTTTTTTCATAATTAAAAGCCCCTCCGAATAGCACTAAACCATAAGTTCGCAATTATGTATCCATAAGTATATTATTATATCCGAGAGATGTAAAGTGTTGTTTCTGTAAAGATTATGAGCATTCACCCGCTTTTCCGGTTTACAGTTTTAAGTATTTCAATGAATTCTTCCGCCGCTTTCGAAAGATATTTGTTTTTTGGATAGGCTACATAGATTTTGCGCTTGCATATTTCCCGATCCGCCATATATATAGCCGGTTTTTCGTTGATATAGCTGTTGCGTATGCTGCTGTCGGTAATGAGGGATACTCCCACACCGGCCATTGTAAGCGCCAGGGTTGTCATTGTCTGCTCTGCCAGAATCATATGTTCGGGGCGGCAATTGTATTTCTCAAAAATTTCTTCCAGTTTCTGACCTATGTGCTGATCAGGTTTCAAAGCCACGAAGGTATGTTCGCAAAGTCTCTTGAATTCCCCGGCTGTCAGAGGCTCTTCTGATACAGTTTTTTCTGCCAGCTCCTTATTTATGCTCCAGCCGGATGGCACGCATATATAAATCTTTTCTTCCAGCAGTTCCTCATAAACGAAACGATCTTCTTCTTCTGTAAAGGGGGTTATAAATAGATCCATCTCCCCCTTCTGAGCGCCTGTTGTCAGTTCCGGGACTTTACCATCGATTATTTCAATGCTTATCCCCGGATATCTGTCAACAAATGTACCCACCGCCTCCGGCAGATACACAATATTAAAGAAGCTGGCTCCTCCGACAGTCAGGTGCCCGGTCTTCATTCCTGCAATATCTGCGATATTCTGCGACATTTCGTTCTGAAGTACTGACATGCGATCCAGGTAATCCAGATAGACGCTTCCCGCTTCGGTCAGCTCCAGCGGCTGCTTGGATCTGTCAAAGAGGACGGCACCTATTTCTCTTTCCTTCTTTTTCAGAAAAGAGCTGAGCGCCGGCTGAGAGATTCCCATTTTTTCCGCAGCCAGAGAAATGCTGCGTGCCTCAGCTATGGCCTTTATATATTCTTCATTTTTTTCCATAAGTATTCTCCTGCTTAGTGCATGCTGCTTATAAGTATATGCTTATATTATAACTTTAAACAATCTATTTATAGTATAATATTATACATATTTGAATGGAGAAACAGGAGGAGATTTTGCATTATAAATCTATAGTTGAGAATCTGGCGCATAATGCCGTTAAAAACCCGGACAAGCTGTGTATGGCCGATGAGAAACGGGCGCTGACATATAAGGAAGTGTGGAACAGCATCTGCGGTCTGGCTATGGAACTGGAAAAGATAGGTGTCGGCCGCGAAAATTGCGTGGTTGTTGAGTGCGATCAAAGCGTGAATTACATGATCTGCGCCTTTGCCATACAGTTGCTTAAGGGAATTTTTGTACCCCTTGAGAGGAATACTGCATCAGGCAGAATCCTGGAAATTGCCGGCGAAACAGAAGCTGTGCTTCATATAGGTGTCAGGCCTGCTCCTGAACTCAGCGAAGCCGGAATTGCCTCCGGAGCAATTCCCCATATGCCTATAGACAGTGTCACCGATTACATGCTGGGAAAAGAGAGAGATGGCATCTATCACGGTTCCATCGATGACCTCAGTGTAATTGACTTTCCCACCGGCGAAGATGTGGCAGAGATCCTTTTTTCCACGGGAACTACCGGCAAGAGCAAAGGCATCGTTCTCACTCACGGCAGCAATGTGGCCATAGCGGAGAATGTGTGTACAGGGGTCAGAATGAAGCCCGACAATGTAGAGCTGATTCCAATGCCTGCCAGTCACTCCCACGGATTGAGAAGAACTTACGCAAACATGGTTAACGGCAGCAGCGTGGTTTTTGTTGACGGAATAATGCTGCTTAAAAAGGTCTTCAGGATGATGGACGAATATGGTGTTACATCCATGGACCTGTCTCCGAGTATGCTGGGAATTATTTTTAAGCTGTCAAAAGACAGACTGGGTGATTACGCCGATGTGCTGGATTACATCCAGTTGGGGTCAGCCCCGTTATCTGATGAGGATAAGGCTCATCTTTCAAAAATACTTCCGGATACCAGACTGTATAACTTCTACGGAAGTACCGAGGCAGGCTGCTCATGTCTCATGGATTTCAATGAGGATACAGCCGGCGGCAAACCGCGGGGCAGAGGTTGCATCGGTAAACCGGCAGTCAATGCCCAATTTATTGTAGTCGATGAAAATCGCAATGAAATTCAGTCTTCAATAGATAATCCCGGCTTTCTGGCCAGCAAAGGCAGGATAAATATGAAGGAGTACTTCAAGGCTCCGGAATTAACAAGAGAAGCCATGCCTGACGGTGACTATATCTACACAAAAGATCTGGGTTACATAGATGAGGACGGATATATTTATATGCTGGGGCGAAAAGACGATGTAATCAACTACGGAGGGGTCAAAATAAGCCCCGAAGAGATTGAGAGCAGGGTTATCCGCAGCGATATGATTGCTGACTGTGCCTGTATACCGGTTGATGACCCTCTGACTGGACAGGCTCCTAAGCTGTTTATCGCCCTCAACGGTGATGCGGAGTACGATGCCAGAGCATTTAAGATTTTTCTGTCTGAGGTACTGGACGCAAACAAACAGCCTAAATATATAGAGATTATAGATGAGATTCCAAGAACCTTTAACGGCAAGATAAAGAGGAAAGATCTGATTCAGAATCCTCTGTAGATAAACGCACCGGCATCATACCCCGGTCCGTAGACTCCCAGAGACAGAACTAGTGCGAACATGGTCAGCAGGAGCGTCCATCTGAGGATCAGCGGTTTTCTATCCATGATATCTCTCAACTGTCCGTGATTTTCCTGAATCCAGCTGACACCAAACCATATGAGGCAACATATCAGAATGATCAGAAAATCTATGCCGGTGAGCCCCAGGCTCATAATGGTCTCGCCAAAAGGCACTCCGAAGTTGGGTTTGAACATGGAGAGGAACATGGTTACAGCCATGTGGAAGGATATGGCTCGAGGCAAAAACCTTCCGCACATTACAATAAAAAATGTTCTTATGACACTGAAGCATTTCCACCACTTCGCCTTCATATCTATGTGGAGCTTCTCTGCCAGAGCCTTCAGATAGGGCTCCAGCAACAATCCTAAAATGATAATGGTTCCATTGTAGAGTCCGTAAGCCACAAATTTGAATTCGGCTCCATGCCATATGCCGATTGTAATAAAAGTGCAGTACTGCGCTATTATTACAGGGAACAGCTTGCCGACCCGGTCTCCGAGAACACTCCTCAGACTTTTGCCCAGCTTGCCGAAGAATTTTGACATGGCAACAGGATAAAAAATATAATCCCTGCACCAGAATGATAATGACATATGCCATCTGTTCCAGAATTCCGACAGACTGTCCGCAAAATACGGTCTGCGGAAGTTGTATGTCATGTCAATTCCCATGCACTGTGCCACGCCTCTGGCGATATCTATGCCGCCTGAAAAATCGGCATAGATCTGTATGGTATAGAACAGAGCTGCAACAAACACGGCTCCGCCCGTATAGCTGCCGGGACTTTCAAAAACCGCGCTGCAAAGAATTCCCACCCTGTCGGCAATAACCAGTTTCTTAAAAAATCCCCACAGAATCAGCTGTGCGCCATGAGCCAGATTCTTAAATTCGAATCGGTTACCCTGGTAAAGCTGATGCGCCAGCTGATCGTACCTGCTTATAGGCCCCTGAACAATCTGCGGAAAAAACGCCGTAAACAAACCGAATTTCAGAATATTTCTGTCGGCTTCAATCTTATTTCTGTATAAATCGAATATGTAGGCCGCCGACTGGAAAGTATAAAAAGAAATGCCAAGAGGAAGCAGCAGTCCTCCCACATCGATAATACCCAGTGCGGACAGATAATATCTGAAATACTTCAGAACCGCCAGGATACCAAAATCAATAATCAGAATCAGAACCACCATTCGACGCTTTTTCTTCTGACTTGCTGCCTTGGCCGCCCTCTTCTCCTCGCGGGACATCTCAGCCTTGTGCCCGTCCATGTATCGCTTATGCCTCTCATTGCACTTGCCGATGTAAAGACCCCCGAAGAAGGTAACAATAGTGGTAAAAAGTACAAATATGAAGGTCTTCGGACTCGCCAGCAGGTAAAAAGTGTAGCTGGCTATGAGCAGCACAAACCATCTGTACTTTAGAGGACAGATATAATATGCCAGGCATGTTGCCAATGCGAATATCAAAAAAACGAATGATGTAAACGCCATTAAAAAATCCCCGATTCGTTTATTCCTGGGCAGCCATAATCATTTCAACCATTGCGTCTACCGAGTTGAAATTCTCCGGAATCAGATCTTCAACGGAAATTTCAACATCGAATGTATCGTTAAACTCACCTACAATGGCAACGATATCCAATGATGCCAGAAGATTATCATCAATTAGTCCGGTCTCTTTTTCGAAATCAATATCTCCCCTGATTTCATTTAGAATATCAAGCACATCTTTTCTCATTTCTGTCTCTCCTTTTTAATGAATATTATTAATACCAGCTTTAGTAAAGAGGATGTCGCATACGCGCTTCGATGCTCCCCCATCCTCCAGATAATTGTACTTTGACGAAAAGGCTTCATACTTGCTGTCATATACCTCTTCAGAATCCATGCTGCAGCCATCTTTTACAGCTGTTATCAGTTCCTCTTCGGTCTTGACAATAGGTCCCGGAAGCTCGTCTGTATCCAGGTAGAAACCTCTGATCGCATCTTCATATTCAACCAGGTCGTACATATAAAAAACCATTGGCCGCTTCAGACAGGCATAGTCGAAGAAAACGCTGGAATAGTCCGTTACCAGCAAATCCGCTATGGTGTACAGAGGTGTAATATCATCCAGCCCCGACACATCCAGTACAAACCCTTCATATTTATTAAAGTCCAACTGATTGGCGACAAAATAATGGGCCCTGAAAAGTACCAGGTATTCATCTGCCAGTACTTCCTTCAGCCGGTCAAAATCCAGGTGCAGATCATAAGTATATCCGGCACCGTCATGCTGGTTATCCCTGAAAGTCGGTGCATAGAGAATAATCTTTCTCCTGTCTTCTGCTATTCCCAGGCTCTCCTTAACCTGCCGCGAGTATTTTTCATCAAAATCAAACAGAAGATCGTTTCTGGGGTATCCTGTTTCAATTAAAATATCCTCTTTGCCTAAGGCTTCCAGGTCAAATGCCGAAGTAAACTTCTCTGTTGCAAATGCCGATGGTGAAATGAAGTAGTCATATCTGACTACATCCAGGCTGTTCTTCTGCCTTATCTCACTGAGGCTGTTAAGAGCATTGCCCTCCTCCGCTTCAATATCACATCTCAATCTCTTTAGCGGTGTCCCGTGCCATGTCTGCAGAAAAACCTGATCCGGCGACTTTTCTATTCCATAATCCAGGTTAGAATTAGTAACCACATATCCGGCACTCGCATAAACCTCATAATATCTGTCCGTCTTGGCTTTGACAATTTCCGCCCGCTCCAGCTCCTTGATTCCTTCGGCCTTGTCCGGATTTTCCAATATCCACACGAATCGGTAATCATCAAACCGGCTGTCGGTCAGCATGTATTCGTAAATTGCCTTGGGATTGCATCCGTACTGTCTGCCCATAAAAGTCTCAAAGACAACCATCTTTTTATCTACTTTAACATTTTTTGCTATTCTTCTGTATCTGCTTCCTTTCAGAGCCACATGAATCTTTCTGACCCATACTCTGAGACCCGCATGATTCCTCAGGAAGTTTCTAAAATGTTTTTTTAATGTATCCATAATTACTGCATCTTTTCTGTGCTCTAAACGCCGATAAGTCTCGATTATTCTACACCAGTTGTGAAGACAGTGTCAACTCGCTCAGGGGTTTCAAATTGCAATCCCGAGTTTCAACTTGATTATTGTGCTCAGTAAGATTAAAATGGATTAAGTGCTTATAAATATGAGGGACAAACATGCTTTATTCGATAATAATACCTTGCTTTAAATCCTCTCAATCAATCAGAGAGGTTGTGGAAGAAACAATAGAAGTACTGGAGGAAACAGGCCGTAAACCTTATGAGTTTGTACTTGTGGATGACCATTCACCGGACGGAGGTGAGACGGTACGTACGCTCAGGACCCTGGCTGACGATTACCGGTGCGTCAAGGTTGTGGAGCTGGCTCAGAATGCCGGTCAGCACAATGCGGTAATGGCGGGGCTGAACGAGGCATCCGGAGATGCTCTCATAGCCATGGACGATGACGGTCAGACACATCCGTCACAGTTACCTGCTCTCTTTGAGAAGTTCGATGAAGGCTTTGATATAGTGTACGGATACTATCCCGATAAGAAGCACTCGGCCTTCAGAAACTTCGGAAGCTGGATGAACTATGCAGCCTTTCGTATTCTCATCGGCAAGCCTAAGGATATGAAGACATCCAGCTTCTGGATCATTAAAAAGTTTGTCCGCGACTATGTTATTCAGTACAGGAGCCAGTATTCTCATCTGCAGGGACTTTTCCTGAGAACTACAAGAAATATCGCCAGCGTACCGGTTAAACACTTTGACCGCACCTATGGCCGGTCCGGCTACACCCTGAGTAAACTCATAGGGTTGTGGTCTAATGTTATGGGCTATTCTATAGTGCCGCTGAGAATCGCCAGAAATGCCGGCATATTCTTCTCATTGCTCAGCATTCTGGGCGCTTTGGGGATAATTCTCAAGAAGCTGCTTGCACCTACAAGTGCCGTAGGCTGGTATTCGCTCATGGTTGCTATATGCTTTTTCTCCGGGCTGATTATGCTCTTTCTGGGTCTCATCGGTGAGTATCTGGGCCGGATGTATCTGGCACAGAGCAATAACCCGCAGTATGTCATACGCAATATCTATACAGGAAAGAAAGATAATTAGGATTCATGAAAAAAATACTGATTCTCGGTGCCGGTATCTACCAGGTGCCACTTATTAAAGCCGCTAAAAGAATGGGACTTTACACAATCGTCGCCAGTATCCGGGGAAACTATCCCGGTTTCCAGCTGGCTGATAAAGTTTATTACGAAAACACTACCGATTACGGTAAAATCCTCTCTATAGCCCGTCTCGAAGAAATCGACGGAATAGTAACAACGGGAACCGATGTTGCCGTTATAACCATCGGCAGAGTCTGCGATACACTTGGTCTTTCCGGATTGAGTTTCAAGTCGGCTGAAATCGCCACCGATAAGCTTCTCATGAAGAGCTGCTATGAGAAGGCCGGTGTAAGAACCGCCAAATTCCGGGAGATTCACCTTGATGACGAAAAATATATTGAAAAGCTCGAAAGGATGTCCCTCCCTTTTATGTTTAAGGCTGTCGACTCTTCCGGAAGCCGTGGAATCACCAAGGTGAATTCAGTTGATGATTTTGCATCTGCAAGAAACTATGTGCTTGAAAACACCCGCTCCGATTACTTTATAGTTGAGGAGTTTATTGATGGCGAGGAGTTCGGCGCACAGGCCTTTGTCAAAGATGGCCAGGTCAAGTTTATATTGCCCCACGGAGATTATATCTTTGAAGGGGATACAGGTGTTCCTATAGGTCACTTCGCCCCATACAGGCTGGAATCGTCAGTAATGGCAGATGTGAGAAACCAGCTGAAGCTGGCCATAAAGGCCATGGGGCTTGACAACTGTGCAATCAATGCCGACTTCATAATGAGAGACAACAAGGTCTATGTACTGGAAATCGGCGGCCGGTCCGGTGCCACCTGCCTGGCGGAACTGGTTTCAATCTACTATGGCTATGATTACTACGAGAAGATTCTGCTCACGGCTTTAGGTCAGGAAGTTGACTTCTCTGCCGGAGACGGTACTCCTGCAGATTCCTGTAAGGGTGTTCCCAATGCCAGTATGCTTCTCATGAGCCATAAAGACGGTACGATTATCTCACAGGAAAATAAAAATCCCGCCGCCGAAAATATCGTTGATATTCAGTTCGACTTCAAGCCCGGCGATAAGGTTCATAAGTTCAGGGTGGGACCTCACCGCATAGGTCATGTGATTACAAAGGGAGCAACTCTTGAAGAGTCCGTTGACGCCCTCAATGAAGCGCTCAAGAACATTGATATCCAGGTAGAGTAATGCATTCGGACCTTATTTCAGCTTCCTGCCCTGTTTCTTTAGTTTAACAGCTGTAATAACGAAGAGGATCACCGCCAGTATGCCCATAAGTACGGAATAGAGGACCGCCGCACCCATTATTCCGTAATTCTGAACTATAATTCCGGAAAGAGTTTTGGCAGCGACAGCCGTTGCCCCGTAGCAGATCAGGAGCGAAAACTGAGCTCTGATTATAGTTATTACGGTGCTGAAGAATGTGGCATAAGCCAGGGCTCCTCCGCCTGCCATTATTATGCAAAGCTCGGGCTTGTAATCTGACAGATCTACTCCGAATATAAAAGAGAGAACAGGTATGCCTATGGTAAAGGCTATGGCGAGTCCCAGTACCGTCAGCCCCAGAACCAGCAGGCACTGTTTTTTTATGAGATTAATCAGCTTTCTGAACTCGGAATATTCTTCAGCAAGCCACAGCCGGGCATAGGTCGTTATAATCGGATTAAAAATGAAATGAGCGATGAGCTGAACCATGAATGCCGGCATGAATATCAGATTGTATATGGCTTGAATCTCCTCAGTCAAATAGGCATCAATAGCGTATTTGGGCACATTGCTTATGTACATATTCAGAAAAAGGCTTACAAAGAGCGGGAATCCATTGAAGAACAGCAGCTTCATCTTCATTGTTTCAAATGACGGTCTAATAGTACAAAACTCTCCTGATACATTCACTGTTGTGACCAGCAGAGTTATTGCTGATATAACCAGGCAAACGGCAGTAGAAATCAGAAGATCCCGCGTTATAATCAGCACGCCTGTAAAGACTGCCATTTCTATTATATATCTGGCTGAGGACGCCTTTGTGGCTATATCCAGGCGACCCACCTGCTGCAATCTGCCGTGGTAAACATCGGCATAGCCCTGGATGCATTTCAGCCCGCAAACCAGAAAGATTACGGTAAATTTGCTCGCCGAATAATCCCTGAACAGGAAACCGTACACGCAGTAGGCGCCACTGGCCAGAAGCATGGCGGCACTGGTGATTATGCGAACACCGTGATACTCGCCGAAGGTGAATCTCTCATTAATATCAGATGACTGGAATCTTCGCAATCCGTACTGGCCCACATGGAGCATAAGCGATGCTACCGCAAAGGCAATAGAAAAGATGCCGGCATCGTAAATTCCGTTGGTTCTGGTCATCACCATGAGGATGACAGGACATTGGGCCGCCGACATCATAGCGTTAATGGAGTTCCATATGTACGAACTCCTTTTTATATTGTTTGTTTTTTTTAGAGCTTTTGCAATTAAAGAAAGCATATCAAAGATCTATCTGACAAGGGACAGTATATACTGACCGTAATCCGTCATCTTAAGCTCTTCACCGATGGCTTCCAGCTCCGCATCGCCGATGAATCCCCGGCGCCATGCTATTTCTTCCAGACACGCTATATAAAATCCCTGTCTGGACTGAACCGCCTCGACAAATTCCGCCGCTTTGAGCATTCCATCCGGCGTACCGGTATCCAGCCATGCCATGCCTCTCTTCATGAGAGCAACCTTCAGTTTGCCCTCTTCCAGATAAGCACTGTTTACAGAAGTAATTTCAATTTCTCCTCTTGCCGACGGTTTGACCGCCTTGGCAATGCCGATTACCTTATTGTCGTAGAAGTAAAGCCCGGGAACGGCAAAGTTGGACTTAGGCTGTGCGGGTTTTTCTTCGATGGAAATAACATTGTTATCCTCGTCAAATTCAACAACGCCGAATGATGTGGCGTCCTTAACCGGATAACCGAATACCATGGCTCCGCCGTTTTCATCGATCTGAGCCTGAGCATCATTTAAAATCTTTGTCATATCCGGGCCGTAAAACACATTGTCCCCCAGTACCAGGCACACATCATCATCTCCGATGAATTCTTCACCTATAATAAAGGCATCGGCCAGACCGCGAGGATGTTCCTGGACCTTATAGCGAAAATCAACTCCGAAATTGTGTCCGTCTCCAAGAAGGTTCCTGTAATCATCTATATCCTGCGGTGTGGATATGATCAGTATTTCTCTGATTCCCGCAAGCAGCAGAACCGAAATAGGATAATAAACAAGCGGTTTATCGTAAATGGGAAGCAGCTGCTTGGATACTGACTTTGTCATCGGATACAGACGGGTTCCCTTTCCCCCTGCCAGAACTATTCCTTTCATGTCTTCTTTCTCCTTACTTGTAAAACTCTTTTATTCTGTGACAAACCTCTTCGACTTTCTCAGCTCTGAGACCGTAGTACATAGGAAGCCTCAGCAGGTTTCTGCTTATTGCAGTCGTATACCTGTCCTCTCCGTGAAATCTGCCATACTTGAGTCCGGCTCTTGCCGAGTGAAGAGGAACATAATGAAATACGGAGTGTATCTTAGCTTCTTTCAGGAAACTGATCAGTGCACTTCTCTCCTCCAGGGTGCCGGTAACCACATAGAACATGTGGGCGTTGTGGATGCACTCCTCAGGAACAACCGGAAGGTGCAGCTTTCCCGCATCCTGCAGAGGCTTCAGCATTTCATAGTATAAATTCCAGCTTGACAGCCGGTCCTTGTTTATCTCCTCTGCCACCTCCAGCTGTGCAAACAGATAGGCCGCATTGATATCGCTTGGCAGAAAGGATGAGCCCATGGCCACCCATGAGTACTTATCCACCTGGCCTCTCAGAAACTTGCTCCGGTCAGTGCCTTTCTCACGGATAATCTCAGCCTCTTCTACTTTGAACTTATCCCGTATTAATATGGCTCCTCCCTCGCCCATGGTGTAATTCTTGGTTTCATGAAAACTGAAACAACCGTATTCACCCATGCTTCCCAGTGCCCTGCCTTTATAGGTTGACATCATCCCCTGTGCCGCATCCTCGACAACTATGAGATTGTGTCTCGCTGCAATGTCCAGAATCGTATCCATTTCACAGCTTACTCCGGCGTAGTGAACCGCCACAATAACCTTGGTCTTGTGAGTAATGGCATCTTCAATGAGCTTCTCATCGATGTTCTTTGTGTCCGGTCTGATGTCAACAAAAACCAGCCTGGCACCGCGCATGACAAAGGCGTTGGCCGTCGATACAAAAGTGAACGACGGGAGGATAACCTCATCGCCCAGCTGCACATCTGACAGTATTGCCGACATTTCCAGTGCCTGGGTGCAGGATGTGGTAAGCAGAGCCTTAACACTGCCCGTCCTCTCCTCAAGCCATCTGTTGCATTTTTTTGTGAACTCACCATCTCCGCAGATTTTGCGGCTGTCTATTGCCTGCTGAATATATTCGATTTCTTTCCCGACAAAGGGTGGTCTGTTAAAAGGTACCATCTCTTCTCCCTCGTTACTTCTCCTTCGTTACTTTAGATATAAAGCATCGCATCTTGCCATTTTCATCCGGCGGTATTTCGTCCATCCATTTAAAAGTGAGCTTATATTCCGGATAACCGTAGAGCTCCTCAATCTTCTTTTCAAAGAAGACCTCTATCTCTTCTTTCGAATGCTGTTCATTGAGCGGATCTTTTACCAGCAGGATACTGATTTCATCAATGGATTCCTGAATATATCGGAACTGTGAAATTCCGACAATACCGTTAGGAATCTTCATGAGTTCAGTTGCAGAAGTTTCTGCCCCGCCGGCGTGCTGAACCAGATCGTTGGTCCTGCCCTTGATGGTTTTGATATATCTTACACCATCCTTCATTACTGAAGTTGCGGTGTCGCCAATTTCATAATTGATAATAGGAAAATCTTTCTTGTAGAGTGTGGTCCCTATAAGCCGTCCGTCATCGGTCAGGTTGCCTTCATCATCAACAAGATTCAGCACATGAGTGTCGTTGTATATATAGAAAAGGTCACTGCCCGGAAGTTTGACCGCACAGCTGCCCGTCTCATTACATCCATATGCATCGAACAGATTGGGGCCGAAGGTATCAACCAGAAGATTCCTTGTAATCTCATCGACCATTTCGCTTACAGGTGTATAGGCCTTGGGCTGATGAATCTTCAGTCCGTGATTTCTCGCGTATATGGCCATTCTGACCAGAACATTTTTTCTGAAGCAGATCATGTCCGGCTTATATTCGTTCACCAGCTCAATGAGATCTCTCATGCCCTCTCCCACATACAGGTGCTCCGGTACTATTTTTCTTCGTAAAAGTCCCAGCTTCTGAATAAATGAATCCCCCTTTTCAGGGTCAACCTTGGAGTGAGTGGTAAGGAAGGTAATCATCTTTTCCGTGAAAGGTTTGTATCCGGTAAACATGGTCACCCTTATCCAGTTGGCGTTCATGCATGCGGCCTCTCTGTGAGTGAGCATAAACTTAAGCGGAATTCCGGAAGAACCGCTGGTGCTGAAAATTTCCCAGTTGTCCCTCTTGTCCGGATTCTCTTCTAACTCCTGCTGCATCCACAGCCTCAGTTCCGTTCTGTTCAGAATCGGGAACCTGGCCAGATCCTCGGCGCAGTGAAAGTCATCAGGTGTCAGGCCGTTTTCATCAAATCTTTTTCGGTAGAAGGGATGCTTATATGCAGCCTTCATCATCTTATGTACTTTTTTATTCTGCCTCTTTTTAATGGCCTTGTTATCTGTCGGCACCTTCTTATCCAGCTTGACCAGATAGTACAGTGTCATGAGATTTTTTAATTCCTTCTGTATCAGATTCATGTATGGACTCTCTTTCAGCAGTTATAACTTCATAAGTGTTTCCTTCAGCATATTTGCACTCTCCTGAAGCTTTTCTCTTTCTTCATCGATCCAGTGCTCCTCAAGTCTGTGCTCCACACCGTTTACGCCGACGATTGAAGGTATGCTCAAGGACACATCCCGGATTCCGTATTCACCTGTAAGAGGTGATGTCACCGGTGCTATTGTCAGCCTCTGATTCAATACCGCATCCGCCAGCGAACATACACATGTTGCAATTCCGTAGTGTGTTCTGCCCTTGGCGCCGATGATTTCAGCGCCCATCTCTCTGGTCTGATTGTACAGCACCTGCTTTTGCTCATCCCCCCAGGCCAGACTGACATTCTCACAGTATTCGTCCATGGGAACCCCGGCAATTGCCAGTCTGCTCCATACCGGAAACTGAGAGTCGCCGTGCTCACCTACAATATTACACTTGATTGCCTCTATATTGAGTTTAGTGTAGTTTGCAATGCTTCTTACCAGTCTGGAAGTATCCAGGACGCAGCCCGTTCCAAAAACTTTGCCATTGGGCAGATCCATCCATTCAGCACACTTATATGTCATGATATCAACCGGGTTTGAAACCATCATTATGGCGCCGTGAGTGTAATATGGGCGTATTTCATCCACCACATCGCGGATTATAACTATGTTATCATTTATCATATCCAGACGGCTCTCCCCGTAGCGTCTGTTACGACCGGCTGTAATTATTATCAGATCGCAGTTCTTGCAGTCCGAATAGTCACCGGCACGAACGGATGATGTGCCCATATACGGTATGCCGTGTTGAATGTCGAGAGCCTCACCTTCAGCCTTTTTTTCATCTATATCCACCAGAACAATATCGCTGGCAAGGTCCCTTATTGTAAGTGCATACGCAATTGAAGCACCTACATAGCCGGCGCCTATTATTGCCACTTTTCTGTTATCTATTGCTGCATAAATCCTGTTCTCGGGTTTCATTCTTCTTCTTCCATCATTTTATTGATATTAGCAATAGCCTTCTCCTTGGACTTCTCGTCTATAACGCAGACATTCAGAGGTCTGCTGAAGCCCATGCTGTATGTACCCTTCAATTCATCTTCACCCTTTATCGCCTGGGTTTTTATCTCCCATTCAGGCATTCCTTTAAGCTGGAATCTGGCAAGTTTGGCGATATCGTTGCTGGAAAAATCGGTTATCATATGTCCTTCAATGGCATCCAGTATTTTGGTATAGCTCAATATCAGGGTTTTGCTGTTTACAACCTTTTTGATGATTGCCTTAAGAACCTTTTGCTGGTTAAGAATTCTCTGCTGATCCTCTTTTTCAAAAGCCTTTCTCTCTCTGACAAACTCAAGAGCCTGTGACCCGCTCATGTCAATCTTTCCCTCTCTGAAGTAGAAGCCTTTGGTGTGTGAATGAAATTCCTGTTCATTTTCGACGGGAATTCTGCCCACAGCATCCACCAGATTTTTAAGCATCTTAAAATCAACCCGCACATAGTAATCCATTTCGATCGCTGTCCAGTTCGAGACCGTGTTAACCGCCTCATCGATTCCGTAGACCGCCGAATGGGTCAGCTTATCCATCTGACCGTTACTTGCCAATGGAACATAGGCATCCCGCGGGATAGAAGTTAACAGGATGGTATGTGTCTTAGGATTAACCGTCATTATCATATTTACATCGCTTCTCGAAACCTCCCTGACGGATTCTCTCGAATCGCTGCCGGAAATAAAAACATTAAACGGCTCCTCTGTAACATCTACGGCACTCACCTTATCATCATCTACAGTGATTTTGCTTGTAGTAATAAGGGTGCTCAGCAGATAGTATCCAATAAGCAGCAGAAATGAGACAAAAATCATCATAACTATCAGTCCCGCTAAGTGCTGCAAGGTGTTCTTTTTTCTTGCACTGAACAGCTTCAATATAATAATGTCTACAATAACAATGACGGCCATTGTTATCATGACATACATCAGCGGAAACATATTCAGTATGAGGACCACCATCATGAAGATCATTTCAGCCAGAAGCAGTGCTATCATAAAGATAAGCAGGCTTGTTCTGGCGGGTATTAAGTTTGCAGCTAAATAATTTCTACTCTTGCTCATTTTCCATTTTTATATTACTATAATATAGTGGCTGTACGGGGCACTAGCTCAACGGATAGAGTATCAGACTTCGAATCTGCCGGTTCCGGGTTCGAATCCCGGGTGCCTCGCCAATTATAAACCCTCAAATTTCAACGGTTTGGGGGTTTTTCTTCTTTTCAAGTGCTAATTCAATCAGTCTGTCCAGCAGCCGGTCATATGGTATCCCCGATGCCTCCCAGAGCTGCGGGTACATACTTATTTTTGTGAATCCCGGTATAGTGTTTATTTCGTTAAAAACAATTTCTCCGTCATGGCAGTTTCCTTCAGCCCCGGGAGTCAGAAAAAAGTCCACCCTTGCCATACCGTCACAACCCATTACTTTATATATATTTATCGCAGTCTCACGAATTTTTTTCTCCAGAATATCCGGCAAATCATTGACTATTGAAGTTCTGGAACCAACATCCTCATATTTAGCGGTGTAGTCATAGAACTCGTTCGCCGCAAATATTTCTCCGATGCATGAAGCTTCAGGTCCCCTGCTGCCCTCACGATTTCCCAGAACAGCAACCTCTATTTCTCTTCCGACGATTGCTTTCTCCACTAAAATTTTGTCATCTTCCGCAAAGGCAATTTCCATCGCCCGTGGCAGTTCCGAAAGATTGCCGACCTTACTTATGCCTACCGAGGATCCGGAGTTGGCCGGTTTAACAAAGAGCTGGTATTCACTGCCGAAAAATTCATCTATCATATACGCCGTATCCTGTACATTGCAGCCTCTATGAACCACACAGCACTTTGCCTGTTCACATATGCCGGCCTGATCGACAAGAGCCTTTGTTACCGCCTTGTCCATACATGCTGCCGAAGATTTGGTATCTGAGCCGACAAAAGGGATTCCCGCTATTTGAAGAAGTCCCTGCATAGTTCCGTCCTCGCCGTTTCTGCCGTGAAGAACCGGAAACACCACATCAATATACATGCTCTCCTCAGTTCCGGTAAACATCAGCCGGCGACTGTGATCCAGAGCCAGATGCACCGCTCTGTTACTCCCGCAGCTCTCCCAGGCTCCGCATTCGATAGCTTCAACGGAGGCCTCCGTCAGTAACCATGTGCCATCCTGCTTTATTCCGACTCTCAATATTTCATTTTTTTCGCTATTGATATTTTCCAGTACGGATGCTGCCGATTTTCTCGAGATCTCATGTTCAGAGGACTGACCGCCAAACAGTATCAGGATTGTCTTTCTGTACGCCATAAAGCCTCCCGTCAGTTTTCCTTTTTTATCAATATATTCCTGTCTTCAACATTATATCGTTGCTTATCCGCTTGACATCCTCCGTCGGGTCATAGCCTTTCTGATCAAAGAATTGCTCGTGCAGTTTTGACACATTCGCAGCCAGATTTTTCGGCGGTCCATACCAGGCGGCACCGGTCCAGCTGCCGACTTCATAAGGAAATCCCGTGGTACTGTCATGCATTTCATATAGAGGAAGTTTAAGCATGAGCCCCATCATCTGTCTGGTTCTCATATTAGTCATTATCTGAGGACAGATATCTTTCGATATGGTCCTTAACCCTCTGATATCAATGGTCTTGGCCTTGTCAAACATAGCCTGAACCACAATTTTCATTCTCTCGTTCCGCCTGTAATCCCCCGTAGCGGCATCCTTCCTTATTCTGGCATAGGTTACAGCCTGCACTCCGTCCAGAGTCTGTACCCCGCCATGTTCCAGCCGGGAACTCTCTCTCCCTATATTCCTGGCAGAATCCGGAATATATTTGTTCATTTCGCCCAGTGCGGATTCCTCAACATCTATTTCCACGCCTCCCAAAGCATCAACCGTATCCGCTACGGCCTTCCAGTTGACAACAACCACATCGTGAATATTCATATCCAGGTTTTTGTTCAGCATATAGAGTGTCTGCTCTGCCTCTCCATAGTAGTATGCGTGAGCCGCCTTGTCCAGGCCTTCATCTCCGCCAAGATCCAGCATGGTATCCCTGAAAACCGAAAACAGTTTTATCTCATTTGTTTCCTTATTAATGCTGGCCACAATAATACTGTCACAGCGGGATGGTTTGGCATTTACCATGTCTCTGGCATCTATTCCCAAAACAGCAATGTTCCTGTAGCCGGACAGTTCATCATCCACTGCAGGATTGATACCGATAGCATTCTGATCAACATCTATCCGGGTAACATTGTTAAGCGAGCTTATGACAAAAAACAGCAGTGCGGCAACAGTTACTATTGCCGCAGCAGCGAGGATCTTAGCCGTTCTTCCGGCAATCTTTCTGTTTCGCTTTTTCTTCTTCGTCTGCTGCTGCCTGTATGCTGCTTTTTTCTCTTCCCTGCGTGATCTGGATTCTCCGCTCCTGTCCGATTCCCTGGCCGCCAGGTACTCCTGCATTTCCTGCTGGCGTCTCTGCTGTTCCAGTCTGCGCCTTCTGAACTCCGAATCTCCGTAAGGGGTGTGCTCAACAGAGCTGTTTCTGCTCTCTTTTTGCTCCAGTTCACAGGCGCCCTTCTCTCGCAAAGCAAGATATTCTCTGTATTGTCGTTCTCTTTCGTCCATAATTACCAATATTTACCCATCGGGTTATTATATCAAAAACTATATTGTCAAATCAACATACACTGTGCACGCATTCTGCGGCTCTGAGTATCTTATTTTCAGCTTCTTCCCTGTCGCTTCCCCTGATGCAGTAATATATTTTTATCTTTGGTTCAGTACCCGAAGGGCGGACTGCCACCCAGGAACTGTCTTCAAAAGTGTATTTCAGTACATCCGCCTTATCCAGACCCCCTGCACCCAGG
Source organism: uncultured Oscillospiraceae bacterium (assembly GCA_964345275.1). Lineage (GTDB taxonomy): Bacteria > Bacillota > Clostridia > Peptostreptococcales > Anaerovoracaceae > Lentihominibacter. The sequence goes on from CAYFQD010000009.1 coordinate 58,840, forward strand.
CTGTAGTCTGTATATCCGGCTCTGCCAAGCACATGGGCAACACCCTGGAAGATACTGCTTTTCAGTTCTCTTAATCTCTCCATGATTGCCTTCATAGTCTGTTCCCCTGCAGCTCCCTCATAGACCAGAGAGTTCTGACTGTCCATCCAGTAACCATGTTCTTCCCTTAACTCCTCCAGAACATCTGTAAGGGTTTTGCCTGTTGCCTTGTGATATGCCGCCATTCTGCAAACTGCCAGTGCGGTGGAAACACCATCTTTATCCCTGGCATGGAGTCCCATCAGATAACCGTAGCTCTCCTCGTAACCCATAAGAAATTCCTCTTCACGCCCCTCAGCCTCCAAGCTGTTCATAATCTCTCCTATGTATTTGAACCCGGTGAGAGTTCTGTCTACCGCGATACCTTTGGACTGTGCTATGGCAGGTCCCATTTCGCCCGTCACTATGGTGGTTATAACGCGCCTGGATTCGGTTTTTTCAGCGGTTCTGCTCAGATAATCTATGAGTAGTGCTCCGGTCTCGTTTCCGGTAAGGTATGTAACCTTAACACCATCACCGTTCCTGTCTATCACCCCTACACCGATTCTGTCACAGTCCGGGTCCGTTCCGATTATAATGTCCTTGCCCTCTGCAACGGCAATTTCCGCAGCTTTCTCAAGAGCCTCGGCATCCTCGGGATTCGGTTTCTTAACTGTAGGGAAGTTTCCGTCAAATTCAGCCTGCTCTTTTACAAGTGTCAGGTTGCTGAAACCGTTTGCACTGAGCGTGCTCATGACAAAATCCCTGCCTGCTCCATGAATAGATGTGTACACGACTCCCAGATCACCCGCGGCTGCTTCCTCATCATATCCCGCTTCCTTATTGCTTCCGCAGCTTCTTATGGTTTCCAGAAACCCGTCACAAATATCTTCGCCGATAATATCAACCGTTTGAGTGTTGTTAATCCGGGCGGTTTCAATGTCCAGCGGATTATCCAGAGCCTTCATGTTTGCTGCAATAATTCCCGCCGCTTCAGGCTTCATCTGGCATCCGGTTTCGTCATAGACCTTAAAGCCGTTGTACTCGCTTGTGTTGTGGCTGGCTGTTATTACCACTCCTCCGTCACAGTGGAGCTCTCTTACCGCATAGGAAAGAAGCGGTACCGGCGAGTATCTGTCAAAGAGATAAGCTTTAACTCCCGCTGCCGCCAGCACTGCTGCAGTCTCCTGAGCAAACTCTTCGGAATTGTTCCTCGTATCATATGCTATGGCAACGCTGGGGATTCGCCCGCCAAAGGGTTCAGCTCTCTTTCTAAGCATTTCTGCCAGCCCTCTGGCTGCCATTCTTATGGTGTACCTGTTGATTCTGTTTGTGCCCGGTCCCATTATGCCGCGCATTCCTGCTGTTCCGAATTCCACATCCTTATAAAAGGCTTCATATATTTCCTCATGGGACATCTGTCTGAGAATTTCTTTCTCCCCGGTCGTCAGACTGTCTGAAGCCATCCAGTTCTCATATTCTTCTCTGTGTTTCATCATATTTTTCTCTTTGATCATGTTATCTCTTCTTTGTATATTTCAGGTAAACATAATAGCCGTTACTGAGCTTGCCCCAGCCTTTGGTAACAGATACCACCGTAAGGGTTTTTCCTTTCTTGTAAGTGCCCTTCTTTGCGTATTTGGTTCCCGGGCCGGTTCTGTAGTTAAGATTTTCTGTAGTCTGAACCTTGTAAGAACTATTGTAAGAAGTTGCCTTCTTTGTCCATTTGAGACTGATGTAATATCCGTTGCTCATCTGTCCCCATCCGTTATTTGTCTTTGACAGTATTGTTATCGTCTTACCCTTATTGTATGTTCCTACCTTGGCGTAGTTGGTTCCCGGACCGGTTCTGTAATTTACCCTGCCTGTCGTTCTTGCCTTGTAGCCCCTGGTTCCGGCATTTATAACGGTGTTCTGCTTTTTCGTGTATTTCAGGCTGACATAATTGCCGTTGCTCAGTTTGCCCCAGCCGTTAGATGTCTTTGCCCTGATCACCAGGATCGTCCCTTTCTTATAGGTGCCTTTCTTAGGGTAACTGGTCCCCGGTCCTGTCCTGTAATTGAGATTGCTTGTTGTGACAGCCTTGTAGACATCCTCCTGTTCGGACACATTTCCAATAGGTGCAAAATCAAAGTTTATATCGACTCTGCCTCTTATCCCCGGAACCGAACCGTTACTGGTACACTGCCAGAGTCTGAAGGTACCTTCATAAGTGCAGGTCGAGTTCCACTGAGCCACCCATTTGGTGTATTTATCCAGTGAAGGATCGTTCAGATACTTTCTGAACCAGTTAAGGCTGGCATATATTCCTGCATCATAGCCTGCATCCTCTATCATGGCGCAGTATGTCTGGGCAAATTTGATGATATTGGCTCTTCCCTGCCTTCTTACCACCTTGTCCTCAAGATCGTAGAATACCGGATATGCCGGGTTAAACCCTTTCAGAAGCCTCAGGGTATGCCTGGCCTCGCTTCTGGCATCGGCTACTGAATCAGCATAGGAATAAAGATACACTCCGTAGGGAATGCCGTACTTCTCACAGGCCTTCACATTCTCGAGCCATTTGGAGTCATCATACCTGGTCTTATCGTTCCCGTATCCGCATCTGATTATAACGAAGTCAACATCCGATGAATTCTTTACCTTGTTCCAGTCGATGGTTTTCTGCCACCGGCTTACATCTATACCCTTCCTGGTGGCACCAACAATTATGTCTCCCTTGTTATTATAAAAGTTTGCCCCAATTTTACTCCATGCGCGGGTACACCCGCCGATGGACTCGGTGCCGGTCTGCAGTTCGCCGTCTCCATCTCTGTATACGGTCTTATCGGCATCCTCGTCGATCTGCCCCGCCTCATATCTCCAGCTGTCAGCCTTATCTTCCACATCCTTAGCCGCCGCGTTTACATCAGATGCAAATATAGGCGTCAAAGCCAGAGACAGGATCAGCACAGCCGCTATAAGGGCTCTCTCAATTCTCTTCAGCTTGTAAATAAACATGTTTAATTCCTCTCAGTTCTGCTAAACCGCACGATTCTTTGCCAGCGTTCCCGTTTTCGCATATTTCGTTCCCGGGCCTTTGCGTCTGTTAATCTTCTTCTTGATTTTAGCCTTGTATACTACACTCCTGCCATCATCGAGAAATTCATATTTCATATCATTGATGATTCGGGTTCCCGTATACATGACTCCGTCCTCACCGAAATAGTATTTGCATCCGTTCTTTTTGTACCATCTGGATGTGAACATCGTGCCATCATAGGCAACAAGCTTCACCTCTCCCTCAACGGTCTCCATTCCGTAAACATCTTTCGGCTTCTTCAAGGCTGACAGAGGAATCCACTTGCCGGCTGCTTCTCCCGCGTCTTCCCCTCCTATTCTGCCGTAGCCCCTGGCAGTTTCCGTTATGGTGACCCCGGTTCTTCCCTCAAGAGTTACGCTCTTTAGAAATCCGGATCCCGGTCCGTCCTTGGTTCTTGCACCGCCTGCGGAAACATATGCTTCATAGTCCTTCACATCTTTAGCCGGACCTGTATATTCCGTGTAAGCTCCCTCCATGTATTTATCCATGGCCTCCCTGGACTTGAGCTGCAGGTTGAGATCAACCCTTCCGCTTATACCGTCCACTTTGCCCCAGCTGGTGCATTGCCATACCGAACATGCCGAATCAGTATATCTGGTAAAACCTGTACTTATGGTCCAATATGCCATCCACTTGTCATAGCCCTCAAATGTGGAACCTTTCTTAACCCCAAGCTTGTTCTCCCACCAGTTCTTGCTGGCATATATACCGGCCCTATATCCGTTATCCGTCAGCATTCCGCAAAACTCCCTGGCCATTTTTTTGATATTTCTGCTGCCTGCTTTAGCGACAACCTTGTCTTCCAGGTCGTAATATACCGGATAGTCCGGCTGATATCCATCAAGAAGTCTGAGGGCATGCTCAGCCTCATCTCTTGCATCGGCCACACTGTCCGCATAGGATTAGAGATACACTCCGAAAGGAATTCCTCTGTCCCTGCAGGCATTGGCATTTCTGTACCACTTGATATCGTCATACTCCTCTTTGTTGGCACCAAAT
>CAYFQD010000010.1:0-28483 GCA_964345275.1 uncultured Oscillospiraceae bacterium
TGTGGAGCTTGACGGGATGGCCTACAGATCGAAACCAGACACTACATATACAAATACAGATAATGATTTCTCGATGTTTGATGCTGCAATAGAGGGTGCAATGGTTGAGTAGTCTCTGAATAAACAGGTATATAACTGTTTGCGGTGAAAGAATATGAAAAGAATACTTAAAACAGTAGGACTGATAATACTGGCGCTACTCCTCATTGCAGGGATTTATGCGGCATATGTACTGTTGTCATATAACAGAATTCCGGATAACCAGAAGCTTGAAGTCAAGAAGAGAGCAACCGTGGCTGCGGTCCCCGTCAATGAGGAATTGAAGGCGATATCATTTAACATCGGCTTCGGAGCCTATGTTCAGGACTTCACTTTCTTTATGGATGGCGGTAAAGAATCCAGGGCGCGAAGCAAAGAGGAGCTTCTGGCAAACATGGAGGATATTAATGCGATCTTAGAGGGACAGAATGCGGATTTTTATATGGTTCAGGAGGTTGACAAGAAGGGAACCAGAACATATAAGGTTGACGAAGAGGAGATAATAACCGGAGCGGAAAGCTTTGCAGTATATGACAGCACATTTGCCGTTAATTACGATTCGCCGTACCTGTTCTATCCCATCACCCGCCCCCACGGAAAGAATATGTCCGGCATACTGACCATGTCGGCCTATGATATTACGGATTCCACAAGGAGAAGCCTGCCGATTCAGGAGGGGTTAGCCAAACTGGTTGACCTTGACAGAGCATACAGCATCAATCGTATTCCGGCAGCTGACGGCAAAGAGCTGTGTCTCTATAATTTCCATCTTTCGGCATACACTTCCGATAAAACCGTTGTGAAAAGGCAGCTGGCCATGCTCGCAGAGGATATGAGAAAGGACTATGAAGATGGCAACTATGTGGTTGCCGGCGGTGACTGCAATATGGATCTTCTGGGAGATTCGGGCAAAATCTTCGGAATAAGCGAAGAGGGGCATTCCTGGGCACAACCTTTTCCTGTAAAGGATTTGCCGGAGGGTATCAGTCTGGTGGCACCCCACAGTGGGGAGAAGCCGGTTCCATCGTGCCGCAATTGTGATGTGGGCTACATTCCGGAAAGAACTTTCGTTGTTACCGTAGACGGATTTCTTATCTCGGATAATGTAGAGGTAATAGATGCGGATGTAGTGGATTTGAAGTTTATGGATTCGGATCATAATCCGGTTTACATGAAGTTCAAGTTAAAAGTAGAAAAACAGAATTATTAGCACTCCCTGCAGATGAGTGCTAAAAAACTGTTGACAGAGACTTCTGTGCATATTACAATAAAGCTGACAGGCAGACTGTCAGCTTTATTACGTTTCTGAAAGGGGTTTTAGAATGAATATAGAAAAGTACACACAAAAAGCACAAGAGGCAATCATAGATTGCCAGAACATTGCAGTTGAGGAAGGCCATCAGCAGGTGGATGGTGAACATCTTCACATGGCCTTACTCATGCAGAAAGACGGACTTATTCCGAAGCTGATTCAGTATTGCAAGCTTAATGTTGGAGAGCTTATAGGATCTGTCCAGGGAGAACTTGATAAATTGCCTAAAGTTTCCGGCGGTGCGGATCAGATGTATTCAACCAGGAGATTGCAGGAGCTTTTTCTTGAAGCTGAAAAGAAGGCTGCAAATCTTAAAGATGAGTACATCAGCGTAGAGCATCTTTACCTGGCTTTGCTTGAGGAAAGAAATACTCCGTCAGCGGCTATCTTTAAGCGTTACGGAATTAGCAGAGACTGCTTCCTTGATGCGCTCAGTGAGGTGCGCGGAAATCAGCGAGTGACAACTCAGAATCCTGAAGAAGGCTATGATGCACTTAACAAGTACGGCCGTGACCTGGTTGAGATGGCCAGAGACGGTAAACTGGACCCGGTTATAGGCAGAGATGCGGAGATCAGGCATACAATTCAGATTCTGTCCAGAAGAACCAAGAACAATCCGGTTCTCATCGGTGAGCCCGGTGTCGGAAAGACTGCTGTCGTTGAAGGATTGGCTCAGAGAATACTCAACGGAGATGTGCCGGAGGGACTGAAGGACAAGACAATCTTTGCTCTGGATATGGGAGCCCTTATTGCAGGAGCCAAATACAGAGGTGAATTTGAGGAGAGATTAAAGGCTGTTCTCAATGAAATCGAGAAGTCGGACGGAAGAATTCTGATGTTTATTGACGAGCTTCATAATATTGTAGGCGCCGGCAAGACTGAAGGAGCAATGGACGCGGGTAACCTGCTGAAGCCGAAACTTGCCAGAGGAGAGCTCCATTGCATTGGTGCCACCACTCTGGATGAGTACCGAAAGTATATAGAGAAGGATGCGGCTCTTGAGAGAAGATTCCAGAAGATAATGGTCGACCAGCCTACTGTTGAAGATACCATTTCAATTCTGCGCGGACTGAAGGAGCGTTTTGAGATTCACCACGGAGTGCGAATTACCGACGGTGCGCTCATTGCCTGCGCCACATTGAGTGACCGATATATCAGTGACAGATTCCTGCCTGATAAGGCCATCGACCTTATGGATGAGGCGGCTGCGCGTATAAGAACCGAGATAGACAGCATGCCTGCCGAACTGGATGAAATTTCAAGAAGGATTCTTCAGCTGGAAATCGAAAAGCAGGCACTGTCCAAGGAAGATGATACTGCAGCTAAGAACAGACTCGCCGCTCTTGAGGCGGAGCTTGCTGAATTAAAGGATGAAAGCAACGCCATGCGTGCCCAGTGGGAAAGCGAGAAAAAGGCGATTGTTGAGGTGAAAGAAGCCAAGCAGGAGCTTGATGATGTTCGCCATGCCATTGAAGAAGCGGAAAGGAATTACGACCTTGAGAAGCTGGCCGAGCTGAAGTACGGCAGATTGCCGGAACTGGAAAAACGCCTTGAAGAGGAAAAGGCAAAGGCGGAAAAGGCCGAAGAGGCGCGTCTGCTTAAAGAGGAGGTTACAGAAGAGGAAATTGCCGAGGTTATTTCCAGCTGGACAGGAATTCCTGTGGCCAGACTCGTTGAGGCGGAGAAGGATAAGCTGCTTAAACTGCCGGAGATTTTGCATGAACGCGTAATCGGGCAGGATGAGGGTGTGAAAACCGTTTCCGAGGCGGTTCTTCGTGCCCGCGCCGGACTTAAGGATGCAAACAGACCAATAGGCTCGTTTATCTTCCTGGGTCCTACAGGTGTGGGAAAAACCGAACTGGCCAAGGCACTTTCGGAAGCTCTGTTTGATTCGGAGAGAAACATGGTCAGAATAGACATGTCGGAGTACATGGAGAAACATTCCGTTTCCCGCCTCGTAGGAGCGCCTCCGGGATATGTGGGCTATGATGAGGGCGGCCAGCTGACGGAGGCCGTACGCCGTAAACCGTACAGCGTTATCCTCTTTGATGAAATTGAAAAAGCTCATCCTGATGTGTTCAACATACTGCTTCAGATTCTGGACGACGGCAGACTGACCGACAATCAGGGAAGAACCGTTGACTTCAAAAATACGATCATTATAATGACATCAAATATCGGAAGTCACTATCTCATTGACGGAATCCGTGAAGACGGCACTGTTGAAGAATCGGTGAAGCGGACTGTGGCAGATGAGATGAAGGCACACTTCAGACCTGAATTCCTCAACAGAATTGATAATGTGGTTGTGTTCTCACCGCTTACATTTGATCAGATTGTGAAGATTATAGAGCTGGGAATGAAGTCAATCGAGGCGAGACTTATCGAAAGAGAAATCACTCTGGAGCTGACGGATGCCGCGAAGAAGTACATTGCTGACGAAAGCTACGATGCGGCATATGGAGCAAGACCGGTGAAGAGATTCCTGCAGACACATATTGAGACGGAGCTTGCGGGAATGATAGTTCGCAACACGGTAAATGACGGGGATCATGTAAAAATTGATTCCGACGGAGAGAAGCTCACTTTTGAAGTCGCCTGAAATAGAAACCGATAAGGAATGTTACAACATAGTCATAGAGCAGCAGAAACAGCGTGCCTGCAACTATCAGAACTGCTGTGGGATATTCGGGCAGGTTGATGCTGCCTGTAAGAATTTCGGCGAAAAACAATAATGCTACACACAATAAAGCGGCGAAAAAGATTATTTTGATGATAATCTGAACTATGCCGCTTTTTACTTTCTCTATATAATATTTGATAATGCACCAGTAACCGAAAAAGAAAATATACGGCACCAGCGCCAGCTTGTTGGGAAGCAGAATAAGACCGAGGAGTGCCGCCCCTATATAGAGCAGTATTCCTCCACCGACTCCCGTTTCAATAATCATCACTGCAGTAAAGAGAGAGGCGATTGCAAACAGAGTCAGCTCTATGCCGGGAACAAAGGACGCCCCGAACATGAATATAAGAGTAAGGGCGAGACAGATCCCACCCAGAGCCAACTTGAAAGTTTTTGTTCGTTCCATGGTTATATGCAGTCGCAGCAGCAGTCTGCGCAAATGTAGCACTGGAGTGCCTGACAACAGAAGTCGTCGTTGGTTCGGCTGTTATATCCCCGGCCGAATGCCTGGTTTCTGAACACGCCGCCCCTGTTGGCAATGCTGCTGTAGTGGCGCTGGTATTCCACATTGTCAGGGTTCATATTTACCGCTGTCTGAAGGTTGGTAACGGCTTCGTCGTACCAGCCTTTTCTTGATGCTATGACACCGCGCAGGAAGAACCATTCCGCGCTTCTGTCTTTTACGCCGCTAAGGATGGATTCTGCCGCCTGCAGGTTTCCTGCATCTATTTCTCTTCTTATCTGTGCGTAGTCTGCAGCTGTCGGGCCGGAACCGCCGCTGTATCCGGGGCTTCTGCTGCCGTAGCCGGTACCGCTTTTGCCCATAAGCATATCGTAAGCTTCGTTTATTTCCTGAAGCTTTTCCTCAGCCAGATCGGACAGAGGATTGTTTTGATGTCTGTCCGGATGGTATTTCTTAACCATCTCCTTGTATGCGGCCTTGATTTCCGCCTCGGAAGCACCTTCTCTAATTCCTAACACCTCATATGGATTCATTCGGATTCTCCTGTTCTGTTTCAGTACTTTGTTCGAGTACTGTCTCCGTCTTTCGGTTCAAACCGAAGTAAATTACGTTATCTATTATACCCTTATTTTTCCTTATATCAAGTTTTTCCGCTTCATCGGCAAGCACTGCCAGATAATGGAAGAGATTGAATTCCAATTTGTCTCTTATCCTGTCTCTGAAGTCTTCCGGGGTTTCTTCGGATAAGCTCGTGTCTCCGCTCACCATTCCACGGTAATCATATCTGTAAAGCAGAGGGTTATATGCACCGCTTTCGATGTCTTCTTCAATATCATCGACGGCGTCCATAAGATAAATCCACTTACCTATATGATAGCCCAGCCCGGCAAAGATTTCGCGAGACTCCTTGGGAGCGCCTTGGTAAAAAATGACTTCCATTATCTTTGAAAAGGCTTCCGCCGCCTGATCAAGGCTGCTGCACTTTGCCTCTTCCAGAGAAGACAGCTCCTTGAGATGTTCCTCGACTCCAGTGCAAAGCTCCGGGTGCTTGCGCCGGAGTTTCCGGTAGATTCCCTTCATAAAGAAGGTCAGTGCTTTTGCTGAGGTTTTTCCCTCATCATGTGCATCGTCCAGCAGATTGTACCATGCCAGAATCAGCATCACATCGCCGGCATACTCGATGGCTGTATTGCGGACAATGGTTTTCTTTTTAATATGATGCGCTACACAGTGTTCCTGAACCGGCATGTCCGGTTCTTCACTGACACTTGCCAGCATCAAAGCCAGAAATGCCGCATCATAACTCAAGGCCATTCTTGGCAGCTGCCCGTATTCACGACCGATATATTTGCATATTCCGCAATAATATCCTGTATATATTTCGTATTCTCGAACTTTCAGTTCGGGTTTGTGTATTTGTACATATCCCAGCATGCCGGTATTATATCACAAAATTATTGCCTGCGATATTGCCGGCTATATGGACAAACTCTGCAGGTTGTGACAGAATTACAATATGAAAAGAGAAAGCAAATCGAACAACTTGATATTAGCTGCACCGATTCTCGAAAGACTGGAGGCGTCGGGTCATGAAGCATATCTGGTTGGCGGCAGCGTCAGAGATATGCTCATAGCCGGAGGCGAAATTCAGCCGGGAGATAATTACGGGGATGTTGATGTTGCAACCGGTGCAACGCCGGAGGATATTATGGCTGTCTTTGATGATTGCGAAGTAATTGGGACAGGACTTAAACACGGCACGGTTACGGTAATAGTCTCCGACAATGGCAATGGGGATTGCGGCATCGGAAGATATCCTGTGGAAATAACCACCTATCGAAGCGACGGAACATACTCCGATAACAGACATCCGGACAGTGTGGAGTTTGTCACATCCCTGGAGGAAGATCTTAAGAGAAGAGATTTCACCATAAATGCTATGGCCATGGACATAAGGGGAAAGGTGCGGGATTTTCATGGTGGCAGCGAGGATCTGATGCAGGGCATAATAAGAGCTGTAGGTAATCCCGACCGGCGGTTCAATGAAGATGCTTTGCGCATAATGCGGGCACTCAGATTCGCCGCAGTCCTTGGCGGCGGCATGGATAAGCAATTTGAGATAGATGCTGAAACGGAAGCGGCAGTATTCAGAAACAAGGATCTGTTGAAAAATGTTTCCGCCGAACGAATTATGGCGGAGTTCCTAAAGCTCATAATGGGCAGAGATGCCGGAATCGTTATCAGGCGATACATAGATGTGCTGGGTGTTGTAATTCCTGAACTTCTTGAAATGAAGGGCTTTGAACAGCATAATCCATATCACAGATACGACATACTGGAGCACTGCATACGAGCCATGGAGGAAGTTCGCGGACCGGAACACATGAAGCTGGCAGCACTGTTTCATGATATAGGGAAGCCTGAAACTTTCTTTATGGACGAAGAGGGCATCGGTCATATGTATGGGCATCCGGAGGCGGGCGAGCGGATAGTGCGGGATATTATGGGAAGGCTCAAAGCCGATAAAGCTTCCGCCGAGCGGGTAGCCCTTCTTGTGAAGTATCACGATTTGTTTTTCAGGAAAGATGAAAAACTTCTGAAAAAATGGATGAACCGTTTCGGAACGGAGGTTTTGCTTGAGATCCTGGAAGTTAAGCGGGCGGATAATTTCGCTACCGGGAATATGAGCGAAGAGCTGGTGCTTTTATTTGACGAAGTCGAGGCGATGATCAGAGAAATTGCGGCGTCCGATGACTGCTTCAGCCTCAGGGATCTGGCGGTGAACGGTAACGATCTGAAGGCCATTGGAATTAAAGAGGGGAAGCAGATTGGAGAGATATTACAGTATCTGCTGAATAAAGTTATTGATGAAGAGGTGCCGAATGTCAAAGAAGAGCTCATCGCTGAAGCACAAGACAAATGCCGTCCGAATGATTGAAGCGGCGGGGATAATATATAATCTGAATGAGTACGAGGCTCCGGAAGGATTTCTGGACGGAGTGTCTGTTGCGAAGGTTCTCGGGCAAAACCCGGAACAGACTTTCAAAACCCTTGTGGCTGTGGGCAGCAGCCGGGAGCTATATGTATGTGTGATTCCCGTGGTTGAAGAACTGGATTTGAAGAAGGCGGCAAAGCATTTCGGCGAAAAGAAAATGGAGATGCTTCCTTCAAAACAGATTACCGAAACCACAGGCTATATTAAGGGTGGCTGTTCGCCGGTTGGGATGAAAAAGAGATTTAAAACGGCAATTCACAGAACTGCCGCTGATTTTGAAAAGATTATGGTGAGCGCCGGAAAGGTTGGTCTCCAAGTGGAGCTGGCACCCAGCGATCTGATTCGAATCACCGGAGCGGAATTTGCGGACCTGACGGTAAGCGCGACGCAGTCGCTTTTTTATACATATTTATAGCATGTTGGCAGATCAAGAAAAAACAGCACAAAAAGCCAACAGAACTCACTTAATTCTCTTTAATATGACCCAAAAAATGAGCAAAGGTTGGCTCTTTTGAGATTTTCACACAAAAAGACCAACATCAAGAGAAAATAAGCAGGCAGCGGAAGCTCGTCAAGCGTTGGATTGTACCCCATTTAGCGAAGGCGTTGATGTGTGTACAACTACTAAAGCTAAATTCCGATTTTAAGAAGCTCGATGAACTGGCGTGCGGTTCTAGGACTTCTTCCGTTTTTGCGTATGGCAAAGGCTTCGGCGCGCTTGAAAAGTTCTTCTTCGGAGATGGTATTTATGCCGTATTCATCGGCCAGGGATTTGACAATATGCAGATAGTCGTCCTTGTTGGGTTTCTGGAATGTGATCGTCAGACCGAAACGGGCGGCGAGACTCATGGTTTCCTGCAGGGTGTCGTTCAAATGCAGATCGTCATCGAGACCCAGGCCTCCCTGGCGGTCGCGGGCTGATTCACGCACCAGATGACGGCGGTTGCTGGTGGCGTAGATGACCGTGTTTCCGGTTATGCCTGAAATGCTGCCTTCCAGAACGGCTTTCAGAGCCGAGAAGTTATCGTCATTGGCGGCAAAGCTCAGGTCGTCGATAAATATGATGAACTTGAGAGGGTTGCCGGCCAGCATATCCATAATATCCGGGAGCATAAAAAGCTGCTCCTTCTTGAATTCGATTATTCTGAGCCCCTGAGAGGCATAGGCTGCGGCAACAGCTTTGACAGTTGAGCTTTTTCCTGTTCCCATATCGCCGTAGAGCAGAATGTTGCCGGCACCTTCTCCTGCGAGAAGTGCCTCGGTATTCCTGATTATCAGCTGCCGTTCCCGCTCGTAACGGAACAGGGTGTCAAGGGGTTGAAAATCCGGATGTACAACGGGTTTTATGTTGCCGTCGACAATGCGGAAGAAAGAGAACATGGCAAAAATACCGTATCCCGTCTTTGTGATATTGGCCAGCTTGCCGGCAAAGTCATCTTTGAGATTCAGCTCTGTGTTTTTCCAGACGGGCAGGTATAATTCACCGTGAAGCTTTCGCATTTCTGCCTGTATTTCTCCGGAGGATACGGAGGCTATTTCTTCCAGAACATCCAGTTCTGCCTGAACGGCGGTTTCAATTTCAGCGCTCATTTCACGGCCTGCAGCCACCTCCTTAACATAAAAGTTGTCATCGCTCAGCACGATTCTGCGTATATACTCCGAGAGGGAACTTGTGGAAGGATAAAGCGCGGCAACCATGCTGCTGTAATCTGCAACGGTAAAGGTCTGCAGTAAACGGCGCAGCCCGGACAGCACCGGATCGGTCTTAAGCGCACTGAAGACCGTAAGAGAATCTATTTTTAATATGAGTTCATTGTAATTCATGGCTGGGCTCCCTTCAAAAAGCATCTCTAATGTGGGACTTGACAATTTCGAGGGCTTTGTCAAACCCGTCCACGCATTCCCAGTCACCGGAAAGGTAGTGTTTAACCAGCCCGTAAATTCTTTCTCTGTAATATTCCAGTGCGGAATCGAAATCCATTCCCTGTGCTTTAAGCTGCAGAATGTCCGAAGGCGCGTAATCAACGGTGATGGTTCCCCGTTTCTTGCCTTCAGGTTTATCCGTTACATCGATTATTTCGAAATCCGCTCTGCTGCCGAATTCAAGGACGGCCCTAAGTATTATTTTTCTCATTGAATCAATTCCTCCGTGCCTGACAATTATACACCAATTCAGGGTTCCGGTGTGATATTATGTAGAACTGAAGAAAGGATTTCAAGCAATGAGACTAAATAAGTATATAGCATCGTCAGGCTTATGCAGCAGACGCAAAGCCGACCAGCTGATATCTAACGGAAATGTAAAAATAAACGGGGCGGTCATGAAAGAAATGGGCTATGTTGTCCTTCCTGGTGACCGAGTGGCGGTCAACGGCAAACTTATTGAAGGTGAGAGCCGCCGGGTATATGTTGCTGTCAACAAGCCCCTTGGTTATATCTCCACAATGAATGATGACAGGGAGCGTGCAACCGTAGCGGAACTGGTAGCCGATATCCCTGAGCGGCTGGTGCCTGTGGGCAGGCTGGACTACAACACCAGCGGGCTGCTGATCATGACCAACGACGGGGAACTGACATACAGACTGACTCACCCCAAGCACCGGGTGTACAAAACCTATGTGGCAACCGTAGCCGGCATAATCTCCGACGCCCGTCTGTCCAGATTGAGAAAAGGTGTGGATATCGGTGGATTTGTCACTTCTCCGGCACGGGTTAAGGTAATAAAACAAAACCCCCGCTCCACTGTTGTAGAAATCTCCATTGGTGAAGGTAAAAACCGTCAGGTGAGAAGAATGTTTGCTGCTGTGGGAAACAGAGTGCAGACTCTGGAGCGCGTGGCTATCGGAGATATCCGGTTGGGACACCTCAAGAGCGGGCATTACCGTAAGCTGACAAAAGAGGAGATTGAGTATCTGAAAAGTTTATAACAAAAATTTTGCCAGAAATAAAAAAAGGTTGCCGGTGACTTTCTCTGACAACCTTTTTTCATTATCCTGACCGGATGTTATTTCCTCATCATTTCCTTAGGAGTAACGCAGGTTCCGGATCCTCTGGCAACCACTACAGGCTCGTCGAGGAAGTCGGCAGCGGAGTTGTTGATATCCTTCCTTGAAGCGATAACCTTTCTTGCCTCAAAAATCATGTGGCGGGAAGTGTTTCCGATTTTGTCGATTTCGCCGTAAACTTCAATGAAGTCGCCTGCATAGATTGGTGCCAGCAATTCCACACTGTCATATGCTACAAACAGACCTTCGTCCCCGTCTATCTTAATCAGCAGTTCTGTAGCAACGTCGCCGAACAGATGAACCATATGCGCCCCGTCTACCAGTTCTCCGCCGTAATGTGCATCCTTGGCAGACATCCTCATTCTCAGTGTTGAAGTGAATTTTTCCATGTTGTTCTCCTTTTCATATCTATTAATATAATAATTTATGTTGTACAGCGATACTATTTTAATATATTGCAAAAGAGATGCCAATGGTTTATCATTGAAATCAGTCGTTGACGAACCGTTTTCGGTTCGAAGGAGGAATTGATATGAACAGTTATGGACTCGATAGGGTGATTTCGCCGCAGAATGTTTTCCCTGCATCGGCCTGGGAACTGGATAACAGCAGCCGGCTGAAACCGGGGGAAATGAGAATCAGACTAAAGAGAATTCATGTGGAGGGTGCCAGTTTCAAGCAAATCTGCCAGGAAGCCTTAAATGATGAAGAGGCAATCAAGGAAAAAATAAAGGACATCGTAATAAAAAGGGGGAAGCTTCATAATCCGGTGACGGAGACAGGAGGACTCTTTTATGGTGTAATTGAAGAAATAGATAAGTATGCGACTAATGAGAAGGGGCTGAAAGTCGGAGACGAGGTAATCGGAAACACCTCGCTGGCGTGCACGCCTCTATACATTGACAGCATTACGGCAATCGACAAGAACTATCCGCAGGTTGAAGCGGAAGGGTATGCCATTGCTGTTCCCGGCGTGCCGATCCTGAAGCGGCCTGAAGATCTGCCGATGGATTTACTTCTGACGACCTTCAATGAATCCGGAACTATATACAGTGTAAGTAAAAATGCCGTCGGAAAGAGCAGATTTGCTGTTGTGGGAAACAGCATGCTCATGAATCTGCTATACGGATACACAATAAGAAAGGTGGCGGGACCCGATGCTGAAATCTACTGCATATTTGACCGAAACACGGAGGTGATGATGAAAGGGCCGGGAGTTGATGAGATTATGAACAAGGTCTTCACTCATATTTCCTACCAGAACCTTATGCACCCGGTTGACTGCCTGAAGAATTTTAAGGATTACCCGCAGATGGATATGGCTGTAAATTGCGCGGATATTCCCGGAGCGGAAACGGTCAGCGTGATGGCTGTCAAATCGGGAGGGACGGTTATTTTTGCCAATTTTATCATCAATTATAATATCGCTCTCTATGTCACGGAGTCGGTTTCCCGCGACCTGGAAATACTGTGTGCTGCCGGCTATCTGGAGAAGTATGATGAGTTTGATTTTGAGCTTGTCAGAGAACTGGCTCCTTATATTCAGGGGAATATGGTCCCTCGCGACAAGCTCAGGCGCAAGGGGCTGAAGTCCGAAACAATTAAAAGTATTTTCGAGCAGTACAATCACTATGACCTGACTCTGGCTGAAGATTTTATCATGGTAAGCCCTAAAATGCATACCGTGCTGGATGAAATTATGAGTGTTTCTAAATATGACTGCAATGTGCTCATAACAGGGGAAACAGGTGTAGGCAAGGAAAAGGTTGCTAATATTATACAGAAAAACAGCGTTCGAAAGATGCAGCCTTTTGTCAAAATCAATTGTGCATCCATATCTCCGAATCTGATGGAATCAGAATTTTTCGGATATGAGAGCGGAGCTTTTACAGGGGCGGACTCAAAGGGAAAGAAAGGATATTTTGAAGCGGCGGATAACGGAATCATTTTTCTTGATGAGGTGGGAGAGCTTCCGCTGGATATTCAGGCGAAACTTCTCAGAGTTATACAGGATGGTGAATTTATGCGTGTGGGTGGTACGAAACCCATAAAAACAGATGTGCGCATAATTT
Organism: uncultured Oscillospiraceae bacterium; assembly: GCA_964345275.1. GTDB lineage: Bacteria > Bacillota > Clostridia > Peptostreptococcales > Anaerovoracaceae > Lentihominibacter. The sequence goes on from CAYFQD010000010.1 coordinate 12,570, forward strand.
CCGCCACTAACAGGAATCTGGAACAGCAGGTGGAAAGAAAGGAGTTCAGAAGAGATCTCTATTACAGATTAAATGTATTCCCCATTAATGTCCCTTCGTTGAGCGAGCGACCTGAGGATATTCCGCCGCTGGTGGATAGTTTCATAAAGAAATATAACGAAAAATTCGGAGTGGATAAATACATTGATGATGAGGCGAAAGAATACCTGGAATGCCGCAATTGGCCGGGGAACATCAGAGAGCTGGAGAATGTCACGCAGCGTCTGATGATTGTCAGCGCCGGAGATGTCATAACGGCGCTGGATGTTATGAAGGAGCTTGAAGGGGATGCGGCGGGCGTTGACGGTTTCGACGTGCCGCAGGATGAAATTGACAGGAGTGAACTTGACATGCCGAAGCTGGTGGAGAGCTTCGAAAAAAATATAATCCGGTACGCCTGCGAGAAACATGGAACTACCCGAAAGGCGGCGAAGGCTTTGGGGATTTCTCAAACACAGTTTGTAAGAAAAAAGAACAAGTACGGCCTGTGAACCTAAAAGGGCTCACAGATTTTACCCGTTGAACCGAATCAGGTTCGATAGACTGCCGCATAATCCGCAAATAATACTACAGGCTATTGCAAACACAGGGATAGAGGGATGCTTAGCGTTTTGGCATGTTAATTGCTCTATATAATGATAAGTTAAAATACTATTTTTTAGGAGGAAACAAATATGAAAAAAGGATGCCCTTACGGAACACACAGAGTACTGGAGCCTGCAGGCGTACTGCCGCAGCCGGCAGATAAGATTGACAACACAATGGAGATCTATGACAATGAAGTTCTTATCGATGTACAGACTCTGAACATAGACTCAGCTTCATTCACAGAGATTGTAAGAAGAACATGTGACGGCAAGAAGCCTGTTGAAATTGAAGGTGCTCCTGAAGACCAGGAAAAGGTCAAGAAGACGATGATGGACATCGTTAAGAATGCGGGCAAGCACAAGAATCCATGGACAGGTTCCGGCGGAATGCTGATAGGTACCGTTAAGGAAATCGGACCTGCCTTTGAAGGTGACCTGAAGGTGGGAGATAAGATAGCAACTCTTGTATCCCTGTCGCTGACCCCGCTGGTAATCGAAGAGATTCATGAGATGAGACCGGGCATCGACCAGGTTGATATTACCGGACAGGCTATCCTGTTTCAGAGTGGAATTTACGCGGTTCTGCCTGATGATATGCCTGAAGGACTGGCGCTTTCGGCACTGGATGTGGCAGGAGCTCCGGCACAGGCTGCCAAATTGTCAAAGCCGGGAGACACTATCCTCGTAATCGGCGGGGGCGGCAAGTCAGGTCTTCTCTGCCTGTATGAAGCAAAGAAGAGAGCCGGCGTAACGGGTAAAGTAATCTGTGCTGCGGGTTCACAGAAATCTGAAGACAGAGCAAGAAGTCTGAACCTGGCAGACGAATACTTCCACATGAACGCAACCGATGCGGTTGGAATGTATAACAAGATTATGGATCTGACAGACGGCAAGCTTTGTGATGTGGTTATCAACTGCGTAAGTATCCCTAATACTGAAATGGGTTCAATACTTACCTGCAGAGATGGCGGTATAGTATACTTCTTCTCAATGGCTACCGATTTTACTAAGGCGGCTCTCGGTGCTGAAGGAGTCGGCAAGGATGTAAATATGATGATAGGAAACGGCTACACTAAGGGCCACGCCGCCATCACCCTGCAGGTTCTTAGAGAGCATGAAGGAATCAAGAAACTGTTTGAAGAAATGTATGCATAATATGCATACGTAGTCTGCGTTTTGCGCAGAGGAAAGAATGAAAAGGAGGACAAATATGGCGATAAGAAATTGGAAAGACATACCTCTGTTCAAGGATGTTACCGAAGAACAGTGGAATGACTGGCATTGGCAGGTGGCTAACCGGCTGGATTCAGTGGAAAAGATAAAGAAGGTTCTTGATCTGACTGAAAAGGAAGAAGAAGATATCACGAAGGTTATGGATGGCTTCAGAGTGGGAATTACTCCATACTATGCTTCACTGATGGATCCTTCCGATCCGGGTTGTCCTGTAAGAATGCAGGCGGTTCCTACAATCGCAGAAACATTCAGAACAGAGGCAGACATGCTGGATCCTCTTCACGAAGATGAAGACTCTCCGGCTCCGGGACTGACTCACAGATATCCTGACAGAGTTCTGTTCCTCATCACTGATCAATGCTCAATGTACTGCAGACACTGTACAAGAAGAAGGCTGGCAGGAGAAACTGACGGCGCCAGAAGCCTGGATGATATCAATGCATGTCTCGAATACATCAGAAAGAATCCTGTGGTAAGAGATGTGCTGCTTTCCGGCGGAGACTGTCTGTGTGTTGAGACTGATGTTCTCGAGTATATTATCAGTGAGCTGAGAAAGATCGAACATGTTGAAATTGTAAGGCTTGGATCAAGGGTTCCTGTAGTAATGCCTCAGAGAATCACCGATGAACTGGTTAATATGCTGAAAAAGTATCATCCCATCTGGCTGAACACTCACTTCAATCACCCTAAAGAAATGACACCGGAAGCAATGGCGGCATGCGCCAAGCTGGCGGATGCAGGCATTCCTCTGGGAAATCAGTCGGTACTCTGCCGGGGAATCAATGATGATGTTCATGTAATGAGAAATCTGGTACATGTATTGGTTCAGAACAGAGTAAGACCTTACTACATCTATCAGTGCGATCTGTCGCTGGGTATCGGTCACTTCAGAACTCCTGTATCAAAGGGTATTGAAATCATTGAAGGCCTGAGAGGTCACACTTCCGGATATGCGGTTCCTACATTTGTAGTTGACGCTCCGGGAGGAGGCGGCAAGACACCGGTAATGCCTCAGTATGTAATTTCACAGACTCCGGACAAGGTTATCCTGAGAAACTATGAAGGCGTTATCACCACATATACGGAGCCTGCGAAGTATGAACCGCTGCAGTGCAGCTATGAAGGCTGCAAGGATGTAGAAGGGTATCACTATGAAGGTGTTGCAGGTCTGGCTCAAGGCGAGAGAATGGCTATGGAGCCGGCAGGTCTGCTGAGACACGAAAGAAACAAAAAATAAGTATTTATGCTGAAAGAACTGTCTAAGAAGTACAAGCGCATATCAATTGTGGGAATGGCTAAGAATGCAGGCAAGACCACCGCTCTCAACTATCTTATAGAAGAGGCGATGGACGAGAATCTGGTGCTTGGGGTAACTTCAACAGGCAGAGACGGCGAGGGGACTGACCTTGTTACGGGTACGGATAAACCTCGCGTATTTCTGGATACGGGCACTATCGTATCGGTGCCTACACAGTTATATGACCTTGCGGATGCAGGACTGGAAATAGTGGAGATGACAGAATACGGATCATCTCTGGGCCGGATTATGATCTGCAGAGTTGCAGAGAGCGGATATGTTCAGATTGCAGGCCCTGTAATCAACGCACAGCATATAAAAATGTGTGAAGAAATGCTCGGCATGGGTGCGGATATGGTGCTGATTGACGGAGCGGTAGACCGGAAATCTATTGCTGCACCGGGCACCTCAGATGCGATAATCCTGTCCACGGGAGCGGTTTTATCGAGAAAGATGACAAAGGTTGTGGAAGAGACGGCACACACTGTCGCTCTATACCGCCTGCCATGTCTCGAAGATGGACGGGAGCGAGAAATAATGGAAGAGCATGAAAAGCGTGATCAGGTTGTCCTCATAAGAAGCGGCGAGGCCGTTATCATGGACATAACAACCGGTCTGGGTGCGGGGAAATATCTTGATGCGGAGATTGATGACCAGGTGAGCCATGTGTTCATTCCGGGCGCCTTTACTCAGAGTGCCGTAGCGGACATCAATCCTAAAAAGTTAAAAAAGGTGACCTTCGTTCTCAAGGACCCAACAAAGATTTTTATCGGTGCGACCCTTTGGGGGCAGCTGAGGAAAAAGGGACTTAAAGTCAAGGTTCTGGAGAACATTCAGGTCGCGGCAATAACCGTCAATCCCGTGTCCCCGGGCGGATATTCATTTGATCACGAAGAACTGAGAGACGCAATGCAGGAAGCAATTCCCGAAATACCCGTTTTTGATGCGATGATGGCATAATGACAGGAGATTTCCAATGGCAGTGATAGTCAAACTATTTGCAAATAAAAAGACAAGACAGGAAGCAGGACTGAACTATGTTGCATCATCCTTGAACTTGCTTACACCTTTCGGAATTGCGATTGTTAAAGCGCAAAAGCCCTTTCTCCCGGGGCAGGAGGAGGCTTTGCGTGCGGAACTTCTTAGAGTGGAAAATATTTTAGAGGTTGTGCGCAATAACGAGAATGAGATAAGCGTTCTCTCGGAAACACTGATGATGATCAAGGACAACTCTCTGTCAATTGAGAGAAGCGGGAGTGCCGCTCTGTCCGTGGTCGAGATCTTTGAAATCAAGAGTTTACTTCTTTTAATGGATAAAGTGAGAGAAACAGGCGAGAAGCTGGGGTTTCCGGCGGAATTTCTACCGGACGACATAACCGGACTCCTTGACACGCTGGACCCCGGCGGAGACCGCCTGAACACCTTCTATATCTACGATTCCTTTTCGGAAAAGCTGGCAGAGCTAAGAAAAGAAAAAAAGAATCTGGAGCGTGATATCAGAAAGGCCCAGAAGGATAAGAAGAATGAAATCAAAGATCGATATGGTCTGACGCTGACTCCGAAATTTGACATAAAAGTGTCAAAGAGCGACAGCCATAGTATAAAAATGATTAAAGAGATTCCCGATCTTGTCAGATCGGATGCAGACTATATGTCTGTCACCTTTGTCCTCGCTGCAGATGAGGAAGTGGCAGTGCTCATAAGGAAAACGGATGAGCTTAAGGTTCTCATCGAGGACGAGGAACTGAAGGTGAGAGAGGATTTATCGCGGGAAATTCATAAGTACGAAGAAGTGCTTCTGACAAATTGTGACCGCATCGGCAAACTGGATGTTACCCTGGCAAAGGCTTTGCTGGCGCAGAAGAGAAACTGCGTAATGCCTGAAATTGCTGAGGAGCATGTGATTGAATTTACCGATGGTCGCCACCTTGAAGTCGAAGAAATTGTCAGAAGAAAGGGAGGGGAATATTGCCCTGTAAGCATTTCTCTCAAAGACGGTGTTACATGCATAACGGGGGCGAATATGGGTGGTAAGACCGTGACACTGAAGCTCGTGGGAATGGTTGCTGTCCTGGCACAATACGGATATTTCGTTCCGTGTAAGAGGGCCCGCGTCGGCCTTAGCAACTTCATGCAGATCCTCATTGGTGACAGCCAATCTATCGAAAGAGGGTTGTCCAGTTTTGGAAGTGAAATGGAAGAACTTAAAGAGATAATGGATAACAGCAAGGAGCGCTCGCTTCTGCTCATTGACGAAATCGCCAGCGGAACAAATCCCGTAGAGGGCCTGGCACTGACCAGGAGCATTGTGGATTATCTGAAACCGCAGCCCTACATATCCCTTATAACAACTCATTTTGATGCGGTTATGGAGGATCCGGATGTAGTGAATATGCAGGTTACCGGTCTGGCGAATGCCGATTTCGATAAACTTAACAGGGAAATCAGATATGCCAACAGGCGGGAGAGGATCGCTGTAATACAGAGATATATGGATTACAGGCTCACCCGTGTGGACAGCAACTGTGAAATTCCTAAGGATGCCCTGAATATAGCAAGGATGCTGGGGATTCCGAGAGAAATAATTGAAAATGCCGGGAAATATATAAAATAAACAAGAAGGAGAATATAGGATGAAAAGCAAGTTAAATCTTGACCCTAAAAAGGTTGCTCATGCCCGCGAAAGTGCTCGTAAGATTGCTGAGGGTGTGCAGGAATTCATCGACAGACACACTACAGTCAGTACAGAAAGAACAATTCTGAGATTGCTGGGTATCGATGGTGTTGACGAAGTTGACACTCCGCTGCCTAATGTGGTTGTTGATCAGATTCTGGACGCAGGCGGACTGCCGAGAGGGGTTGCTTACTGGATAGGTAATGCGATGATTCAGACGGGCAAAGATCCTCAGGCCATTGCAGAGGAAATGGCGGCCGGAAATCTGGAAATTACCAGGCTGCCGCTTGCCTCCGGGGAGGAAGCGGAAGCGAAGATTATGCCTAAGGTGCATGAATCGCTGAAGGCAATCAGAGCACAGACAGAAAAGAGAAACAAATATCTGGAAACTATAGGCGAAGGCAGACGACCGTATCTTTATGTAATTGTTGCAACGGGCAATATCTATGAAGATGTGGTTCAGGCTCAGGCGGCAGCCAGACAGGGTGCTGATATCATTGCCGTTATCAGAACCACTGCTCAGTCGCTGCTTGACTATGTCCCTTACGGCCCGACAACCGAAGGATTCGGCGGAACATATGCAACGCAGGAAAACTTCAGAATCATGAGAGAGGCGCTGGATGAAGTCGGTGAAGAAGTCGGCAGATACATCAGACTCTGTAATTATTCATCGGGAATGTGCATGTCTGAAATCGCTGCAATGGGTGCCATTGAAAGACTGGATGTTTTGCTCAACGATGCTCTTTACGGAATTCTGTTCAGGGACATCAACATGCAGAGGACTCTGGTTGACCAGTACTTCTCGAGAGTCATTATCGGATATTGTGACATAATCTTTAACTCGGGAGAGGACAACTACCTGACCACTGACGATGCTTATGAGTCGGCTCATACCGTTCTGGCTTCACAGCTCATCAATGAACAGTTTGCTGTTCTGGCAAATGTTAAGGAAGAGCAGATGGGTCTGGGACACGCATTTGAAATGGATCCGGACATCGAGAACGGATTCCTCTATGAGCTTTCACAGGCCATAATGGCCAGAGAAATATTCCCGAAGGCATCCCTTAAATACATGCCTCCTACCAAGTACATGACAGGAAACATATTTAAGGGCAATGTACAGGACGCACTGTTCAATATGATAGCAGTGTGGTCGGGACAGTCGCTGCAGCTGCTGGGAATGCTTACGGAAGCGATTCATACTCCGCATATGCATGACAGATATCTGGCAATCGAAAATGCTCAGTATATCTTTAACAATATGAGAGACATTGGATCGGAAGTGATTTTCAAGGAAGATGGCATTATTCAGAAGAGAGCACAATTTGTTCTGGACGAAGCAATCAAGCTTCTGGAAACCATCGATGAAGAAGGCCTCTTCTCGACCATAGAACAGGGTAAGTTCGGCGGCGTGAAGAGAGCGAGAGACGGGGGCAAGGGTCTGAAGGGCGTTTGCGTTAAGGATGATGACTACTTCAATCCATTCATCCCGCTCATGTTAGGAGGTGCAGAATAATGGCAGATAAGACGGCGGTGGCACAGATTGATCTGACAAAAGTAAAGCCTTACGGCGACACTCTGAACGACGGCATGACAGAAGTTGCATTCACACTTCCTGTACCTTACGGTGATGAGGCCAATGAAGCGGCTAAACTTCTGGCCAAGAAGATGGGACTGGATGAACCGAATGTTGTATATGCCAAGGAAATGACGAAAGAGTATACTTTCTTCGTTGTCTACGGCAAATTGCAGCACACGGTTGACTATACAAGCATCAAGGTTGCCAAGGTTGAAGTTGATATTATGGACAGACTTGAATGTGCGGATTACATCAGGGAGAATATCAAACGGCCGGTTGTGATTGTCGGTGCATCAACAGGCACAGATGCTCATACTGTGGGTATCGATGCAATCATGAACATGAAGGGTTTTCACGGGCACTTCGGTCTTGAAAGATATGAAGGGGTTGAAGCTTACAATATGGGATCTCAGATTCCCAATGAAGAACTTATCGCAAAGGCCAGGGAGCTGAATGCCGACGCAATTCTGGTTTCGCAGACTGTAACACAGAAGGATATCCATATCGAAAACCTGACTAACATGGTTGAACTTCTTGAGGCGGAAGGCATGAGAGATAAGGTGATCCTCGTATGCGGAGGACCCAGAATCTCACATGAACTGGCGCAGGAACTGGGGTACGATGCAGGCTTCGGCCAGCATAAGTATGCCGAAGATGTTGCTTCATTTGTACTTACTGAAATCGTTAACAGAGGGATGGTATAAGTTTTCACAGAAAGGTAATAAATATGATAAACAAAATCTTAACACCCGAAGAAGCGGTTGCCGGCGTTCAGGACGGGATGACCATAATGGTTGCCGGCTTTCTGGCAACAGGTTCACCTGAAATACTCATGGACGCACTGGTTGCCAAGGGCGTGAAACATCTGACTGTTATTGCCAATGACGGAGGTCTGGCAGAAGGACAGCCGCCGGGAGAATTTGTAGGCAAAACACCGAGAGGAGTAGGTAAGCTTCTGGAGCACCGCATGGTTGATCACATCATCACATCACATGTAGGAGTCAATCCGAGGCTGAACGAGCAGTTTGCAGACGGAAGTCTGACATACACACTTGTGCCGCAGGGAACTCTGGCGGAAAAGATCAGAGCGGCAGCATACGGTCTTGGCGGAGTTCTTACTCCGGTAGGTCTGGGCACACCTGTTGAAACGGATCTGGACGAACTGGGCAGAAAAAAGGAAGTTATGGTAATCGACGGAAAGAAATGGCTCTTTGAGAGACCTCTCTATGCCGATTACGCATTTATCAGACCGACCATTGCCGACAAGTTCGGAAACTACATGTGTGCAAAGGCTACCAGAAACTTTAATATAGTAATGGCCGGAGCAGCAAAACATACTGTCATAGCTCCGGAAAAGCTGGTAGAAATCGGCTCGGTTGATCCTGACATCTGGCAGGTTGCCGGCCCGCTGGTTGATACAATTGTGGAAGGAGAAAAGAGATGGGAGATTTAAGAGAGAGAATCGCGGCAAGATGTGCCAAAGAGTTCAAAAATGGGGACTTCATTAACCTGGGTATTGGTCTTCCCACGATGGTAGCAGACTATCTGCCTGAGGACATTGCGGTGACCTGCCATTCCGAAAACGGTTTCGCGGGAATCGATTCCGTTGCGGAACACCATGGAGAGGTTAATGTTGACATTATCAACTCAGGAGGAACTTATGTAACAGCTATTCCGAGAGCAAAGTTCTTTGATACGGCAGAGTCCTTCGGTCTGGTAAGAGGAGGACATGTGAGAGCTACAGTTCTCGGTGCGATGGAAGTAGCTGAAAACGGAGACCTGGCTAACTGGATCGTTCCGGGCAAAAAGGTTGCCGGAATGGGCGGTGCCATGGACCTTTGTGCGGGCTGCCCTGAAGTTATCATTACAATGCTTCACACTCAAAAGGGCGCACACAAGATCAAGCCGGAGTGCACACTTCCACTTACGGCTGAAAAGTGTGTAACAAAGATTATCACAGAGATGGCAGTTATGGATGTAACCCCTGAAGGTATTAAGGTTATCGAACTGCACCCTGACTTTACCAGGGAAGAGGTGCAGGAAGCGACCGGCGTCGAGCTCATCTGGACTGACGACCTGCAGCCATACCAGGAAATGTAGAGAGACCTATCCTGACGAACGGCGAGCAAAGCGATGACGGAGTCATGGAAGGTCCTCCGTCAGTACCGCAGCGCTTTAGCGCGTGGCGGTATACGACATTTGTAAATCAAACATATGGAGGAGAGCTTCGGCTCTCCTTTTGATTTGTCTTTTGTGGTATAATGCGCTTATGAAAAAAATGTGATACAGGGAGAAAAGTCATCAATGGGAGAAATAAAAGAACGGGACTATATGTTTGATACCTTCAGGGGGCTTCTTATGCTGAGCATACCGGTTTCCCACTTCACGAAGATGTCAGGGAATCTTTACGGGCAGCTCTATGGGGGAGGCTTCCCCCAGTGGGGTCTGGAAGGATTCATATATATAACCATCAATGTTTTCGTAATGCAGGGATTCATGTTCCTTTCAGGATACTTTTCCAAGAAGCCGGAGAGGACCAGAGAGACGGCGTTCAAGACCTTCATGTGGCCGTACCTGGTGTTTACACTGGTATACTTTTTCATCAGAATGTTTTTCTTCGGAAGTGCGCATCTCAAGTTTCTCGAACCGCCCTTTGCACTGTGGTTCCTGTTCGTACTGTTCTTCTACAGATTTTTTCTGAAGGATATGATTAAATTACCGCATATGATGACCATCGCACTGGTCATGTATCTGATTGTCGGGCAGATATCATCCTTTGAAAATTTCATGTCCCTTGGCAGAGCATTTTCATATCTTCCCTTTTTCCTGCTGGGATTCTATTGTTCCACGGAGAGACTGGCAAAATTGAGGACCCTTAAGCAAAGACCGCAGTTTCTGGTGCTTCTCGGTGCCGCACTGGTCACCGTTTCCCTTTTACTCTGCAGGTGGGGTCCCCGTGTGGGATGGTTCCTGCTCAAAGGGCCGGTGGACAATTATCCTGATATGATGTGGTATGAGGATATGCTGGGCAGAGTGCTGGTTTTTGCTCTGGCGTGCGGGTGGATATTGCTGCTGCTTAATATACTTCCATCAAAGAAAGGATTTCTGGCATTTGTGGGGGTTAATACGATGCCGGTGTACATCTTTCATCTGACTTTGAGATATGTGATAGATTTTTACGGACTTTATGTGGGCTTTATCTCATGCCTGGTGGTGGCATGGTTTGCGGTTATTTCGCTGGTGCACTGCAGATACGCCGGCAGCAGAAAGGCAACGGCAGTATATGGAATAGTAATAGTGGTATCCATAGCGGGATTTTTTGTAATGTACGCATCGGGGAGTCTGTCGTCTCTCTACGGTCTGTGTCCGGAGAACAAAATCCCATATTATTTACTGATTTATGGCGGTGCACTTATTGCCGGATGCTCTTTCGTTGCACCATTCTGGACGAAGCTGTACAGTCTTATTATAGATGGTCCCACCCGATTACCGGTTATTGTCAGATGGCTCCGGGGGCCGGGCGGAGCAGATAAGGAGGCCGTATAATGGCAGTATGGAAGGTAGTTCTGACAGGTGGACCATGTGCCGGCAAATCCACGGCGATGGAAAGAATACAGGAAATCTTTGAGGAACAGGGATACGATGTTCTTATCGTTTCCGAAGTGGCTACCGATCTGATCTCAGGAGGAGTATCTCCCTGGGCCTGCAGGACCAATCTGGACTATCAGAAATGCCAGATGAAAATGCAGATTGAAAAGGAGCATGTTTTTGATCGTGCGGCACGGTATATGAAGAAGGAAAATGTGCTCATAGTATGCGACCGGGGAACTCTGGATAACAAGGCTTACATGACCGATGAGGAATTTGCGGAGATAATGGATTTCGTCAATGAAGATCCGGAGGCTTTGATTGAGGAGTATGACGGAGTTATACACATGGTTACGGCGGCCTGCGGTGCGGTGAAACATTATACCCATGCAAATAACACGGCAAGAACCGAAACCATTGAGGAGGCCACGGATCTTGACGATAGAATCAAGGATGCATGGGCCGGTCACCCGAAGCATGTTATAATTGATAATTCTACCGGCTTCGAAGGGAAGCTGGAGAAGGTTATAGATGAAATAAGAGATATTTTGAAGGAGGATTGAGATGATTTATGTGCATTTAGCTGATGGCTTTGAGGAGGTCGAAGCGCTGACAATTGTGGACATTTTGAGAAGAGCCGGTTGTGATGTTCAGTTTGTTTCAATTACAGAAGAAAAGTTGATTCGCGGAGCTCACGATATCTATGTTCAGAGCGACATCACATATAGTGAAGCGGATTACGATCAATGTGAGATGATAGTTCTTCCGGGAGGCCTTCCGGGTTCTACCAATCTGGAGGCGCATGCGGGACTCAGAGAGCATATTAAAGATTTTGCAAAATCCGGCAAAAAGCTGGCAGCAATTTGCGCTGCACCTATGGTACTGGGAACCTGCGGAGTGCTTGAAGGAAGAAAAGCCACAATTTATCCCGGAATGGAGGAGTATCTAAAGGGCGGAATCGCAACGGGTGAAGATGTAACTGTTGACGGCAACATAATTACAGGCAAAGGACCTGCACTTGCCATGGATTTTGCGCTTGCGCTGGCACGGGAGGCAGCCGGAGAAGCAGTTGCAAATGAAGTTGCAGAGGGACTGCTGAAAAAAAGACAATAAAAGTGGTTGACTAATTTGGACTAAAATAGTATACTTAATGTGCAGACAAGTTAAGACATAATTACCAATAGAGAATAAGTATTATCAAGGAGGAACAAATTATGAAATGGTCATGTACAGTATGCGGTTACACTCATGAAGGTGATGCGCCACCGGCTAAGTGCCCACAGTGCGGAGTCCCTGCAGAAAAGTTTAATCCGGTAGCGGAAGGCGAGAAAGAATGGGCTGCAGAACATGTGGTTGGTGTGGCAGCAGGAGTTGATCCGGAGATTCTTCAGGGTCTGAGAGATAACTTTATGGGTGAATGTACGGAAGTAGGTATGTACCTGGCGATGTCAAGAGTTGCACATAGAGAGGGATATCCGGAAATCGGCCTGTATTGGGAAAAAGCTGCGTGGGAAGAAGCAGAACATGCTGCCAAGTTCGCAGAACTGCTGGGTGAAGTAATCACAGACTCAACTAAAAAGAATCTTGAAATGAGAGTTGATGCAGAACACGGAGCAACATTAGGGAAGTTCGAACTGGCAAAGAAGGCAAAGGAGCTTAATCTGGATGCAATCCACGATACAGTTCACGAAATGGCGAGGGACGAAGCCAGACACGGCAAGGCATTTGAAGGTCTGCTGAAGAGGTACTTCGGTTAAAGCCGGCAGCTGTGCAATAGAGATTAAAAGGGGGTATTCATATAATGAAAATAGGGGAACGCACAATGCGTTCCCTTTTTCGTGACTCTCTTCCTGTATAAATACGGCCTTTTGGGATTTTTACAGAAAACAAAAAAAGAGTGTGAGAATTGAAAAAAGATGTTGCATAAATATTCATTAAGTGGTATTATTACTCACATCGAGAAAAGATAATACATTTAACAACCGGAGGAAAAGAATAATGAAAAAGAAAATTACAGTAATAATGTTAGCGCTGGTCCTTGCAGTGGCATCTGTCTTTGTACTTACTGCATGCGGAGACGGTGAAGAAGAGGACGCAACGCTCAAAGTTGTAACAGAAGCAACATTCAAGCCTTTTGAATTTGTCGAGGATGGAAGCGATGAAATTCAGGGATTTGATGTTGACATGATGAATGCTATTGCCGAAGATCAGGGTCTGACAATAGAATTTGTAAACATGGAATTTGATGCGCTGATTCCGGCACTTGATTCAAATCAGGGAGATATCATCTGTGCGGGTATGAACAAGCTGGCCGGAGACCGTGCCGAGCAGGCAGACTTTGGTGACACATACTTTGAAAGTGACCTGATGCTTCTTGTAAAGGCAGACAGCACTCTGACAGGCATTGACGGAGTAACGGCTGATATGAAACTCGCCAGCCAGATTGGAACAACCGGCGGAGAATATGTTCAGAAGCTGGCAGAAGAGGGTAAGATTGCTGACGGTGTTGTTCTTAATCAGTGGACAGATTGCTATCTGCAGCTGCAGAATGGAGATGTTCAGGGGGTTATCGTAGACCTGCCTGTTGGAAATGCTTATCTGGAAAAAAACAGTGATGTTGCCAAGTTTGCAGGCGAAAAGTTCGGTGATCACGAGGAATTTGCCTTTGCGGTAAAGAAAGGAAACACAGAGCTTCTTGACAAGCTGAATACAGGACTGGCAAATATTAAAGAAAACGGCACATTCGATAAGCTCGTTGAGAAGTGGTTTAATTAATTGTAAGCATAAATTGGAGAAGTGATGGAAATAGGAATATATATTAAAGGATTTCTTATCGCTTGTAAGGGAATGCCCACCACTGTAGGGGTAAGTTTGCTGGCAATAATCATAGGAGCAGCCTTAGGTCTGCTCCTTGCCTTGTGTTCGCAGACAAACAGCAAAATCTTACGGGTGATATCAAAAGTATATGTAGATGTAATAAGGGGGACACCTATGCTGGTTCAGGCACTCCTTATGGCATACGGAATTCCGCAAGTGATTCAGATGGCAAACCCGACCTTTAAGTGGCCTGATCTGGTAATCCCTGCAATTATTGTCTGCGGTATGAACTCGGCTGCATATATGGCTGAAGTAATAAGATCAGGCATTCAGGCTATCGATAAGGGTCAGATGGAAGCGGCAAGAACTCTCGGAATGAGCCACGGGATGGCTATGAGGCTGATTATAATTCCTCAGGCCATAAGGATTATACTGCCGGCGTTCTGCAATGAGTTTGTTACTCTCATTAAGGAAACATCTGTACTGGGGTTTGTCGGTGTTCCTGAGATTCTGAGACAGGGTCAGCTCTGGAATGCTTCTGTATTTCAGCCGTTTCCGGCATATATAGGCGTTGCTCTGGCATATATGATTCTGACAATACCTCTGTCAAAACTCATTAACGGATACGAAAGAAAAATGGCAAAGAAGGAGGCTGCGGCATAATCATGATCAGAATTAACAATTTGAAGAAGAGTTTTGGCAGCCTGGAAGTACTTAAAGGTATAGATCAGTATGTCAACGAGGGAGAAGTTCTGTGTATTGTGGGGCCTTCCGGATCGGGCAAGTCAACAATGCTCAGGTGCATCAACAGACTGGAAGAACCGACATCCGGCGAAATCTATATAGATGATGAACTCATAACCCGTGATAATGTTGACAGAATCAGGACAAAAATGGGAATGGTTTTTCAGTCGTTCAATCTTTTTCCACACAAATCGGTTATAGACAATCTGACTGTAGGACCCATAAATGTCAAAGGGATGAAAAAAAGCAAAGCAGAGCAGTCGGCCATGAAGCTGCTGAAAAGAGTCGGACTGGCGGAAAAGGCTCATGAATACCCCCGAAATTTATCCGGAGGACAGCAGCAGCGTGTTGCCATTGCCAGGGCCCTTGCTATGGATCCGGAGGTAATGCTCTTTGATGAACCTACAAGTGCTCTTGACCCGGAAATGGTGGGGGAGGTTCTGGATGTAATGAAAGACCTGGCGCAAAGCGGTATGACCATGGTAGTCGTAACTCATGAGATGGGATTTGCCAAGGAAGTGGGGGACAGAGTAATATTTATGGATGAAGGAGTAATTGTGGAGCAGGGAAGCCCCGGCGAAGTCCTCAACAATCCGCAGATGGACAGAACAAAAGATTTTCTTTCCAAGGTTTTAGTATAATAGTTACAGGAGATTTTTTCGGAAACCTCTGCAAGCTGATTTATCTCTATGAGGTGACGGGCTTTATGAAGAGCATCGGTGCTGATGTTGTATACGATAACAGATTGCGATTAATTTATAGCATTTTATCACAACATAGAGGTCTGTGCAGTTGCGGTTTAACTCCTTTACCTTTGTGTCCAAAAATAGTATAATATTACGGTACGATTTGTATGAGGTAATATTTGTGAAAAGGATTAGGATTGCAACAATAATAGCGGTAATGATGGCGCTGACGCTGACCATGACAGGCTGTACAACCTTCGATAATTTCAAGGCGGCATTTATCGATAAATCCAAGGAGAACAGAGCGGTCATCAAGATAGGTGTTCTTGAGCCGGTAACCGGTGTTGATTCACCTGCCGCAGCTGAAGAAATCAGAGGGATTCAGCTGGCAAACAAGATGTACCCCAATGTTAACGGAAAAATTGTTGAACTGATTTTTTCCGACAACAAGTCCGATGTGGATGCCACGAAGACTGCCATAGACACTCTTATTGCCAAGGAGCCTAAGGTTATACTGGGGAGTTATGGGAGTGTATATTCCCTTGCAGCGGCCGGGAGCATAGAAGAGGCGGAGATCCCATCTATTGCCATCACCAATACAAACCCTCTGGTTACAAAAAACTACGATTATTATTTGCGTGTATGTTATGTTGATGCTAACCAGGGAGAC
>CAYFQD010000010.1:28493-46104 GCA_964345275.1 uncultured Oscillospiraceae bacterium
GAGACCTTCTGGCGCGGTATGTACTGGATAACAGCGATGATGTAAAAACTGGAGTACTGCTTCCTAAGGGTGACGATGCTGCAATAGCCATGGCTGCCAGTTTTACTGACAGAATTACCAGTGAAAAGGGTGACGATGCTATTGCTGCATATGAGAAATATATTCCGGGAGCCAAAGACTTTTCCGAGCAGCTCAAGGCAATTAAGAAATCCGGGGCTACAAGCATTCTGCTGCCCGGGGAATTGCCGGATGCCGCTAATATAATCAATCAGTCTGCCGTGTTGGGAATTAATATTCGTTTTCTGGGAGACCAGGAGTGGGGAAATAAAAAATTTGTCCAGACCCTTCTACCTCAGGTAGGTTCCGACAATCTGGCCTTTGTGCAATTCTTTTCATCGGAAGGCAGTACAGCCACAGCTGCGGTGAGCAAGCAGAGACAGGATTTCCTTGAAGCATACGATAAGGCGTACGGAAAGGGCGAAGATCCGTCGGATAATTTTGCATTGGGATTTGACGCATACTGTGTGGCACTTGATGCTCTGGACAGGGCACCGGACGATGCTGAGGGACCACAGATTCTGGAGGTTTTGCAAAGCCCCGACTACAGTTTTGAAGGGGCAACGGGGCTGATTCATTTCAGTATTTTCGGAGACCCGGTAAAGACAGCGTTCATAACGACATGGGATAATATGTCGATGAAAACAATATATACGGTAGAACCTACTAAACCAAGATCGGGAAATAAACAAGAACCGGAAGAGGAAGAGTAAGAAAAGGAGAAAAAATGGAAGATAAAATCAAGGAAGCATTGGAAGTTATCAGACCGATTCTGCAGAGAGACGGCGGAGATATCGAATTTGTTGAATACACTGAAGATAAGGTTGTCAAGGTCAGGCTGCAGGGACACTGTGCAGGCTGCCCCGGAGCACAGATGACGATTAAGGGTGTAGTTGAGAGAATTCTGAAAGAAAGCTATCCTGATGATATTTCTTATGTGGAATCTGTGTAATGTTTCCGGAAGATATTAAACTTAAAATTGCAGAAAACAAGGCAGAGATGATTTCATCTCTGTCTGACCTTATAAAGGTGCCCAGTGTTGCAGTGGAGAATCATGGCCAAGAAGCAGACAAGGCTCCTTTTGGCGAGAGTGTTCAGAAAGCATATGAAATGATGCTTGAAGCGGGAGCAAGAGAGGGCTTCAGCTGTTTCAACGCTGATAATTACGGGGGTCACATTGATTTCGCCGGAACCGGTGAGGGAATCGTCGGAATCGTGGGGCATCTGGATGTGGTTCCTGAAGGCGGCGGATGGGATTTTGATCCTTATGGCGGAGAAATGATTGACGGCTATGTTTGCGGGAGAGGCACCATGGATGATAAAGGGCCGGTGATCGCATCCTTTTACGCTATGAAGGCACTGAAGGAGTGCGGCTTCCGCCCGTGCAAAACCGTAAGACTCATTATGGGGCTGGATGAAGAAACCGGCTGGAACGGCATGAAGTACTACCTTGAAGCGGTGGATGAAACACCGGACTGCGGATTCACTCCCGATGGCGATTTTCCAGTGATACACGGTGAGAAGGGAATACTTATCTTTGATATGGTTAAAAAGTTTGCACCGTGTCAGACGAAAGGACTGGAGCTGACATCGTTAAAAGGGGGGAATGCTGCCAATTCTGTGGCAGATTCAGCCAGAGCCGTGCTTCATGATTCCACGGGTGCAGGCTATGAAACCATCAAAGCGATGATTGCGGATCTTCGCAAAACCAGGGGCTGGCAAATCAATTATAAGGGTATTGGCAAGAGTCTGGAAGTTACCGTTCAGGGAAAGTCTGCTCACGGAGCCAAGCCGGAACAGGGGATAAATGCCATATCTGTCATGATAGAATTTCTGGGATATCTCAATCTTGTAAACGATGATATTGCTGATTTTATAGATTTCTACAACGGGCATATAGGCTTTGATTTTCATGGAGAAAGGCTGGGATGCCGTCTAAAGGATGAGCCTTCCGGCAAGCTGATTCTCAATGTGGGAAAGGTGGATCTGACTAAAGGCGCAGTCGGCATGACCATAAATATCAGATACCCTGTGACATTGAATGATGAAGTGGTTTATTCCGGAATGATGACTGTGCTGGACAAATATGGAATTGGAATTATCAAGGGCAGGCATCAGCCGCCAATATATATGGCAGCCGACAGTCCGCTGATCAGTACGCTCATGTCCATATACCTCAAGCATACAGGTGATGAGGAGAGCCTGCCAATGGTAATAGGCGGCGGAACCTATGCCAGGGCGATGGACAATATTGTGGCCTTTGGTGCCAGATTCCCCGGAGAACCGGAGTTGGGACATCAGAAGAATGAGAAAATTTCCATAAAAAATCTGGTGAAGCTTACCGAGATATACGCAGAGGCTATTTATGAACTGGCAAGAGAAGCTTAAAGAAAAATTCCGGCAAAAGGGAAGGTTCATAAGAGTTCTTGCAATAGCCATAGGAATCAATCTGGTTCTTGTGGGAGTATATGCATATCTTTCATATGTGGTGAAGGATATTACCGTTACCCTCAACGGCAAGACAGCATGCTGCAGGACAACGGCGAAATCTGTCGGGGAACTTCTACAGGAATGGGGTGTAACTCTGGGTGAGGAGGATGTCCTGGCGCCGGGAGCGCTTGCCGATTTGAAGGACGGAATGAATATCAATATCGACACCATGGAGGTTTTCAGGAAAGAGCAGGTTGAAACGACAGAATTCCGGACAAAAAAGGAATACACTTCCGAACTGGATGAAGGCAAGACCGAAACGGTTACTGAAGGCATCAAAGGTATTGACAGGGTCACGTATGAGGTAAGAACATTAGGCGGCGAGGAAATAAGCCGAAGAGAAGTGGATCGCGAGACGGTTAATGAACCTGTTGCAGAGAAAATACGGGTCGGGACCGCAGTTGCATATGATGGTGAAAAATACAGCAGGAGGATGTCCGTTGTTGCAACAGGATATACCCACACCGGAAACAGAACAGCAACAGGAACCTGGCCTAAGCGGGGCACAATGGCTGTTGACCGCGGAACCATTCCTATGGGATCCTGCGGGTATGTACCCGGATACGGTGAGGTCCATGCAGAGGACACGGGGGGTGCTATAAAGGGTAATCGGATAGATCTGTTTTTTGACACCCGCGGTGAAGCGGTTCGCTGGGGTCGCAGGACGGTTACCATCTACATAAAATAAAAATCTGTCGCGTTAATTGATCGGTGTGACAGATTTTTTAATTGCAGAGAATAAGACAATCAGAAAAAATAAAGAAAAAGGCTTGACAGATGAGTTAGCCTATCCTAACCTTAAATGAAGTTAAATCGGTCAGAAGGCAGTGGCGGACAAGTAGCTGCTGGATTAGACGCTGCATTGCTGACATCGTTGACACCGTTTCCTTAATACTGGCCTTTTTAGTCTATCATATTACCGGCCTGTTTCTATAGAAAAGGAGGATAATTTTGTCAAGCAAGGAATTATTAAAAATAGAGAAAAACAGCGTTCAGGAAACGCTTATAATTCCTCTATACGGAAGAAAAATGTGTTCCGATAAATTCCCGGAGCTCTATAAGGATATTTTTGCAGAGAAACTATGTGAAAGCCTGGACTATGATTTTTCGGAATTAGAGAAAAAGAACAGCTCGTTTTTATATGAATTCGGTTCTTTGGAAGCGGCAATGAGACAGCTGGATATAATGTGGGAGATTAAAGAGTATTTAAAAGGTCATCCTGAAGCAACCATAGTAAATCTCGGATGTGGATTGGACGATACGGGAAGAGCTTGTGATAACGGACTTTGTCATATTGTGAATGTTGATTTTCCTGATGTTATATCGATCCGTAAGCAATTGATTCCTCAACGAGACAGAGAAAAGAATGTTGCCTGTGATTTGAAAGATTATTCGTGGATGGAAGTTGACGGCTCTGACGGAGTTATTTTCTTCGCTGCCGGGGTGTTTCATTATTTCAAGACAGATGAAGTGAAGTCCTTAGTGCTGGAACTTTCAAAAAGATACCCGGGAGGCTGCCTGGTATTCGACAGCGTAGGAAAGTCAGGCTTAAAGCTGATGATGTCAAAAGCAATAAAAAATATGGGTATCAGTGATGTTGAGGGTTTGTTTTATGTGAGCAGCCCGAAGCAGGATTTGAATTGGTCGAAGGAAATTAATGTCACTTCAAAAGGCTATATGTTAGGTTATTATGATATGAAAAGTCCCGGCATTCGATTTTCACATCGCCTGCTTGCAAGGATAGGGGATAAAATGATGAAGATGTCAATAAACAGGACGGACTTTAAATAGGATGATGTGAATATCAGGTTTTTAGGAAAAATTAAAGCTGTATGCACCGGGCACAGTGGCCATAGAAAAGACATAGACAAATTATTTGCCTTCAGTAATGCGAAACTATTGCCGCACTTATTTAGCAGATATTAATTTAGTCGGACTTCAGGAGTGAGCGATTACAGCTTTTTGCAGAACTGCCTGTACTGTAGAGGTGAAAGTCCGGTGTGTTTTTTAAACATGCTGGAAAAACTACCTTGGTTCTTGTAGCCGATGGCCTGTGATATTTGGGATAAGGACAGATCCGTGTACAGGAGAAGATGTTCTGCCTGCGCAATGCGTTTGTTTTGTATGTATTCTTTTACGGAGCAGTGATAGATGGAACGGAAAGAGTATTTTAATTTAGAGGGACTCATGCAGGCAACCTTTGCCAGGAAATCCAGCGAAGGATTTAAGGCATAATGGTCATCCAGATAGGAAGCGATGGAGGCAAGAGCCTCTTTATCTGCACGGGGAATTATTCGCTCTTCTTTTTTGGCAATTTGTAATTCCTTGGACTTTTCTACAACCAGCGACACTAATTCATCTATCTTTCCCTGAAAAAACATTTTTGCCGGCATACCGGTTCCTCTGTAGTTTTCAATTTGTTTTAAGACTAAAGCCAGTTGCGGGAAATTTCTTAAACCGTCGACACAAGTAAAGGCGTCCTCGGGGTTTTCATACTCCTCGAGGTATTTTTCTTTTTACTGTTTTTCATAGTATTCCGGCATCAGGACTATGCTGATCCCTTTAAGCTGAACTTTTTTATGGAGGCGGAGTTTGCAGATTTCGCCTCTTCCTACGGTAGCATGAACCGTGGAGGGAATAAGGCGACGATAAGGAAGCATAATCACTGCAAGAGTAAATTTTGCAGCAGCCTTTTCCTTTTTGAGAAGATAGGGTAAAGATTTTTTCATCTGAATTAAACTCTTCCTGCTTCTTACAGGAAATCCAGTATCGACTATTAAATATATGTTCAAATAAATTTAATATTGTAGTTGACGATAAGTTGTTTGACATAGATTGCTCCTCTTCTTCAAAAAGACAAATCATTTCGGCGTTCAGCCAAATTCGTAATAAACTGCTTGACTGTAACCGAAAAAGAGAATATCATCATTCAAGGTTAGTGGTGACTAACCAACTAAAGACAAGATAACACATTTTAAGTCTTTGCTCAAGAGGAGAGAACCCTGTTTGGAAGATAAACCATGATTACGGTAATAATTTTCATAGCATGTATTTTTTTCTTTATATTGGACAGATATCCGCTTGCAGTAATAGCTATGGCAGGTTGCTGTGCAATGGTCCTGTTTAAGGCAGCTGCACCGGAAACGGCTTTTTCAGGATTTGCAAACGATATAGTCTTTATACTCTTCGGAACAGAGATTTTCGGCATTGCATATCAGGAAAGCGGATTATCTTACAGCACAGCCAGAATCATAAAAAAATATTCCAGTCATGAAGATGAACGCAAGGCGACCTTTAGAATTATATTCATAGCGGGAAGCATCGGTGCAATCATGTCGGCATTTATAAACACTCAAGTGGTATGCCTTCTGATGATGGTTATATGTATCAGTACGGCAAGAGAAATGAAAAATTTGAAGCTAAAGAACATTACTCTTCCGATAATTTATATGGCTATTCTGGGAGGACAATGTACTTTGATAGGAGCTCCGGCTACATTAGTAGCATCATCTATTTCCGATGCTGCTGTCGGATACAGAATTTCAATGTTCAGACTTTTACCGATGGGTCTTATTCTGCTGCTTATAGGAGGTATATATCTGCGTTTGTTCAGCTTCAGACACGGCAATAAAATATGGGGAGACAGTGAAAAGTGCAGTTGACAGCGTTTAGTCCAAGCAAAGAAATAAGGAATCCGGACAAGAAGAAGAGTCTTATAACCGGGATATCGGGAATTGCAATGCTCGTACTGTTCGTGACGGAATTCGTTTCGGTAGGGACAGCTTCAATGATAGGAGCTGCTATATGTTTGTTTGGAAGAGTCGTTGATTTCAAAGAAGCATGCGCCAAAGTGGATTGGAATATCATAGTATGGTTAGGTGCCAGCATAGGCTTGGCAACGGCACTGAATGATAGCCCCGCTGTCAAAAAGTTCAGCGAATCGGTATCAGAGCTTGTAACAGGAAACATTTCACCGATTCTCATACTGACCATTTTTGTTTTAGTAACCACAGTTATAAGCAATTTTATAGCCAACACCACAACAGTTATGATGGTGCTGCCTTTTGCGTTGCAGATAACCGGACAGCTGGGCTGCAATCCGGAACCGTTTGTTATCGCCATTACAATGGCGGCGGGATTGTCAATAACGACACCTCTGTCGTGCGGGTATATCGGGATGACAATGCGGATAGGATACAGGTTCAAGGATTATGTGAGATATGGCATCAACCTGCAGCTTGTGCTTACAACATCAATAATTCTGCTGACCTGTCTGATGTACAGCTTTTAGTGCGGAAATGGTTTATTTCATTGATTCGGTTCAAGATATCAATACTTCTGAAATTAAAGACTGCGCCCACTATTTGCCAAATGAGAAGCGCATACTTGCCAATGCTGAAAGTTCTCGGATATCGTGACAGAGAGATAAATAAAATCACCATAAACATTTATCATGTGCTTGTGCCTATCGGAATAGCCCTGTCCCTTCTAGGGGGTTACTATATAACAATGGCATATTTCGACTATTCCACGGCAAGCTTTCAGGCACAAATAGACGCTTATATAAGCGGCAAGGGTCTCGCAGTATTTGTCGGAGGGATAATTGCCGCATATACAGCATCTGATATTTTGTATCTTAACTTCCCGGACAACACCTTTGACAAGGTGGTTGCCGGCAATGTTATCCATCTGTTGGACAATCCATGTCTGGCGATAAGTGAACTTGACAGAGTTTGCAAATCGGGAGGAAAAATCATTGTTCCCACCTATATCAATAAAAAATCGAGCAATAGGGAGAATGGGTTTGTCAAAATGCTTGGGAGAATAGGAGCAGACTTTAAACAAAAATTCACTTTTTCATCCTATCGCAGTTTTTTTATGGATGCAGGCTATCCCGATGCTAAGTACATAAAAGTAGACGGCTTTATTCCATGTGTGATAACGGTGATCGAAAAAAAGGTAAAAATAAATGAAAATCAGTAACGGAATTATAATTGGAGGTCTGTGGCTGGCTAATTATTTGTTTCCACCGGCTGAGACTGCGGATGAGATTTATGCCCATGCTGAAAAACATAACAAGAGGCAGACATTTAAAATTCCGAAAGAAAGGTGGATAGATTGCGAAGTCATGAAAGTCCAGGCTGAGAAGGAAGCCTATCCCTGCCTGCGAATGAAAAAGAAGGGGCAAAGGGCAGATAGAGCGATTCTCTATATTTGTGGGGGAGGTGGTGTTTATGACTGTTGCCGGCAGCAGCTTATATTTGCCAAAAAATTTCTCAAGAAAACAGATGGTGAAATTTATTACCCTTTTTACCCTCCGTCAACCAGGCATCCCATCACAGAGGCATACAGGATGGTCTTTGAAACCTATCGGACTATGCTCAGTGAGTACAGCCATGAAAAAATAGGAGTTCTGGGGTTGTCTTTTGGGGCGACAGCAGCCATGACCATGGTGTCCTGGAATAATTATTTCAAAGAAGGACTCCCCATGCCCGCCCTGATTATCGGTTTGTCTCCCGGTCATGTGCCGACAAATGAGGATGAAAGAGAAAGTTTTGAAGCCTATAGAGGTGCAGATCCCTTTATACCCGTGGATCTGGTGGAGGCATATGGACAAATAAACAGAGGCGGACAAGACATGGAAAGGTGGTTAATTCACACCGGCCATGGGGATTTTCGAAAGACCGGAAAGATATTTTTATATTTTGGCGAAAAAGAAAGCCTGGCCTATGCCGCTCCTGTTTATCGGCAATCTTTGGAAAAGGCAGGAGCCAATTACAAGATTCACATTGAGCCCGGCATGCCCCACTGCTATGGGATTACGAGGATAAACAGGGCTTCCAGGAAGACCTGCGATGAATACCTGGATCTTATAAACAGTCTTTAACGAATCATAATCTGCCATGATAGGGATAACAATCCGAAAAAAATAAAAAAATAAAGAAAAGGGCTTGACAGAGAATATGAGTTAGTATAAACTAACCACAGAGAAAAGTTAGTAGTGCCTAACCAAAACCTGATTGGGCAAACTCCGGACGAGACAAGCCGGATTTTGCCCGAGAGTTTTGGAAGAAAAAAGTCTGCTTATCCCCGAGAGGAATTGCTGTCAGGGATTAGCCGGCAGACTTATACGAATAACCGGGTGTTCCGGTTAAAATTAAATTTTGCTTTTCAGGTCTTGATTTAATCGGACATGCTGAATTGGGTCATCCTCATAAGAGGCGGTATTATCCTTGATGAAGGCGATATTCCGGGTTTTGTTTCGCAGATACTTATTCTCTTCTTCCTCTTAGCTTTGACGGAAATTTCGAATACAAAACGAGAATCGTCTTCATCATGTATAAACCGTATTTCCGCGATTTCGCGTATTTATATCCTTTGCGCTGCAGGTTTATGCACAGATATCTGAATATAACGCATACAATAGGACAATCTGTCCGTTAGCGCTTCCTGACTTTCTGCACAAATCAGGGCATTTCTGTCTTTTTTACAGAAACATATTTAGTACAATCTCATGAGCTATTATTCTCCGATAGAAAAGGAGTTTCATATCGCAGCTTAGTATCGTTATTCTTCCTATCACCAGCAAGTTCGTTTACTTATGTTAATACATGCTTTTGCTTATAGTTATGCATATGATACACATGGGTATATTTCTGTAAAAACACTGCAAAACCAGTTATTTATGCGGAAATCAGCACTTTTTATCTCTTAAATCTAT
This sequence comes from uncultured Oscillospiraceae bacterium, assembly GCA_964345275.1. GTDB lineage: Bacteria > Bacillota > Clostridia > Peptostreptococcales > Anaerovoracaceae > Lentihominibacter. The sequence goes on from CAYFQD010000010.1 coordinate 37,762, forward strand.
TGTTTTTTCATTCTTTTGACATAGTAAATCTGACTTGGGTCATTATATCATTCCATTGATTTAAAGAGGCGTAGTTCTCTTTTTCAAAAATCGTTCTATACGCCATTCCGGTAGGATCCTCGAGAATCTCCCACATATCCGGCTCTGTCGGATACCAGTAAGCTGTGTATTCTTCGTTGTCTATTACTCCTTGATATACAGGATTATCGATATCACAAGGCCAGTAATAGTACCTTCCTTTATTTATTCCGGTTACATAGTCAGAAGGAAAATTTTCTCCCAGAAATTTAAGAACTGACCAGTTTTCCTTGTTGTTCATTCTGGTCATATCCTCTTGAAGCTTTTTAAACATCCGAATAATCTCTCCAGAATCTGACTCAGCTATTCGCTGCGCAATCATTGCGTTGTACTGTTCGATAGAGGCATATCCGTATGGATCCATCCCATATATTCCTGCTTCAGCAAATTCATGGAGAGGCGGGTAGAGAAAACATTCCCATGTATCATTATTTGCCGTTTTTGGAAGCAGCCCATATTTTTTATGTTTTTTTGGTATACTCGCCATAAACCTGATATTTCAACAATCCGTTCCTATTTCAAATGCTTCATAATCAGATCCGCAAAGAGATGCGCGTCCTCATGGGAAGTGAATATGGCACGGGCACTGACATCATTGCCGCCGCCCTTGCCTCCATAGAAACCGGCATATTCTTTTACAAGCTGACCGCATTTAATGGCTCCGTCGGAGACCAGAATGTATGAGGTCTGGGGTACGGAGTAGAGCATAATGAGTTTGCCCATGCATGCCGGTTTGCCCATATATTTCTTAGCCATGTTGAAAGCGTCGTCCATGGACAGATCATTTAGAGGATACACGACAACTTTGTCGGAACATGTCAGATCATCAGGAACAGTATCGCCGGCAAGAGTATCGCCCGAAAGAATCCCGCCGGCAAGAATCTCGTCAAGTTTTTTCTGCTCATTCTCAATGTATGCTCTCTTAATCTGGACAAGCTCGTTTTTAACGACGGCAAGCTTTTCTTCCTGAATGCGGATTTTGTCCGGGAAGTCCTCTATGGAGGAAGAATAGCGGTTGGAGAGGTCCGTCAGGATGTTGTGCTTAATATTGTAATCGGCAAGAGCTCTGCTGCCTGCTTCGAAATATATTCGATACATGCCCTTGTAATTTTCAACCTTATATATCTTAATAAGCCCCACCTGGCCTGCTGTTGCAGGGTGGGTTCCGCAGCAGGCAACGCAATCGGCGGCATTTTCCACAGAGCCTACGCATACGATGGATATACCTTCGTCAAGAGCAAGTTTTTTTCTCAGCGGCAGTTTCTCTGCTTCAGCGCTCTCATCAAAGTGCATAACCGTTACCGGCAGATTGGCCCAGATAACCTCATTTGCCAGTCTCTCGCAGTGAAGAGCCATTTCATAGGTCAGCTCCTCCGGCTTCTTCATAAGCGGATTAGTCGGCTCGTCTTCCAGGCTGATGTCCACGGTCATGTAATCTTCGCCCATATGAAACCCGCGATTGACACCGCCGCACTCTCTGTAGAATATTCCTGAAAGGATATGTTCTCCGCAGTGGCGCTGCATATTATCGAATCGCCTGCCCCAATCAATTTCGCAGTGAACTGAAGAGCCAATCTCAGGAATTTCTTCTCCGGGTTCGAGAAAATGCAAAACCTTCTCTCCATCCTCCTGCACATCTATGACTTTCATTGAGCCTATTCTGCCCAGATCGCAGCTCTGACCGCCACCCTCGGGAAAGAAGGCGCTTCGGTCCAGCATAACCTGCCAGCATTCGCCGTAGGGTTTCCTATTAACCGTAAGGACATCCGTGACCCGGGCGTCCCACTCCTTAATATATACATCGCTTTGGTATAATCTTGTTGTGTTCATTTCGCATTCTCCTTGTCAAAAAGCAACTCTGTCGAGAAAAGTTTATAGTATTTAAGCAAAGAAGTCAATTTTTCAGATGGTAAAAGAAACTTGTCTGGAGTATAATGAATAATAAAGTATTAGTTTGCGGTCGGTCTGTATCGCGAACAGAATTTTACAGTTATTTTATGGAAAAAACCTGTAAACCGCTTGATTTAGGCATTTACACGGATTTTACACAAAAAATGCTGTTGTTCGTGAAACCTGTGGATAAATGGAGAACAAAAATAGTACTTGACAAGCAAAATCATTGAAATTCCAACAATAGTAAATTTTTGGTTATCCACAGTGCTCCGTGGACAATATTGTATACAATCTTAAAAAAACTGTGGAAAACTCTTCTAACCCCTAATTTTCTAACAATATCGTGTTGTTGAACCAATTATTCCCAAAAACGAACATAGGTTGACATAAATTTCGAAAGCAGAGGTATGAAAATGTTAAAAGAAAAAGTTTTATACAAGGATGAATTGCCTATCAATGTGATTACTGCCAACATTGAGGAATATCCTATACACTTTCACGACGATATGGAGGTGGTTTATGTACTTGAAGGAAGTGTCAAACTGAGAAACGGATATTACAATTATGTTCTTAAGCAGGGTGACATATACATATTGAATGACAGAGAGATGCACAGTTTTGAGAATACCGGCGAAGATAATATGGTTATGATGCTCCAGATGGATCTGACTTACTTCTCCAGATACTATGACAATCTTAAAAACAATTTCTTTGTTACGGACATGGAGGATGACAGTGATGAGAGCCTTGAGGTTATGAAGAACATTCTGGCTAAAATCATGATGGAGGTTTTGCAGAAGGGCTACGGATACGAAAATAAAGTCATTGAGAGCACGCACAATCTGATAGCTTGTCTCATGTCCGACTTTCAGTACTTCGTCATGGAGGACGGTAAGTTCAAGAACGAATCAAAGAACAAGGGGAACAAGGTACTGGCCGGACGGTTAAACAGAATTACCGACTACATGTACGACAATTACAACCGCAAGCTTACGCTGGGCGAAATAGCTGAACGGGAGCACCTTTCAATTTATTATCTGTCACACATAATAAAGGAAGCAACCGGGCTCAGTTTCCAGGATTTGCTCAGCTATATCAGAGTTGAGGAGTCAGAAAAGCTTCTACTGGGGACAGGAAAGAAAATAGGAGCGATAGCGGAGGAAACCGGTTTTTCTGCTGTACGATATTATATCAAGCACTTCGAGCATTGGTTCGGAATGCACCCTGCGGAATACAGGAAACAGTATATAGGAAAAATCATCAGCCGGGAAATCGAAGCTAAGTATACCAGATGCATGCCGGGAAAGATCGAGGAGGCTATACGGCGGCAGGTTAAGGGTGTCTATGCGGACTACATAGACAAGATAAAGACAAGACCGATAATCGTTGATGTAGATATATATGATGATTATGCGGAGATAAAAAAGGGAGAACCTGAACTGGCGGAAGTAATGGAGCGCGATGTCAATGAGGTTCTTGCTGAACCATACAGGATACTGAAGAATATGGATGAAAATCTGATTGCGTCAGGAAACAACTACATGGTAACCACAAAATGCAAATTCCCGGGTGCTCTGGATAGCCTGAGCATACTGCTTTACAATTATGATGATAATGTTTACCGCTCGCTGAAAAGAATTGCCGGAGGTATTGATCTCCTGCGTGTGGTACGAAACTACGAGAGTGAATCAGAGTTTCTCATCAGATGTACGGGGTTTTCCGGGGAGTGCAGAATGCTGAGATACAGATTTGACCGGGAGAACATAATAAGGAAGATAGAAGAAGCAACATCGTCAAAAAAGGGAAGGGAATTCAGAGAGGAGTTTATCTCGGGCCTGCTGATGGAACCAAGCGTGAGCTCTGTAAAATACACAAGTTCCGACACTTTGAGCATAAGAAGTATATTTAAGGGGCTCGGAGTTGAATTGATACTAATAGACAGCAAATAAGTCCCGTTTTACAGCAAAAGTCTCATTGAAATAAGCAAGATAATTTATTATTATTAATATAGCGACAAGAAACAGTTATATTTTAATGAAAATATTTGGAGGTAAAAAAGATGAAATTACTTATTATCGGAGCAGGTGGAGTGGGAACTTCAGCAGCAAAGATTATCGAGAGAGCCGGAGCGGAGGGCGACTGGGCTGAAAAGGTTGTAATATCGGACTATGATTTTGACAGAGCTAAAAAGGTAGCAAACGAAATTTGCGGCGGCGGCAAGTTTGTTCCTGCAAAGATTGACGCTAAAGATCCTGCCAGCATAAAGGCTGTTGCTGAGGAACACGGATGTGACTTCGTAATGAACGCGGTTGATCCGAGAATGAATGCATGCATATTCGACGCTTGCCTGGAAAATAAGCTTGGATACCTTGACTGTGCTATGACACTTGGCACGGAGCATCCGGAAAAGCCGTATGAGCTGGCTCACATCAAGCTGGGTGACTACCAGTTTGCCAAACAGAAGGAATGGGAAGCTTCCGGCAAGATTGCAATTTGCGGATCAGGTGTTGAGCCGGGAATGTCTGACGTTTTTGCCAAGTATGCCGCTAAGCATCTGTTTGACAAGATTGACAGAATTGATGTAAGAGACGGTGACAACTATGGAAATACCGATTCAGACTTCGGATTCTCCGTATGGACAACCATCGAAGAATGTCTGCAGCCACCTGTAATCTGGGAAAAGACCGAAGAGCATCCTGATGGACACTGGTACTGTACGGAGCATTTCTCAGAGCCTGAAATCTTTAACTTCCCGGGAGGAATCGGTGACGTTGAAGTGGTAAATGTGGAACATGAAGAAATATTGCTTATTCCGAGAGAAATTGATTGTAACAGAGTAACCTTCAAGTACGGCGTTCCTGCGGACTTCAGAACTAAACTGCTGGTTCTCCATGAGTACGGACTTGCTAATAAGAGAGACAAGATCAAGGTCGGCGACAGCGAAATCACCCCAAGAGATTTCGTGTGTAAGGTTATCCCTTCACCGGTAGACGCCACGATGACAATGACAGGCCAGGGCTGTGCAGGTACATGGGTAACAGGCTGGAAGGACGGCAAGTACAGATCGGTTTACCTGTATCAGATTGCCGACAACCAGGAATGCGTTAAAAAGTATACTACTAACTCAGTGGTTGCACAGACAGCGGTTGGTCCTGTAATAATGATGGAACTCATCGCCAAGGGTATCTGGAACGAGCCGGGCGCATGGGGCCCTGAACATTTCGATCCGGATCCGTTTGTAGAAAGACTGGCTAAGTACGAGTTCCCTGCAGGACTCAGAGAAATGGAATCCGAGTATGCAGACGAACTGGATGCAAAGGCTTTCCTGGAAGCTGTTAGCGGCAAATAAGCAAAACCTTTGAAGGTCGTTTATTAAAGGAAAATACTTTAAGGGCACGATTTGTATGAGTCGTGCCTTTTTCACTTGAAATGATATATAATAGTTGTATAATGGATTTTGTTTTAGAAACCAGCCGTTTATTCAGGCAGAAATATATATAGCAGAGGGTATAAAATCATGAAAGTGGCAATAGTGGGAGCAGGCAAGCTGGGTATGAAGGTTACGGATGCGCTCCTGGGCGGAGACCATTCTGTAACAATAATAGATACAGATGAGAGTCTTCTGAATAAAGTCAGTTCACATGTGGATGTTATGACGGTGACAGCAAATGCCAAGGAGACCCGGGCATTGAAGAATATTAACATTGCGTCATATGATTTTTTAATCACATGTACAGGTAGCGATGAGACCAACATAGTAATAGCGGCCTTTGCCAAAAAGCTGGGTTGCGGTAAAGTTATTGCCAGAGTCAGAGACCCTGAACACATGCAGCAGATTGATTTTATTAAATCGCTTATGGGTATTGACTATATTGTAAATCCGGACTTGGGTATTACCGTGGAAATATACAAATACCTGGTGGAAAAGTATACGCTGAGCAACGGAATTTTTTCATCGGGCAAAATCTCCCTTTTAGAGTTTTATGCCCACAAATACAAACAGCTTGTAGGTCTGCCTATCAGGGAATTCAGAAATGTTATTCCTAAAATGCTGGTTGTTGCCATATCCAGAAACGGCAAAGTTATTATTCCCCATGGTCAGGACAACATAGAGGCAGAAGACTGCCTCTATGTTGTGGGAGAAAAAGAGCCTATACAGGAACTGTCAAAGAAGGTACTGGACAGAAGAGGCAAGTATACAGACCTTCAGAAGGTTCTGATTATGGGAGGCGGAAAAACCGGATTCTACCTGGCTAAGGAGCTTTCTGAATTCGGAATAGCCGTCAAGATAATAGAAGAAAACAAGGAAAGGTGTCACTATCTGTCGACACACCTGGATGATGTAATGGTTCTCCATGGAGACGCAACGGACATGACGCTCCTTGAAGAAGAAAATCTGGACTCCATGGATGCTGTTGTAACCGCCACAGGGTTTGATGAGGACAATCTGCTCCTAGCGTTGACGGCCAAACAGCACGGCGTTGAGGATGTAATAGCCAAGATAAGCAGAAAGAGCTATACGGAAATCATATCCCGAATGGGAATAGATATGGCACTGAATCCGCTGGACATTACAACAAGTACAATTTTGCGCCTGGTTCAGGGTAACAAGAAGGTTCTTTCATCGCAGCTGATCCAAGGGCAGGCGGAAATAATGGAGATTGTGGCAACGCCGAGAATGAACATCCTCGATATCCCGCTTAAAAACCTGGATTTACCGGAGAGTGTTATTATTGCTGCAATTCACAGGGGCAACAAAGTAATTATTCCTTCCGGAGAGACGAAAATAAATGAGGATGATAAGGTTATGCTCCTGGCACTCATAAGCGATCTGGCAGGTGTGGAGAAGCTGTTGACCGATACGGGCAAATTCAGCTTTTTTAGAAGATAGTGATATGAAACAGATGCTGTATTCAGTACTGAAAATATCGGGAATTTCTCTGGTGGTAATCAGCTTTGCTATGTTGCCGCCTCTTTTAGTATGCATAGGATACGGAGAAATGGGTGTGGCAGCAGGATTTGCCCACGCCATGTGGGTCGGCGTGCTTATAGGGATGTCCCTCTTTCTTCTGTTCAGAACGGGGACAAGGGTTTTGCGCGTGCGCGACGGCTTTCTCACTCTTGCTGTATGCTGGCTGGCTGCCTCTGTATTTGGCGCCTTTCCGTATCTGTTTACTGAGGTTATAAACTGCCCTGCAGATGCCTTTTTCGAGTCGGCTTCGGGATTTTCCACTACGGGAGTAACGGTATTTGAAGATGTGGAAAGTCTGCCTCACGGTATCCTCTTCTGGAGATCAATGACATCATGGCTTGGAGCTATGGGCATTCTGGTATTTGCCATCGCACTCATCCCCGGTCTGGGAATAAACGGCAGCGATATCGCTCTGCCGGAGGAACCAAGCGGCAAAATTAATTTTATGAGTCCCAATACCAGGAGAACAATGCTGGGTATTATCATCATCTTTACTGTATTCACGCTGATAGAGGCAGGGCTGCTTGCGGCAGGCGGAATGAGTTTTTTTGATGCAATTATTCATTCCATGGGAACCGTAAGCACGGGTGGTTTTTCTAATTACAGCGACGGGCTTCAACATTTCATGAACGATTCTTCCGGAGGGTATATTAAGCTGGTTATTATTGTTTTTATGATAATGTTCGGAACCAGCTTTACTCTGTTTTTTTCAGCAATAAGAAGCGGACTCAAGGTGTTTAAAAACGATACGGAGTTTAATCTTTACTGGGTTATTATTATCCTGGCATCTCTGCTGCTTTTCCTGGGGTTTGTACTGTCTGACACAAAAGCGACGGCGGGTGAGGCTGTTTTCAATGGAGTATTTCATGCGGTTTCAGTTCTTACCACTACCGGATATACTACCGACAATCTTTTAATATGGCCGGCATTTTCACAGATGGTGCTCCTGATGCTCATGTTTATCGGCAGCTGCTCATCTTCTGCCGGCAGCGGCAACAAGGTCGTGCGCTTTATTGTGTTGGCGGAGCTCATTTTCTTCAGGATAAGATCAAGATTGCATACAACGGTATTCAAGTCCGTCCGGCTCAATGGCAGAGATATACAGAACGATACAGTTTCCGGAATAGCCAATCACCTTTTTCTGTATATCGTTATGCTGTTTGTGGGAGCCTTTGTCCTTTCACTGGAAAATATCGATATAATGAATTGTTTCACCACATCAGTTTCGCTGCTGGGCAATGTCGGCCCGGTTCTTGTTGATAACGGGGGCGGCAGCTCCTGCTTCGGGGATCTTAACTGGTTCACTAAAGGTTTCATGTCCTTTATTATGATAGCGGGAAGACTGGAGCTCTATACTATTCTGGTGCTGTTTACACCCAATTTCTGGAGAGCGGATTAAT
>CAYFQD010000010.1:46204-62330 GCA_964345275.1 uncultured Oscillospiraceae bacterium
TGGAGAGCGGATTAATATACAAGAATAATCCGGGGATTTTATGACAAACTACAAGGTAATAGTGAAAATACTGGGCGTTATCGTCCTGATAATCGGAATCGCCGAAATAATTCCGTGGATATATGCGGAGGTCACGGGAGATGTATCGGCGGCATCTGCTTTTCGCATCTGTGTGCCGGTAACAATCGGACTCGGTTTTGTAATGTCATTTTTTGTCCGTGCCGATAAAAGGAAATTCGGGGTTCGCGAAGGATTTCTCGTAGTGGCGAGCTGCTGGGTTATCGCTTCTCTTATAGGTGCGTTTCCATACATGATGTCAGGTGTGGCAAGCAACTATATGGATGCATTTTTTGAATCGACCACAGGATTTACCACAACCGGATGCACAACTATTGCAGGCGGGCTGACCAATAAAAGCATAATTCTCTGGAAGGCGATATCACACTGGCTTGGCGGAATGGGAATTCTGATATTTGTAATATCACTTTTGCCGGCGCTGGGAGTCAGCGGCCAGATTATAGCCCGTGCGGAAGCTCCCGGTCCTGTTTTGCAGAAGACTACGGTAAGGATGAGCGATTCCGCTAAGGTTCTATACCTGATATATTCATCGTTTACTCTTACCGAGTTCATTCTTCTTACGCTTTCGAAAAAAATGCCCGTATATGATGCGGTGATTACAACTCTCGGAAGCGTCAGTACAAGCGGGACTCTGGTTCCCGTTGAGGGTATTTCGTACTATGACAGCGTCTATGTTGAGCTTGTAGTTGCATTCTTCTGCATTATGTCATCTGTCAACTATGTTCTGTATTATCATCTGGTTACGGGAAGGGTAGCTTACTTTATTAAGGATGTGGAGTTCCGTGCATTTATGATTATTATAGGCGGTGCCACTGCAATATGCACTTTAGGCCTGGTAACGGTAAACGGAGAGCCCTGGACCGAAGCGCTCAGAAACGCTTTCTTCCAGGTTGCCAGCTTCACAAGTACAACGGGATACACTATAACGCCGTATTTAGGGTGGCCTGCGGTCTGTCAGCTGGTACTGATAACCATAATGCTCATAGGAGGATGTGCCGCTTCTACATCGGGCTCGCTGAAGGTAATCCGCGTTCTTGTGCTGCTTAAGATGATAGGCAGAGGCTGTATCAGAAGAATACACCCCAGATCTGTAGTTGCTGTAAAAGTTGGAAAAAGCGCCGTTTCGGCGCCTGTAGTGTCTAACATTACTGTGTTTATATTTACTTATATCGGGATTTTGCTTTTTTCCACACTGATTTTATCCATTCAGGGATTAAACCTTGAAACCAGCCTGACATCCAGTCTGGGTCTTCTCTCCAATACCGGAGCGGCATTTGGAGAAGCTGCAGCAACCGGAGATTTTTCATTCTTCCATCCGGCTATCAAGCTGTGGCTCAGCTTCCTCATGATAGTGGGCAGACTGGAACTGTTTACAATAATAATACTGTTCACGCGAAATTTCTGGGGCAAAAACAGATAGAAGCCAATTACACGACGAATCTGTAGCCAAGACCGCGCACGGTCTGAATGTAGACCGGATTGGCCGGGTCATCTTCGATTTTCTGCCTGAGTCTGTTAATGTAAACCATGATGGCGTTTTCGTCTATCAGAGTTTCACCCCAGATCATTGTATAGATCATTTCCTTGGAAAATATTCTGTCTACATTGTCAATGAAGAGCTTGACCATGGCACTTTCCTTTGAGGAAAGAGGAATCTCTTCCTCGTTTTTGTAAAAGCGCAAAGTCCTCGCGTCGTATGTAAATGGTCCTGCCTTTATTACGCTGCTGTCTGCCATATTATTGCGGCTTCTGCGTATGAGAGCCTTTGCTTTAGCCCCGAGAGTAACCGGATTGAAAGGTTTAGTGATGTAATCATCGGCACCTATATCAAGACCGTATAGTGTGTCATAATCAGCTTTACGCCCGCTTACCACGATAATAGGCAGATCCTTGCCGCGATTGCGCAAAGTCTTTATAACTTCGAAACCGTCCATCCCGTGCATATTAATATCCAGCAAGATAAGATCATACTCTTCTGTTTCCGTCATTTGCAGGGCTTCTTCGCCGCTGGATGCCATGTGTACATCTATGTCGTTGCTCTGCATTATTTTATAAAGCATAGTGCGTATGGCCGGATCGTCATCCACGATGAGAGCAATGTTTTTCATATCTTTCTCCTTTACACGAGATTTTGTTTTATGTATATTTTTAGTATAAGTATGTCAAACTGACTTTGTCAAGAGGTACACGGATATGAGCGGCAGTATTGAAAAGAGAGAAAAGCTTAAACCCATTGCGGGGATCATACTTTCATCTCTGCTGATAACAGTGGCGGTTGCAATTGTTTTTCTTGCACTGGGGCATTATCGTGAAGAGACCCTTGCAGATTTTGATGCATCTCTCTGGGAAACAGGGAAAGCAGTTGACTATAATATCAATAACTCTTTCGACAGATTTAACGAGGATCTTGAGTATACAGTTACCAGACGGGAATTCCTGTATGCTGAGGATTTGTGGGCCAGGACAGGGAACACTTCCAGCCTGCTGGTCCAGATGAAAAACAGTTCACTTGCTAACAAACAGATGTTCCAGACAATGCTGGCAATTGATATGAGAGGAGTGTTTCTTTCTACAGACGGAAGGAATGATTACAAAGTAGAAGGCAAGATAGAAAGGAATGTATACCGGTGCATTGACCTGGATGGTGAAAAGTATCTGGCTTTTGTTTATATTGTTGATGAGAACCTGTCCTATGCGGGGATTATGAACATTGAGTCTCTTTTTGATTATGTAACCAACAAGGTGGCGGGGGACAGCAACAGCATCAGACTGACGGATCTTACGGACGAAATTGTCCTGGAAAGCAGCGGCATGGCTGAAGTGGGTATGCGTGAAATAACAATGAATGCTGCCAATACGGAGAACCGCATCTTTACAATTACCGTTGCTGCAGACTACGGCAAGATGATTTCGCTGATGAAGGGGACAACTACATGGCTGATCGTCGGAATGCTTATAGCCATGGTCGGAGTGGCACTCATTATTGCCTTTGCAGAAAACTACAGGCGCAGAGCCACTATCGCCGACAGGGAGCTGCGCAAACTTAAAGAGAAAAATAGGGCCATGGAAGAGCTGACAAGAAAGACACAGGAACTGGCTCACCATCAGAGACTCGAGACAATAGGCACCCTGACATCAAGCATAGCTCACGAATTCAACAATCTGCTGACACCGATTATGGGTTACAGCATGATGACTCTGGAAAAATTACCGCAGGATATGGATATATATGATGATGTTCTGGAAATATACAATGCGTCATGCAAAGCCAAGGACATTATTTCCAGACTTTCTGAATTGTCCAGAAAGAACACTGAAACCGTATTTGAGAAGCTTTCACCTGACGAACTGGTTAATAAAATGCTCAAAGTAACGGCTCCGGCCTTACCGAAAAATGTGGACATATCCAGGGATCTCAGATGTCCGGAAAAGACAATCTACGGCAATGAGATTCAGCTGTCTCAACTGCTTCTGAATCTTATACTTAATGCTTTTCAGGCCATGAGCAGTGAGGGCGGAATGATATATGTTTCCACACGCATATAGAAGGGAGAAAACCTGATAATAATAAGGGATGAGGGTGCGGGTATTCCGAAACATATCATGGAAAAAATTTTTGATCCTTTCTTCACGACAAAAGAGACCGGCAAGGGTACGGGTTTAGGACTTGCCATTGCGGGTCAGGCCGCTGAGGATCATAACGGAAGAATAGAAGTTAAATCCGAAGAGGGGGAAGGTTCTGAGTTCACAGTACATATTCCTGAGGTTTCGCCTGAAGAGCCTGAAGAAAAGGAAGAGAATCTTAACGAAAATTAAGAGTCGGTTTATGATGCATTAAGATAAAAATGATAGGATATACCTCATAGAATAGAGAGGAATGTTTTATTTATATGAAAAGCAAATATCTCAAACTACCTTTATGTATTTTATTGAGCGCAGTATTGGTTCTGACTCTGATTCCCGCGATAACCTTTGCTGATTCAGGAAGCAGGGAAATCACCGGATTTGAACCGCTGGAGAATACGGAGTATTATTTTGACGGAAATCCCACGGAGGAGGAAATCGCCGCCGGGCTTCCGGAATCCATTAACGCACATTTCGGAGGCAGCGATTATGCTGCGCAATTAGATGTGACATGGGAAGCGGTTGAGAATCTTGATAAGGATAATACGCTCTATTTTTATTCCATGAAACCTGTGTGGGATGACTGCTATGTGCTTTCTGAAGATTTAAATGAGCTTTGGGATGTTCCTTGGATAACGGTTTATAGGCTGGCTGATGACGATGCCAAGGTTGAAGAAGCGGAGCCTGAGATTGATAAAATTGCTGAAACCCCGGAGGATGAAATGGAGCCGGCGTATACCGAAGAGGAGGTCTCGCCGGATCTGGCATGGATCTTCGGTGAACCCAGCTATGCCGCATCTGTATCCACTACCGATAAGGTGTACTCATATCTGACGGAGACTATCGGGCTTAACAGAGCAGCCGCCTGCGGAGTGATGGTAAATATCTATGCCGAGAGCGGCATGAAATCCAACAATCTTGAGAATACATACAATAGATCTTATAAAATGACCGACCGGGAATATACGGATGCTGTAGACAAGGGGAAGGGCAGGTACTGGAATCCGGGCAAAAAAAAGTGGCGCAATTTTAAAGACGATTACTGCGGTTACGGTCTCTGCCAGTGGACATCTTCGGGGAGAAGAGCAAAACTCTTGAACAAGGCGCTTGAAAAGGGGGTTTCAATCAGTGATGTGGACATGCAGCTGGAGTTCATGATTGAAGAGCTTCAGAAATCATATCCGGCAGTCTGGAAGACTCTGCAGAGTGTTCCTGATAATCCTGCCGGTGTATATTTAGCTGCTCAGCACTTCTGTCTTGCTTACGAAGTCCCTGCCAATCCTGTTGCTGTAGCGGCATCAAGAGGAAAGACAGCTTTGAACGGATATTGGAAGAGTTACAGCGGAAATGCCGCTGATCCTACAGTCAAGTCATATATGGGACTTTGCGGATACTCCTATCCGGGTGCTGTTAAGAAAGGCAAGGGTGTTGCCGTCAGCGGATATGCCGTATCCAATTATAAGATTACAGAAATAGCCGGGACTATAACAGACAGGAATGGAAAAGCCGTTTACACCAAGAGTTTCAAGCCTCAGGCAACCGCATACAATTTGTACAGTCTGGACAGTTTCATGAAGTTCAGCAAGCTGGGAACAGGCAATTATATCTATACCGTTTATGCCAGGGACGAAACCGGAAAAACTGTAACCGCTAAACATGGCTTCGCTGTCGGAACAAGCGGCTCGACGACCACCAGTCGCGGATTTGCAATGTCGAATGTTGCCGAAGGGGATATGACCGGCGGTTCAGCCGATACAGGCAGTTCCGGCACTGCGGTAACCGAGCCGAAATCCGTAATCAGGATTACTTCCTACACCTGCCCGAAAACACTGAAGGCAGGCAAGCCGTTTACTCTGAAAGGTAAAATCAAATCCAATTACAGACTCAAGAAGGTAACTGTGGGTGTTTACACCAAGTCCGGCAAGAGGAGGCTTGGAATCACAAAGAAACTGACCAGAAGTAAGACCTTCAACATAAAAACCATTGACTCAAAGATTAAGTTCGGTAAGCTGAAGAAGGGCACATATTACTATAAGGTGACAGCAACCAATGAAAAGCAGAAGGTTACTCTTTTAAACAGGAAATTCACTGTAAAAAAATAAAATATTAATTACCGGTATATGAACAAAAAAGCTGCCGCATCATGCGGCAGCTTTTTACTGCTGCCGTCTTAATCGCGGCAATGCTTAGCAGAGATTATAAGCAAAGGAAAATTTAGAAATAAATTACTGCATTGACAAATAATGCCAAAAATCGTATCATAAAAATAAGCTGTGAATCATAGTGTGTAAATGAAAGGAGAAGGTTTTGCATGGATAAGAGATTGTTCGGCACCATCGGTGAAGACGCGGCGGCTGATGTGATGCGAGCTAAAGGCTATAAGATATTAAGACGCAATTACCGGTGTAAATACGGCGAGATAGATATTATTGCAGAAAAGTATGGAGAGATGAGCTTTGTGGAAGTCAAGTCAAGACAGAGTTTCAGGTACGGCAGACCCTGCGAGGTAATTGATGAGAAAAAGAAGAATCATATCAGAAGAGCGGCCATGTGCTATATGAATGAGATGAAGGAAAAGGGGTATGTCCCCAGGGGATATGATTTTCAGGTGATGGAGATTGTAGTGCAGCACACGACAAATGCTTTTTAGGGGGGTGAACACATGCTTACAAAGGTGAAAACAGCAACCCTGTCCGGGGTTGAGGGCAGTCCGGTTGTTGTAGAGACGGATCTTCACAGGGGTCTGCCCGGTTTTTATGTGGTAGGTCTGGCGGATACCACCATTAAAGAGTCCTGCCGGAGAATTAAGCCGGCAATAATGAACAGCGGGTATTGTTTTCCCAATGAAAGAGTGACTGTAAATCTGGTTCCGGCTAACATACCTAAGGAAGGAAGTCATTTCGACCTGCCGATAGCTCTGGGAATTATTATGCTGGGAAGGGAGAACCTTGAGCTCAATGACACGGCTTTTCTTGGAGAAGTTTCTCTGGATGGCAAAATAAATCCTGTAAGAGGCGTATTGCCTCTGGTCATAAGTCTCAGACAGGCAGGAATAAGGAACATAGTATTACCGGAGGAAAATGCGGAGGAAGCGGTCATACTTGAGGATATCAATATACTTCCGGTAGTAACCCTTAAGGAAGCGGCAGAATATGCTTCCGGAGAGCGTGAACTTAATGTATATGCAAGTAAGAGAAAAAGGCGGGACAGAGGCGGGGGAACAATTGACTTTGCACAGGTTATGGGGCAGGAAAGTGTCAAGCGGGCCATAACAATAGGTGCGGCGGGCAATCACGGTATGCTGATGATAGGAAGCCCGGGCTGCGGTAAAACCATGATGGCGAAAAGGATACCCACTATTCTTCCGGAGCTGACCTATGATGAAAAGATTGAAATAACAGGCATATACAGCGTGGCGGGTCTTCTTTCCAAAACATGTCCTGTTGTTGAAGAAAGACCTTTTAGAAGCCCTCATCATACGATTTCAAAGATTGGACTTACGGGAGGGGGAAGCAGGCCCAGACCCGGAGAATTATCCCTGGCACACAATGGGGTACTGTTTCTCGACGAGCTGGGGGAATTCGATGCAGGTGTCATCGACGCAATCAGACAACCTGTAGAAGAGGGGTTTATCCAGATTAACAGGCATTTTGAGGAAGTGGTTTTTCCTTCCAATGTTATGGTGGTTATTGCGGCAAATCCATGCAAATGCGGAAACCTGTGGGATGAAAGAAAAATATGTACATGTTCCGGGAAGCAGCTGGCCAGCCACAGGAGAAAGCTGACGGGACCCTTCACGGACAGGATAGATATTCATATAAGGGTAAACCCGGTAAGCAAAGAGAATATAGCCATGATAAGAGAGAACATGAAAGGAGAATCCTCGGAGCAGATGCGGGAGAAGGTCATGCGGGCAAAGGCTTTTCAGGAAGAAAGATACAGAGAAATGAGATATAAGTGCAACGGGGAGCTGGACGAAAATGGAATCAGAAGATTTTGCGTGCTTGATGAAGACAGTCGCAAAATTATGGTGTCCGCCTATGAGAGAATGAACCTGACCATGAGAGCCTACTATAAGATTCTGAAACTGTCCAGAACCATTGCCGATATAGAGGGAGCAGAGAAGATAAGAAAGGTTCACGTGGCGGAAGCTCTTCAGTACAGAGCAGGCACAGTTGACGGGGATTTTTAGGGGCGGGGAAAAATGTGTATAGAAATAATCAGAGCCGGCGAACCGGCATATCCGGCGCTGCTGAAGGAAATAAAGGGCTATCCGAAGCAGCTCTATTATATAGGGGATCTTACCGCATTAAAAGGCAGGTGTGTCTCCGTGGTCGGCTCCAGGACAGCAACAGTTTACGGCAAAACCATGGCGGAACAAATTTCCGGAAGGCTGGCTGAGCGGGGAATTACAGTTGTCAGCGGCATGGCTGTCGGAATTGATTCTTTTGCACACAGAGGAGCACTTTCTGCGTACGGAAAAACAGCTGCAGTTTTGGGGTGTGGAGTTGATGTCTGCTATCCGCCCGAGAACAAAGGCCTTAAGTCATCCATAGAGGGGAACGGGATCGTAATAAGCGAATATCCTCCCGGAACACCGGCGGAAAGGTATCACTTTCCAAACAGGAACAGGATAATCAGCGGTCTTTCGGAAATTACCATAGTGGTTCAGGCCAGAAACAGAAGCGGTGCTCTCATTACTGCGGAACTGGCTGCTGATCAGGGGCGCGAGGTTTATGCACTGCCCGGAAATATTGACAGTCAGTACAACTTAGGCACTAACAAGCTGATTAAAGAAGGAGCGGTTCCTATCATCAGCGTGGATGATGTGCTGGAGCCGCTGGGGCTGAAAAAGGTCAGCGCAGTAGAAGCAGAGGAAAAGCTCAGCGAAACGGAGCTGGAGATTTTTCGCCTGCTAGAGCAAAGGGGCGAAATGAGTATAGATGAGGTCTGTATGCAAATGAATCGGACACCGGCATATGTGAATCCCATACTGTCGGTTATGGAGATGAAGGGGTTTATATTTTCGGCTATCGGAAAAATTTTCCTTGCAAACAAATAATTATGTTCTATAATTGAGTACTAGAAAATGAATCAAGATAAAAGAGAGGAACATAAATGGCACCGGCAAAGAAAACACTGGTAATAGTGGAGTCTCCTTCGAAGGCGAAAACCATTGGAAAAGTACTTGGCAGCCGTTACAAGGTTGTTGCTTCCGTCGGGCATGTTCGTGACCTGCCTAAGAGCAGGCTGGGAATAGAGCTTCCTGAGGAGAATCGAAAGGAATATGCGGCAAGTGATTTCGACCCGCAGTACATTAAGATCAGAGGAAAAGCGCCTCTTATCAATGAACTTAAGAAGGAAGCCAGGAATGCATCTAAGGTGTACCTGGCAACCGACCCGGATCGGGAGGGAGAAGCTATTTCATGGCATCTGGCATTTCTGCTGGATCTGGAAGAAAAAGAGCCGTGCAGAATAGTTTTTAATGAGATTACAGCCAGGGCAATAAAAGAGGCTGTGAATAATCCAAGAGTCATTGACAGGAATCTGGTCGATGCGCAGCAGGCGAGGAGAGTTCTGGACAGGCTGGTTGGATATCTTATCAGCCCGCTGCTTTGGGTAGCTATAAGCAGAGGGTTGTCTGCCGGCAGAGTTCAGTCCGCTGCGTTAAAGATAATTTGCGACAGAGAGAGGGAAATTCAGGCATTTGTACCGGAAGAATACTGGAATATTGATGTTGATTTCAAAAAGAGTAAGATTTTCACTGCCAGACTTTCGGAACATAAAGGAAAGAAGCTGGTAATAAGCAGCAAAGATGAGAGCGATGCTGTGCTGGCTGAGCTTAACAAGGGAAAATACACGGTCAGCTCCGTTGAAGAAAAGGACAGAGCAAGAAAACCGTATCCTCCTTTTACCACCAGCAGTTTGCAGCAGGATGCTGCAAACAAGCTGAATTTTTCAACAAAAAAGACTATGCTGATTGCACAGCAGCTCTATGAAGGTATGAATATCAAAGGAAAGGGGACGGTTGGCCTGGTTTCCTATATAAGAACCGACTCGGTGAGACTTTCTGATGAAGCCAGAGAGGCGACCAGGGACTACATAGTTAATAATATTGGTGCCGATTATTATGGCGGAACCATATATAAAAACAAGAAAAAGGATGTGCAGGACGCTCATGAAGCTATCCGCCCTTCATACATTGATCTGACGCCGGCAGAGGTAAAGAGTCAGTTGACCAGGGACCAGTACAATCTGTACAGACTTATCTGGCAGAGAACCGTTGCCAGTCAGATGGCGCCGGCTAAGGTTAAAGCGGCAACGGCACTGATTTCCAACGGGGATTATGTTTTTAAAGCGACAGGTTCCAAGATTCTCTTTGAAGGGTTTCTGAAGGTATATGAGACATCTAAAGAAGATGATGACAAGTGGCTGCCTGAACTGATTAAAGGAGAAGAGCTTAAACCTGCTGATGTCCGCAGCGATCAGAACTTCACTCAACCGTCTGCCAGATTCACTGAAGCCAGCCTTGTTAAGGATCTTGAAGAAAAGGAAATCGGCAGACCGAGTACTTATGCGCCGATAGTTGCTACCATCATGGAGAGAAACTATGTGGAAAAGGAGAAAAAATCTCTGGTGCCTACTCCTTTGGGATTTAAAGTAATAGACTTCCTTTCGGAGCATTTTAAGGAAATAGTTGATGTGAGCTTTACGGCAACAATGGAAGAAGGGCTTGATGAAATTGAATCCGCCGGAAAGGACTGGAAGAATATCATAAGAGATTATTATACGATTCTGGAAAAGGAGCTGAAAAAGGCAAGGGGCACTATTGTTCCGCCGGAGCCTCCTGCTCCGGAGCCAACCGGAGAGCTTTGTGAGCTTTGTGGTAAGCCCATGGTCAAAAAGCATGGCAGGTATGGGTACTTCATAGCGTGTTCCGGTTATCCCGAATGTAAAAATACGAAAAAAATAGATAAACAGGAAGAAAAAACAGGCGTTCCGTGTCCGGATTGCGGCAAAGAGATTATCGTTAAGAAGAGCAGAAAAGGCAGAGTCTTCTACGGCTGCAGCGGTTACCCCGAATGTAATCGTGCCTATTGGGATAAGCCTACGGAGAGGAAATGTCCTGAATGTGGAAGCCTAATAGTTGAGAAGACAGGTAAGTCAGCATCCTTTGCATGCTCAAACAAAGAGTGTGATTATAAGGAAAAAGAGGTTGACAAGAAGTAGAATAGAAGGTAAATTGTAATTAGCACTCGAAAAGGTCGAGTGCTAATAAACTGTATCGAGGAGGATTGGTCAATGGGACAATTTCATGCGACAACCATATGTGCAGTAAAAAAGGGCGATGATGTCTGCATCGGTGGTGATGGTCAGGTTACAATGGGTCAAACCGCTATAATGAAGAATGGAGCCAAGAAGGTAAAGAAGATATACAAGAATTCGATTATAACAGGGTTCGCAGGATCCGTTGCGGATGCCTTTTCGCTTACAGAGAAGTTCGAGGGCAAGCTGGAGGAGCACGGAGGCAATCTGAAGAGAGCAGCCGTTGCGCTGGCGCAGCTCTGGCGTTCAGACAAGGCCATAAGAAATCTGGAAGCATTGATGATCGTAGCAGATAAGGAGGATTTGCTTGTAATTTCGGGAACCGGGGAAGTAATTGAACCGGATCAGCCTTTTGTTGCAATAGGTTCCGGTGGAAACTACGCATATGCTGCAGCAAATGCCTTATACAACAATACGGATTTAGGTGCGGAGGAAATCGTCAGAAAGGCACTGGAGATTGCGGCATCAATCTGCGTGTACACTAACGACCATATTTCCATAGAGAAATTATAGGAGGTGCAACATGAGCAACAAATTTTATCAGATGACACCTAAGGAAATCGTTGCTGAACTGGACAAGTACATTATCGGTCAGGATGATGCTAAAAAGTCAGTTGCAATAGCGTTGAGGAACAGATACAGAAGAACTCTGCTCACCGACGAGATGAGAGAGGAAATCACTCCCAAGAATATATTGATGATGGGACCTACCGGTGTCGGGAAGACTGAAATTGCCAGAAGACTGGCCAAGCTTATGGATGCTCCTTTCATCAAAGTTGAAGCAACCAAATTCACGGAAGTGGGATATGTGGGTAGAGATGTTGACTCAATGATCAGGGACCTGGTTGAGGCTTCCATCAGAATCACCAAACAGCAAATGCTGGAAGAGAAGTATTCAATTGCAGACGAGCTGGTTGAGGAGAGAATCATAGAGGCCATTATTCCGGGGAAAAAAGGCAAGACTGCAGGAGGGCAGAATCGCGGGCCGTTTGATTTTATCCTTGGCAACAGCGGATATACCAGTCAGAAAGAACAATATGAAAAGCAGCAGGCTGAACAGGCTGCGGCAGAGGATGCTTCCGATGATGTGAGCCTGGCAAGAGAGCAGGTTCGTCAGCAGCTGAGAGACGGCCTGCTGGAGGAGCAGTATATCGAAATTCAACTGACAGAACAGCCCAAGCAGAACAGCCTTGATGTGGGTAATGAGGGAATGATTGCCATCGGGAATATCTTTGGCGATATGGTCCCTAAGAAGAAAAAGAACAAAAAGGTAAAAGTGAAAGATGCCCGCAAGCTCTTGAGAGAGGAAGAGGCTCAAAACCTGATAGATATGGATCAGGTTACTGACGATGCGCTTTACAATGCGGAGCAGAACGGAATCATATTTATTGATGAAATAGATAAGATTGCATCGGGACAGGGTTACAGGAGCGGTGCCGATGTCTCCAGAGAGGGTGTACAGAGAGATATTCTTCCAATAGTTGAAGGAAGCGTTGTAAACACCAAGCACGGACCAGTAAAGACCGATTACATTCTCTTCATAGGTGCCGGGGCCTTCCATACATCCAAGCCAACGGATTTAATTCCGGAGCTCCAGGGGCGATTCCCGATAAGAGTGGAGCTGGAAAATCTGGACCAGGAAACTTTTGTTAAGATCCTTACCATTCCGGAAAATGCATTGCTGAAGCAGCACAAGGCTTTGCTTGAAACAGAAGGAATCGAAATAGAGTTCACAGAAGAAGCCATAGATGAGATTGCCACAATGGCATTTCTCATGAATGAGCAGACTGAAAATATCGGTGCCAGAAGACTTCACACCATTCTGGAGAAGCTTCTGGAGGATATATCCTTTAACATTGCTGAAATGGAAGAGGAAAAGATAACCATAGACCGTGATTATGTCAAGCAGAAATTTGAAGAGAAGATTCATCCGGAGGATCTGGATAAATATATTCTCTGATAAAAACTTAAACGGGCGAACTCTCCGCTCGTTTTTAAATTGTTTCGTCATTTGAAACTTTTTAGAAAAATCAAAAAATTAGTTGCTTTTAGTTGGAGAAAATGAAATAATAGAGCTGTAGTATATAAGTAAGTAGTATACCCGTAGGGGATATATATTCGGGTGAGGTAAAAAATGGGTAATATTCTGGGAAAATTAAGGAAACTTAACTGGATGCTCCAGGAGTCACCGACAGGAGCCTTTTCATTTGATGAGATGTGTGAAATCTTCAGCGAAATGATGGATGCCAATGTTTATGTAATAAATGTCAGAGGCAAGGTAATAGGTGCGGCATATAAAATCAGATCCGACAGCTCTGCAATAAGGGATGCTGAAACCGGAATAGAGGCTTTTCCGGGCGAGTACAATGAGGAACTGTTGAAAGTAAAAGAGACGGCGGCCAATATGTCCGGAGAGAAAGCTCTGGAAATATTTAAATATGACTATAATACATCAGACAAACTGCACACAGTTATTCCTATTATTGGAGGCGGTACCCGGTGGGGTACACTGGTGCTGGCAAGATATGAACCGCCGTTTAACGATGAAGACATAGCAATAGCAGAATCCGGAGCCACAATCGTAGGTCTGGAGATACAGAGAAGAAAGACTATGGAAGAAGAAGAAGAAAACAGAGAAATTTTCATGGTGCAGATGGCTATAGGGACCTTATCATATTCGGAAGTAGAAGCGGTACAGCAGATTTTCGCAGAGCTTGAGGGTGAAGGAGGGCTGCTGGTGGCAAGTAAAATTGCTGACCGGTCCGGAATAACCAGGTCGGTAATTGTAAATGCGCTCCGGAAGCTGGAGAGTGCGGGCGTTATTGAATCCAGATCGCTGGGAATGAAGGGAACTCATATAAAGATTCTCAATTCCAAGTTCAAGTCAGAGCTTCAGAAGATGAGCATCTGATATTGATGGACAATAATGCAGGGGCAGGCGATACCTGCTCCTTTTTAGTTCAACCTGTGATGAAAATATGATAATATGACAATATGCTTAGATTTGATGATAATAACAGAGTAATTCAGAAAGAGGAATATCGTGGAATAATTGCAGGGTTACAGACAGGTCAGCAGAGAAACGACCATAACGACCATATCGAAAGGTCCATGGATGAGCTTGAGGGTCTTTGCGAAGCAGCGGACATTGAGGTTGCAGGAAGAGTGGTGCAATATCTGGATAGACCGAACACAGCCACATATATGGGAAGTGGTAAAGTTGACGAACTGACTGAACTTGTGGACAGAATGCAGGTGGATACAGTTGTTTTTAACGATGAACTCAGCGGGGCGCAAATTCGCAATCTGGAGGAAATTCTGGGCATTAGAGTTGTTGACAGAACCATTCTGATATTAGATATTTTTGCTAACAGAGCTACTTCCAGAGAAGGAAAACTGCAGGTTGAGCTGGCGCAGCTTCAGTATAGGCTGCCACGGCTGACGGGCTTCGGCAAAGCACTCTCCAGACTGGGCGGAGGCATAGGAACCAGGGGCCCCGGAGAGAAGAAGCTGGAAACTGACAGGAGACATATTACCCGCAGAATTAACGATATTAAGGCTGAGCTGGAAAAGTTAAAGCGCACAAGAAAGGTGCAGCGTACAGAAAGAGAGAAATCGGGCGTTCCGGTTGTTGCTCTCATGGGCTATACCAATTCAGGCAAATCCGCTATCATGAATGCACTGATTGAAATGGCTGATGCAGATAAGATTTCCGCTGATGGTGAAGCCGGCAGGGGCAGGACGGTAAAATCACAGGATATGCTTTTTGCTACACTTGATACACAGCATCGAAAAATCTCCTTCGGACCGGGAAGTGACTTCATTCTCATTGACACGGTAGGCTTTGTAAGCAAGCTGCCTCACGGACTGGTTGAGGCATTCAAATCCACCCTGGAAGAGGCCCGATATGCGGATCTGCTGATTCATGTGGTGGACAGCTCAGATGTTGAAGGGCGCGATTTCCGGATTGCCGTTACGGAAAAGGTTATAGGGCAGATTGGTGCAGGCTCTACGCCAGCCATAATCGCATACAATAAAATGGATTTGATTGATGAAACACCTATTGATGCCGGTTCAAATGAGGTTGTATATATTTCTGCAAAAACCGGCATGAACATGGAAGTGCTGGCATCAAAAATAATTGAAAGGGTTTTTGCGGAACGAGTTAAAAAGACACTGCTGATTCCCTATGACAAGGGGAATATCATATCGTATATATGCGAACATACCCATGTGGAAGAAATGTCTTATGAGGCTGAAGGAACGCGCATTACGGCTGAAATGGATGAGGCTGATTACGGTAAATTCAGACAGTACGAGGTGTGAATGGTATTTTACAAAACCATAGGAAAAGAAGTGTCGGAGACGCAGATAATAGAGAAGTCCAGATTCATCGCTCATGCCAGACCGGTTGAGTCCCGTGAGGAGGCGGAGGCTTTTATTGCCGGGATAAAAGCGCGCTACAAGGATGCTACTCATAATGTACCCGCCATGGTACTGGGGGACGGATTTCAGATTCAGTGGGCCAGTGATGACGGGGAACCTCAAGGTACTGCCGGAGCTCCCATGGTTCATATGATGGTCAATGAAGGGCTTACCAATCTGGTTATTGTGGTAACCAGGTATTTTGGCGGAATCAAGCTGGGGACGGGCGGTCTGGTGAGAGCCTACACCAGCAGTGCCAGGATGGCTATAGATGCGGCAGGAATATGCAGTGTTCAGCAGGTTTGCCGGATGACATTCAGAATCGAGTACACTTATCTGTCGAAAATTCAGCAGTTGGCTGAAGAAGAAATAGGAACGGAATCCGAGGGATTTGTAATTTCTGATATTGTTTACGATGATAAAGTCAATCTCTCTGTGATAGCCTTGAAAGAGGCGGCTGAACCGGTAGAGAACCTCTTTGCCAACATAACTTCCGGCAGCGCTGAGCTGATAAATTCAGCGTGCACAACGGCAAAAATACAACAAAAAAACGCTTGACAGTAATATGTGTTTACTGTATATTAAATAAGTGCGTCAGACAAATGGGCTGATGTATCCGGGCGCTTAGCTCAGCTGGGAGAGCACCTGCCTTACAAGCAGGGGGTCATAGGTT
>CAYFQD010000011.1:0-33433 GCA_964345275.1 uncultured Oscillospiraceae bacterium
ATTTCTCGATGCTCTTCCGGTCTGTAATGGTCTGAAATTTAGGCATATCCTTGCTATCATGCAACATGGCGTTAAAATTCTTTTTATTCTCATTGCTCATTTTTATCACCTCTTGCCTTAATGTAACCTGTTTATTATTTCAATGCAATGAGACTGTTTAAAATCTTCTTTGTATATTCATCCTTGGCGTTGCAGGTTTATGCGCATGTATTTGGGTGTAACGCCTGCAATAGGATAATTTTTTCGTTAGTGTTTCCTGACTTTCTGCATAAATCATGGGTTTTAGGCCTTTTTTACAGAAACTTATTTAGTGCAATCTCCTGAACTATTATTCTCCAGCATACAAGAGTTTCAAATCGCAGCTTAGTATCGTTACTCTGTCTGTCGTCAGCAAGTTCGTTCGTTTATGTTAGTGCATGCCTTTGCGTATAGTTATGCATGTAATATACATGGGAACTTTTCTGTAAAAATACTGCAAAAACAGCTATTTATGCGGAAATCGGCAGATATCATTAGAGCTAACATGGGCTATGCCTTTTCCATTTCCTTTTCGTCTTCGTTTTCAGCAACGGCTTCTTCCTGTTCCTCATCATATGAAAAGTCATACTTAAACGGCTTGTTTTTTACGGGCATTGCTCCGTAATGATGCAGAGGTGTAATTTCAGGACCTTCGGAAGATTCCTCTTTGCCCCACTTAATCCTTTCGTAAATACGCATTATTATTCCGATGAGAACCGCCAGTGCGATTCCTCCGATAACAATAACCGCAGCAATGTCTTCTATCAGTTCTGCAGCTCTTTCAGTCATAATCATCCTCCCTGCAAGCTATATATGCAAACTATATATATAGCGGCATCACAATAAAAATATATGCTATTGCACTTCCTGCAAGGTACGGTCCGAGAGGCTTGCTGTCTTCCGGCTTTACCTTTCCGGAAATCATCCCGACGGCGGCCACTGCACCGCTTATCAGTATGGCTGCCGCAAGCACCGCAATAGTTCCTGCCACTCCCAGTACCAGTCCCATTGCTGCACTGAGTTTAACATCACCGAATCCCATGACTTCTTTTTTAAGAATCAATGCTCCGATTCCCGCAACTGCCAGCATAAATCCTCCCCCTATGCACATTCCAATAACGGGCTGCCATATCCCCGGAGAGCCAAGAATAACCTCTCCTTTATAGAAAGGCACAAATCCCACCGCCGTAAGAGCCAGCATAATCACGAACTGATCCGGAATAATCATATATTTCAAATCTGCCAGACCGATAATCAGAAGTGCCCAGCAGGCGAACAGACCGGCAACCGCCAGCTGCACACTGCCGATGCCCGGATCATTTATGTCTGCCAGCGAAAGCCTGAGGCACAACCCGATAAATCCAACAGCATACACCCATCTCCACGGGTTCCCCTTGACTCTCTGCACATGCGGATCCGTCAGTTCCTGACTCGGAGTTTCTCCATAATCACAAAGCCATTTGGCCGGCATCCTGTTAAATATATATACCGCTCCCATGCCGGCAAAGAAGCCGGCTAAGATGCTCGCTGCAATTTTAATATATATAATCAGCATATATAATCTCCCTTTCTCCCTGTAATTTTAACATGGCATATCCATTCGGGCAATTACAATCTGGTAAATTTTGCCATAATTTCTCTGCGCTCCTTCCCAATGCAATTTTTATACAATTGCTCCACTTTCTAAGTCCCTCCCGACTTGAAAGGTTTTGCCTGAATTTGTATAATAATTGAAAAGGAGGTCATAGATTAAATGGATAGCAAAGCATATATTGATAGTTATATTGAAAGGGCAAGGGTGGCTCAGGCGGAATTTGAGAAGATGAGCCAGGAGCAGGCGGATAAGGCCGTTCAGGCAATTGCCAGGGTTGTTTACGACAACGCTCAGTATCTGGCGGAATTTGCTGTGGAAGAAACCGGCATGGGCAATGTCGAAGATAAGATTGCCAAGAACAAACAGAAGGCGGGGATTGTCTGGAACAATCTGAAAAATAAGAAGTCCCGCGGTATCATCGACACCGATGAAGTTACGGGCATTACCAAAGTTGCAAAGCCTGTAGGCGTGGTTGCTGCAATCACGCCATGCACCAATCCGATTGTAACTCCCATGAGCAATGCCATGTTTGCGCTGAAGGCAGGGAATGCCATCGTTTTTACTCCGCACCACAAGGCGATTAAGTGCAGCACCAGAACTGTTGAAATGATGAATGAAGCTCTGGCGAAGCTTGGAATGCCTGAAAATCTGATTCAGATTCTCGGTGAGCAGAACAGAGAGAACACAAGAAACCTGATCTCCACTGCAGATGTAGTGGTTGCTACAGGCGGAGGCGGAATGGTCAAGGCTGCATACAGCTCCGGCAAACCGGCTCTGGGCGTAGGTGCGGGGAATGTTCAGTGCATTATCGATAAGGGTTACGACCTGAAAGAAGCTGTTCCGAAAATCATAAAGGGCAGAACCTACGACTACGGAATCATCTGTTCCGCAGAGCAGTCCGCAATATGCCACGAAAGTGACTTTGAAGCAATGCTGGAAGAGTTTGAGGCCGGAGGCGCATATATTGTCCGCGATTCCGAAGAGCTTGAAAGGATACGCGGAGCACTTTTCGCAGATGGCAAGGCAAACAGACATTCGGTCGGCCAGTCGTGCGCGAAGGTTGCCGAGCTGGCAGGTATAGAAATGCCTGCAGATATCAGGATTATAGTTGCCGTTGCCGACGGAACGGGGGCAACAGATTCTCTGGGCGGTGAAAAGATGGCTCCTGTATTAAGTGCATACGCATATAAAGATCTGGATGACGGCATACGAATCGCAGCCGAAAATCTGGAAAGAGACGGCAAAGGTCACTCTGTGGCCTTCCACTCCGACGACGAAGACAATATCGCTAAAGTAGCGGAAAATCTTTGCGTATCGAGATTCGTAATCAACCAGTGCAGCGCCAATTCAGCCGGCGGCTCATACTTCAACGGTCTGAACCCGACAAATACACTTGGCTGCGGATCCTGGGGCAACAACTCCATTTCCGAAAACCTGAACTATACGCATCTTATGAATGTTTCCAGAATAGCCAGATTCAAGCCGGACAACCATGTTCCGACCGATGAGGAACTCTGGGGCTAAAACAAATTTTCGTTAAGGATGCAAAAGAGCATCAATCAGTTATGATGCTCTTTTTCTCTTTTAAGCTGTCTATTATTTCCTTATACCTCACAGGATCATCTGTCGTATTGATCTCACGCCTGATAGCCGCAGCCCCACGCATGCCCTTTGTATACCAGCCTGCATACTTTCTCATTTCACGGACGGCTGCTCTGTCGCCTTTATCTATGCGAACCATATCAAAATGCCGGAGAAGCATATCCAGACGCTCGTTTACAGTCGGCTTCACGAAGAAATCATTCTCCCATAATGCCAGCGCTTCCGCAAATATCCACGGATTGCCCAGAGCGCCACGGGCAATCATGACGCCGTCACAACCTGTCTCTTTCATCATACGTATGGCATCGCCGCCGCTCCTTACATCTCCATTACCGATAACAGGAATCCTGACGGCCTTTTTTACTTCTGCAATCACATTCCAGTCGGCAGCCCCTTCGTAGTACTGCTCCCGGGTTCTTCCGTGAACGGTTACTGCTGCAGCCCCGGCCGCTTCAATTGCTCTCGCAGCTTCAACCGCTACATTTTCCCCTTTTGCAAAACCTTTTCTGATTTTTGCCGTCACCGGAAGGAGCCTCTCATCTTCTCTGATCTGTGCCGCTCTTTCCGCACCCTTTACCATGGCTTCGACACAATCGTGAAGCGCATCCAGCCGCTTCAGCAATGCCGAGCCCTCGCCATTTTTTACAATCTTAGGCACGGGACAACCACAATTCAAATCCAGGGTCACCGGCCCTTCATGGACTTCCGCCGCCAGATAACCGGCAGCCCACTCCAGAACCTCCGGTTCGGCACCGAAAAGCTGGAAGCCTACCGGTCCTTCATCCGGACCGATTGACAGCAGCTGCTTCGTTTTTCGATCTCCGTATTTCAGCCCTTTGCAGCTGACCATTTCCGTATAAGTCAAAGAAGCCCCCTGCTCTGTGCAGAGGGTCCTCATGCTCTTGTCCGTAAATCCTGCCAGCGGCGCCAGCAGGAAGGGATTATTAAGTTGCTGATTTCCCATTTGAAATACAGGTTTCAATATGAGCCTCCTGTCAGGTACTTAATCAGGCCGGCAATCCTCCGGTACTATCTCCGGTCTCCGGCACTTCTTGTTTTTTCTGTATATAAGTTCCAGGCCTTCCAGCGTCAGCATCTTATCAACATAGTCGATGCAACTGACTCCGCTCTCTATCAGATTCGAAAGCCCTCCTGTTGCAATAACGCTTATATCCGACACCTCGATGTACATGCCATCCTTGTTACAGTACTCCACCAGCTCCGTCTTCATTTTTTTAACAATGTAATCGACAAGCCCCATATGTCCGTAAACAAGGCCGGACTGCATGCTTGTATTGGTATTTCTGCATATAACATGGCCGGGCCCTTCCAGTTCAACTTTCGGAAGCTTGGCCGTCTTTTCGAACAATGCATCGGATGAAATTTTTAGACCCGGTGCAATGGTTCCGCCAATGTATTCCGGTCTTTCGGTGACGGCACAGAAAGTAGTCGCTGTACCGAAATCTATAATTATAAGCGGGCCGCCGTACTTGGCATTTGCAATTACAGCATTTACTATTCTGTCTGCGCCCACCTGCTTAGGGTTATCGTATTTAACAATCAGCCCTGTTTTGATTCCCGGTCCTATGACAATCGCTCTTCTGCGAAAGTATTTCTGCGAGAGATGCTGCAGCGTATATAGTATTGAAGGAACAACCGTTGCAATAATAACATCTTTTACATCTTTTACATTCAAGCCTTCATACTGAAACAGCTGGTTGATTAACATTCCGTACTCATCCGCACTTTTGCGGTTGTCCGTTTCCATTCTCCAGTTGGTAACCATTTTACCACCTTTAAAAACCCCGAGTACAATGTTAGTATTCCCTACATCAAAAGCCAGTAACATTTTTTCTCCTTTCGCTTTGCCGCTGCTCCCGTTCTTGCAGTCGCCGTGCTTATCCTGATCTTTTATTCCGGTCTGCTTCTATATGTTACAAAAGAATGTCAGAGAGAAAAGACTCCCTCTGACATACCTGATATATCCTTAAATCCAAAATACTTTTACTTGAATGTAACCAGAACATCACCTGTGTTTACTGATGCACCCTTCTCCACGGCTATGCTGGCAACTGTTCCTGCTTCAGGAGCCATAATTTCATTTTCCATCTTCATGGCTTCGAGAATCAGCAATATATCTCCCGCATTTACAGCCTGTCCTTCCGAAACTCTGACATCCAGAACCGTGCCCGGCATCGGAGCATTTACCGCTCCCGCTCCACCTGTTGCAGGAGCTGCCGGAGCCGAAGCTGCTGCAGGCGCCGGAGCTGCTGCAGGTGCCGGAGCTGCCGCAGGTGCAGGTGCTGCCGCAGGGGCTGCTGCCGCTGCAGGTGCAGAAGCTCCACCCAGATCTTCTACTTCAACTGCATATGTTGTTCCGTTTACAGTGATATTGTACTTTTTCATTTTTATCAATTCCTTTCGATGTAATTTGTGTTCCCTACATTTTTCTGGTTTCCAGTCTTTCTTCCAGTCCGGAACCGCCCCAAGGGGTCTGCTCTCCGCATAATCTGGTAATCTTCCTGACAACCAGTCTGTCCGGACTTCCACCGGTGTATGCCGCAATTGCTGCAGCAATTACCGCAACCAGGCTGTCATCTGATGCCGCCTCTACTTTTGCGTAGTCGCCTGAGGGCCCCGCGCCGGTTGCTGCCGATTCAGCCGCCTTTGACTCCTTTTTACTATCGGTTCTATCAAGAGTTTTACCCAATACTGCGATAAAAATCCAGATTATAATCAATACAATAAAAGTGGTACCGATGCCCATGATCATTGTGATAGTTGATCCTATCATCTGATCTCCGAGGGACATGGAGTGTATAGTTTCAGGGTTTGCAAATTGTTCCATTATTGTCATGATACTACCTCCTTAAAGTGGAATGTTGCCATGCTTCTTAGGCGGCAATGTTTCCTTCTTTGTCTTAAGCATATCGAATGCACTGATGATTCTCTGTCTGGCCGTTGCCGGCTCGATGATGTCATCAACATATCCGAAGCTTGCTGCATAATACGGATTATTGAACTTATCTTCGTATTCTTCAATCCTCTCCTGTCGCAAGGCTTCAGGATCGTCAGCTTCCTTAAGTTCCTTTCTGATTGACGACATGATGTTCACGGCGCCCGCCGCACCCATTACGGCAATCTGTGCACTCGGCCACGCCAGAACCATGTCGGCACCCAGCTCCTTGTTACACATGGCGATGTACGCCCCACCGTAAGCTTTTCTTACAATCATAGTTACCTTTGGTACTGTAGCTTCACAGTATGCGTAAAGCAGCTTCGCTCCGTGTCTGATGATGCCGCCGTACTCCTGATTGGTTCCCGGCAGGAAGCCAGGCACATCTACGAGAGTCAGCACCGGAATATTAAATGCATCACATCTTCTGACAAACCTTGCGGACTTGTCTGATGCATTAATGTCCAGGCATCCTGCTCCGACTGACGGCTGGCTGGCAATAACACCAACTGTTGAACCTGCCAGTCTGATGTAGCAGGTGATGATATTCTGAGCGTACATGCCATTAACATCATAGATAACACCATCATCGGCAATGCCTCTTATAATGTCGTACATGTCGTACGCCTTATTAGGGTTGTCAGGAATAATATCGTTGAATTCAGGAATCATTCTGTTCACATCATCAGTGAATGAATAGGAAGGAGGAAGTTCCTTGTTGTTTGACGGCAGATATGAAAGCAGCTCTCTGACCTGCTTCAGCGTTTCTTCGTCGTCGGCACCCATGAAGTGAGCTACGCCGCTGACTGTATTATGCGTTGTTGCTCCCCCAAGAGCCTCTGAAGTAACTTCTTCTCCTGTAACTGTTTTTATTACATCGGGACCTGTGATGAACATCTGTGAAGTCTGATCAACCATAAAAATAAAGTCAGTGATTGCCGGTGAATATACGGCACCGCCGGCACATGGTCCCATGATTACTGAAATCTGTGGAATAACACCTGAAGAAATTGTATTGTTGTGGAATATTTTAGCGAAACCCGAAAGAGCGCCTACGCCTTCCTCAACTCTAGCACCGCCGGAATCCTGCAGGCCGACGATAGGTGCTCCGGTCTTAAGAGCCAATCCCTGAACTTTAACAATCTTTTCTGCGTGATACTCACCTAAAGATCCTCCACCAACAGTGAAGTCCTGTGCAAAAGCAAATACCAGCCTGCCATCAATCTGTCCGTAGCCTGTTACTACACCATCGCTTGGCATTTCTTTTTCGTCCAGTCCGTAAAACCCACATCTATGTTCTACAAATGTGTCAATTTCAACAAAGCTGTTCTGGTCAAAAAGAATGTTCAGCCTTTCTCTGGCCGTCAGTTTACCTTTGGCATGCTGTGCTTCAATTCTTTTCTCTCCTCCGCCCAGTGCAAGTTTTTCTTTTTTATTGAGGAGCTGTTCAAGCTTGTTCATATAAATACGCCCTCCTTAAGTATTTTGGATATTGGCATTCGTCAAAATGTTGTCTGTTTAGACAACATGCCATAAATACTATAACTTATACCCCTTCCGATTTCAACCGTTTGCAATCTTGTATACAATATATTGCAGCATAATTGGCAATTGTCAGGTTAATGCAGCTATGTTGCGCGGAGAAATCCTTACGCCACTTCTTTTCTTTTTCTCTTCACTTTGGTAAAATAATATCGGGAGGTGATGCCTTTTGTTTGTTAACCAATCACGAATTATCCAGCGTATAGAAAAATGTGCTTCCTATAACGATACACCGGGTAATGGGGTCAGCCGTTTTTCATATGGAACCGCGGACGGTGAAGTTAAACAATGGCTTTTGAGTATATGCCGGTCATTGGGAATGAATATTACGATTGATGCAATCGGTAATATTCGTGCCCGCTATCATGGAAAAAATCCCGGGCTGGCACCTGTCATGATAGGATCTCACATAGACTCCGTCAGAAATGGCGGCAAATACGATGGCATTGTAGGTGTAATCGGCGCACTGGAAGTTGTCTCCGTCATGAAAGAAAATGATTATGTCCCCGAGCGGGCGGTAGATTTAATTGTTTTTGCCGAGGAGGAAGGTTCTAACTTCGGCACGACAATGGTCGGCAGCAAGGTGATGACCGGGAAGCTGAGTCTCAAAGACCTGGAAAAACTGAAAAATGAAGCCGAAAAATCATGCGCTGACATTGCCCGGTCTGTCGGATTGCCTGTTGATAAGCCGGAGTCAGCGAGAATAGGCCCTGAAGACGTCGATTCAATGATTGAGCTGCATATTGAGCAGGGCATAGTGATGGAGCGGGAAGGCAAACATATCGGAGTGGTTAAGGCCATCGCGGGTATGGTGACATATCGAGTTGTTGTTACCGGTCAGAGCAATCATGCCGGCGGCACCCCTATGTCAATGCGGAATGATCCGATGGTTGCAGCCGCATGTATCATTAAAGAAATAAAAACCATTGCCGGAAGCAGAGTAAACGATACGACCGTGGCCACCGTCGGAAAGATCTCAGCGGAGCCCGGCGTGTCCAATGTCATAGCTAATTCCGTGGAATTTTCTCTTGACATCAGAGATATAGTGCAGAGCGGTATTGAGAAAGCCGATCGGCTGATCAGAGAAGCCGCCGAAAAGGTTTCAACAGAGTATGGGGTCAAGGTCGTCTTTGATAAGGTGGGCTCCAGTCTTCCAATCAGTCTGGCAGACAGAGTTATATCGGCAATAACAAAAGCCGCCTGCGATTGTACCGACTCCTGGATGCCTATTAACAGCGGGGCGGTTCATGATGCCGCTATGATGGCAGGAATTACCGATGCGGGAATGATTTTTGTTCCCAGCGTGGCAGGCAAAAGCCATTGTCCTGAAGAATATACCCATCCCGAAGACATTGCTCTGGGCGCACAGGTGCTGTTAAATACCGTAACGAATCTGACCGGACAATGAACCGTAACAGAAAATAATTAAAAGGAGGAAACAAAAATCATGAAAACTATCATTAAGAACGGAACTATTGTAACTGCAGAAAATGAATATATTGCTGATATTCTAATAGAAGATGAGCAGATTAAAGCCATAGGCAAAAACATTGAGCAGGACGGCGCTGAAATAATTGACGCCTCGGGTAAGTATGTGCTGCCGGGCGGCGTAGACCAGCATGTGCACTTCTCTTTCACCTTTAACGGAACATCAACAAGAGGATTTGAAACATCGCGGGCAGCTGCCGCCGGCGGTTCCACAACTATAATCGAATTTGTCAATCAGATAAAAAACAAGGGGCTGGTTGAATCTCTTGAGGATTACAGAAAGGAAAATGCTGATGGCGTAGCTGCTGTCGATTATTCCTTCCATGCGGTTTTAACCGACCCGCGCCCTGAAGTAATAGAAGAGATTCCGGAACTGGCCAGGGTCGGATATCCTGTAATGAAGCAGTTCATGGCATACAAGGGAATGTTTTTCCATGCTGATGACGAAGCAATACTGAATGCCCTGGAGAAAGCCAAAGAGGCAGGTGTTACGGTAATGGTGCATGCGGAAAATGCAGATATGATAGATGTGCTGCAGAAGAAGTGCATTGAAGCAGGCAACGGAGACCCTTACTATCACGCCGTTTCCCGTCCGCCTGTGGCAGAAGCCGAGGCAACCAGAAGAGCCATTTATCTTGCTGAGGCGGCAGATGCGCCTATATACATAGCACATGTTACCTGTCGCGAGGCTGTCGACGAAATCGCATCGGCAATAGCAAGAGGACAGTCTGTACTGGGCGAAACATGCTCCCACTACCTGACTCTCGACGAGAGCAATCTGGCGAAACCGGGTTTTGAAGGTGCCAAGTATGTATGCTCGCCGGCACTGCGTACAGAGGATCATCTGGAATATCTGTGGTATGCACTTAACCGCGGATGGCTGAATGCCGTAAGCTCCGACCACTGCGGATTTGACTGGAAAGAGCAAAAGCATATGGGCGAGGGTGATTTCAGAAACATACCGAACGGAGCACCCGGACTTCAGAACAGATTATCCGTTCTCTGGACCTACGGGGTCGAAAGCGGTAAAATCTCCCGTCAGCAACTGGTTGATTTCTATGCAGCCGCCCCGGCTAAAATCAATGGATTGTTCCCTCAGAAGGGCAGCATTTCCATAGGTGCAGATGCTGATATCGTTATCTTTGATCCTGAATATAAAGGCGTGTTTACAAATGATGATATGCTCCATGATGTGGATTACTGCACATATGAAGGAATGGAGCAGATCGGTCGTGTTGATGCCGTAATGCTTAGGGGCAAGAAAATTGTTGACGGATCCCGATACATCGGAAAGAACGGTGATGGTAAGCTCCTGCGGGGTAAACCTTTCGGACTGATGTATCAGATGAAGTAATTAAACATTTAATCTTCACAAGGTTCGCTCAACATATCGTCTAAATCAGGGAAATACCTTTTCAATGCAACAGGTTTTCCCTTTTTATTCAGGAAGCAGTGGGTGGACGCGGCTTTTGCAACTAATTCGCCGGATTCCTTGTTCCACATTGTGTATCCGAGCTTTAATCTCACCCCGGTATATCCGGTAACATTCACATGGATTTCGATTTCATCGCTGAATGTTGTTGTATTCCTGTACTCACAATTAACTGCCACCACGGGCGATGTAATGCCCGCCGCTTCCATGCGTGTCATGGGATAACCTATTTCTGTCAGGAAATTCATTCGTGCTTCCTCCATGAAACGAATGTAGTTAGAATGATGAGTAATACCCATTTTATCGGTTTCATAATAATTTACTTTGTGTGTGTAACTGCTCATAGTAAGTCTCTCTTTTCCTGATTGCTGATCAGTTCCCCCAAAGTGGTTTCTGCCCAGCTGTAATTGTTCAGATAACTGCCGTTAAACAGATTCAGATATTCTTTTTCTCCGAAAAGATATCTATACAGATCGCATTGAACGCACTCCATTACAATACGGCGTTTCCCGTCAACATTTTCAATGACATCAGAAATTCCGTATTCCTCCAGCGTATTCCTTAAACGCAGGGCAACCTTGCGATATCTGGCTAATGTCACTTTGTTAACCGGTTCATCTTCCCACAAAAATCCTATTGCTTCGTCTGAGGTCACATAACCGCCCCGGCGATCAACAAGCAGAGCAAGAAGCTCCTTGGCCTTCTTGCTGCGGAAGGCTATGGGCTTATCCCCGACGAATACATCGAAATACCCGAAGGTACGAATGAAAACCACAGGATTATTATGACCGTTATTCTGCTCTTCGGTCTCAATTTCATCTACCACATAGAGCATCACATACCGGGAAGATATACCATTGGATTCCCGCTGAGAACAGATGGCTTTGATTTTGCGCTCTGTACCAGTCCTGTAATCGTGGTAGACAAACTCCGCTTCACCCTTCCTGAGAAATCCGGCAAACTCCTCATAGGAAGTTTCACTGAAAGCTACAAATTTTTTCAGGGGAGTAAAGGTCTTTGTCAGCGGAAGCCATTCCTCTTTCGTATACCCGAAAAACTCCCTTACATTTTTACTGGCATAAAGCGGCCTGACCAACCCCTCCGGCGATATCTCAAAGGCAGCGATACCATCGGAGAATCTCATCATCAGCTCTCTCAGATCTTCCTTTAATATATCGTTTTCGTTCTTCAAAGCCTCCGTGTCGGCAACACCCTGCATCTCACGGCAGCAATAGAAGCTGATCGCATCATCAATCCTGATAAAGACACCTGTGTAATCTCTGATGCTTCCGTCGGTTGAACGCGCCCTGTAATTAATCTGAGGGGGCTTGCCGCCGGGCTCATACAACCTTTTCTGACAGAGATCACGAAACAGATTGTGCACACTTTCCCGGTTTTCGGGTTCTATGGAGACGATGAGCCATCTCTCCAGCGCATCTTCAAGCCACATTGCAATATTCTCGAATTTCTTGAAATATGATGCTTCACCGCTATGCAGACACTTCACCGTATCAGCTTCAAGATTGAACTCAAAGATCATATCGTAGACATCCGTAAGCGCTCTCAGATAACGCTGGGATTCTCTTTCTTTTCGAGCCCTGTGCCTCTCTGTCATATCCATGCAAACGCTCTGGAATTCCTCTTCTCCCCGGTCATTGACACATTTTGTGACCCATCCGAAGATATTCGCACGCGTGCCGTCACAGCGAAGCAATATCATCTCCCCGGCAATTGACTTGTTGGCAGAATAAACTCGTTGCAAATACTTGGCAAATCGGCGCCTTTCCTCCGGCGGAACCATCATAAAAACATTGCTTTTATACATTTCCAGGTCGTCAATTTCACCTTCTTCAACTTCCGGAAAACGAAGAAGTTCAATCATCCTCTGATTGATGTATGTAATTTTCGGCTGTTTTTCGCAGGTAAATCTTAAAAAACCGCAATGTATGGTCTCATTAAGAAATCTGATGTCATCAATGTCACTTTTAAGGTCGGTGATGTCCGTGAGAAATGATGTCCCTATGAAAGCTCCACCAACTGTTTTTTCGGATACAGCAGTATCCCTTACATAAATCTCACCGCCATCCTTTTTAATAAGGCGGTACTCTTCTGTAAGGGTCTGCTCCTGTTCTGCAAGTCTGTTAATGAAGTTATGATATTTCTCTCTGTCTGCGGGATGAACCAATTGTGCATAGAGGTCTCTGCTGCTATCCAGCAGTTCTTCCTCTTTCACCCCGACCATCTCGCACAGATTCCGGCTGACATAACTCAGGTGAACGGGATCGTTCAGCACATATTGATGAAATCCGCTGACCTGGTGATTAAGTATTTCCTCAAAATTATTCGGTATCATGTTCAAAGTAGCCCCTTTTTTCAGAGTTTAATACTCTGCGCACATTAACTCCGCGCACATTAAGAGTTTACTACTTCATTGTAACACAACTTTTTACTTGTTCACCTGTTTTTCACCACGCAGTACAGTCTTTCTTATTTTCCCGCTGATGGTCTCAGGCGTCTGTAATTGCAAAGGAAAATTCAGCGAATACGCAAAGTCTTCCTTTCACTGTAACTTTTCCCTCTGCAAAATAGAAAGGGTGTTTGGCTCTTGTTATGTGACATTGTGTTTCCACCGTATCTCCGGGTTTTACCGGGGAACGGAACTTCACATTATTAAGCCCGGTATAGACAGGCAGCTGCCCTTCGTTTAATACATCCTCCATCAGCACGCAGGCGGATTGAGCAAGTATTTCGCAGAGGATGACCCCCGGAACCACGGGATTTCCCGGAAAGTGCCCGTTCAGAAAAAACTCATCGCCACGAACGGTATAATGTCCTACCGATGTTCCATCATTATTTGTTACATCATCAAGCAGAAGCATATCGTCCCTGTGAGGCAGTACTTTCATAAGTTCTTCTCTATTCATATTCCTACCTCTTATTCTTCCGAAACCTTTCTGAAAGCAACGCAGGCATTGTGCCCGCCAAATCCGAGAGAGTTGGAAAGAGCCAGCGTGATATCCGCTTTTACCGCAGTACACGGAACACAGTTCAAGTCACATTCTTCATCCTGCTCTTTAAGGTTAATCGTCGGAGGGATAATGCCCTCGTTCAATGCAAACAGACATGCAAGGGCTTCAATCGCACCTGCTGCACCCAGCATATGTCCGGTCATGGATTTTGTGGAGCTGACAAAAGCTTTTCTTGCATTTTCCTCCCCAAGAGCCTTCTTGATGGCCGCAATCTCAACCGCGTCGTTCATAGGTGTACCGGTACCGTGTGCATTGATATATACGGTATCATCTTCGGTATATCCCGCATCTTTCATCGCATCCGTCATTGCCTGGGCGCTGCCGCGAGCTTCAGGATGAGGTGCGGTAATATGATATGCGTCGCAGGTGGAACCGTAGCCGCATACCTCTCCATAGATTTTCGCCCCCCGGGCCTTTGCATGTTCATATTCTTCAAGAACAAGTGCCACCGAACCTTCACCGACAACAAAGCCCCCTCTGCGCTTATCAAAAGGCAGTGACGCTTCATCAGGATTGTCGGAAACGGAAAGTGCCTGCATATTTATAAAGCCTGCAACCGCAGAAGGTGAAATTGTCGCCTCAGCACCTCCGGCAATCACCGCGTCCGCATAGCCGTGATGGATCAGACGCATACCTTCGCCTATAGCATCGGAACCGGCAGCGCAGGCAGTAATGGCAGGCCTGGCAGTTCCGCGGCAATCATGCCGGATGGCGATCATGCCCGCTGCCATATTCCCGATCATCATAGGCACGAAAAGAGGAGAAACACGGCGAGGCCCTTTCTCCAGCAGTTTAGTATGCTCTGTCTCAAATGTTATGATTCCTCCAATGCCGGTACCGAATATAACAGCAAATCGCTCCGGTACTACATTGCCTTCCACTCCGCTTTCATCTACCGCCTGCTGCGCGGCAGCTACGGCAAACTGAGCATAGCGGTCGGTACGAAAAACTTCAATGACCTCCAGGTATTCCTTCGGTTCAAAACCCTTGACCTCAGCCGCCAGCTTCGCCTTGAACTTCTCTGTATCAAAAAGTGTGATGGGACCAATGGCGTTTCTGCCGTTCTTTAACCCTTCCCAGGTGTCGGCAACATTGTTTCCCAAAGGAGTGACTGCACCGAGACCGGTGACAACTACTCTTCTGTTAGTGCTCATAATCTTCTCTCCTTACATGGCGATGCCGCCGTCAACGCGGAGGACTTCGCCGGTTACATATTTCGCAGTTACCAGATATGCAACTGCCTCTGCCACATCTGCCGTTTCTCCCATGGTTCCCAAAGGAATCATCTGGAGAAGCGGATTATCCGTCTGATTTCCCGTCATGTCGGTTTCAATAAAACCGGGGGCAACCGCATTGCAGCGAATGCCTTTGGATGCCAGCTCCTTTGCCGCTGACTTGGTAAGCCCTATAAGGCCCGCCTTTGATGCGGAGTAGTTGGCCTGCCCCGCATTTCCCATTATTCCGGCAACCGATGTAATGTTGATGATGCAGCCCTCACGACCCCTCAGGAAGACACCCGTCATGTGACGAATCATATTAAAAGCCCCTTTTAAGTTTGTATCCATTACGGTATCAAAATCTTCTTCCTTCATCATGGCAAGCAATCCATCCCGTGTGACGCCCGCATTATTGACAAGTATCTGCATTGTGCCGAAATCAGCTTTGATCTTTGACACTGTCTCCTTCGCTGCCGAAAAATCCGCCACATCACACTGATACGCCTTCGCTTCCACGCCGTATTGCTGCCTGCACTTATCGCAGGCTTTTTCCGCCGCTGCAGTATTGCCGGCATAGATAATGGCAATATCCGCTCCCAAAGAGGCCAGCTTATATACGATGGCTTCACCAATGCCTCGGGATCCGCCGGTAACAACCGCTGTTTTTCCATTCAACATTATTCCACCTCCGCCAGGTATTCCGCATAACTTACCGCTTCGACCCCGCTATCTATTTTTCTGATCATATTAGTGAGGGTCTTCCCGGGTCCGATTTCAACGAAGGTGCTGATACCCTCTGCAATCATGTTTCGGACAATCTTCTCCCATAGTACGGGATTGCAGATTTGTCCGGACAGCAGTCCGGCAACATCCTCCCCGTAAGGTTCCGCAGTCATATTGGAATACAATGTGATTGTTCTTTCTTTCACTTCCGCCTTTGCGGCTTCTTCAGCAAAAGCTTCCGATGCGCCCTGCATAAAAGGCGAGTGGAATGCTCCTCCCACTCTGAGCGGAATCGCTCTGCCGCCTGCCGCTTTCACATCTTTAACGAAGTCCGCCATTTGTGTTTTAAGCCCCGCGACGGTAGTCTGTCCCGGACCATTGAAGTTTACAGGGTATACTTCGGAGTGTTTACTGCATACTTCCTTTACCTTCTCCGGTGTGAGCTTAACAACAGCAGCCATGAAGGTGTCATATTTTTCTGCTTCGTGCTGCATCAGTTCTGCCCGCTTACAGACAAGGCGAAATCCTGTCGCCTCATCAAAGGTTCCGCTGACTGTAGCTGCCACCAGTTCCCCAAGAGAAAACCCTGCTACTGCAACCGGGGTTATACCTTTCTCGTTCATAACTGCCGCAGCCGCCAGCTCCATGGCAAAAAGACAAGGCTGAGTGTTCCTGGTTTCCTTTAACTCTTCCTCTGTACCCTCGAAGCATTGAGAAGATGTGCCCGGACGAATTTCGTCACACAGGTCAAAGACCTCTCTGGCAACCGGATAGTTGTCATAAAGGTCTTTTCCCATTCCGGGGAACTGATCCCCCTGACCTGAAAAGACAAATGCTATTTTATCCATTTCGACGCCCCCCTAAGTACAACTTCAGCCTCCTCCATTACTTCTCTTACAATTTCTGCGGCAGGCTGCTCTTTTTTTACCATAGCTGCGCTCTGTCCGGAAAGGAAACATCCCTTCTTTTCGTCACCTTCCTGCACTGCGAGCCTTAATGCGCCTTCCGCCAGTTCTTCCAGTTCTTCATCCGGCATGCCGCCATACTCCGCCTTGGAGTAATCTCTTGAAAACGGTGTTCTGAGACTGCGGACAGGATGACCGAGCCTCTTGCCTGTCACCATGGTACAAAGGTCGGTAGCCTTAAGAATCTTTTCCTTGTAGGTAGAGTGGATGCAGCATTCGTCTGCACTCAAAAAGCGCGTACCCATCTGCACTCCCTGTGCACCCAGCATAAATACCGCCGCAACACCTCTGCCGTCTGCAATTCCTCCGGCGGCAATGACCGACAGGTCAGTTGCGTCGCATATCTGCGGTACAAGAACCATTGTGGTAAGCTCGCCAACATGGCCGCCGCTTTCTCCACCCTCCGCAATCAAAGCAGATGCACCGAGACGGGTCATCAGCTTTGCCATTGCAACAGATGCAACAACCGGAATCACCTTGATTCCCGCAGCAAGCCATTCCTTTATATACTTTGAAGGGTTTCCTGCTCCGGTGGTCACAACCTCAACCTTTTCTTCAATAACAATTTCAGCCACTTCCTCCACAAAGGGACTAAGCAGCATGATGTTTACGCCGACAGGTTTATCTGTGATACTCCTGGCAACCTGAATCTGCTGTCTCACATAATCGCCGGGGGCATTACCCGCCGCAATTATGCCAAGACCGCCGCCGTTTGACACGGCAGCGGCCAGTTTGCCGTCAGCGATCCAGGCCATACCTCCCTGAAACACCGGGTATTCGATACCCAGCATCTCACATATTGCTGACTTAATCATAGCAATTAACCCTGTATTTCCTGTATGAACTTGTCCAGAGCATCGACAGTTTCAACATCCTTATCAAGTTCGATTTCAATACCGAGCTCATCCTCCAGGCTCATGAGAAGTTCAACGGTATCGAGGGAATCGATTCCGAGATCAACAAACTTGCTTTCCGGCTTTATTGCCGATACATCACAACCGGTTCTTTCAGCTATAATTTTTGCGATAGTTCCAAAATACATAATAATTTTCCTCCAAAATTGTTCTTTAGTTTCAATGGTTTTTAATACTTAACGCCCTCAATTGTATCGGGCTTACGTTCCGCCAAAGGCTCTTGTGCGTTTCTAAAGCGTTCCAACGCAACAAATAAATCAAAAAACGACCATGCTCGAGCATTGCTGCCAAAACATGGTCATTATCTTTATATGTTCATATTTGCTTAGTATGCGAGTTTTTCGTGAAGAGGATACTTGTCAGTGAGTTTCTTGACAATAGCTTTTGCTTCTTCCATCCCGGATTCATCTTCTCCCTGGCAGTCAATAACCAGTGCGATTGCATCTGTTACCGCCTTAACATCTTCTTCTTTGAGCCCTCTTGAGGTCATGGCAGGCGTACCCATCCTCAGACCTGAGGTTATCATCGGCTTTCTTGGATCATCAGGAATGGCATTCTTGTTGGTTGTGATGTTTGCTTCGTCCAGTATTCTCTCCGCCTTCTTGCCGGATATGTTCTTGTTAATCAGCTTCACCAGAATAAGGTGGTTATCCGTCCCGCCGGAAACCAGGTCGAAATCGTGAGCGTTCATTCCCGCAGCCAGAGCCTTTGCATTATCGATAACCTGCCGCTGGTAAGTCACGAATTCAGGTTCTGCAGCAAGTTTAAAGCACACCGCCTTTGCCGCGATGATGTGCATCAGCGGTCCTCCCTGAAGCCCCGGAAAGATTGCTGAATCTATGGCTTTTTTGAATTCTTCTCTGCAGAGAATCAGTCCGCCTCTCGGGCCTCTGAGAGTCTTATGTGTGGTTGATGTCACGATATCCGCATATTCCACAGGGTTGGCATGTTGTCCCGCGGCAACCAGGCCGGCAATATGTGCCATATCCACCATGAAGATGGCACCGGCTTCATCCGCTATTTCTCTGAATTTCTTGAAATCAATCGACCTCGGGTAGGCTGAAGCCCCTGCAACAATCATCTTAGGCTTGTGTTCTCTGGCTTTCGCCCGCACATCTTCATAGTCGATAGTTTCATCTTCACCCAGACCATATGCTACAAAATTATAATTCTTTCCGGATATGTTTACAGGGGATCCATGTGACAGGTGTCCGCCGTTTGACAGATCCATGCCGAGAACCGTATCTCCGTACTGCAGAGTCGCCAGATAAACCGCCGTGTTGGCATTGGCTCCGGAATGAGCCTGAACATTGGCATGTTCCGCGCCAAACAGCGCACATGCTCTGTCGATTGCCATCTGCTCAACCTCATCGACAAATTCACACCCGCCATAATATCTCCTGCCCGGATATCCTTCTGCATATTTGTTTGTGAGAGCGCTTCCTGCAGCCTCCATAATCTCATAGTTTACGAAGTTTTCAGAAGCGATCATTTCAATCTTTGTTTCCTGACGGCTGATTTCTCGCCTTATTGAGGCTGCAACTTCAGGGTCTGCCTTCTCTAAATAGTTAAAATACATTTCACCTTCCTTATATTATAAATAACCAACAATTAAATCCCGCAAATTATATCTCTAACTGACCGCTCTTTCAAGCCGTTTCAGAGCCAGAGCCATGGTCAGTCCCGGAATCACGCGATTCCCAGTAATCTCAACCCCCAGCATCTCGTTTATCTTTTTCAGACGATACTGAACGGTGTTTGTGTGAACATCCATAAACTCGGCAGTTTTACCGCTGTTCATCCCCGCGTCAAGAACGAAGGTTTCCAGTGTCTCCAGCAGCTGCTTCCCCCTGCTCTCACCCGCTTCCCTGAACGGTTCAAGCAGTTCCATAAAATTCTTTTTAACGAAACCTCCCTGAATCTGCACAGTTATGCAGTTACTCGTCAGCGTCAGCTCATACTTGGTAAAGATCCTCTTGTAGGGAAATACGCTCTGTACAAAGTTCCAGGTTTCACCTATAAGCTTATATGCGTCCCCTATGCCTTCAATTCCGCTGAGCCCGGTCACATGGAACACTCTGACATCCTTGTGCAGCTTCATCTTGTTGAACAGCACTACACAGTCAGTCTGCTGTTCAATTCTCGAGGAGTCCTCCTCCGTGTTAAGAATAATTCCATAGGTTTCTTCTTCTTCGGTAATTTTCCAGATCTCCAGATCTGTCTTTTTTTCGAAATCAGCGAAAATCTGGGTCTCCGCATCTCTGGGAAGACCCTTAATCAAGAACGCGCTTATAACGTCGTTCCCATCTATCTTCGCTTCCTCCTGAAGGGAATAGGCCAGACTTTTGTTCCCCCTGATGAGGGCCTTTATAAACTCGGCCTTAGCATCTCTTTCGGGAGTGTATTTCCACATTCCCATAGCCAGCTCGATAATCTCTGCCAGCTTGGTTATCTCTCCTGCCGTATAAGACCCCTCATTGTCGACGATGAACATGTAGTACTTCTCTTTGCCGATTACTACCGGTCCCCAGTAAGTCAATGCTCCTTTAATGTTAATAAGAGTGTAAAATTTGCCCGTCTCATGCTCTACATTCTTCTCTCTGCCCAGTCTTATAGCATCAGCCAGAGTAACCTTATGCCTGGTTTCAACGGCAAAAATAGGGTTAAAATCTTCGCTTAAAATTACCAGCTGAAAGTCATTGTTTATTGCTGCTTCCCTCGCTGCCGACTGGAAGCTGCTGTGCTTTTCAAAGTCCAGAAGGTGAAATATTGTATTGCTCAGCAGGCTGTTAGCGAAATTATCTCCATAAAGAACTCTATCCATTACCTGGGAAATTGCCGCCGAATATCCTGCCCCGGA
This sequence comes from uncultured Oscillospiraceae bacterium, assembly GCA_964345275.1. Lineage (GTDB taxonomy): Bacteria > Bacillota > Clostridia > Peptostreptococcales > Anaerovoracaceae > Lentihominibacter. The sequence goes on from CAYFQD010000011.1 coordinate 20,341, forward strand.
TGGCATCTTAATAAGCGGCAGTCCCGCGCTGTCTGCAGCACTTATGACTTTCTCATCCAGCTCTCTGACAACCCTTCCCACATTATAGACAGCCAGACCTGCACAGCCTGTTTCTGCAATTTCCTTAACTGTCCGGCACTGGCAATCCACATCATCTTTCATCCCCGTGAAGCTTGAAAGCAGGAGCTCCGTTTCTGATGTCTGAACCATATCAATATCGGCGGCATCACAAACATCAAGCACCGAAATGGACTTGATTTCATTCTGCAGCCCTCTCTTTCCCGCAATTATTTCCGCATCCGAAAAGGCTTCCAGTTCAAGACAGTTTGCAACAGTAACCTTCATTAAGATTCATTCCCCTCATCAGCGTCCTTTTCTTCGGAGGACACAGGTTCCTCCTGCTCCGGCTTTTTGGTTTCAACCGGCCTGGCGGAATTGGTTAAATCATTATATGTCATAATAGTCGGCTTGAACTTGGCATTTCTGCCTTTCTTTTCGATCAGGGATGACAGTTCTTCAAGCTCTTCCTGCTTCTTCTGCTGAGCAGCCTGTGCAGCCTCCTCTCTCTTTTTCCTTCGGATCTTAACTGCTTCCTTGGCTTCCTTCTTTTCTCTGACCTTCTTTACTTTAACTTGCTCCTTAAGATCTTCTTCTATTTCTGCAGGTGTTTTCTCTCCGTCAAAAAGTTTTTTGAACTGCTCACCATCGAGAGTCTCTACGGCAAGCAGAGCTTCCGCAATAGCGTCAAGCTGCCGGGCATGTTCCTCCAGAATCTTAGTTGCAGCAATATAGGCCTCGTCAATGATCGCCTTGATTTCACCATCAATTTCGTTGGCCGTCTCCACCGACAGGTTCTGTCTGGAAGTGAAGTCCTTGCCCAGGAACACCTCATCAGCGCTGCTGTAGTTAACAGGACCAAGCTTCTCGCTGAAGCCGTATTTGGTAACCATTTCCCTGGCAATATCCGTCGCTCTTTCTATATCGTTGCTGGCACCGGTACTGATATCATCAAGCTTAAGCTGCTCAGCCACTCTGCCGCCCAGAAGATGAATAATCTGCTCGCGCATCTCTTCTTTTGTTCCGTAGTACTTGTCCTCCTTCGGAAGAATCATGGTGAATCCACCGGCTCTTCCTCTCGGTATTATAGTAATCTGGTGTACAGGGTCGGTCTTAGGCAGAACATGGGCAACAACCGCATGTCCCGCTTCATGATATGCCGTCAGCTTTCTCTCTTCCTCACTTATGACTCTGCTCTTCTTTTCAGGTCCTGCGATCACCTTGGTAATCGCTTCCTCTATTTCATCCATCCTTATTGCGATGCCGTCTCTTCTTGCCGTCAGAAGTGCCGCCTCATTGAGCATGTTCTCGATGTCCGCAGGGGTGAAGCCCGGCGTTCTTCTCGCCAGAACCTTCGGGTCAACCTCCTCTGCCAGCGGCTTGTTTCTGGAATGAACCCTGAAGATTTCTTCTCTTCCAACAATATCCGGAATGCCTATTACAATCTGCCTGTCGAATCTGCCCGGCCTGAGGAGAGCGGGGTCAAGAACATCAGGCCTGTTTGTTGCGGCCAGAATGATAATTCCCGAATTCTCAGCAAAGCCGTCCATCTCTACAAGGAGCTGGTTCAGGGTCTGCTCTCGTTCATCATGCCCTCCGCCGAGACCGGCTCCCCTCTTTCGGCCCACAGCGTCTATTTCATCTATAAAAACTATGCACGGTGCATTTTTCTTTGCCTGCTCAAACAGGTCTCGCACTCTGGATGCACCCACGCCTACGAACATTTCTACAAATTCCGAACCGCTGATGGTGAAGAACGGAACGCCCGCTTCACCGGCGGTAGCCTTTGAAATATAAGTTTTTCCTGTTCCGGGAGGTCCCACAAGCAGAATGCCCTTAGGGATTCTTGCCCCCAGGCTGTTGTACTTAAGCGGATGCTGCAGGAAATCCACTATCTCCTCAAGTTCTTCCTTCTCTTCTTTCAGACCGGCAACATCTTCAAAAGTAACCTTTTTAAGGTCTTCTGATTTCTGCATCTTAGCCTTGCTTCTGCCGAAGGACATTACCTTGCCGCCTCCACCCTGCTGCCTCATAATAAAGATGAAGAATGCGACCATGATTCCGATCATTATCATTGTCGGCAACAGCGACAGGAGTATGGATTCCTGCTTCGGCGGCGGGCTTGAAAGCTTCAGATCTCCCGCATCAACCTGCGGTATAATGTATTTCTCATATATGAAGCTCATATCCACCGCACTGTTTACAAAAGCATAAACCGATTCTCCCGAGTTCAGCTGTGCCGTAAGTTTTGTCTCTGCCACATCAATACTCTCCACATCGCCCTGCTTCAGATGAAGAATCATAGTCGAGGTTTTGATTTCTCTGGACAGCGGCTCAGACTCGTTGTTTAAAAACCAGAAGAATCCTATTACAAGGACAAATACAAGTAAATAAATAGTTATGTTTTTACCGAATCTTTTCAAATTCTTTATCCTCCCGTTAGTTTATCAGTCTCTAACCCGATTAATTTTTGTGTTTATTAACAAAATTGCAATATATTTTACCATGTTATTTGCAATGTATCAACAGTTTATGGCCCCTATCGGTTTATTAGTCGGCTTATTATTACCTTCCCTTTTGCCACGGTCAGCAGGTAGCCGTGCGGAAACTCAACGGTCTTAGGAGCCTGCTTTACAAGGATTATCCTGTTGGCCGCCTCCAGGCGCTCAGCCGTCACATCCTGAGTGAGACCCGCTTCATTAAAGGCCATCATGAGTACGCGGTGTCTGATTGCTCTGTGCAGCACAGCCAGACCCTCGCGATCAAGAGTAATCTCCCGACCCGTTTCCCGGCTGTCGATTCTGTCTTCCGTCCTGATTCTCTCATAGGCGATTGCCGCCTCATTCCATAAATATTCTTTATCATCTGCTGCAATATTGCCTAGCCTTACCAGTCCTTCGATGATGTTTTCATTGTATTCTCTTTCCAGGCAGGGCAGCAGTTCCAGCCTTATCTTGTTTCTCGCATAGATAGCCTGGTTGTTTGTATGGTCGATTACCGGATTCAGACCGGCATCTTCACAGTAGGCTTCAATATCCTTACGGTAAACATCCAGCAGAGGTCTTATTACCCTGAATCCTCTTTCTTCTCTTTCGTAGGCTATGCCCGCCAGACCATCGGTTCCGGTACCCCTCAGAAGTCTGAAAAGAATAGTTTCAGCCTGGTCGTTGGCATTTTGTGCCACCGCAATCTTTATTTTGTCCCGTGCCGCGCCCTTTTCAGCAAGTTCTTCCGCTACTTCACAGAAAGCATCATAGCGTGCCATCCTGCCGGCCTCTTCACTGGTCCGTCCCGTCTTCTCCGCCAGAGCGTTGCAATCGATCACGAAGGTCCGGCATTCCTGTGCAAATCCTCTGTATTCACCGCCGGCCGCAAAGTCTCTGCAAAGGTTTTGCACATACTCCTGATCCTTCTCCGCATCTCCCGGTCTGAACATGTGGTTCAAGTGAACCGGGTGGATTGTCAACTTCTTTTCCTTTGACATCTGCAGCAGCACATGAAAGAGGCACACCGAATCGGGGCCTCCCGAAAGGCCCATGACGATTTGATCTCCCTCTTCAATCAGGTGGTGTTTTTCAACGGTTTCCCGCACCGTCCTCTTAACCGCATATTCAATTGCTGTCCCTTTCTTTTTCATTGCGAATCCTCTCGTTCACATCGTCCTCACATGCTTTCATAGCCTCCAGGGTTTTCTGCAGCAGCTCATCAATCTCCCAGCCCAGCATGTCCGCACCCTGCTGAATCGTTGCGCGTGAGCATCCGGCTGCGAATTTCTCGCTCTTATATTTCTTTTTAAGTGATTTAAGCTCCATATCCTTCGTGCTCTTTGAAGGTCGCATGAGCGCTGCCGCACCAATTATTCCCGTCAGTTCGTCCGTTGCGAACAAAACCTTTTCCATCAGGTGTTCCGGTCTGATATCAACCCCCATACCGTAGGCGTGACTGCATATGGACCGGATCATGTCATCCTCAACACCTGCCGGCGCCAGAAGCTCAGGAGCTTTTTTGCAATGTTCTTCCGGATATTCTTCGAAGTCTATGTCATGCAAAAGCCCTACCAGGCCCCAGTAATCCACATCTTCTTCGAAGCCCAGCTCCTCAGCAAACCATCGCATAACGCCTTCAACCGTAAGTGCATGCTGAATGTGAAAATCTTCCTTGTTATGTTCTCTCAGCAGCTCCAGCGCCTTTTCTCTTGTAATCATATATTTACCCTCCCAGCAAAAAATGAGCCGAACTTTTTCCCGGCTCTCTTTGATTTCACAATTCTCCTTATAACGGCATCACCATGAAGGCAACAAAGAGAATATATACTAAAATAAGCGCCACCACCACACTTATGTCAACAATTACTCCGATGGCACATGCCTTGGCATTTCTCGGGAAACTCCTTTTCATCAAAAGATAGAGCAGAATTCCCAGAATCGGTGCAAAGAAACCAACAAGTCCCCACAGGAATCCGCCTCTGTCTTCTATATCAAGGCTTACCTTTATGGGTTCTCTGTTTTCGCTCTGCTGTGCCGGCTGCACTTGAGGCATCGCTGCCTGTTCATTATATTCTGCCATAATTTAATCCCTCCTTCCGGATTTCTACTAATAATTATAACCCCTTATATTTCACTGTTCAAGATATAAACAATTTCACTGTTCAAGACATAAACAATAACTTGACATATTGAACGCCGTTCAGTATACTTTTCTTGAACGGCGTTCAGACAGGAGGCCTCTATGAAAAACAATATACAAAATCACACAAACATAAAAGAAAGTATTATCAGCTCCACCATATCTTTAATTGAAAGTTCAGATGGCTTATTAGAAAATATAACCATGCGGGAAATCGCCCGGAGAACCGGCGTTGCCGTAGGCCTCATCAATTATCACTTCGGGTCAAAAAAGAATCTGATTGAAATTTGTGTTCAGCGAATTATTTCTCATGTCATGGAGACTTTTGCCGCGGCAGATAGTTCAGAGAATACAGCATCTTTTACCACAAGAGTTTTTACATTTCTGATCAACAATCCTGAGATGTCTAAAATCTCTATGCTGGGTGACCTTTCACAACCAAGGACAGAAAGTAATTCTTCTGTAAGTTACCGAGCTATTTTCAGAGCGATTCCGGATAAGGAGTCAGATAATATCAGAAAGATAAAAGCCTTCATGCTCTTATCTACGATTCAATCTGCTTTTTTAAACCGTCTAATCAGCAATGAACTTCTGGGCTTTGATTTGAATAACGAGGATGATTATAATGCCTTTTTCCAACTCGTAACAAAAATTCTAAACATTCCATAAACAGGGGGATTTAAGATGTTAAAGAAAAAAAAAGAAGCTTAAAGATAGAAAAACGAAATGGGTGTTCTATGTTTTGTCTGTCTTTTTAATAATAATTGCCTTGTATTGTTTAATTCAAGGAATAAATTGTGCTGACGGATTACAGAAAGCTCATGAAAAGCTGGATTCATATGATGTAAATATTGCGGATCTGTCATATGGTTCCATTACCTATGTCGATGCAGGAGAAGGGGAAACTATTTTATTCGTTCATGGTATTTTCGGCGGATATGACCAAGCATATGACAATGTAAAGAATAGAGAGTCTAAAAACCGCTTGCTCGCACCGTCAAGATTCGGCTACCTCGGTTCTGATGTAAAGGGAAAAGGAACACCTAAAGAACAATCCGCTGCCTTTAAGGAATTTCTTGATTATTTGGAAATCGATCAGGTCTTTCTTTTGGCAACATCTGCTGGAGGCACTCCTGCCATTCGTTTTGCACTGGATTACCCGGAACGAGTCCAAGGTCTAATCTTATTCTGTTCAGCCATGCCAGTCAGTGAAAAACCGGAAGATTTTATTGAATATCAAGCGCCACCTGAACCACTATTGTCCGATTATGCCATGTATCTGATCAGTCCGCTTATGCCTTCATTGATGGGAATGCCGGCATCAACTGTAAAAAACATCCAGCCTGTTGCTGAAAGAAAAATCGGCGTTATTTTAGATGGTAAGCTAACCAACCCGGATATGGAGAGAAACTTTGAGCAGTATCCTATCGAGAAGCTAAATGTACCGGTTTTGATTTTGCATTCAGAAGATGACCCTGTAGCAAGTTTTGAAAAAGTGAAGAATGTTAAACATCGATTTCCTGATCTTACACTCGTTTCTTTCCCTGATGGCGGACATATGATGACAGGACACAGTGAAGAAATAGAGAATGCACTTGATGATTTTCTAAACCGGAGCCATTAAACAAAAGGGGCTTCCGGATCGTGCCCGCACTTCTTAATATGAGCAGTTTCCAGTAGCTCAATCAGTCTGGCCGGATATGTGTTAATGTAGCACGGACCTGAAAGTACAATAGTTGCAGCCTGCTGCATATCCTGCACCAAGTCATCCAGGCTGTCTTTCTGAGGCAGATAAATCATTTCGCCACCGGTGACATTACACACTCGCCTTAAAAGCATAGCACTGGTTCCACTATGTCTGGGGCTGGCACAAATCAGCAATGTCTCTGTCTTACCCATTGGCAATCTCCTGTGCTATTCTGTCAAGCGAGACCGTATCTAACACACTGTCAAGAATAAAAGCCTGTCCTTTAACATCCATGATATTACGGTTCTCTTTATGAAGAAAGAAAAATGCTTCCTTCTCCGCTTTTTCCAGCTTATCTCCAATGCCCACCATATAGTATTCCATACCCGGCCCATTCATACCTTTTACCAGTTCTCCACCTTTAACACGGTAGCGTGGATTGCCTATGGCAGCCATTCGATCCATTACCTTCTTGATCTGGTGGCTGACACCTCCGAATATCACCGGGGACATCAATACAAGTGCCCCGCACCCTGCAATTTCCGGAAGTACCATCTGCATGTCGTCAGGGATAATGCAGCGGCCATAAGTTTTTCCGCTGCAATTGCCGCAGGCGGCACATGGCTTGATATTGAGAGTGTCAGCCGCAAAGCGGACAACCTGCTTCCCCGTATTAAATGCTATTCGCCCTTCAAGTTCCAAGCCCCAATTACCCTTACTGTCATCTGAAATTATTACTATTTTTCTCATCTGTATCTGATATGCTTTCATATAAACAAAAAAGCAATTACCAATACGACTACCAATACGACAATTGTATCAACAAATGCATTCACATTAGCTGATGATTAAAAACAGGTCTCCCTGTATTCTGTCTGTTTACCCTGGAATGTCTGCGACACTGTCTAAAATCAGGCGGGGACGATAAGGGAAATTGTCTATCTCCGCTCTGGAGGTAACACCGGACAGAACAAGTGCGGTGTCAAGACCACTCTCAATGCCGGAAATGATATCCGTATCCATTCTGTCACCGATAATTACCGCCTCATCCGTATGCACTCCCAGCAGGCGCAGACAGGATCGCATCATCAGCGGATTGGGTTTACCGACAAAGTATGCGTTTTTCCCGGTAGCAAGTTCCACGGGTGCAACCAGTGCACGGCAAGCGGGTATAAGACCGTCCTCGGCAGGACCTGTGATATCGCTGTTGGTCCCTATCAGCTTTGCACCTCGCAGCACCAGACTGGTAGCGGTGCAGATTTTTTCATAGTTGTAATTGTTGGTCTCCCCTATGATTACATAGTCAGGATCAATCTCGTTAATTGTGATTCCCGCATCATACAGGGCGTTCAGAAGCCCCGGTTCGCCGATTACATAGGCGGAACATCCGGGCGACTGAGTTGCAACAAACTTCGCCGTTGCAAGAGCACTGGTGTAGAAATGACTTTCATCTACCTCAAGCCCCATACGTTCAAGCTTCTGATGCAGTTCTCTGGGCGAGCGTCCGCTGGAATTTGTCAGAAACATAAATTCCTTGTTCTCCCGGTACAGCCAGTCGACAAAATCTTTTACGCCGGGCAGCAGCCTGTTTCCATGGTACAGAACACCATCCATGTCGCAAATGAATCCGGTTTTGCTTTGTAAAACATCCATATTTTTTCTTTCCTTCTCCTTTCTATCTACTCTTATACATATATATTGTATTATCGGTCCGGCTGCAAGACAAGTAAACTCCCTGTAATTTCGGTGTATCTCTCGAGACAAGGTGTGGGAGTAAGAGCAAATAAAAAGCCTGAAATCGTTGAGATTTCAGGCTTCATGGCACCCCCACCCGGAATCGAACCAGGAACTAATCTTTAGGAGAGATTTGTTATATCCATTTAACTATGAGGGCTTATCACAGCAACTATATTAACACATACCTCCGAATAGAATCAAGATAAAGAATTTGAACGGTCCGTGCGGTTCGAACGGTCCGCGCGGCACATACGGTAAGGCTGCGGCAGGGCTGCTTAATTCCCTCTGTTTTTTTATGTGTTTTTATATTATAATTAATTCTATTGATGGAGGTAAGAAATGTACAAGGAAGCATTACGTGCCGCATGGGCGGAAATCAATATCAGCAATCTGGATTTTAACATAAAGAAAATCATCGAAAAGGTGGGACCGTACACGAAGGTTACCGGCATTATCAAGGCTGACGGGTATGGTCACGGTGCTGTGAAATGCGCTTCCGTGCTCAGGGCAAACGGTATCAAGTCCTTCGGCGTTGCTGCCCTCTCTGAAGCAATCAAGCTCAGAGAGGCGGGTTTTGCATCTGAAGAAATCGTCATACTGGGAATTACTCCCGACCCTTATGCTGATACCATCGTTGAATACAATCTGGCGCCTGTGGTTTGCAGTTTTGAAAATGCCGAGGCCATTTCGAGAGCTGCCATGAAGGCGGATAAGATTATCTTCGGCTATGTTGCCATAGATACGGGCATGGGCCGAATCGGATATATCCCCGAGGAGTTATCTTCGCTTAATGAAGTCAAGCTGATTAATAATCTCTCCAATTTCCGTATCCAGGGACTTTTCTCCCACTTCGCCACGGCGGACGCCGCCGACAAGAATTACGCTATTATGCAGGAACAGCGCTTCAGTGCCTTCTACAAGAATCTCCTGAGAGAAGATGTGAAAATACCTATGAGAACCCTGGCAAACAGCGCCGGCATTATGGAATTGCCGACGGCTCACTTCGATCAGGTTCGTCCCGGTATCATTCTCTACGGACTCTATCCTTCCCGGGAGGTTGACAGAAACAATCTGGAAATCAGGCCGGTTATGTCCGTAAAGGCAAATATCGTTCACCTTAAACAGGTTCCCGCAGGTACATCAATCAGCTATGGCCGTAAATGGACGGCAGAAAAAGACAGCCTGATTGCAACCATTCCTCTCGGCTATGCCGACGGATATCCGAGACCGCTGTCCGGCAAGGCGGAGATCATCATCAACGGTATCAAGGCTCCTGTTGTAGGCAACATCTGTATGGATCAGTGTATGATAGATGTTTCCAATGTTCCTTATGCCCGTCTCGGTGATGAAGTTACCATAATGGGTAAAGACGGCATTTATGAAATTTCCGCCGACGAAATAGGCGAAGCAACTGGCACAATCAACTATGAGATCTCCTGTGCCTTCGGCCAGCGGCTGCCTAAGGTATATGTATACTGATACGTATCTTAAATATAATGAAACGAGGGGCATTCTGAACTGTGAACTGTCCCCTCGTTATTTTTATCTCCTGCTTAGAATTCTGGTCCTTTTTCTCTTTTTCTTCCTTAATGTCTTGCTCTTTGTCTTCGTATCATCAGAATCCTGCCCGCTCTTTTCTTTTTTAGCCATGAGTTCCTGAAATGTGAATCTGGAATCACCGAATCCTGTCCTGTACCCCAGTTTATTGAGCTCTTCATCCAGAGTTTCGTATCCCACCCGGTAAGCGATCAGGTTGGCGATTGCGATTGAAGCCGGGAAGGTATTTTTAATCTCCTCTTCAACGGACGGGGGATGTATCTCAGGCATCAGCCTGGTCAGTGCACCTAAAGCAATGAGGTTTACTACGAAAGGCTTTCCCATCTCTTCCGCTCTCTGAGTTGCCTGGATGCGATAGTGATCGGGATTATCGGACTCGACCAATGTGCTGTTTATAAGGACGATGGCGTCATCCTTGACCGTATCAATATATTTATCATAACCCGTCTGATTGAGCGCAATAAACACATCCGCCTTTTCGACTTTCATGTAGTCAATTTCTTCGTCAGATACAACAACCTCCGCTTTGCAGGCACCGCCCCGCGCCTCGGGTCCATATGACTGGGTCTGCGCTATATTGTAATCTTCTCCCAATCCATAGCCCTTCGCCAGCAGCACCGACGCCATTATTACTCCCTGTCCGCCTGAACCCGCAAACCTGATATTCAGTCTCATTTTAATCTGCTACCTTTCTATGCTTCTGTTTCTACCGCCTCTTCGCTTACATCTATCGCTCCATCCGGGCAAAGCCTTTCGCACATCCTGCAGAGTATACAGTTTTCGGCACCTTTGATTCCCGGCATAGAAGTCCCATAGTTGTTGCGAGCCTTGGACTTAACGAAAATTTTTTTAGGGCAGGCCATAAGGCATATGTTACATCCTTTGCAACACGCTTTATCCACTGTAATCTTTGCCATCTCCATCACCCCTTAATTCCCACATTACTCAGAGCCTCTTCAATTCTTGTCAGGTAATCCGGCTCGCTCTTATCATTGACGAATACTCCGACAGGTATCTTTCCTTCTTCCGCTTCGGTTCCCTCACGCATGATCTGGGTTACTTCTTTGTATTTGGCCATAATCCTGGCCGGCTCCTTTTCTCCCCAGACATTCTTTCCCGCCTGTACGGGACATTGAGCCAGAACCTCTATAAAAGCAAAACCCTTATGCTCCAATCCTTCCTTTATTGCCCGGGCAGTCTGCACAGGATGTGCCGTTGTCCATCTCGCCACATAAGTTCCTCCCATGGCGGACACAAGTTTGCATGCATCCATCGGCATGTCTATGCACCCTAAAGGAGAGGTCTTTGTTCTGGCGCCGATGGGTGTCGTCGGTGATTTCTGTCCGCCTGTCATTCCGTAAATATAATTATTTACCATTACAACCGTCAGATCAATGTTTCGCTGTGCCGCATGCAACAGATGATTGCCGCCGATCGCCATACAGTCACCATCGCCCGTAAACACCAGCACCTTCTTGTCGGGACGCGCCATCTTCAATCCTTCCGCACAGGGCAGCGCCCTTCCGTGCATTGAATGTATCACATCCAGCTGAAGGTAGCATGGAATCCATGATGAACACCCGATACCGCTGACACAGGCCAAATCTTCCTTGCAGTCCAGCTCCTCTATGGCCTCCATCGCCGCTCTCTGAATTATTCCGTTTCCGCATCCGGGACAGAAGAGCGTCGGCAGCGATTCCTTTTTTATATATTTCTCATAAAGCTTATTCATTCCTCCATAACCTCCGCATCATCCAGATTTGTCACTTCGAGGATTTTATCCAGAATCTCTGTAGGTGTATGAATATCCCCTCCGCACTTTGGCATGGAGATCACATCCTTTTCCCAAAGCGCTCTCTCCACCTCTCTGCAGTATTTACCTATGTTCATTTCCGGCACTATTATCATGTCCACATTCTTTGTTTCCTGAATCAGAAGTTCTTCAGGGAAGGGCCATACCGTATTAATCTTTACCAGTCCGACTTTCAGATGACTGTAATCTGTCTTTAAGGTTTCGCTGACACCCCGTCTGAACAGATCCCTGATTATTCTGAACTTGGAACTGACTCTGTCATCCTTAACGCCTCTGGCCTGCTTGACCGCATTAATCGACGGTCTGACAACGGAACCGTAGGCCACAATAGCCACATCCGCATCCTCCATGCAGTAAGTTTCTATGTCTGCAATGGCATCTATGTTGTCCTGAATTTTCCTGTTAATATTGTAGATAAATTGACCGCTCTTCTTGGCTATATGACCGATTCTTCTTCCCTGTTCATCGTGCAGCTGTCCCTCAACCATAGTATTTGCACCTTTGAAAAAATCTTCCTGCGGTGAAACAACAAATTTGCGTTTGACACTCTTTATGGTCTTTGTTCCGTCTTTTATTGTTATTTTTTCCCGCATATGACCCACAACCTCATCGGCGAGAAGGATTACAGGAGTTCGGAACTGCTCGGCAAGTTCAAAGGCCCTGATTGTGAAGTCATACATCTCCTGCACAGAAGATGGTGCCAGCACGATTATCTCGTAGTCACCGTGGCTCCCGTACCTGGCCTGATAGATGTCCTGCTGTGATGACAGCGTCGGCTGGCCCGTTGAAGGGCCTCCCCTCTGTACATTTACTATTACGATGGGTGTTTCGGTTACTGCCGCAAAACCTATGGCCTCCTGCATCAGCGTATATCCGGGCCCTGATGTGGCCGTCATTGCTTTGCTTCCTCCCCATCTGGCGCCGATGATGGCACAAGCGGAGCCGATTTCGTCTTCCATTTGAATAAAAGCGCCCCCTACCTTCTGCATCTCGCCGGACATCATCTCAATTATCTCCGTTGACGGAGTAATCGGATATCCGGCAAAGAATCTGCATCCGGCATAAAGCGCTCCCTTGGCACAGGCCTCGTTGCCCTGTAGTACAACCTCATTCAGATTATCGGATCTGGCGTTCATTACTCTCCTCTTCTTTTGTTTTCTTTGAATTTTTTCCGGAGATAAAAGCTCATCTCCTTATTTACATATTAACATTGTATACTATTCTCTTCAACAGCAATACATTGGAATTTCAAGATTTTTTCTGTATAAATTAAGGTCATTGTATTATCGTATACAATCTGAATTGTCGTTTTAACACGCTAAATTATTGCCCGAAAAACAATGAACCGATTGTTTTTTCAATCGGTTCACTGTTATTGCTGTTCTTAATGTCGGATTTGGTTCCTCAGCCCGGTCGGATTAAATTCTTCTGTTGAGATATCTTCTGCGACCGATAACTGCACCCAGTCCCGCCAATGAAGAAATCATAGCCAGAATTCCCGGAAGCAGGGCACTGTTATCACCTGTACTGGTCTCGTCCGAATCATCTTCGTCATCTTCCGGATCTTCCGGAGACACGGCATCATCCTTCTTGAAGTGGTGGACAACCGTATTTTC
>CAYFQD010000011.1:33533-35287 GCA_964345275.1 uncultured Oscillospiraceae bacterium
TCTTCATCCATCGTAAGGGTCAGCTTATTGTCTGCCACAGGCGTTTCTGTATCGTTGACTGTTACCTTGTCTATCTCATAGCCGTCTGCCGGGTTAAAGGTTACCGTTTCCTCAGTTCCATCCGGAATATCCGTTTTACCGTCGGATACAGTACCGCCCTCGCCACTTACTCTGGTGGCCAGATCGTACTTCTTATCTTCCGGAACAGTCTTCTTATAGGTAACAACCACATTCTTATTGCCATCCATTGTGAGGGTCAGCTCGTTGTTTGCCACAGGCGTTTCTGTACCGTTTACGGTTACCTCGTCTATCTCATAGCCTGCTTCAGGAGTAAAGGTTACCGTCCTCTTCTCTCCGGACGGAATGTTCTGCTCTCCATCGGATATTCCGCCGTGTCCGCCACTTACGCTGGTTGTAAGATTGTATGTCTGCTGACCTTGTTTTACCTGCAGCGTAACAGAATCAAAAGGCTTTTCTATCTCTCCGTTGTTATTTGCATCTTTAGCTTTAAGGAAGAGGGTTACATTTCCTTCCGCAACAGGTGTTACCAGACCGTTCGCATCTATGGTGGCGATGGTTTTATCGCTGGAAACCCACATCACCTGTTTATCATCAATATCATCAGGCTGAGTGAGATCTTCGCCGATGGTGCTGCTCTTGGTAAACTTATGATTCAAATCAACAGCCTGTCCGACAATCAGCTCCGTCGGTTTGTTTTCTATAATAACTTTGTCAGCTAAAACCACAAACTTGCAGTTTACGAAGCTGTTTGAAGTGGAGTTGGTAACTTTCGCTGCAACATTTGAACTCGGAGCATAAGTGCCATAATTCGGATATCCGGTAAAATTATATGTTCCCTTTGCCGCATCTGCAGGGTCTTGCAGTTGCGCATTCGTCAGGGGAGTAATTCCATTAACGGCTTCATACATCGTGTATTTGGCATTGGCATGGAAGTCAAAGTTATGCAGCTTAATCTTGCCGTTGTTGTTTGCCGGCAGTTGAATATTTATATCCGCAGTCGTCTTTACCGGATCCGTGGATGAATAAAGTGTCGGTTTTGTCTGAATGGCTACGATGTTGGTGTCTATGTTCGCGTATCCGGCAGGAACCGTAAAGCTCGGTATGGTCTTGCCTTCACCTGCAAATATCTTGATATTTGCACGCGGAGCTCTTGGATCATTGCCGTTCTGCGTATTGTTCATTACAGTAAGAATATCGGAAAGTTGCTTATTAACGGTAACAGAGGAATTGGCATCCACAACCCAGTATCCGTCGTCCAAATCCTGTATGGCCCTATCAGCAGTTGCAGTAAGCGGCGCATCCTCTTTAAACACATTAAAAGCAGAGCTACTCGACCCTCCGTTACTCATGCTCCATACAGCATAGCGATAGTTATCGGGAACTCCCACATTTTTATATCTGTAATCCTGGACATATATGTTATCTAATTGAGTATTCGGCACATTGGAAGTTGTCAGACGTTCGATGATGGTCTGGTGGTCAGCCACTGGCAGTGCCGGGGCATTCGGATCGTTTGCTGCCAGCTGTGTCATATTGCCATTGGTGGTTTCCACCTTTATCGGCATGGCAGTAGCCGTGGCGCCTGCCATGTCAATATTAATATTCTTCATATATGTTTCGCTGCTGTCCTGAGAGGATACCACACCAAAACCGACAGATGTCCTTACATTTCTTATAGTAATATTTTCCAGGTTCACCTTTCCCGGATTATATATGATGTTTATGCCCACATT
>CAYFQD010000011.1:35387-53363 GCA_964345275.1 uncultured Oscillospiraceae bacterium
CCACATTCTTTCCACTAAACTTCAGGTTTTCAAAATACAGATTCTTACGATAAAGGAGATATCGTTCCATAAGTCCTGCGACAGGAGCATCTGCTCTCGGATTCCTGCTGATGGTTACCTTTGACTCCCCGTTGGCATGCTTGTTGAGACCTATATAAGAGTTGTTGGGGCGGGAGAATGCCGTATAGTGGTCAGTTCGTTCATCGTTATATACACCGTCGTCAAAGAATATGGTAATGTTCGATGGACCGTTATACGCAAAAATTCTATCCCCGTTCTTGGCTGTCTGGTTAAAGAAATTAAAACTTTCTTCTACCACGGCAACGCTTTCCAGAGTGTACGGTTCCCCATTGTATTCTACCGTAGTTTCATTTGCCTTGGACGGATCATGGGTCGCCAGATAGTATTTCGGGTTGCCGTCGTCAAAGCTGTTGGTCGGGTCCTCATACTTATAATTAGCATCACCAGCATTACCCGTATAGACAGGGGTAAAGTTGCCCGTGCTCGCAGGCGCATTTCCCTGCTTCTGACCGTAGCTGCAAACACAGAGCCTATGTTGAGCAAAACAATCAACATCGCCAGCAGCAGGGCAATTCCCACACTCTTGTGTTTTCTATTCATGAAAGGTACCTCCTCGAAAAAAAGTCAATAAAACAATTACGAGTCATTCCAAATTAATCACATACTCTTCTATGGCATACTCCCTGCCCCCCAGAAAATCAAGGGTTTTCGATGCATATCCAATAAAAAAAGACCCGGAACCTCCATTACGGTTTCCGGGTCAGTATTTCTGCCTCTTATTATCTTGTCCACTGCGACATGGCCCGTCCGGACGATCCGTCCAGGTGTTCACATACCGCCGCAACAGCGGCATCTTCATCGCGGGCGGCAATGGCCTCATATATTCTGGCATGTTCTTCATTAACATCGGGAAGATTTCCCTCTTCGGCAAGGGTGCTCTTTCTTGCCAGGTGAACATAGTCCTGATAGGTCCTGAGAACCTGAACGATGAAACGGCTGCCGGACATGTGGTAGATGGCATTGTGAAAATCCTCGTTAGCTTCCAGCAGTTTATCGCAGAGGTTTTGCTCGGTATACATATTCATTATTTCCAGCTGCTCCTTGAGCCCGGCGATATCTTCCTCGCTTCCGTTTCTGATGGCCCAGACAACAGCAAGCTGCTCTACGGCCTTACGGACTTCGTAGATATCTTCCATGTCCTTGCGGCAGAAGCCTTTGGCAAAGCATCCCTTGTTCGGAATGTATTCAATAAGTTGCTCCTCGGCAAGCTGTCTGAAAGCATCTCTTACGGGGGTTCTACTAACCTTCAGCTCTCTCGCTATTCTGTTCTCGACGAGCTTCTCGCCCATCCGGTATTCTCCGGTTATTATTCTTCCTCTTAAAATCTCTGCGATTTCTTCAGCCAGGGAAGCTTCTCCGGTCAGGCTCTTTATTTGCATTTTTTCACCTCTTCCCGTCCATTCTATTGCTATCGTCTAAAGGCGATTGGCGTTGCACTTACAGCAGGTGGTTCTCAATGACCTGTACTTCAGGAGCAAAATCTTCAATCTGCAGGTAGTATTCGGAGGCATCAATCAGCGCCTGCATCGGAGCCAGTCCGATAAGCTCCGTCCCGATTACAGGAACGCCGTATCTGGCAGCTTCCCTTCTGACCAGTTCCAGTACCCTGTGCAGCGGGGTCACCCTGTAGTCGGTCATGTTAATTGAAACCTGAGCAACATTTCTGTCTTCAAGAAGCAGCCCCATCGCCTTTACACACTTGAAGCCGCCATTGGCTTCTCTGATCAGTGTGCCGATTTTCTTGGCAATTTCTTCATTATCCGTTCCCAGATTAATATTGAATGCAATGAGCGGAGGCCGGGCACCTACGGCAACAACACCGCCGGTAGGATGAATCCTCTGTCCGCCGAAGTCGGGACACCACATTTCTTCCTTTACCTTTTCAGCCATACCCTCAAACTGACCTTTCCTTATCTTTGCCAGGTTGGCTCTGTGCGGAGCTGATGCCGATTCCTCATAGAGAAATACCGGCAAATCCGCTTCTGCAGCAATTCTTTCACCAACTCGCTTTGAAAGTTCAATACATTCTTCCGCGGTTACCTCCTTAATAGGAATGAACGGCATCACATCAACGCATCCCATTCGCGGATGCCCGCCTTCGTGTCTGGTAAGATCAATCAGCTCAACGGCCTTCCCGGCCAGCTTAACGCTCGCTTCTTCACAGGCTTCAGGGCTTCCCATATATGTGATAACGGATCTGTTGTGTGTTTCGTCCGATGAATAGTCCAGCAGGGTGCACCCCGGTGTGTTTCTTATCTGATCCACACAGGCTTCGATAATCGCCCGGTCTCTTCCTTCGCTGATATTTGGTACGCTTTCAATAATCTTTGCCATTTTCTTCCTCCTCGTTTCCTCTTGGCCGTAAACCGCCACGCGCTAAAGCGCTGCCGTTCCGTCCGGAATCTCCCTACAGAATTTTTTCAATTTCTCTATACAGTCTTCTTGCGATCTCTTCGCCCTTAGCGATCATCGCTTCTCCTTCTGCGGCACATTTTGCTGCAAAGTCCTCGTCCTTAACCCCCGGAAGATTAATCTTTACATTCATCCAGGCGCCTTTCAGGCATGTGAGGAAATTCAGAACACCTACTTCGTAGTCGCTGGCGCAGTTTGTATTGAAGTGCCCCTGCAGTCTGTCGGCAATCTCCAGGCCTTTCATCGCCTTCTGCATTACGCCGAAAGGGACCTTCGTCGCTTCCATAGTTCCCTCACCGATGGCCTTTCTTCTTGCCTCTTTTTCTTCGTCCGTTTCCTTTGGCATCTTAAAGGCTGCAGCTACCAGGTTGTAAGCATCCGTATCTTCATCGATGGCCGCCGCCATTTCCTTATAGAGCGCAACCGCTTCTTCTTTCAGCTCAACACACAGCGCATGATCGTCGGCATACTTTTCCTTTGCTATTGTCAGATCACATACCATGGCCATCAGAGCCGCGCTCTGTGTTCCTGCCAGTGCGCTTACGCTGCCGCCGCCCGGTGCCGGTTCGTCGGAAAGAAGAACATCCAGATATTCCGATACCTTCATATCCACTAATTTCATTCCTCATGCCTCCTTATATTTAAATATTTGTCCTTTTTTAATGACTTTATCCGCCAGGTTCGATCCGAACCTGTAGCATACCATTTCAAAATCAGGCGCATTCCAGATTACCAGGTCGGCCTGCTTGCCCGGTTCAACGGTTCCAACCAGGTGTCCCCTGTTGATTCCGCACGCGGGATTAATTGTGACAGCCGTCAGAACCTCTTCCGGCGTCAGCTTATATTTCAGGCATCCCAGGTTCAATGCGAACTGCAGGTTCAGTGAGGGGCATGAGCCGGGATTAAAATCACTTGCTATGGCTACCGGAATTTCCTTTTCTACCATTCTTCTGGCCGGAGCATAGGCCTTGTCCAGGTAGAAGGATGTTGCCGGCAGGCACATTGCCGTTGTTCCGGCCTCCGCCAGAGCGTCCATGCCGGATTCGGTAATGGCAATCATGTGTTCCGCGGATGTCGCCCCCATTTCACCGGCCAGCTCCGAACCGCCGATTGCCTCGATTTCATCCGCATGGATTTTCAGGTCAAAACCCATCTCTCCGGCTCTCTCCAGGTATCTCCTGCTCTGCGCCGCATTAAAAACGGAATCTTCGCAGAACACATCGCAGAATTCAGCCAGTTCTTTCTCCTTGACCACGGGGAGCATTTCGTCACAGACCAGCCGGATGTACTCGTCACTTCTGCCCTTGTATTCGGGCGGTACGGCATGAGGTCCCATAAAGGTGGGAACCACATCTATCGCGTGTTTTTCGTTGAGCTCTTTGATTACCTCAAGCATTTTTACTTCGTTTTCCAGGTCGAGTCCGTAGCCGCTCTTGGCTTCACAGGTTGTAACGCCCATTCCCATCATTTCATCCAGAAAGGCATAGCTCTTGGCAAAGAGTTCTTCCTGGCCCGCCGCCCTGGTTTTGCGAACGGTATCAAGAATTCCGCCGCCGGCATTGAGAATATCCAGATATCCGGCCCCCGCCAGTTTCATGGCAATTTCATGCTGCCGGTATCCGCCGAAGACCAGGTGTGTATGTCCGTCAACAAGGCCGGGCGTTACCAGTTTGCCCTCTGCGTCAATCTCTTCATCAAAGTCCCCTTCCGGCAGGACGCCGTTTCCGGTAACTTCCTTTATTATGCCATCTTCAATCGCTATTGCGGCATTAAGATATTTCAGGTTCTCTCCCTGCTGCCGGCCTTTATGGCTGAAGCTTCCCGCAGGGGTCTGCAGGCAACCTATGTTTTTAACCAAAACCTTTGTCATTTTTATTCCTCCCGACATTCGATCCGCTGCAATTCCGGCGATTTATTTAATAAAATCGTCAACAACCTTATTAACCAGCTCATCGTCGGCGATATACGGGATTGTGATATGGCCTTTGCCGGCATAATTGGCGTTGTATGCTGCCGATGTTTCAAGTGCATGTTCGTTTCTTGCCCAGTTTCTTCTGGCAACGCCGCCCATTACATCCCACATCATTGCGGAGTGCAAAATCTTATCAACTCTCTCGCTTCCGTCAAGCAGCAATCCGAAACCGCCGTTTATGGCTTTGCCTATGCCTACACCGCCGCCGTTATGCAGTGCGCATAAGCTCATGCCTCGTGCCGCATTTCCTGCGAAACACTGCACTGCCATGTCTGCCATTACATTGGATCCGTCCTTGATATTTGAAGTCTCTCTGAACGGTGAATCTGTTCCCGAAACATCATGATGATCTCTTCCCATCATCACCGGGCCGATCTTTCCTTCCCTTACCAGCTTGTTAAATGCCAGGCCTATATCTCTTCTGCCTTCAGCATCCTGATACAGAATTCTTGCCTGAGTTCCTACAACCAGCTTGTTCTTCCCGGCATCTCTTATCCATATCCAGTTATCTCTGTCCTGACCTCTTCTGTCGGGGTCAATCACATCCATGGCAGCCTGATCTGTTGCCCTCAGGTCTTCCGGTTTTCCGGAGAGGCAGACCCATCTGAACGGACCGTATCCGTAGTCGAAGAGAATAGGTCCCATAATATCTTCAACATATGAAGGCCAGATAAAGCCGTCCTTATCGTCTATGCCGTTCTTTGAAATTTCTTTTACTCCCGCATCATACATGGCCTTCATGAATGAGTTACCATAGTCGAAGAAGTAAGTTCCGTTATCTGTCAGGGCCTTTATTGCTTCATAGTGTCTCTTAAGTGAAGCATCTACCATCTCGCAGAACTTCTCTCTGTCATCATGGAGCATTTCCGTTCTCTCCCGGAAGGTGAGACCTGCAGGGCAGTATCCGCCATTATATACATTGTGACAGGATGTCTGGTCTGACAGCAGATCGATGTGGAAGTTTCTCTTCACGGCTTCTTCCAGCAGATCAACGATGTTGCCATGATAGGCAATTGAAATGCCTTCTTTGGCGGCAATCTTCTCTCCGGCCAGTTTGAAAACCTCTTCAAGGTCTTCACAGACCACATCAACCCAGCCCTGATTGTGCCTTGTTTCGATTCTGGATTTGTCAACTTCCGCGAAAATACCTACTGCGTTTGCGATATTCGCCGCCTTAGGCTGTGCTCCGGACATTCCTCCCAGACCTGATGATACGAAGGTGTATCCCTTGAGGTCACCGTCTTCCGGAATCCCCAGCTCCTTTCGGCCGGCATTGAGAATCGTGTTATATGTTCCGTGAACGATTCCCTGCGGTCCGATGTACATCCACCCGCCGGCGGTCATCTGTCCGTAGTTGGCAACTCCCATCTCCTCGGCAATCTCCCAATCTTCCGGATTATCGTACATGCCGATCATGAGAGCGTTTGTGATTATTACTCTCGGGGCTTCCGGTTTGGAAGGGAAAAGTCCCAGAGGGTGACCCGATTCCACAACCAGTGTCTGCTCGTCAGTCATTTCCTCCAGATATTTCTTTATGAGCCTGTACTGAAGCCAGTTCTGACACACGCTTCCTGTTTCGCCATAGGTTACAAGCTCGTATGGATACAGAGCTATTTCAAAATCCAGATTATTATCTATCATCACCTGAAAAGCCTTGCCTGCCAGACAGTTGCCCTTGTACTCATCTATGGGTCTGCCGTATATTCTGCCTTCGGGTCTGTACCTGTAAGCATATATTCTTCCGTAAGTCTTTAATTCTTCCATGAATTCCGGAGCCAGCTTCTCATGAAGCTCTTCCGGGACATATCTCAGCGCGTTCTTCAGTGCGATTCGCGTCTGTGCCTTTGTCAGCCTGAAGCCCCGGTCCGGAGCCCGTCTGTACTCTTCCTGAAACACAGGATAATCAGGATAATCCGCATCCAGCTTGATTGTCATCGCTTCTGCGATTGCTTTGTTCTCTAACATGGCGATTTCCTCCATTTTATTATCATTACTTGACTGTATGGCATTGCATTTTTTGTATGGTTTTGCATTCTTAGTTAAAAGTCATAACTTTTTCAACAGCTCTCAGAAGCGATTCGTCTTTGATCATTCTATCGAATCGGGCCAGCTCATCCAGCATGATGATGTCTTCTTCAATTGGCTCCGATTTTGTCCTGATGAAGTCATAGGCGGCCCGGGTTACCGGCGCCAGCCTGTCGATTCCCTGTTCTCCCATTTCCTGCCTCAGCCAGATTGCCTGTGCTGCCGCAGAGAGCTCGATGCCGATTACCTTCTGTGCATTATCGAGTACCATCGCGGCCGTCCTTGCAGATGTTGTGCCCATTGAAACATGGTCTTCCTGGTTTGCCGACGACGGAATGGAGTCCACGCATGCCGGATGATCGTACACCTTGTTTTCCGAAACCATTGACGCTGCCGCATACTGGGCAATCATGTAACCGGAATTGACTCCCCCTTCCTTTGTGAGGAATGCCGGGAGACCTTCGGATAGTGCCGGATTAACCAGCCTTTCAAGCCTTCTTTCGGAAACATTTGCCAGCTCGGAAATGGCTATCTTCATGAAATCAAAAGCCAGAGCCATAGGCTGTCCGTGGAAGTTTCCTCCGGAAATAACTTCGTCGTCATCTGAAAACACCAGCGGATTATCGGTTACAGAGTTAATCTCTCTTGAAACCTTGTCATATACATATTCAATCGCATCTCTGGAAGCTCCGTGGATTTGCGGAACACACCTGAGTGTGTACGGATCCTGCACCTTTGTTTCCTGTACCGGAAGAGCATTTCCCGAGCCCTCCAGGATTGTTCTCAAATTCTCAGCAACCTTCTGCTGACCGATCTGGTTTCTCAGTTCATGTACCTTGGGATCATAGGCCTTCTTGATGGCATGAAGAGCTTCTCCCGTCATGGCACATGCCAGATCGGCTATCTTCAGGAGATTCATTGCGTCATACAGAACATTCACGCCAACGGCCGTCATCATCTGAGTACCGTTGTTCAGCGCCAGCCCTTCCTTGGCTGCCAGTTCCACCGGCTTCAGGCCTTCGGCCTTGAATGCGTCCGCTGCATCGATAACTTCTCCCTTGTATTCAACTTTTCCCAGACCGATAAGACCCAGAGCGATACACGAAAGCGGCGCCAGATCTCCCGAAGCTCCAAGGGAACCTTTCTCGGGTACAACGGGAATTATATCTGCATTCAGCATGTCAAGCATTGTCTGAATGGTGTTCAGTCTGATGCCGGAGTTTCCTCTTGAGAGGGCATTGCATCTTAGCAGCATTGCTGCTCTGACATAGTTTTTAGGGTACGGATTTCCCATGGAACAGGTGTGGCTGATAATAAGATTTTTCTGAAGTTGTGCCGTCTCTTCCGTGGAAATAACAATGTTGGAAAACTTGCCGAATCCTGTGGTCAGTCCGTATATCACCGCATGGTTTTTCAGCTTTTCTTCAACATAGGCACGGGCCTTGTTTACCGCAGCCTTTGCTTCTTCGGTCAGCTCAACTCTCTCTCCCTGCCTGGCAACTTTTATTACATCATTAACCGTCAGGCTCTTGCCGTCAATTTTAATGGTCATAACAAAATCTCCTTTGTTTTATTAATGTTTGCCAGTTCATTATACCTAAAGATTTACCGCAACACCATACTTTTGACAATTTTTGGTATTCAGGTAGAGTGCTAACACTTTATCTCTCAAAAGCAGGCGGCTTTGCCATATTGTGTGGTAGAACCGAGTCCTGTAAAAAAACAACCCCGGCAATATGCTCTTTCTTAGCATATCTCCGGGGTTTTATTATTTATAAAATTATGAGGGGCCGGGTTCCGGTCTTATTTGCTGGTGTAGTTATCAAAATATCCCTGAATGTGAATTATCGGTGTCCCCTTGTCCCCTGACCCGCTGGTCAGGTCGCAAAGCGAGCCGATCAGGTCCGTCAGTCTGCGCGGTGTTGTTCCTTCAGCTTCCATCTTTCCGACCAGACTTCCGTCCTTCTCTTTGATCCTTCCTTCTATTGCCTCCTTGAGCTCATCGCCGGAAAGATCCGCAAAATCATTATCGGCCAGATATTTAAGTTTCAGTTCGTTTGGAGTTCCCTCCAGTCCCTCTGTGTAAGCCACGCCTACTGTCGGGTCTGCCAGTTCCCATATTTTGCCGACAGGGTCTTTGAAAGCACCGTCTCCGTAAACCATGGCCTCCACATGTTTGCCCGTTTTTCCCAGAATCTGTTTCTGAATATCCAGAACCACATCCATGCAGTCATTTGGAAAAAGCTTGACGGAGTCTTCGGTTGCCTTGTTGGATCCGAGAAGTCCGTACTTTGTGTTGAAGCCGCTGCCGTCAACGGACTCGTTCAGAATATCGTCCAGACCCAGAACGAGTTTGCCGCCATGCTCTTTCAGTATTCTTTTGCTTCTTTCTCTTGTATGAATATCGCACGCAAGAACCGCCTCGGTATACTTCAGAATTTCCTGAGGGCGATTGGCAAAAATTATCTCCGCCTCAGCACCTGTTTCTTCTATTATACCCTTATAGTACTCAACATAATCCACCTCGGTAAAAGGGTGTACATTTTTTCCAAACAGCTCCCTGTATCTTTCCATATCCAGCACATCGCTGTAAGGGTTGATTCCCGCTGCATCAATCTTGTCAATTGACACCAGTTCATTTCCCACTTCATCGCTGGGGTAGCTCAGCTGAAGAACCACCTTTTCTGATCCCAGAGCAATTCCTTTGAGGCATATTGCAAATCTGTTTCTGGAAAGAATTGGAAAAACAACGCCTACGGTTCCTCCACCCAGCTTTGCTTTCACATCTGCGGCAATAGCATCAACAGAAGCATAGTTGCCCTGCGCTCTGGCAACTACCGATTCCGTAACGCAGACAATATCTCCGTCACGAATATCAAATCCGTCTGTTTGTGTTGCTTTAAAAACGCTATCGACAACAACTTTTGCGATATCATCTCCTTCTCTGATAATCGGACCGCGAATACCTCTTGATACGGTTCCAACATTTCTTTCCATACAGTTTACCTCTCTATGTGTCTGACATGTTTCACGTGAAACATAACTCTCTATTTCAGTGACTGCAGCAGTTCTATGAGTCTTTCCAGTTCCTCGCCGCTATAAAACTCTATCTCAATTTTTCCTTTTTGGCCGCTTCTCTTCAGGTTGACTCTGGTTCCCAAAACATTCTTCAGGTCCTCTTCAACTCTTTTTTCGTCTGCTGTCTTTGTGTTCTTGACGGAAGTTTTTCTCACTTCCGGTTTCTTCGCTTCATTTGCAAGTCTCTCTATCTGTCTTACGGATAATCCGTCAGCTGCAGTCTTCTCAGCCAGCTCGATCTGCTTGTCCATATCCTTTACTGCGGCCAGAGCCCTTGCGTGGCCGGCGGAAATCTTCCCTTCTGCAGCCAGTTCCTGAACTCTTGATTCCAGCTTGAGCAGTCTCAGACTGTTTGTGATATAGGGTCTGCTCTTGCCCACGCTGATCGAAATCTGCTCCTGTGTCAAGCCGTAGGTATCTATCATCTGTTTAAGCCCTTCGGCCTCTTCTATAGGATTAAGGTCTTCCCTCTGCATGTTCTCAATGATGGAAAGAAGCATGTTTTCTTCATCCGTCAGCTCTTTGACAATACACGGAACCTGCTTCAGACCCAGGAGCCTGGAAGCTCTCCACCTTCTTTCGCCCGCAACTATTTCGTAGCCCCGGGCTGCAGCTCTGAGAACAATGGGCTGAATCAGTCCGTGCTGCTTAATGGAACTTGCCAGTTCCTCCAGCTTCTCCTCATCAAAATTCTTGCGAGGCTGCGTCGAATTCGGCTTAATGTCATTGATGTCAATGTAAAGAACGCCCCCTTCCGAAACAACTCCTTCGGAGACGCTCTTCTTCGTAACAGCTTTCTCTCTGGTTGCAGTCCCGGTTTCCGTTTCTAATGGCGCGATTTCAACATCACCAAAGAGAGCATCCAGGCCTTTGCCCAGTCCTCTGGCCTTTTTCTGTGCACACATCTAACTTTCCTCCGCCTGCAGAAACTCCTCTGCAAATTCCATATATGCTATTGCACCGCTTGATTTAGGATCGTAATGTATTACCGGCACGCCATGGCTCGGGGCTTCCGCCAGCCTGACATTTCTCGGAATCACCGTCGTATAAACCTTTTCGCCGAAAAACCGTTTAACTTCTTCAACCACCTGAATGGACAGATTGGTCCTTCCGTCAAACATGCTGAGAATTACACCTTCAATCTGGAGATCAGGATTCATGTTCTGCTTTACGATCTCTATGGTGCTCATCAGCTGACTCACTCCCTCCAGTGCGTAGAATTCGCATTGAATAGGTATCAGAACAGAATCAACAGCTGTCAGAGCGTTGATCGTAAGAATACCGAGAGAAGGCGGACAGTCAACAAAGATATAGTCATACTTAGGCTTGAGAACATCGATTGCCATCTTCAGTCTTTTTTCTCTTCCCGGAATGTTTATCAGTTCTACTTCGGCTCCCGCCAGCTGAACGCTGGCCGGCAAAATATCCAGATTCTCTATCCCTGTAGGAATTACCGCCTCTTCCGGGTGATGGTCGTCATCAATAAGAATCTCATGGGTCGTAACCTCCAAATCCTTTTTAGAAATGCCAAGACCGGTGGTTGTGTTCCCCTGGGGATCAATATCAAGAACGAGAACTTTCTTGCCTCTGATTGCCAGGCACGCTGCCAGGTTGATGTTTGTCGTTGTCTTGCCAACGCCACCTTTCTGATTAAATATTGCTATCGCTTTACCCACCATTTACCTCCTTATAAAATGTTTCCATTATTGAATCATTATACAACAATGTTTTTTCACAAGCTACCACAATTGTAAACAAAAACATAAAAGTTCCGTAAAAAATGTTTCACGTGAAACATTTTAACAGAACTTTCCATTTATTTACAGCTTATCGGGTTCTTTGCAGGTGTTCCCGCCTTCCTCGGGTAGGTCTTCGGCGTGTTATCCACCTTATCCACATATATCAATGTGTGGCGGAAATTTGCATCTGTAACCTGTACAGAATCCACGCGATTTATCTCTCCTCCTAAAACTTTAATTGCTTCCCCGGCAGCAGCAAGCTCTTCCCCATAACCGGGTCCTTTATACGCGATAAAGCAGCCGCCCTTTCTTACAAAAGGCAGACAGTACTCCGCCAAAGTGCTCATATTCGCAACCGCCCGGGAAACACAGATGTCGAAGGATTCCCGCATGTCTTTCTTTTTCGCCAGGTTCTCGGCTCTTTCATGAACAGCCGTCACATTGCCTATGTCAAGTTCGCAGCAAAGATTCCTGATGATTTGGATTCTCTTGTTCAGAGAATCCACAAGAACAAAGTTCTTCTCCGGAAATGCCACTGCCAGGGGAATCCCGGGAAAACCCCCGCCGGTTCCGATGTCAATCACTTTCTCAGCCGCCTTGAACTCGGGAGAACCCGCGCAGAGCAAGGAGTCCAGATAGTGTTTTTCAACAAACTCATCTCTGCCGGTAATGGCCGTCAGGTTAATGCTCTCATTGAGGAGGAGTATTCCGGACATATATTTTTCTAGAACTTCGGCTTTAGAATCCGGACCTCCAACTCCGAGCTCTTTTAACATTTTAGCAACCCTGTTCATCCCTGCCTTCTCACTTTCTCAAGATAAATCAGCAAAACATTTATATCTGCCGGTGAAACCCCAGAAATTCTTGATGCCTGCCCCACGGATAAGGGCTTAAACTGGTTGAGCTTCTGCTGCGCCTCTATTCTGAGACCGTCAATTTTAGAATAATCTGTTTCCGCATCGAGGGTTTTCCCTTCCAGCCTCTTGAATTTTTCTATCTGCTGATGTTGTTTTTCGATATACCCTTCATATTTTATCTGCACTTCCACAGATGTTCGCTGGTGCTGTGACAGCTCCGGCCTGGCGGGATCTATCTCTGCCAGTGCATCGTATGTGACTTTCGGCCTTTTAAGCAAAACCTCCAGAGAAGCCGCGCTTTTAAGGTGAGTCTCTCCGCATTTCTCCAGAAAAGGATCTGCTGCTTCCGGCTGAACAAATGTGCGCCGAAGTCTTTGCACTTCAGCCGCAACCTTATTCTTTTTCTCGCAAAATCTTTCATATCGGTCCTGTTTAACGAGACCGAATTCATATCCTTTCTCTGTCAGTCTCAAATCAGCATTGTCCTGCCTCAGCACAAGTCTGTACTCGGCACGGCTCGTCATTATTCTGTATGGCTCGCTGGTTCCCTTGGTAATAAGGTCGTCAATGAGAACACCGATATAGGCTTCGCTCCTGTCCAGAATAAAAGGTTCTCTTCCGTTGAGCTTGAGTACGGCATTAATTCCCGCCATAAGTCCCTGTGCCGCAGCCTCTTCGTATCCGGAACTTCCGTTGAACTGTCCGGCGCAGAACAGATTTGATATCTGTCGGTTCTCCAGTGTTATTTTGAGATCGAGGGGATCTATGCAGTCGTACTCGATGGCATAGGCGGGCCTGACAATTTCCACATTTTCAAGACCGTCGATGGTTTTATAAAACTCATCCTGCACATCTTCCGGCAGGCTGGACGACATTCCCTGAATGTACATCTCATCGGTATAAAGGCCTTCGGGTTCAATAAAAAGCTGGTGTCGTTCTTTATCGGCAAATCTGTTCACCTTGTCCTCTATAGAAGGGCAGTACCTGGGGCCTATGCCCTCAATCTGCCCGCCGAAAAGAGCACTCCTGTGAAAATTAGCTCTTATGACCTGGTGGGTCTTTTCATTTGTATATGTGAGCCAGCACCTTACCTGATCTTTTTCTAAGGTATCGTTCATGAAAGAGAAAGGAACTATTTTATCGTCTCCGTTCTGCGGTATCATCTTATCGTAATCAAAGCTGCGCGCCAGAGCTCTTGCCGGCGTACCTGTCTTGAACCTTCTCATGGGAAGACCTTTCTCACGCAGCCTGTCCGCCAGCTCCATGGACGGTGCCATGCCGTTGGGGCCGCTGTCATAGGCGCTGTCTCCTATAAAGATTCTGCCCGCAAGAAAAGTACCCGTTGCCAGAATGACCGCATCGCATCTGTACACGGCACCGGTTCTGAGAACAACGCCGCAGGCTTTGCCATCCTCAACAATAATATCTATTACTTCTCCCTGCTTGAGATCCAGATTCTCCTGAGCCTCCAATGCTCTCTTCATTTCTATATGGTATTGATTTTTATCCGCCTGCGCCCTTAACGAATGTACAGCAGGACCCTTGGCGGTGTTCAGCATGCGGCTCTGTATAAATGTTTTGTCGATCACCAGACCGATCTGCCCGCCGAGAGCATCTATCTCTCTGACCAGATGCCCTTTTCCCGTTCCTCCGATAGAGGGGTTGCATGCCATCATTGCTACCGCCTCCAGGTTAATAGACAGCATGAGGGTCTTTTTCCCCATTCTTGCTGCGGCGAGACCGGCTTCACAACCGGCATGTCCGGCACCTACAACAACGATATCGTATATTCCTTTTTCGAATCTTTCCATTATGTCAAACCTTCTGTTACTTTCCCAGGCAAAATCTTGAAAAGACTTCGCTTAAAATTTCATCTGAAACAGTCTCTCCTATTATTTCGCCCAGATAGTCATAGGCATTTCTAACATCAATCTCAATGAAGTCCAATGCCTCCTGCCTTTCGGTCATGGCTCCTGCATCCTCAAGTGCTTCCTTCGCCCTCCTCAAAAGGTCGGCATGACGCACATTGTTCACCACAAGGCTGTCCTTCTGTGTCAGCTTGCCCCCATATACCAGATCTTCGATCTTATCTTCGACCTCCGTCAGGCCCTCTCCCCTTATAAGCGAGCTCTCTATTACATCGCAATTAGGCAATCTATCTCTAATAAGGGTTGGATTTACAACATTTCCGATATCCTGTTTGTTGATTAGGACAAGAGCTTTTCTCCCCTCAAGGTAAGTGATTATTTCTTCATCCTCTATAGTCAGCGCTTCGCTGCCGTCCACAATAAAGATTATAAAATCCGCACTATTAAAAGCTTCCTTTGTTTTTTCTATTCCTATCTTCTCGACGCTATCATCGGTTTCGCGAATTCCCGCCGTATCTATAAGGTAAACAGGTATTCCCCTTATGCTGAGGGATTCCTCTATGGTATCTCTGGTAGTGCCGGGAATTTCCGTTACGATAGCTCTCGCTTCCCTGAGAAGTCCGTTGAGCAGCGATGATTTACCTACATTTGGCTTGCCCACAATCGCTATCCTTATTCCTTCTCTTATCATCCGGCCTGAATCGGCGGTAGAGAGAAGTCTTTCCACCATATCGCCTATTGACGATATGGTGTCCGCCAGTTTATCGTAGGTTATCTCCTCTATATCTTCGTCCGGATAATCTATATTGACCGTTATTTCCACCAGCAGATCAAGCAATCTGCATCTGATCTCCCTCACTCTGCCGGAAAGGGAGCCTTCCAGCTGAGAAACGGCAACATCAAAGCTTCTGTCAGTCTTTGCCTTAATAACATCGATTACGGCTTCCGCCTGGGACAAATCCAGACGCCCGTTCAGAAAAGCCCGCTTGGTAAACTCACCGGGTTCCGCTGCTCTGCAGCCGTTTCGCAAAACAGCAGCAAGGGTTTTGCGCAATGAAACCGTACTCCCATGACAGTAAATCTCCACCGTATCCTCTGCCGTATATGTCTTTGGTCCCTTCATGTATACCGCCATGGCCTCGTCAATAATCTGATCTCCGTCAAAAACCCTGCCGTAGGTCATTCTCCGGCTGACGATTGTCCCTTCTGACGCAGGCTTAAAAACAGCCTCCATGACATCAAGAGCTTTTTCACCGCTCACCCTGATAATACCTATTCCGCCCTCTCCATAAGCGGTAGATATAGCAGCAATTGTATCGTTCATAATATCACCCCGAATATTATATCAATTATATAATATATAATAATGTCTAAGAAAAAAAGCTGTCAGGGGAATCATACCACTGACAACTTTTAATCTACTTCTTCAGTTCGATGATAACGCGCCGGTAAGGCTCTTCTCCTTCGCTGCGCGTAGTCACCCTTGAGTTCTGCTGGAGTGTCGCATGAATCACCTTTCTCTCATAAGGGTTCATCGGCTCCAGTCTGACATACTTCCCGGATTTCTCAACTTTCCCGGCAAGTCTATGTGCCAGCTGTTCGAGAGTTCTCTGTCTTTTTGCTCTATAGTTTTCTGCATCGACAACAACCTTCATATATTTCTCTTTATCTTTATTTACGACCAGACTTGTCAGGTACTGTATCGCATCCAGTGTCTGTCCGCGCTTGCCTATAACCGTCCTTGAATCATTACCGTTTATTTCAAAATATATCAGGTCTTCACCTGTTCTTGCTGTAATGTCAAGAACAAGTCCCATCTTTTCTGTGAGCTCTCTAAGAAAGGTGAGGCCTTCATGTTGCTCGACAGGCGTCAGACTTTCCTTGTCCGCATTATCAAGAGCAATATTAGGTGAATTGTCCTTGCGTTTTTTCTCCTGAGACTTTCTTTCTGTTTCTTTCTTTTTACCATTCGGTGCGGAAGCATTCACTGAAGGCCCTGCAGCAGATGCAGCAGGCTCTTTCTTCTTTGCCGGCTTTTTCTCTTCCGGTGCTTTCCTTTCAACTCTGACTTTTGCGAGTTTAGAGCCGATACCGAAAAAACCTTTTGAAGGTTCTTCTAAAAGTGTTACTGTTACTTCGTCTCTGGAGAGTTTTAGATCAACCAGTGCCAGTCTGACAGCTTCTTCCTCATCGGCACCGTACTTTTCTATATAGTCCATTTATTTTCCTCCAAACTTTGAGACTTATTTTCTGTTTTTCTTTTCCAGTCTTTCTCTGATTCTCTTTTCTTCCTGTTCTCTCTTTATCTTGTTTCTCATGGAGGTCAGGTGAATGTTAAAGAAAATCTGAATAATCTGGCTAACTGCCCAATAAAGAGCCAGCCCTGAAGGGAATGATCTTGCCATCCACAGAATCATTAAAGGAAAGATATACTGCATCATCTTCATCATAGCGTTTGAAGATGTTGCCGTAAGTCCTCCTGTATCGGAAAGCATTCTGTTCATGGTAAATGAAAAGAATGTGGCAACTCCTGCAATAATCGGTAAAATCCACGGATCCGGCTGACTCAGGTCTTCAATCCATATGAAAGGCTCATGAAAGGCAAAAATCATTCTGTCATTTGTAACATATCTCAGCGGGTTTCTGAGAAGTGCAAACAGACCCATGATAATCGGCATCTGAATAAGCATCGGGAGACATCCACCCATAGGATTGAATTTTTCCTGTTTGTAGAACTCCTGCATTTTTATATTCATTGTTTCCTTGTCATTGGCATATTTGCTCTGAATGGCCTGTATCTTAGGCTGTACTTCAGTCAGCCTTGCAGTGGATTTGGTCTGCTTGATATACAGAGGATAGAGACAGATTTTTACAAAAACAGTAAATATAATAATGGAAATACCATAATCTCCCACTACTCCATACAACCAGTCCAGCAGAATACCCATAGGCTTTGCAATAACGCCCAATATAGTGTACATTAATTATTTTCCTCCTATTTTAAAGGGTCATACCCTCCTTCGTGGAATGGGTGGCATTTAAGCAGACGCCTTATGCCAAGATAACTTCCTTTAAAAAATCCATACTTTTCAAGCGCTTGAATGAAATAGGTTGAACAAGTAGGATAGAATCTGCATGTCGGTGGCAAAAGAGGTGATATAAATTTCTGATAGCCCTTTATTATAAGGACCATTATATTTTTCATCCTTATTCCTCTTATTTCTTTAACAGGTCTCCCTTTTTCACAGCACCCTGAAGCGACCTGTCTACTTCTGCGAAACTTTTACCGTTAATACTCTTTCGAGCTATAAAAATCATATCGAATCCCTCCTTATAAGAATCCTCTGCCAGACGGCAGCTTTCTCTCATAAGTCTTCTGGCCCTGTTTCGCTGGACGCTGTTTCCAACCTTTTTACTTGCTAAAAAAGCTCTTCTGTTATAGGAAAGTCCGTTCTTCATGTAAAAAAGAACAATATACCTTTCCGGTATGGATTCGCCCTTTTTATATACACGGGCAAAATCTTCTTTCCTTCTCAGTACTTCTTTCTTAAGCATTCTTCCTTTAAGTTGTACCTATAACAAAAAGACCGTTACGGCGGTCCTTAAGCTGATAATACTTTTCTTCCTCTTTGTCTTCTTCTCTTTAAAATATTTCTGCCGCTCTTTGTCTTCATCCGTTTTCTGAAGCCGTGTTCCTTTTTACGCTGCCTTCTCTTTGGCTGATAAGTCATTTTCATAAAAATCTTCCTCCTTTTCTCTTAATTTGCCTGCATAAATCTAAATTCCAAATTATGCACATATACTTGAATATTATAACCTTGCAGAAATAACCTGTCAAGAATTTAAGGAAGCGAATCATTTCCGCAACCCCGTGTTTTTCAAAACATAGTGTGCAGATTCTTTCTAAAACATCTACAGATTTTCAAAATATCATATAGATGCTT
>CAYFQD010000011.1:53463-54610 GCA_964345275.1 uncultured Oscillospiraceae bacterium
TATAGATGCTTCTTTTTTTAAGGATAAATTTTTCCTTTCTCCGTTATTTCCCCCCTACATCTCGTTTCAGAGTACACTAACATAGGATTTCAGTGATTTTTCTTTAGATGTCCTATTTTATGCAACCCATGAAGCGAGATTTTCTTTGTCCTCTTTCAAAATTTTCCCTTTGGCAAATCCAAGGCTGATGATAAAGCTCATACTTACATACAAGGTCATCTTCGACAGCCCCCGAATCGTATGATTCTCAAACAGGAAATCCCTATCCAGTCTTCCGTTTATCCTTTCAACTACCGTTCTTTTCTTGTAGATCCTTTTGTATTTCATACTCGTTCTGGCTATCTTGGGAAATATCCTTAGGTTTTCTTTTCTTTTGATTCGAAAAACCTTCCCACCTTCAGTTTTGTATTTGAATGTGTACCTTAAACTGTCTGTAGTCTTGTCATATCCTGCATACCTAAGTGGCTGGTTGTTTCCATTATCATCGACATAATATACATTTCCACTTTGGTCATATACCAAGTCTGTGTCAAGATATTGCCGGGTAAGTTCTTCTTTCCACATGTGCCTATTCGGTATTAGTGTGGCAATGTCTTTTTCTTCCAGTCTTTCGATTAAGTCCGTATCGTCATATCCTGCATCGGCTAAGAAATATTTTATTCTCTCATAGTCCGGTAACTCATTTCCAAACAAAAGTTTTTTAGCTATGAAAACTTCTCCTTTGTTTGCGGGAGTTACGGCGTATGTTATGGGCAATTCATATTTACAATCGCATAGCAGATGAACCCTGTAACCATAAAAATATCTTGTTGTTTTCTTTGTACCATCCTCCGAGGTATATATCTTTGCAGTACGAGTAGCATCCCGGTCGGCTCTTCTATCTTTGCTTTTTTCTTTACTGAATGAAGATGCATAAGCTTCTATTATCTTGCCGTCAAGTGCACAGGTCTCGCCGAAATCGGGCAATAGTTCGTACATCGCTTTTACCAATGCTTGAAATATTTCATCTATCTCGTTTTCATATTCCATAAGGCGGCTGATAAATCTTGAAAATGTGGATGAACCCGGTACAAGATGAATGACTCCCTTTGAATCTGTCCATGGTTCAAAGCCACAAATCTTCCTGAACTGGCCATTTCTCCTCAAT
>CAYFQD010000012.1:0-24633 GCA_964345275.1 uncultured Oscillospiraceae bacterium
CTCAAAGACGCCCGTAACGGTAATTTCAGACTTTATTTCCGGATAGTCATCCGGAGCGGAAGCTTTTGAATATACGCATGGCGGAAAGTGCCGGAAAAATGACCAAAGCCGATATAATAAGCGCTCCGACCAATTTCATTGCCAGCACTATGATAACGGCGACTATGACTGCAATCAAAAGATTATAGAACCCTGCTCCGACTCCTGTAGCCCGCGCAAAACCTTCATCAAATGTAACAGCAAAAATTTTGTTATAAAACAGAAGAAAGATTAAAACCACTAAAACCGACATCCCTGCGCTTAACCAGACATCCGTTATGGACAGTGTTAAAATCGATGTCGAGCCGAACAGGGTGGTGCATACATCTCCGGAAATATTTGCGGAAGTTGCAAACAGATTAACAAGCAAATAACCTATGGCCAGAGCACTGACCGAAATCATTGCCACAGCAGCATCACCTTTGATTTTAGCGTTCTGTCCGGTACGAAGCAGCAGTATTGCACTTGTCATTGTAATAGCCATCACGATGGGCATGTCATTTGTAATCTGCAGCACGGCAGCAATTGCCGTGGCGCCAAATGCCACATGGGATAGACCTTCGCCAATAAGCGAAAACCTTTTTAACACCAATGTCACCCCCAGCAGCGATGAGCACAGAGCAATCAGAGTGCCCACCAGCAGAGCGTAACGAACAAACGGGTAAGTCCAGTAAAAAGCGAGAGTCTCTACGACTGAATACATTACGCATCACCGCCTCTCTCACCGACAAAATTCCTTCCCTGCGGGCTTTGCAGATACTCATCCTTCGTTCCGAAGAAAGTCACATCGCCGATGTGAAGAACATGACTTGCCCGGTTAATGGCCTCTTTAATATCGTGTGAAACCATAATGATGGTAATTCCATCCTCCCTATTGAGCTTTTCAATGAAAGCATACATTTCCGCCGTAACCCTGGGATCAAGTCCTGATACGGGTTCATCCAGAACCATCATCTTTCGGGCAGCACAAAGAGCACGGGCAAGCAATACCCGCTGCTGCTGTCCTCCGGACAGCTCCCTGTAACATCGTCCGGCCAGTTTCTCAATCTGTACTTTTTTCATAGCTTCTGCCGCAAGCCGCCTTTCTTCTCTGTTGTAATAGGGGCGGATGCCGCAGCGGCCCTGGCATCCGGAGAGGACAATTTCCCTGACGGATGCAGGAAAATCTTTCCGCTAATGGATGATTGCAGGCCAAGAATTGTTTTCATAAGTGTACTCTTGCCGGAGCCGTTTTCTCCGACGATGCATAGGTAATCGCCTGCATTTACCAGGAAGTTCAAGTCTTTAACAAGGGCTTTTCCATCATAACCGATACAGAGATTTTTACAGATAAGCTGAATCATCAGACCATCCCCCCTAATCCAATGCTTCTTTCAGCACACTGAGATTTTTTTCCATAACCGAAAGATAAGTCATGCCGTCTTTCACATCTTTAGCGGTGGCAGATTGCATGGAGTTCATGGTAAGTATCTTCTGATTCTTTTCGGCAGTATTCTGCACTATACTGTCGGCAATTTCATGACGTGCCCCCTCAATAGTCAGCACGCAGGATAACCCAAGCTCATCCACCTTTTTCGCAAGAAAAGATATGGTTTCAAAACTGGCCTCCGTTTCGGCGGAACAACCCGTAAAGGCGGCATAGTAACTCAGTCCGTAATCGTCAGTCATATATCGGAACGGAAAACGGTCGCCAAAGAGAAGGGTTTTAAAAGTTCCCTCTTCCACAGTCTTTTTATATTCTTCATCCAGCGCAGACAGCTTTTCAACATAGGCGGAAGTGTTGGTCTCATAGATGTCTTTGTTATCAGGATCGATTTCCTGCAAAGCCTCGGAAATTGAATAGCATAAAATCTTTGCATTTTGAAGAGAGAGCCAGACATGCTCATCATGATGTCCGTCTCCATGCTCGTCATGATGTCCGTCTTCATGCTCGTCGTGATGTCCGTCTCCATGCTCGTGATTGTGCTCTCCTTCCTCCATGCCCTCTACGGCTTCCACAGTCTTAACGGAATCCCCCAGCACTTCCATCAGATTGATGACTTTCATGTTTTTATTGCCGGCATTTTCAAGAGCATCCTGTACCCATTCATCGGACTCCCCTCCCACATAGATAAACAGATCGCAGCCGGAAATTTTAACAACATCTTCAGCTGTAGGCTGATAGCTATGCAGGTCAACACCATCATCCAGTAACATTGTGATTTCAGCACTATCAGCTTTATCGCCCAAAATCTCACGCACCCAATCATATTCAGGAAAGATTGTAGTGACAATGCTGATTTTATCGGTTTTATCGGAACCGGTCTGCTTTTCGCAACCGGTAGTAAAGCCGGCCACCATAATAAGCGCCAGCAGCAGCGCAAATATCTTTTTCATAGAATTATTTCCCTCCGGGTTATTTATAGAATTAAAAAACAACACAAAAATATAAGGGTAACGGCACGCCGAAACGATTATCAAAAAACAGATGAATCATACCCTTATAAAAAGTTGTCACTCAATTTGAGAGTTTGACCTTGAGAGAAACCAATGTATATCTTTGAACGAAATCTGTGCAGGCATAAAAACACATACACCGATCATATATAAGCGCTGCCGCAGAGATTGCTGCAGCCAGTACAACGGCAGACAGTTCCTTCAGCGTGCTCTGACAAATGCTGATCTGATGACAGACAGGACAGTTTTCACCAGTGCAGTCATGGCTGGATTCTGCAGCAATGTAGATGGCAGAATAGAGCATGACAAAAGTTACCGCAACTGCGATACACAAAGATATTATACGCTTTTTTTCTGCCCTGGTAATCATCTTCCTCTATCTTCGCTACACCCCGCAAATACCGTTAAGAATTACTTTGAGTTTTGCGACAGGCTATTCTTTTCTATCCTCTTCATGACAGTATCCCGACATAGAACAGCCGGAGCATCCGCACCCGCAGGAGCTCTTGCCCTGTCTGATTTTGTGAATCTGATAGACTGTGGCCGCAATCACCGCCAGTGCTACAAGTCCAGTAACTATTATTGTTGACATATTCATTTTTTCTCCTTTGTTTCTGTTAGTTAGTTTATACTAACTGATTGCATATGTCAAGCTTTAATTGCGGCTTTAATTGTGAATTTCCTTCACAATTGCAAATTCCATCATCCAAGTGTATAATTATTGCCGTGTAACATACTAATAACAGGAGGTCAGTAAGTAATGAAAAGAAAACCGAACATTGCAGTAGTGGGAGCTACCGGGGTTGTTGGTTCAACATACCTGAAAGTTTTAGAAGAAAGAGATTTCCCTTTCGAAAACATATATTTTATGGCATCGGCAAGATCCGCCGGCAAGACAATCACATTCAGAGGGAAAGACTATACCGTAGAAGAACTGACCGAAAATTCATTTGATAAGCCTATTGATATCGCCATGTTCTCGGCAGGCGGTTCAACAAGCGAGAAGTATGCACCTATTGCTGCTTCAAAGGGTGTAACTGTTGTGGATAACAGCAGCCAGTGGAGAATGAATGAGGAGGTTCCTCTTGTGGTACCTGAAGTTAACCCTGAAGATATTAAGTGGAATAAAGGCATTATTTCTAATCCCAACTGCTCAACAATACAGGCTATGGTTGCATTGAAGCCGCTCCATGACGAGTACGGAATCAAGCGGGTTGTGTTTTCAACTTATCAGGCCGTTTCCGGTTCCGGAGTAAAGGGAATAAATGACTTGAAAAACGGCCTTGCCGGAAGCGATGAGCCTCTGCAGGCATATGCACATCCTATCGCCGGCAACTGTCTGCCTCATATTGATGTTTTCACTGAGAATGGCTATACCAAAGAAGAAATGAAGATGATCAATGAGACCAACAAAATCCTCGGAGACGATTCCATCCGGGTAACTGCAACAACAGTAAGGGTTCCTGTCTTTGATTCCCACAGCGAATCCATCAATGTTGAACTTGAGGAGCCTTTTGAAATCGAAGATATCAGAAAGCTTTTTGAAAATTCACCGGGACTGGTTGTTCAGGACGACATAGCAAACAATATATATCCCCTTGCCGCCAATGCCACAGGTAAGGACGAGGTCTTCATCGGCAGAATCCGCCGTGATTTTTCCATAGATAACGGAATCAACATCTGGGTTGTGTCAGACAATATCCGTAAGGGTGCCGCTACAAATGCAATTCAGATAGCTGAGCTGCTGCTGGAATATCTTCCGGACTAAACCATTAATTATCTTTTCTTTCGGGGATTCAGCTGAGATATTATTATGGCTGCAAACATGAGCACACAGCCTATATATTCGTTTAACGCAAGCACCTCATTAAAAATGAGCCACCCTGCACCCAGGCTGAAAACTGTCTCAAGTGACATTATCAGACTTGCAAGTGACGGGTCCGTCTCCCTCTGCCCCAGAACCTGAAAAGTATACCCTATACCGCAGGAAAAAAGCGATGCATATAGAATCGGTATAGCACAGTTCATTACCGCCTCCATTGTTGCAGTTTCAAAAATGATTGAAGGAATAATGCAAACGAGGCCGGCAACAATGAACTGATAGGCGGACAGTTTTATAGGATCCACACTCTTGACAAAGTGATCGATTACATGAAAATGCACAGAGCACATGGCAGCAGCGCAGAGCATCATCACATCTCCGAAAGACAGGGATTCCAACCCGTCATACAGGCAGAGCAAATACATGCCTATAAGCCCCACCGCAACGCCGACCCACAGGTTTCCCGAAACCTTTTTGCCGAGAAAAAGGCCCGCAACGGGAGTAATCAGAATGTAAAGCGCGGTAATGAAACCGGCCTTTCCCACTGTTGTATAGGGCAGCCCGAACTGCTGGAACAGAATAAGCCCTGCCAGCACAAGGCCGCAGACGATTGAACCTGTAAAGGTATTGCGCCTGCTGAGCCCTGCCGCACTTTCAGCTGTCTGTCTCCTGCTCATATACGCCACCAGCGGCAGCATAATAAGACCGCCAAGAGTACACCTGATAGCGGTAAAGGTTAATGGCCCTAAATAAAACATTCCGGCCTTTTGTGCCACAAGAGCAAATCCCCATACAAAGGCCGCTGTCAGCAGAAAAATATTTCCTTTTTTGCTATGTCTCAATTCCGTTTTCATATTACGCATACATAATCAAAAAACGGCACCTGAGGATGCCGTTTCTATCAATTATATCCCACTGACTGTTTTGTGCCGCAATTATTCTGAAGCAACAATTTCTTTACCGTCATAGTAGTTGCAATTAGGGCAAACTCTATGCGGAAGCTTAGGCTCGTGACACTGTGGGCAAGTCGAGAGACCCGGCATCTGCATCTTCATGTTAGCTGCCTTTCTCTGGCGAGTCTTAGCTTTTGAAGTTTTTCTCTTAGGTACTGCCATATATTTACACCTCCTTGCAGGTTTCTACTGTTCATTAAAATATGCGACCTTTAATCGCAACATTGAAAGTATACAATGCCCTGCAATTGTTGTCAAGAATTTATTTCTTTTCTCCAAGACAATTTATTTCTTTTTCCCCGAAACAATTTGGTATGTATCTCTTGCAATCATCAGCTCCTCGTTTGTAGGAATCAGAATCAGCTTTACCCTTGAATCATCTCTGGAGATTATAGCTTCCTTTCCCCTGACTCTGTTCTTTACAACATCCAGTTTGATTCCCAGATTGCCAAGGTCATTGCAGATAATATCTCTCATTCCGATATCATTTTCACCTACACCTGCGGTGAAGACGATAGCATCGCATCCATTCATTTCAGCTATATAGGCGCCGATATAGAATCTGACCTTCCTGGCGAAAACCTTGAGGGCCAGCTGAGCCCGCTCATTCCCTTCTCTTGAAGCCCTTTCCAGGTCTCTGAAATCGCTTGATACTCCGGAAATGCCCAAAACGCCGGACTTCTTATTGAGAATTTCATTGGCCACGCCCGAGTCAAGATTTTCCTTCTTCCTGATATATGTAACGATGGCAGGGTCGATGTCCCCGGATCTGGTTCCCATTACGAGACCTTCCAGCGGAGTGAACCCCATGGAAGTGTCTATACACCTGCCTCTCTTTATGGCGGATACAGATGCGCCATTGCCCAGGTGACATGTAATCAGCTTCAGGTCATCCAGACTGACATTCAGTATGTCAGCTGCTCTTTCAGCAACATACTTATGTGAGGTTCCGTGGAATCCGTACCTTCTTATCCCGTACTTTTCATAGTACTCATAAGGAATCGCATAGATGTATGATTCAGGAGGCATGGTCTGATGGAACGCTGTATCAAAAACAGCAACCATAGGTGTTTCCGGCATCAGCTCCTGACATGCAGCAATACCGAGAAGGTTTGGCGGATTGTGCAGAGGCGCCAGCTCCGTACAATCTTCCAGAGCAGCAATTACCCTGTCCGTAATGAGAGCCGACTCGGAGAACTTCTCGCCGGCATGAACCACTCTGTGCCCTACTGCACCTATTTCAGACATATCTTTAACAACACCATGTTTTTCATCTTTTATGGCGTCCAGCACATGACTGATTGCCTCCTTATGGTCGGCCATAGGTGTAACCAGCTTAAACTTGTCCATTCCAATCTTCTCATGAGTGATTGCCGAACCTTCCATACCGATTCTTTCAACCAGCCCCTTACATTCAAGTACCTCATTTGTCATCTCCAGAACCTGATATTTCAATGATGAACTTCCGCAGTTGATAACCAAAACTTTCATTATGCATCCTCCTGTTTACTTAATATCATATATGTTTTTCGCATTTTGCAATAATTAACTCATTCCCGGTAATTATACCGCTGCAGCATAAATTATTCAAGGTTGAATATAGGGGTTAACGACCTTATCGGAGTATTGATACATGCTTCTTTCCATAAGCAGGTTGTACACATCCGACGCCTTGATATCATTCATAAGCATTCTTCTGAATCTATCATCCGCATCCTCCGGAATCTCCCTGTTGATATTGGTTAGAACGGGTAAAGGAGTCCTGTCTTCTTTTTTTATCAGGTTAAGCAGCTCTCTGCCTCCGGCTCCCGCCGCCAGAACTCTCACATACTGCACTCCGCCTTCAAGGATGCTGTCCGCTTCACTCCCCCTCACACCCAGAAGTATGTATGTAAGGAGCCTTCTGACAGTTGCCGCCGTATATCTCTTTGAAACCATTCGCTCTATGAGGTCCTCCATTGAAACGGCTGAAATGATTTCACGTTTTAGCCTGTTCTCCAGACCCTCTCCTACGCAATATATCCCGGATAATTCTTCGGCACTGCTGATAACTATCCGGCTTCTCAATATTTCAAAAGCCTTTTCCCTTGCCCTGTCATAGCTTTTCTTCAGAGTGACCATGTCGCCTGCCTCATCAAGGGCTGTTGCCGGAACATAATCTGTCATAACTTCCTCAGAATCCATCTTCCTTATCTCTGAAGCACCTGCAAAACCTTCACCCGCATCATAGTAACCCGATCCGCGGCGCAGCACCGGCACATCGGCAACAGGAGTTCCGACGGCTCTGTGATGCTCCATCCTCTTCAGATATTCCAATGCCAGAATATTA
The DNA here is from genome assembly GCA_964345275.1 of uncultured Oscillospiraceae bacterium. Classification (GTDB taxonomy): domain Bacteria; phylum Bacillota; class Clostridia; order Peptostreptococcales; family Anaerovoracaceae; genus Lentihominibacter. The sequence continues at coordinate 7,580 of CAYFQD010000012.1, forward strand.
TTGGGACTGCCGGCAATTTTCGAATAAAGTGCCGCCTCCTCCCGGTCTTCAGACATTCCGTCAAGCGCAAGCTCATAAGCCTTTGCCCTTGATATTCCCTGCCTCTTCATCAGTTCCGACGCAGCAGATTCCAGCTCTTCACGGCTATCGACCATTTTGCGTGCCAGCCTTCTCAAAGCCCCCTCGTTCTTCGTCTCACAGCCGAAAGAAATATGCGTCACTCCCAGAGACACCAGAGTATCCACCGCACCCCTCGCAAAATGCTCTGCCCGATTGCACGCAAAAATGAAAGGAAGCTCGACTACCAGGTCAGCACCGCATTTTACCGCGATCCGGCTCCTCGTCCACTTGTCCATAAAAGCGGGTTCTCCCCTCTGAACGAAATTGCCGCTCATACATACAATTGTATAATCAGCACCTGTCAGCTCCCCGGCTCTTTTTAAATGATACTCGTGACCATTGTGAAAAGGATTATATTCAGCTGTAACTCCCAGAATTTTCATTGCGACTTACTCTATATTCTGTACCTGTTCTCTTATCTTTTCGATTTCGCTCTTGGTTTCCAGCATAAGAGAAGTAATCTCCAGATCATTGGCCTTTGATCCTATGGTATTGGCCTCTCTGTTCATTTCCTGCACCAGAAAGTCCAGCTTTTTTCCGACCGGATCCTCTCCCTTTGTAAGGAAGTTTCTGAGCTGATCCATATGGCTGTCCAGACGAACCAGCTCTTCTGTTATGCTGGCCTTGTCGGCAAAGACAGCTGCTTCTATGAGAATTCTGTCCTCCGGAATATCCACTTTGTCTTCAACCAGCTCCTTTATGCGGGCAAAGAGCTTTTCCGTGTATTCCTGTGTCACAAGCGGTGCACGAACTCCAATCTTCTTGACTGTTTCCTTTATTAAGTTGCCGCGCATAAGCAGATCTTCCGCCAGCTTGCTTCCTTCCACAGCCCTCATCTTGTCCAGACTCCCGGATGCGATGCGAACAGCTTCACAGATCAGCTCTGTAACCTCTTCCTCATCCTCTATGTCCGGAATCGCTCTGATTACATCAGGCATTCCGGAGACCAGCTGCAGATTCACACTGCCTTCCAGCCCGTATGTGTCTTTCAGTTCCTTCAGATTGGCGATATACTGTTCCGCTGCCGGAGCATTTAATTTTACTGTGATATCCCCCTCTGTCAGATTCTCCACCATAATAGATACATCCGCCTTGCCGCGCTTCATATGTTCCTTGATAAGAGATTTTATTCTTTCCTCGGCAAAGGAATACCGTTTAGGCATCCTTACTGTTATATCTGCAAAGCGGTGATTAACCGTCCTTATCTCGCAGACAACATTTCTCTTCCCGTCGCTATGCTCTCCCCTGCCGAATCCTGTCATGCTTTTTATCATACAATTTTCTCCATTCTTCTGTTCATTTATGATAATATATTTATTGTAATTTATTTAATGTAAATCTTCAAGGAGCACTTATGTCCTATGATGGAACGGTTACCCGTGCCATGGTACGGGAACTTCGTGATAATCTCAAGCACGGCAAAATAGAAAAGATATATCAGCCGCAGCCTGAACAGCTGCTTTTTAATGTGCATACCCGGGGCGGCAGACGCAGACTTTTTATTTCCGTTTCAAGCAATCACAGTGCTGCGTATCTGGTTGATGAGGCTCCCGAAAATCCGGAGAAGCCGCCAACTTTCTGTATGGTTCTCAGAAAGCATCTTTCCGCTGCCCGGATAACCGGCATATCTCAGCACGGTGACGAGAGAATTATTGAAATCTTACTGGAAACAGCAGACGAGCTGGGTTTTAACCTGAATCGCAAGCTTATAATTGAAGTTATGGGCAAACACTCCAATGTGCTGCTTGTGGATATGCAGACAGGAAAAATAATCGACAGCATCAAGCATGTCAGTATAGATGTGAATCGTGTCCGTCAGATTCTGCCCGGCAAGCTATATGAATACCCCCCTCGCCAGGACAAAATTCCCTTCACAGAGGTCACCGAAGAGCAGTTTCAGTCACTGGTCAAAGGACAGCTTCAACCGGAGCGCAGTCTTCTCAACGGAATCCAGGGCATATCACCTGCCCTCGCCTATACTCTGGCTTCCGGCGCCACCACCCTTCCCTTTCTCACTGACTGTATCGACAGAGGCTGCATAACTCCTCTGGTATATCTGGATGAAGGCGGTAACCCTGCCGATTTTCATATTACGGAACTTACGGCATATGAAGAGGATGAAAAATACAGCCGCAAACTCTTTGACACCGTCAGTGAGGCGGCTTCATACTACTTTTCCCATCGGGAATCTTCCAATACCATAAAGCAGAAGTCCAATGATCTGGCCAGAGTTGTCAGGGGGCATCTGGAAAAGCTCAAGCTGAAGATTCAGCGTCTGAACGAGGACCTGAGAAAGGCTGAAAATGCAGATAAGTACAGGCTGTACGGAGAACTTCTTACTGCTAATCTGCACCTTGTTAAACCGGGTATGGATCGAATCCGGGTAACAAGCTACTATGACGGCTCTGATGTGGATATTCCGCTGGACCCCAGATACTCTCCGGCAAGAAACGCTCAGAATTACTACAAAAAATACGGCAAATACAAAACGGCTGTCAGGGAAAAGCAAATTCAGCTTGATGAAACCCATGCCGACATAGACTATCTGGAATCAGTCATGACCTTCATAGAACGGGCAGCCAGCATTGAAGAAATCAGTCTCCTGCGCAGCGAGCTGGCAGAGTCGGGATTCATCCGTTTCCGTTCTTCGGATAAAAAGGCCGGAAAGAGGGGGACAAAAAAAGAAAAGCATAATCCTCACAGCTACACGCTTAAATCCGGGAAAAATGTTCTTGTGGGGAGGAACAATAAGGAAAACGACTGGCTCACCTTCAGAAAGGCTTCACCGGATGATATATGGCTTCACACCAAAGATATACCCGGCTCCCATGTGATACTCTTCACCGGTGGAACCGAACCGACGGAAGAAGATCTCTTTGAAGCTGCAGGCATAGCTGCATTTCACAGCAAGGCCGCTTCATCTCAGAATGTCCCTGTTGATTATGTGAAAGTCCGCCATGTAAAAAAGCCGGGCGGTGCAAAACCCGGCTTTGTTATCTTTACTAAAAATCGTACCCTATATGTTTAGAATGAACTCAATTATTCTTTCTATGACCTCGTCGCCTCTGCTGTCCGGCCCGCCGTTGTGAATCTCATGGAAATACCCTTCCCACTCTATCAGAGAGACTTCCTCACCCCGGGTCTTCAGAGTTTCGTAAACCCTGCGGGTCCCTTCAATGTCACATATGCCGTCAGCTGTGCCATGCATAATTATCGTCGGGATATGGGCAGCGCGGCCATTGCTCTCATGGGTTCCCTCTTCCATGGCCCTGCCTGTTTCAAAACCCTCCAGAACACACTGCAGAGAGATTCTGTCATGAACCATTGGATTCCTGGTATAGGGTCCGACAGAATCGGGATGTCCCAGAATGCTCTCATCAACATTACTTGATATCGTCATAGTCGGAGCCACCCTGCTGAGCCCTTTCAATCCATAATAGAGCAGGCTGCTGACTGGCCTCACCAGTCTGATCCATGGTGCGGATATCATGTATCCCGCCGGAATTGAATTGAACTCTCCGCGGCTCCTGTAATCCAGTGCGATATTGCCGCCCATGCTGTGACCGTAGAGAATGATATCCTTCTCCGGATATTTATTCCGGGCATAAAGAACAAGTTCGCTGACATCCTGCAGAACTTTCCCTCGCGGAGCACAGTGCCCCCTCTTGCCGGCAGATTGTCCATGTCCTCTCAGATCCATGGTGATAACGGCAATATCCGATGCGTTGAACTTTTCTGCCACTCTGTTGTATCTGGCGCCATATTCACCGACTCCGTGAATTATACATACAACCTTCTCCGGTTCTGACAAAGGCCATTCGTATCCTGCAATATCCCCTGTGTCCGTCTTTCTCAAAATGAACCTGGTATACATATCTTTTACCGCCCCCATTCCTGCTCTTGCTTCGTTACAACAATTAACCCGTTTATTACATCTGAAACTTTAACCCTTGACCCGTTCCTGAACGGGTATTAGATTTAAATCATGAGGCACCGATACCGGTAAAGGTATAACCACTATCTGAAAATTAAATTACGGGAAAGGAGGACGCACTCATGGATAGCGATACATGCAGCATCTGCGGTCGCACATACGACACATTTTTATTCAAAGGCGGGTATATCTGCGAAGACTGTATTCATTACATGAAGACAGAATATCAGATCGACCCTCATGTGCGTAAAAAGAGATAGTCTTTCCTCCCTCAGCATACCTTTGCTGCTATCGGAGCTTCTGCAGTACTTTGATCATATCCTCAGGAATCGGGCTTTCGAACTCCATATATTCTCCCGTTGACGGATGGTTGAACCCCAGAAATCCTGCATGAAGCATCTGTCTGCCGGCACCAAATCTATTTTTGACCGGACCGTAGAGCTCGTCCCCCAGAATAGGGTGCCCGCTATGCTTCATATGCACTCTTATCTGATGGGTTCTTCCCGTTTCGAGAGTTACTTCAATAAATGTGAAGCGGCCGAAGCGTTCCAGCACCCTGAAATGTGTTACTGCAATTCTGGCATCCGGTCTGTCCGGCGTGACCACTGCCTTTCTCAGACGATTTCCCGTATCCCTGCCTATGCATGCATCTATGGTGCCCTCATCTTCTCTGATATTGTTCCACACAATAGTCTGATATCTTCTGACTACGGAATGCGCCGCCAGCTGTTCCGAAAGAATCCGGTGAGCGGCATCATTTTTTGCAGCCATCAGCAGACCGCTGGTGTTCTTGTCTGTCCGGTGAACTATACCCCGTCTGATTGGTCCGTTTACCGATGAGAGGTTCTCTCCGCAGTGATACATAAGCGCATTAACCAGAGTCCCCGACGAATTACCGGCTGCCGGATGTACAACCATACCCGCAGGTTTGTCAATAACAAGCATGTCATCGTCCTCGTATATTATATCGAGAGAAATTTCCTCGGCAGCGATCTCGGTCATTTCCGGTTCCGGAATGTTCACCATCACCACATCTCCCGGTACAGCCTTGTATCTCTTGGAATCACATACGGTGCCGTTAACCTCAACATTACCTCTTTCAAAAAGTTTCTGAATGAAGCTCCGGGAGTAATCCTCCAGGGTGGCAGAAAGAACCAGATCCAGTCTGGTTCCCCTGTTTTCTTCTGTAATATTCACCTGAAAACTGTGTATAATACTTTGCATGGAGCTCATCCCTGAGTTTTTTTACCATCAAAAACTATCATGTACAGCAACAGCAGACCGCAGCCGGCAGTCACGGCAATGTCAGCCACATTGAATACCGGAAACGACCCGAAATCCAGCATGTCAATAACATATCCGTAGGCTGCCCTGTCCGTAATATTACCCAACCCGCCTCCACAGATAAGGGACAGTGCCACCATGAAGATCCGCTTGTAAGATTTGTGTCTGACAATTATAAACAGAATTGCTATTGTTATTATAATAGCGGGCAGCACAATAAGCAGCGTGGTCTGTCCTTCCAGCATGCTAAATGCCGCACCCCTGTTCTGCACATATGTTATACTGAAAAAATCTCCCATTACAGGTATTGATTCTCCGACGTCCATGCTGCCGTCGATGTACATCTTGACCGCTCGATCCAGAATCATTACTGCGACTATTATAACTATATAAATCATCTACAGTTTCATCGTCCTTTTCTGCAGATCATCAGTATCAAACTGTGATTCGGATCCGGCGTTTGTAACACCTTCCTGCTGATCCACAACCTTAACCTCCAGCTCCGGCAGATCATCAAAATCAACCAGGCTCATCTCCGACCCTGATGAAGATTCAAACTTTTCCAGTTCCTGCCGAAGCATCTGAATATATCTCTTTTTGAAAGATTTGTATCCGTTTTTCAGGTTTTCGCTCTCCCTGGAAATGATTTCCGACTCTTCACGGGCAGCCTTGAGTATGAGTTCGGCATCCAGCTCAGCATTCTTAAGCAGGATCTCCGCTCTCTTGTCCGCGCTGGCGGAAATATCAGCCATGAGAGATTTAGCAGCTGACAGAGTTTCAACAACGGCTCCCTCTGACCCCCGGAATCTTTCCAGCTCTGCAACCAGCCTGCTGTTCTCTTCCCGGGTCTCCTTCAGTTCATTAAGAAGTCTGTCCAGATCCAGAGTGATCTCATCCAGAAATTCGTTAACCTCTTCCTCCTTATAGCCGCGAACGGCTCTGGTAAATTTTTTTTCCTGTATATCTATCGGTCTTATCATTTTCAACTCCCATCTTATTTCCACGGATTCTCATCAGTTCCGGCAAAGCTGTACGGCTTATTCTCACCTTCGGCGAATATTGCAACATTTTCAGGAGCAAAAACAAAGATATTATTTGCAACTTTTTGCACATTTCCGTTGAGAGCGTAAGTGGCTCCGCCCAGAAAATCAAATATCTTTCTGGCTGTATCGCTGTCCAGCTTCTCCAGATTGACAATTATAGGCTTCCTGCTCTTGAGACTGTCAACCAGCTTGGAACATTCATCAAAACCCTGAGGCTCTATTACAACCAGCTTAAAAGCATTGGTAATAGATTTTACCGTCTTGTTCTGCATCGGAACTATATTGCCGGTTTCGTATCTGGGCGATGTGCTCATTGGCTGTTTGGGCTCTATATTTCTTCTTTCAAAAGGTGAAGGCTGTTTGTAAGCTTCCTCTTCCGCTTCAAATTCATCCTCATCGTACTCTTCCAGACCTATTAAATCCTTAAACTTGTTAAACATTCCCATTGTTTTTTGCCTCCTGATTCTTTCTGAACTGCCCATAGTCTCGTTCTCCGAAAATGGCACTTCCTACTCTGACTAAATTTGAACCCGCCTCTATTGCAACCTGGAAGTCATTTGACATTCCCATGGATAGATACTCAAAATCCAGTCTGGGGTGGCTTATGGACTTCAGTTCATCATACTTAGCCTTTACCCCGTCAAAATACGGTTTCACCTCTCTCGGATCCTCAGCAATGGGTGCTACACTCATGAGACCTTTGATTCTTATGTTTTCAAAGTTCTGCAATATTTCTTCAACCAGCGGACCTGCCTCTTCGATGCTTACACCGAATTTGCTCTCCTCAAGAGCCGGATTTATCTGGACCAGCACATCCATAACCCTGTTGCAGGCCTTTGCACGCTTGTCGATTTCCTGAGCCAGCTTAACGGAATCTACGGAGTGAATCATATCAACCTTGTCAACAATATACTTAACCTTATTTCTTTGAAGGTGACCTATCATGTGCCATCTGACCGGTTTAACAGCATCAAACTTCTCAATGATTTCCTGCACCTTGTTTTCGCCAATGTCAGTTACTCCGGCATCAATCGCTTCGTTTATCTCTTCCGGCGTCCTGGTCTTGCTTACGGCAACAAGCAAAACCTCTTCGCCCTTTCTGCCGCATGCTTCTGCCGCTCTGTTTTTTTTCTCTTCAAATTTTATAAGGTTGCCTTTAATATCCTCCATTATTCTCATCCCTCCGTTTTCTCATTGTTTTCATCCTTGTTTTTGTGCTTTTCATTGGGGTTTTTTACCACTTCATCGTATACATTCACCGTTGTGACCTGCTCATATTTATCGTTGTTAAAGGTTCCGTCATAAATTACCGACTGCTTCCCGTCGGTTGCTTTAACCTTTATGGGCTTAAAAAGATATTCATTATTCTTCGTAACCACATACACGCCTGCGACGCCATCCTCTTCTGTAATGCATTCATTGTCTACTATCAAACCTGCATTATTGCTGATTACTATTGTCATATCCACCTTTCTGGCAGTAGAGAATTCCTCGTAATAGGCGTTGAGATAAAAAACAACTCTGTTGCCGGGTGCCCCTGATGTTTTTTCCCGGGCATTGCTTGCCACTGTTGCCTTAACGCTTCCGGCAGGCAGCTGCAGGTCAACTGCCAGTCCCTCCTGATATGGTCTGGCGTCCTCAGGCTCCATCCAGCAGACGATGTACCAGTGATCGTCTGCGGAAATTTTAAATACCGGTTCTCCCTTTACAACTGCGGTTCTATATAAATTTAAGTCTTTTATATTTATTTCACCGGCCTTTTCTTTCCTGATATTGTCAAGATTACCGGTATTGAAATACTTCTCTCCGCCATCTATGTGTCTGCTGTAAACACCGCTGATAGGGGCTTCGGTACCCGAAGACAGTTTTTCATAATTGATCAGATTATTCAAGTACGGTTTGTACCTGCCCCTGACGGTTTTATTTTCCCCGTTTTCAGAGGAGGTTTCCTCAATTTCAACCAGTCTTGTCCCCTTCTTGACAACAGTTCCCTCATCGATGAGGAATTCAATGGTTCCGGTGGATTCCGCCGTTACCACAGCCTCATCCTTGACCAGAAATCCCTCAGCATTTCGGGATACGGTCAGAGTCCCGGGCTCCAGCACCTGTGTAGTCTCAAAAGCATCCGTTACCTTCGGCAATGTATATATAATAAGATACAATAACACCAGCAAGGCAATATAGCCCAGCAAAATGCTTTTTGTCTTTTTTGTAATCTTAATCTTCATTGCTTTATTTTACACTAAACACCCCTTGGTTGCAATGACAGACATGATGGTCCCGACTGTGCTCTTTTACTTTATTTCATCGAGAATTTTTTGCTCTTCACTGGTCAGGTTTCCCGGATTCTTCACGAATTCCGCAAACAGATCCGGCCGTCTCTCCTTTGTAAGCAAGAGGCTCTCACGGAATTTCCAGAGATTAATAAGCTTGTGATTTCCGCTGAGCAGCACCTCAGGAACCTCCATATCCCGGTATTCTCTGGGCTGTGTGTACTGCGGGTGCTCCAGCAGACCGGAATATATTGATTCATCCATTGCCGAGTTTTCGTTACCCAGCACACCCGGCAGCATTCTCGCCACACAATCGATGAGCACCATAGCCGGCAGTTCTCCGCCGGTCAGAACATAATCGCCTATGGATATTTCCTCCGCATGGAAATAGTCCAGCACGCGCTGATCCACCCCCTCGTAGTGACCGCAAAGAATAACTAATTCGTCCAGCTTTGACAGTTCCCCGGCTTTTTCCTCATCAAGGATCCGGCCTCTCGGCGACATATATATAATTCTGCTTGACGGATCCGGCTTTATTTCTTCCAGCGCACAGAAAATCGGGTCCGGCGTCATAACCATGCCCCCGCCCCCGCCAAAGGGATAGTCATCTGTTTTTTTGTGCTTATTTTTGCTGAAATCCCTGATATCGGTCAGGTTGATTTCGAGTATTCCTTTTTCCACCGCACGCCCCAGTATGCTGGTTTTTACCGGCGTGAACATTTCGGGGAAAAGTGTAAGTATATCTATTTTCATATCTCCAGCAGCCCTTCAATCAGTTTCACTGTAATGACTCTTTCCCCCTTGTTAATATCAGTAACGAATTCATCAACTTTAGGAATAAGTACCTTTTTCCCGTCATCTGCCTCCACTTGAAAGATGTCCTGAGCCGTGTTCTGAATAACATCGGTTACGATACCCAAACTCCGGCCGGCCTTATAGCCGTCACAATCTTCTGCAAGCATAACCTCCATGCCGATGAGGTCACGCACATAGTACTGACCTTCAGGAAGTTCCGGCAGATCCTCTTCCGTTACGAACACCTCTGTGCCCCGCATTCTCTCCGCCCCGTCCCTGCTGTCGATTCCTTCCAGTTTCAGCAGAACCATCCCTTTCTGTTCTCTCACACCTCTTATCTCAATAAGCCTCTCCCCGAAGTACATGGCTTTCATCCTCTGATAAATTTCGATGCTGTCCGAATAGTTGTATACCTTTACCTCACCGTTGAGACCGTGAACATTGACTATTTTCCCGATTTTGATTTTTTCGCTTTTTCCCATAATAATTACCAAAGTGGGACAAAGGTTCTGCATAAAACCCCGCCCCACTTCTGTCGTCTGTTATTGAACTATTTCAATCACAATTTTTATGTTGGCTTTTGTTGCTGCCGCTTTAACGACAGTTCTGATTGCCTTGGCAATTCTTCCCTGTTTGCCGATAACCTTTCCCATGTCGTCGGAAGCGACTTTCAACTGTATAACTGATGTGCCATTTGATTTTGTTTCGGAAACCTCCACGGCCTCCGGATGTTCAACCAGCGACTTAGCTATTGCACTAACCAATTCTACCATTGAAATCACCGCTTTCTTTAAAGGATGCCGGTCTGCTTGAACAGGGCCTTTACAGTATCTGTAGGCTGAGCACCGCTTCCTAACCACTTCTTTGCCGCTTCTTCATCAATGTTGATTTCTACAGGATCTTTAAGCGGGTTGTAATAACCGATCTCCTCGATGAACCTGCCGTCTCTCGGAGTTCTTGAATCTGCCACGATTACACGATAGAAAGGCTTCTTGTGAGCGCCCATTCTTTTCAGTCTGATTTTTACCATTTTTTGTGTTTCCTCCTATTCAGTAAATTATCATCAGTTTAATCTTTGATTGTTGTATGAATTAAAATCCTCTGAACATCTTGTTAAGCTTCGCGTTTCCACGCGGGCTCATCATGGATTTCATCATCTTTCGTGATTCCTCATATCTTTTGACCAGCTGGTTTATTTTTTGAACCGGCTGTCCTGAGCCGGCGGCTATCCTCTTTCTCCTGCTGGCATTCAACAGCTGAGGATTTTCTCTTTCAGCCCTTGTCATAGACTGAATAATAGCCTCAAAGCATATGAAGTCTCTCTCGCTCTGCTCCATATTCATATTCCTGCCGGAACCCATACCGGGCATCATTTCCAGCATTTTGCCGATTCCGCCCATCTTTCTTATCTGACCCATCTGATCGAGAAAGTCCTCAAGAGTAAACTTGTTCTTTCGGATTTTTTTCTCCATCTCGATGGCCTTTTGTTCGTCATAGTCTTCCTGAGCTTTTTCAATGAGTGACATCATGTCACCCATCCCCAGGATCCGGCCGGCCATTCTATCAGGATGAAACTCTTCCAGTGCATCCATCTTTTCACCCGTACCCACAAACTTGATCGGTCTGCCGGTAACTTTTTTGGTACTGAGTGCTGCACCGCCTCTCGAGTCGCCGTCCATCTTCGTCATGATGATACCGTCAATACCCAGTGCATCGTTGAACCCTTCAGCCGCATTGACCGCATCCTGACCGGTAAGTGCATCCACTACCAGCAGAATTTCATGAGGTTTAATCTCCTTTTTCAGAGCCTTTAGCTCATTCATGAGAGCCTCATCGATCTGCAGACGACCTGCAGTATCGACAATCAGTACATTCAGACCTTTGTTTTCAGCCTCCCTTATAGCCGCTCTGGCAATCTTTACGGAATCTTTGCTGTCCCGCATGGTGAAAACGGGAACATCCACACTCCTGCCTACAACCTCAAGCTGATCGATAGCCGCCGGTCTGTATATGTCGCATGCGCAGAGCATGGGCTTCTTGCCGTTCCTGGCAAGCCACCCGGCAAGCTTGCCGCAGGTTGTCGTCTTACCGGTTCCCTGCAGGCCGACTATAAGGTAAACGGTGAATCCCCTCGGCGAGTAGGTCAGCCTGCTGCCGGTTCCGCCCATGATCTCAGTCAGTTCCTCATTTACAATCTTTATGACCTGCTGACCCGGTGTAAGAGATGCCATGACCTCCTCACCCAGAGCCTTTTCTTTAACCGCAGCAACAAATTCCTTAACCACCTTGAAGTTGACATCCGCCTCCAGCAGAGCCAGTTTAACCTCTCTCGTCGCTGCATTTATATCTGCTTCCGTAAGACTTCCCTTACCCTTGAGCCCCTTAAAGACTCCCTGCAGTTTTTCCGATAATCCTTCAAAAGCCATGGATTATTCCTCCAGTTTATCTATAATACTCTTGATTTGCAGCAGGGCTGACCTGCTGCCGCAATTTTCTTCTTCTACAATCTCATCAATCCTGTCACTGATCTCTTTTATTGCATCCGATGTCTTTTTGAACTTCTCAAGAAGTCCCAGCTTGTCTTCATACTCTTCCAAAGCTCTTTGCCCGTTTTTGAGCGCATCGTGTACACCCTGCCTGCTGATTCCGAATTCGGCCGCAATCTCTGCCAGGGTCAGATTTTCCTCGTTATACAGTTCCATTACCTGCCGCTGTCTCTCGCTGAGCAGTGCCCCGTAAAAATCATACAAAAGGCTTTGTTTAGCAATGTGATTGATGTTCATCTCCCCATCTCCGATGCCGGATCATTTGTGCCGACAAGCAAAAACACTTGACACCTGCTACATTATAATGGCTGTTTATGCAGCCTGTCAAGTATTTTTCATTGTTAAACTTATGAGGTGATTTGTCTCTTGCTTTAACTTAAGTTAATGTATCCAGAAAAATGTATGCCATGTGGTTATGTTGGTAGATCTACATTATTTCGTAGAAAATGCCAACATTTTCAGCCTTTACCCTCTTCTTAACATGATAATTTTGTCTTAATGTTGGTAGTTACTTATGTTTTCTTTCAATCTACCAACATGTACTTTTCTTTTCATCCCCATGCGACCGCGGCAGACATTACAATATCCACTAACAGCACGATGGCAATAACTGCTTTAATGGCTTCGACTTAATCAGCCTGTACCATAACAAGAGGAATATAACAGCGCCCACACCATAAACGGGCAGCCATGGACCGAACAATACTTCCCGATTGCAGAATCCCCATTGATACATCACAACTTCTAAAACCGTCTCATATATCCACCCGATAATTGCATAGGTCAAAAAATATATCATGTATTCTGAAATTCAGTTTTTCATAGATACACATCCTTCCGTGGGATTATAATCCGTATATCAGACACCATGCCGGCGGCACCAGGAGAGCCGGCAGGAAGTTCAGGGTTTTGCAGTCCTTGATCTCCAGTATCCCCAGGCCGGACATTGCAATGAGAAACCCTCCCACAATGCCAAGTTCACACATCATGGTATCTGTTATGACATTACCGGCCAGCAGAGTCAGTCCATAGATCCCGCCTTGCCAGCAGAAGAGAAAAATTGCCGACAGCCACATCCCCACGCCGTAGGTTGACGCCAGAACCATGGCAGTGACCAGATCCAGGGTGGCATTGGTAAAAAGGAATGTATGATCCTGATACAGGGCGCTTTGCACCGGCCCCAGAATTGACAGAGTTCCGATACAGAACAATAGACATCCGGTCACAATGCCCTGCCCCAGCTTACCTCCGTCACCGCGCTTTTCGGTAAGCCTCTTTACACGTTCATCAATCTGCAGCAGTGTCCCTATGGTGCCGCCTGCCGCCAGACTTACAATGAAGAGCACCGGAAAAGAGCTGTCGGGCATGTTCTGAACCACAGCATTTATTCCGAGACCGAAAGCGGCCAGACCCATGGCAATAAACAAAGCGTTATTAACACGCTCGCTCATCACTTTTTTAAAAAGTCCTCCAATCAGACTTCCGACGATAATGGTGCCTGCATTTACAAATGTTCCTATCATGTTTAATCCTCCGCACCGCATTATACCATAAATAATTGGTTGATGTTGCCAGTGAGTATTGCTTATAATAAAGTTATTCAATAGTAAAACCATTTAAGAGAGAATCAAATGAACATACTATATAAAGCTTTCTGCCATGCCTTTCACGGCGGATTAAAAATCGGTAATTACTTCTTGGACTATGGTCTTCCTCAGCTTATTGAGGGGCCGGACAGTGTTGTCAGCCTCCCGAAATTCATTGCGGAAAAAGGTATCAGCAAGGTTCTTATTGTAGCCGGCAGAACCACATCCGGCCTGACTCCTTTCAATGATATGCTGGCGACTGCCAATAAAGCCGGGATGGAATATATAATATATAACAGAGTAACTCCGAACCCCACTACCGATAATGTGGAGGAAGGTTTAGCCATGTATAATTCCACTGGCTGCGAAGCAATTATTGCTTTTGGCGGCGGCTCGCCTATGGACTGCGCCAAGGCGATAGGTGCCAGAGTTGTCAGACCGGACAAAACAGTTCCACAGCTGCAGGGTATACTGAAAGTTCGGAAAGAGCTCCCACTTATCTTCGCTGTGCCTACAACTGCCGGCACAGGCTCAGAGGCAACGATTGCAGCCGTTATAACAGACACTGTCACACATCACAAAGCTTCAATTAATGACCCTGTGATCATGCCGAAATATGCGGTTCTCGACCCGGAACTTACAGTAAGTCTGCCGCCTTTCATCACTGCCACAACAGGAATGGATGCTCTGAGTCATGTCGTTGAAGCATACACCAACCATACCTATAACACCAGACTGGAAAATCAATTTGCACTCGATGCCGTCAAGCTCATATACGAGAACATTCTTAAAGTTTATGAAAACGGAACGGATATTGAGGCCCGTCAGAATATGCAGATAGCCGCCTTCAAGGCAGGCCGCGCCTTTACACGAGGCTGTGTGGGACATGTTCACGCCATAGGTCACACCCTGGGCGGACTTTACGGCGTCCCTCACGGACTGGCCATGTCCATTCTGCTGCCTAAAGTGATGCGGAAATTCGGCGCGTCTGTTCACCGCCGACTGGCGGAGCTGGCAGATTACTCCGGAATGACAAAAGACCTTGGCATCCTCGGGGAATCCGACGAAACCAAGGCTCTCAAGTTCATTGAATGGATTGAGGAGACCAATGCAGCTATGGGAATTCCGGACAAAACCGACAAGATACTGCCGGAAGATATTCCTCAGCTGATTACCTGGGCTTCAGCGGAAGCCAATCCGCTCTACCCGGTTCCTCAGCTCTGGACAAGAGATGATTTCAGGGAAGTTATTGAAAGTATAATTTCATAGAAAAAGTGTATAGAAAGGAGTTTTGCGAAATGAAGCGAATCGATTTAATCGGCGTACAGATGGATCTGGGTGCAGGTACCAGAGGTGTGAATATGGGGCCTGCAGCCATAAGGTATGCAGGTGTTGTCAAAGGTATTAAAGACCTGGGTTACCAATGCAATGACAAGGGCGATCTGATCCCCAAGGCACAGGGTGCAACCTCCGATGAGCTCAGATATTATAAACAGGTTGCCGATATGAACGGCAAACTGTACAAAGAGGTTTTGAGTTCACACAGAGAAGGTTCTTTCCCTGTGGTACTCGGCGGAGACCACAGCATCGCTGCCGGCAGCATCCCCGCCTCACTGGAGCACTACAAAAAAATCGGTATCATATGGGTTGATGCTCACGGAGACTGGAACGGTCCGGAGACATCTCCTTCCGGCAATATGCATGGAATGCCTTTCTCTGCAGTATGCGGTGCCGGCCCCGACATAATGGCCGATTTCGGTCAGACACCTAAATTCGTGGATACAAAAAACTGCGTTCAGATTGCCGGCCGCGACATTGACCCCGCCGAAAGAAAGCGCATGAAGGAACACGGAGTTACCGTATTCTCCATAGCCGATATTGACCGCATGGGTATGCCGGCGGTAATCGAAGAAGCTATAAAAATAGCCACCAGCGGAACCGCGGGAATACATCTCAGTTTCGATGTTGACTCTATTACACCGGAATCCGCACCGGGAACGGGCACTATCGTTCACAGCGGATTAACTCTTCGTGAAGCCTTTTATCTCATTGAGACCCTTCACGAATCCGGTAAAGTCATAGCTTGCGATATGGTGGAAGTGAATCCTATGCTGGACATAAGAAACCAGACCGGCAAACTGGCCAGCGAACTTATTCTGTCGCTTCTGGGAAAAGTCGTCTATTGATTTTGCATAAGACTCTGCATTATGCTACAATTGCTTCGTAAGCATGATGAAATTATCGGGTTGATGAAATTGTTGGGATAAGGGATAAAAAAATGAAATTTGATTTACACTGTCATACGAAAGAAGGCTCTTTCGATGCCAAGGTAACCGTTCGTGAATATGCCGAAAAATTTATGGAACTGGGGTTCGACGGATTTATGATTACAGACCACAACAGCTTCCGCGGCTGCCGGGAATGGGATCGCATCAAGGACGAGCCGCAATACCGTGAATATAATGGGGGTAAAGGATTAACAGTTCTGCAGGGAATAGAATATGATACCAAGGATGCCGGTCACATGCTGGTCGTTTTACCGGACGGTATTTATCTGCCTTTGCTTAAAATGCGCGGAATGCGATGCAAGAAACTGATAAGTTTAGTTCATTCCTGCGGAGGAATACTGGGGCTGGCACATCCTTTCGGTGTACCTTCTTCTTCGGCCATGGGTTTTAAGCTCATGGATGAGAAGCTGATCAGGCGCATGGATTTTATCGAAGTATTTAACACCTGCGAGACTCCTATTTCCAATGACCTGTCACTGGAGCTGGCGGAAAAATATAACCTGCCGGGAATAGCAGGTTCCGACTCGCATGTCGCCGACTATATAGGCAGCGCTTATACGGAGATTTCAGGGAATATAACCTGCAATAACGACCTGATTGCGGCCATCAAGGCCGGTCAGATTACTGAGGCAACAGGCGTTGAACGTGAGGAAACGAAAAAGGCCCGCGCCAAGGGGCACTGGCTTTCACAACTGGGTTACAAGGCATACAACCGCGGGATCGGTAAGGTTGAGTTTCCTTTCCGCCGTCTCTCACATCACAATACGGTTCACAAGGGGCCGCATTCCGATATATTCAGTCCCCATTACAAACGTATCGTATAAGATATCTTCAATTATTAAAAGTGGGTGCCGCTTTAAGCGATACCCACTTTTGCTGTATATCGGATTTCGTTGTTACTATGCTGATTCGCACTATTTGCGTCTGCGTCTCTTCTTAAAATCATCTTCAATTGCAGATTTCCATGTGCTGCCAAGAGCACTGGGCATCGCACGGGCATCATGTTCTCTCGCTATTGAAATTGCTCCGCCCAAGGCTTCAAAGTTTGCTTCTATCCCCTTGCCGTCACACATATATTCAGCGGCTCTGTCGCGGCTGATTCCAATCCCTGCAGCCGTCTGGACTGCATCAATATTTGCTCCGAGAAAGAGAAACTCCCAGCCATGCTTTTCTTTTTGCCTTTCC
>CAYFQD010000012.1:24733-29086 GCA_964345275.1 uncultured Oscillospiraceae bacterium
TTCCTTTTCGATATAGAACTGAAAAATAATATCCGTCTTGCTGGACTCGGACAGGGCATATCCGGCCTTGAGAAACAAATCTTTTGTCTCATCAATATTGAGCCTGGCTCCCACGGCCAGACGAAGTGCCGTAAACTTCGACGGGCTGGCATCAGGGTCCTTCATTATCTTGGAGAAATACTGTCTTGTAACCAGGGCGCCGTTGTACACTTCCGAATTTGTCATTCCTTTCCTTTTAATCAGATATGCCAGATACTCTGCAAAGGTATCGTCCAGGTGCTCCAGCCTTTCTTCAAGATCAGCTTCAAATCCTTTGATACCCTTACCCATTCCTCCGATACTGGCGGGAAAACGCTCTATGGATGCGTATTCAAAAAATGCACAATCGAGGCTCTCCTCCACATAGTGCCGGTCAATATACTCTGCCAGCTCCGAAAGTCTCCTTTTAATGGTGCTTGCCTCCTTGCCGGAAATCACCCTGCCATTCCTGACAAACTTCAGTGTCATTTATCGCACCTCCCTGACATCACTTCCCTGAAACTATCACCTTCCAGCTTCGGAAGAGGCTCTGGTGATCAACATCCTTAGGTTCAAACTTAACCGTATTAAAAGCCAGCTGCTGCATGAGACCGACTCCAACCGGAGAAATTACAGTTCCGATGCCTACCGGACCGCCCAGAAGCCAACCGATTGTAAGAACAATCAACAGAATAATAATCAGAACAACTCCGATGGGAACCTTGGGCATCCTTCGTCCCAAAGCCACCTGAAGAGCATCTCTCGGTCCGAAGCAGAGACCTACCTTCATGTAGATATACTGACCGTACCCCATTATCAGAAATGCTATGGGCAGCATTACTATGCTTAGCAGCATATTGTCATAAACCATCGGTACCGGCTCAAGCCAGATAAGCAGATCCACAGTTTTTCCTACCACGACGGCATCTATCAATGTTCCCAGACCGATTTTTTCTTTCATAATCACATCTATGAGAACCACCGTCAGTGAAATCGCTATGGAAGCAGTTCCGTATTTCACCCCTATGGTCCACGCAACTCCGAAACAGAGCACATCCCACGGAGCTACACCGATATTCGCCTGTATAATCAGATAAAGCCCGCAGGAAAAAAGCATAAGTCCCAAAGTGGCCACAATCGATCTTCTAAATAGTTCTATTCTTGTCATATTCTTCTCTTGTCATGTTCTCATTATTAAACCCGGTTAAAATGGTTAAAAAAGAGGTCCTGAAGGACCTCTCTTAAATCGCCCGTTCCGGTTATCCATTAACTGTAGTAACCTCCACCAGCTTCTGCTTCAGGGTATTTTCGATATTAATCATTTCCTTTTCAGCGGCCTGTCTCTTCGCTCTTCCTTCTTCCTGTATTCTCAGAATATCATCAAGGGTTGCAATGAGCTCATTGTTGGTGTGCTGCAGCGTTTCCAGGTCAACTATGCCTCTCTCGTTCTCTGTGGCAATATCAACGGTTGTCTGATGGAGCATTTCTGCATTCTTCTTCAGAATTTCATTGGTTGTATCGGTAACCATGGTCTGTGCCTTAATGGCATCTTCCGCATGAACCATGCCCAGAGCGATTATCATCTGATTCTTCCACAGCGGGAGAGTGTTCACGATGGTAGAATGGATCTTATCGGAAAGAATAATGGCATTGTTCTGCACCAGTCTGATCTGAGGTGCATTCTGCAGACAGATTACTCTCGTCAGTTCCAGGTCATGCATCTTTTTTTCAAATCGCTCGCACATTGATGCAAAATCCTTTACCTCCTGTGCATCCTCAGCCAGTCCCGTCTCTGCAGCCTTTGCCTTTAATGCAGGCAGTTCTTCATCTAAAGCTTTCTTAAGCGCAATCTTTCCCGCAGCAATGTACATGGTCAGCTCCTTAAAGAAAGCCTTGTTGTTATCAAAGAGCATGTCCTGAACAGCCACATCCTTAAGCAAGGTTACCTGATGTTCTTCAAGCTTCTTTGCAACGGCATCAACATTGCTGCTCACCTTGCTATAGTGAGCCTTCATCCTTTCCAGCTTGTTGCCTGCCTTGCTGAAAAGAGCTGCCAGTCCCTTTTTCTCGCCGGGTTCGGTCTTCAGATCGGCAACAAGATCGCTGAGCATTTCTCCCACTTCATCGAGATCCTTTGCACGAATCTGCGCCAGCGCGGAATCAGAAAACTCAGCCATTCTCTTTTGTGTCCCTGCACCGTAAGTGATAATCAGATTGGCATCACGCAGATCGATTTTCTCCGAAAACTCCTGAATCTGTGTCATTTCTTCGTCGCTGAACTGCTGGATTCTGAAATTCTCAACATCTTTTTTCTCCAATTGGTTCAGCGCAGGTGCGTCAATAGTTTCCAGCTCCAGCACCGGTGCTATGATTTCCTTGTTTTTTTCAGCAACCATTGTTTCCATAATTTACCTCCGTAATTACCACAACTATTCCATATCAAAATCAGAACCCAGGAGCCCCTCTCTTTCGAGAGTCTGCTTCAATACCTCAATATCAACCTGGGTATCAACATTTTCTCTTTCGTATACTTTTTCCTCTATTTCCTTGAAAGCTCTGGCACAGATTTCAAGCATTTCTTTTATCTTGTCCAGAGTCTCCGGTCCAACCTTTCTGCCCCTGTACTTCTCAACAAGTCCGACAGTCTCAGGCAGGAATGTCTCCTTCATCTTCACAACGCTGGACATCCTGGCCAGCTCCGGCTTATCCTTCAATCTTAAATTAATGCGCCTCAGAGAAGTATCGATGTCACATAGAGATCTCACTACATCAGCATCTTCAATAGCCTGTATGGCCTCCTGAATCCTAAGCTGCTGCTTTTCCTCCACGGACATAGCCTCTCTGGCCCTTGCCTCTTCTTCCGCTCTTTTCTTTTCTTCCTCCGCCCTTCTGGCTTCCTCCTTTGCCCTGGCTCTCTCAGCTCTTCTGTCAGCAAAGGAGGTAAATGTACCCTCTTTTTTCTTTCCGGAAAGGATGAGCAGAACTCCGCCCACGCAAAATGCTATGGCATACAAAAACGCAGTTATGCTGAAATCCTCAACAATTGAAATAGCCAGGATAATCCCAAGAATAAGCAAAATCCAGCCGGCAATTTTTGACCCGATGCCGGGACGCTTAGACGGTTTAGCCGCCTTTGTCGTATATGCAGCCTGCCCGGCCCCATTCTGATTTGTCCACTGCCCGGTCTGCTGTCCATAGGCGGCATTTCCCCCGGAAAGCGGCGGCGGGAGAGCATCTTTTTTTAAAAACACTTTGTATACCAGTAAAATAAGCCCCAGCGGCCAGAAGAGTATAAGCGCCACAATTATGAACCATGTCCGTTCAAAGAACCTTTCCTCCTGACCTAACTGTCCTTCATACCAGTCATCTATGGTCTCTTCACCCGGTTCAGGTTCCGGCCGGATTCCGCCCAGGTTTTTGCGAACTCTTCCGTCCCCGTCTGTCTTTGTACTCCAGGACTTAATATCCTTCGTAGGGTTTGCACGCCATACCCTGTCGCTATTGTCCTTCCATACATTTTCATCTTGAGTGTTTTGTTTCATTTTTACCTCCCGTTAAACCTCATGTTCCCCTATTAAACCTTATAGATTATTATACACTATTATATCCCATCTTAACAATCAGCTTTCTCTTCCTTTTTTCTCAGACTTTTTCGCAGCGTCCGCCCTTTTTCGGCGGCGTTTCAACTTATATCGTTTTAAATCCTCCCGCCCCAATATGACCAGAGGAACAGAAAGCTTGCCGTTTCAAGAAATCGCTGAAGCCAGTACGGTCTGCGCTAAACTCCATTTTATTCACCTGCTGCCATTGAGTAGCTCTGCTTATTAACATGAATTTCAGAAGTTCCGCCCGGTTCGGTCGTCCCTCCCGGTTCTCCGTCCAGTACCCACTCCAGTCTGTGCCCGGATTGATTCTCTATAGTGATTTTGCTTGACGAATAGGTTTCAATGGTTTCCTGAACGCCGGCCGGACCGGGCTTTTTCACTAAAAGAACCTCAAATATACCATCATCCGGAGATACCTGATCCCACAGTTTAATACCTCCCACCATATGTGAGTTGGTAATCAGCACCATCAAATATTTGCCGCTGACAACTGTATCATCCATCGTTATGCGAACTTCATATTCCCGCATACCTGACAGTGACTGTATGCCGGAGAGCACATAGGCGGCATAACCTATTAACTTTTTCGTCCTGTTGCTTGTCTTATGGGACACTTGTGCAATATCGCCAAAACCTGCAACATAAGCGAAACTGCGGCCATCCAGATCGCCGCTGTCAATTTTTCGCACATTGCTGCCGGCGGCCACTTCAACAGCCTTTGCCATATCTG
>CAYFQD010000012.1:29186-48403 GCA_964345275.1 uncultured Oscillospiraceae bacterium
TGATGCACCTGCTCAAAACGCGGTCACCTCCGCAGCATATCAGCCTGTCATATTCATGATAGTTCTTCCCTGTAAAATCGGTATCTTCCGGACCTGTTGTCACTTCCCATCCGCGACATATGAATCCGGCTATTGTCTCCGAAACCCATGGAAATATACTATTATCAGCGTCCAGTATTTCACTTGCCAGTATTGCCCTGCGCTTTATTGTTCCCCCTGCAGTTTCCGAATAAGGAGCATCATGCCAGCGGGTAACCGGCTTCAGGAATCCATATTCCTTTTCATGAGGCAATTCTATTTCTATGGCTTTTGCTTTTCCTTCTCCAACAGCTCTTTCCAGCAATTCGAAAACATCCATGGGACCGTGAAGGTTAACATCTTTTTCCGGAGCAATATCCGTATGCTTATCGATTATATCCGCCACGAAGGTGCTGCATATGAAACTGTCCTCAGATTCAACTGAAATGCCTGCAGGAAGCATCAAGGCATTGAGATAGTTATATATTCTGACATGTGCCTTCATATCAACGATCCTCTCATTGAGTCCGGAATACTGTTCTTCGCTCAATGGAATCTCATATATCTTATATTCCCGAAAATGAACGGCGTTCTCCTGCGTGAAGCACCCGGTAAACCAGAATTCACGGTATCTGCGTGAAAACCCGTATATATTCCTTACATCTCCGTCCAGATAAAAGGAGCAATGATTGTAATCGCCCCCTATGACAGCTCTTATCATGCTGCCGATTCGTGTTTCCGTCCTGGAAACTATTATGTTCAATGTGTGATTATTATTGTCGTTCATATTTATACTCCAGCATAGGAATAAATTGTCCTTTGTACTTTTTCCGTTTCCGCATAAATTACATTTTTTGGAGCTGTATCATTAAATGGACATAATCAGACAAGTTAGCGAAAAAGTGCAAAAAAGTGTCCTGTGTAAGATCTTTAGCCTTTTCATCATCATAGCAATGATAGGTGCAGTATCTCAATATTGCCTCATAGTATTTGCGCACAAAGAGATCAAAAGCCTCATCATCTCCGTGTCGCATTTTTTTAATCAGTACACTGTCCTTGTCCAAATGCATCCTGCTTTCCCGGTTTTGTAGCCTCTCGTAATGAACACTCTATAATGTATAACAACTGAAGGAGCAAAAAAGATAGTTCAAAAAACTTTAAAAACCGCGGGCATGTTTGCTCGCGGCGCATATGAGCAGCTTGGTTGTTAAATATATTTGACATAGAATTTCATGTCAGCGGGCTGATACCCTATTGCCCTGTAAAACTCCATAGCGTTGGGATTCGTCAGTTCCGACTGGAATTGAATTCTTTTGCAGCCTCGCTCCTTTGCGTATTCTTCAAGCATTTACTATCATTCCTTCCCCGTTATCCCTCGGTTATCCTTGCATTCGCTATGTAAACCCCGGCAATTATAACAACTGCACCAGCAACCTGCCACACTGTAAATGTCTCATTCAGCACTGCTGTACCGGTAATAATAGAAACCACGGTAGATACCCCTATAAAAGATGCTGTCCTGTTGACACCAATCCTTGCAATTGCCGCGTTGGACAGGAAAAAAGCAAGAATTGAGCATCCTATTCCCTGATACAGAATCGCAATTAAGAAATTTGTCTCCTTTAACGGCAGTGAAACCAACTTAGCAACACCGCCCCCAATCAGGGCCTCACCTATAGCCAGAATCACAAAGACTACGGCCCCGGCCGCAACCATTATATATGTAATTTCCACCGCTGAATAGCCCGCCGCCTTATCAACAAACACGGCATACAGCGCATAGGATATGACCGCTGCCAGCAAAAATGTGTAGCCGATAACAGACAAGCTGGATGAAACCCCGACTGCCAGCACCGTTATAGAGACACCGATAAGGGTTATAAGAATCCCCGTAATCTGTAACCGCGATGGTTTTTTATGAAGAAAAACCGTCGAAGCAATGAGGGACGCCACAGGAATACAGGCGAGAAAAACTCCGCTTTCAGAAGCTGTTGTATTACTTATCCCGGCGGTCTCGCCTATGAAGTAAAGAACCGGGCTGAACAGAGCTACAATTAACAGCGGTCTGAGTTTCTTTCCCTTTATATCCACCTTGATTATCCGCAGGAGAACACAGAGACTCATTATTACAAAAGCCACCAGAAAGCGCCATCCCAGCAGTGCCAGTTCGCTGGCAACATCTGTTGCCTGTTTGGTAAAAATAAAGCTTGCTCCAAAGAGCACTTCACAGCCTAAAGCACACAGAATGCCTATTATCAAATTGTTTCTTTTCAAGTGAGTCTCCTGTTTTTTCTGACTTTGATAACAATAATAACAGCAAAGGCAGCGACGAACAGCACCCGTACGAGAAGGAACATAATCAACCCGATATCCGAATTGATCCCCATTGTGGCAACAAGCGATATGAACGCAAGAGCAAGATATGTCATTACCATAAGAATCTTCAGCATCGTACTTCCGGAAAAAAGCAATGTTGCTACAGCCGCCAGGCCGATGATATAAACCCCTACAGTGAACGGATTCACATAGGGTATAATCAAATCCATTATTTCCCCGGCAAAATTGTCGGAAATCCAAAGCAAAAAGGCGACAAAATACGCTATACATACTATGTCAATAATCCAGATTAAAATATTTACCCTTCTCACAATACATCACTCCTGGTTTATCTCTCTGCAAAAATCCTCTATCTCCCCTTCCGTCTCCGGTGACGCCTTAGCCTTCGGTTCAATAAAAACAGAAGTAAACTCAAATGTATCGCCAATAAGTTCCTCCAGTTTTTTCAAGGCCTTTTCCGCACCTGCTCCGCTTTGGCAGGCAAATGATGCAAGTCTTTTTCCTTCCAGAGCTTCTTTGTTTTCCCTTACAAAGGTTCTCAATGGCGGTGCAAAGGTGCCCGCCCATACCGGGAAGCCAAAGATAATCCGTTCGTAAGATGTCAGATCCACATCATATGGTTCAAGTGCCGGCGTCTCTGCCATGATGGCACTTTTTCCGCCCCATATAAACTTAGAGAAACCTTTATCTCTATACTCTTTTTTTGGTCTCAGGCGAAGGAGTCCTGCCCCGGTTCTTTCTGCAATTTTTCCGGCGACATAGTCGGTGTTTCCTTCCAGAGAAAAATAAACTACCAATGTTTTCATCTTTTCCCCCTATAATTCAATAGATTCAAATTCCCAAATCCATACTAACACATTTTTTTATTCAATAATATGTTTTTAGCGTTAATCCATCTGAAAAACTCATCAACGATCTGACTGTTTCAGTCCAGACTGTTTTTTTGTTGTTTTTTTAGCTTTTGAGTATACAATACCCACTACATAGTGTATAATCTACTCACAGCAGCCACAACAGGAGGTATAAAATGTCAATCAGAATAACAGGAAACGCTGACGCCCGTGAAGCGCAGGCTTATGTAGAATATCTTGAAAATAAACACCATAGAAAGCTGGAGAAGCTGGATGTTAATCTGGACGGGGAATTTGCGGATCTCACCTACGAGTTCGAACATGTTCCATTTGAAAGAATCCGCAGAATCACCGGCTATCTTGTCGGCACCATGGATCAGTGGAATGATGCCAAGACTGCCGAAGAAAGAGACCGGGTTAAACATACTCTTTCAGGAACCATGGACGCATAGTCCGGGATATAATTTGCTTGCTACTTTAAAGCCGGAAACCTGCCATGGGCTTCCGGCTTTTGCTGTTTAACTCATTCTTATTTCATGGCCAGTTCCAATCGACCTGCCTCCATATCACGAAGAGCCATTTCTCTCACCATATAGTGCTGCAGCTTCCCTGTTGCAGTCATAGGCAAACTGTCTACAAACCTGTAAAACCTTGGCATTTTGTATACTGACAGATGGTCTGATTCCATACAGAAATCCATCATATCTGATACTGTCAGACTGTCGTCCTCAGGTACTATATATGCAACCAGGGCCTCACCTCTGACTTTGTCGGGAACCCCCGTTACCGCTGACTGCCGGACTTTCGGGTGCATATTAAGAGCTTCTTCCACTATGGCCGGATAAATATTCTCGCCTTTTGAGATGATCATGTCATCTTTTCTACCTGCAATTGTTAAAAACTGACGGCTGTCCCATGTGGCAAGGTCTCCTGTATACATCCACCCTCTGTAGAATTTCTTTTTTTCCTCTTCATCGTTATTATGGTAGCAATAAGATGACTTCGGAGTTCTTATAATCACTTCCCCTGTCTCTATTCCATCCATAGCGACCAGATCATCCGGATCTGCAAACCTGTCCTCATATACCTTTACTACCCTTACATCATCATCGGTACACGCCCGTCCGGCGCTGCCTGCCATTTCCGGAAGTTCATATGGTCTGAGGAATGTATTCCAAAAAGTCTCTGTTGTGCCGTATCCATTGAATATGTTTGCAGTGAGAACCTCCTGAACACGAATGCAGTCGGCTCTCTCAAACGGTGCCCCCATAGTTACGATACCCTTGAGAGATGAAAGATCCACACCACTCTTCATCTGCTGATTTACCAGCATTTTCATTATTGAAGGCGTACCGATGAGAAATGTCACGCCATATTTCTGTACATACCTGAGTGCAAGCTGAGGTTGAAAAAACCTCATTATGACCACCGTTCCTCCCGCAAAGAATGTTGGAGCAGGACCACCTGAATGTATTCCGCCGCGGTGAAACCATGGTGTTGTATTCATAGAAACATCTGTAGAGTTCATCGGGAAATGCATCATGACATCATGACATGAAAGCACCTCATTGGCATTGAGAAGAAGTACGCCTTTCGGTTTCCCGGTTGTTCCGGATGTATATAGTCTCATAATTTCATCATACATATGAGGCTCGAAATCAGTTACCGGTTCAGTGTCGGAATATTTTTCAACAAAATCATCAAACCGTATATGTCCTTCCGGCAATTCACCGGCCCCTGTCATTATTATAATGTCCGGTTTTTTACTCAAAGATTCAAGGGCTCTGATTACATCTCCCCTGTTTGATTCATCATATATGTATACTTTCGGCTCACTTGACTCCAGGCATGTCCTTGTCTCTTCCGGAGAAAAACCCGGATTTGCAGGACTTGCTACCGCTCCGATTTTTTGTGGTGCTATATATGAAAAAATGAATTCCGGGCAATTGGGCAACTGAAACAGAACAGCATCACCTTTCTTCACGCCTCTGTCAAGAAACGCATTGGCCAGTCTGTTTACTTCTCCGTTCAACTGGCTATATGTCCAGACCCTGCCGGCCGCGGGAGCCACAAGCGCTTCCTTTTCCGGCATTCTCCTTACAACGCGAAGAAATCCCTCAATATAAGTAAAGTCATGTTCAAAAACTTTTCTGAACATATTTTTGTGACCGGAAGCCCGGCAGTCCATGAGCTCATCCATGGACACATCCAGCTTTTTAGCTATTTTCAGCGCATATGAAACCGTTGGTTCCTCATCTCCCGCACAATATTTTTCTATCATACTGCAGTCGATTCCGGTATCGTTTGCCAGCTCTTCCGCAGACATGTTATGCCGAGCCAGTGTTTCTTTAAGATTTTGACTAAAGGACATATTATTTACTTCCTGTTTCTGTCCTGATATTATATACCATGTATGTGAATAATATTACAGAATAATGTCGGTCAAAAACCAACGAGCAGGTAACTGAAAATCATCCTACCGTGAATCCGGCAATGATGAAACCTATTGATGCAAAGACTCCCGCCAGAAGCCCCAAAGGCATCTGAGTCAATGCATGGTCAAAGTTGTTACAGCCTGAAGCCGCCGATGTTACTACCGTACAGTCGGAGAAGAAGCACACATGGCTTCCCAGCACTCCGGCGGATAAAACAGCGGCAACTGCCAGTACAGGACTTCCTCCAACCTGATCAACGAGAGGCAGTACGATAGGAAGTGCTATAACATACATTCCCCAGTTTGTTCCTGTAACAATCTGAGTAAGAGCCAGGACAAAGAAGAGTATTACCGGCATCCACTGCGGTGTCATGATTGCTGAAGCACTCTCAATAACATAGGTTGTGAATCCGATTCTTTCGTTCATGTCCGCAAACACAAAAGCCAGTACCATCAGCAGCAGAGGATATATCATGTTCTTTATTCCGTGAAGCGAAATATCCGTAAATTCTTCCGCCGACATGAGGTTTTGCAGCAGATACGCAACAAAAGACACGCCCATTGTTACAAGGACGCCCATCATCATGTCATTGTCAAAGAAAACAGTGGCTGCCACCAGCACGACCATCGGCAGAAAAAAGTTGAACACTTTCGGATTTTCCGGAATTTCCATCTCGACTCCTGCCTTGATATCGATTTTTTCCGATCCCGGAGGTGCCACAGGGCCACCGTCAGCAACACGCTTTTCAGCTTTTCTCATTGGTCCGAACAGAGGGATAACACCCATAATTACAAGCGGTACCATGATTACAGCTGCCCACGCATAATAGTTATACGGAATTGTCATAACAAAATATTCTATTCCTTTTCCCGGAGGTGCCCATCCGTTGGCTTCCAGAAGCCTGCTGCAGAATGCAGCCCAGGTTGTGATAGGCATCAGTACGCACATGGGTGCAGCCGTTGAACTTACCACATACGACAGATACTCTCGCGATGTGCCGTACCTGTCAGTAACAGGTGCCATACTTACACCTCGTGCCATGGAATTGAGATAGTCGTCCACAAAGAGAGCCAGACCGACTACCCATGTCCACATCAGTGCTGCTTTTTTAGTCTTTGCAATCTTCAAAACGAAGTTTCCGAATGCCATCGCCCCTCCTGATCTTTCCATCAGGTTGATGATACTTCCCATGAGTCCGCATACGATAAACAGCCAGGCGATATCCTCACTCATCATGGTTTCCAGAAGAGATTCGCTGAAAACCAGAAGCACATTATCTTCCGAAGTTTTATCCACCATGATGAACCCCACAATAGAAACTAAGGTAAGGGCTTCAAGGATTCTCTGAGTCACAAAGATGTAGACCATCAGGAACAGTGAGGGAACGAGAGTCAGGACTCCTAAATCAGCGGGATCTTCAGGAAAAACAGTGTATGTCAGAACATATGTGATGATAATAACCAGAAGAGCCACAAAGAAAGATCGTCTGCCGCTAACCGTCAGTACCTCCTGTTTTAATAATTCATTTAGTTTCATTTCCAGATTACCTGCTGCTCACCGCAAATGCCTGAGCAGCTCTCCTTCCGTTTTTCTTTGCAAATACACTTGTTTCACATTATATTCCACAAGCGGGGGAATGTAAATAATTATGTGCAAGAAATAATGTATAAATATTCTCTATAAAAATCAGCTTTGCTGTTCCATATTGTTATTTAAGGATTATCCTATAGTCTGTTCTCCGTTTGCAATTTTAACTCCAAAACAGCCTCAATAAACTGTTCCGGCAGGTCGGCATGAATGTCGTGAATTGATTTATATCCGGACTTAAGCGTGCTCCCCCTGATTAAAGACTTCACTTCTTCCGCATCCTTTTCATCCATTGCCGAGAGCAAAATCCCGTTTTCATCATAATAACCCGGCGCTGTCTCCTCTGATGGAGCGACATGGAGAATTACTGTCGGACATTTAATTTCACTCAGCGTCTTTCTCTGATCAAAACCCTTAAACCAGGAAAAGTCATAAAATGTTTTGCCGAACCTCAGGTCATACTCACCTGTCCCATCCTGCAGATTACGTGTTATATAAACCATTCCGTTCAAACCGATTTCAGGAGGATAGTACCAGACAACCGGCATTTTTCCGCTGTTTTCCTTAATTCTTTTTGTATAAGGATCCTTCACAATAAATAACCAGTTATCTTCACCGTCCCTATTAAAAAGTTCTTTAGTGTATGTGTGCTCGAGAAAATATTTCGTGTAGTTTTTTTCTTTATTCTGCGAAAGAAAGTCATTGATTGTCTTAAAGTCCAGGTATGCGAAAGTCTTTTCCGCTCTTCCCGGTTCCGTTGAGAAGAAAGGACCATCCTCAAGAATCAGCCCTTTCATCTGTTCTTTGTTCTCTGCGGCTACCGCTGCACTGATAAGTGCGCCGGAGGAATGACCGGTCACGAAGGTTTTTTCTTTAATCACATCGTGCATAAATGAAATCAGATCGTCGCGGATGGAAATTATGTTGTACTTTTCAGGATCTTTTGATGATTTGCCGTGGCCATAGCAGTCCACCGCAAAAATGTGAAAGTGCTTTGATAATTCCGGCAGCACCCTGGCATAATCCTCTTTTGACACCATCTGACCGTGAATGAGCAGAAGCGGCTCTCCATTGTCCGGGCCTTCAAGATAAGCGATTTCACTGCCGTCTTCGGTCTGATATATTTCCTCCCGGAACCCGATTGCTGCACCCTTATTTTCCATAAACCGATCGTTTCCGTAATCATAATGAAGATTTCTATATGCAAAGGCTACTAACAATGCGATAACAACGCTGATGATTATAATAATTATTTTCCACAGTTTCATAATAATTCCCCTTTAATCTTTCGGAGCATTTTTCTCATATTATCACCGCTGACTAAAGCAATGCCCTGACTTTTATCTCCAAGCAGGAGCACTGTGTCACCGCTGTTGATATTAAATAGATCTCTTGCCTCTTTAGGGATCACAATCTGCCCCTTACTCCCCACTTTTGCCGTCCAGGCGTACAGTCCCTGCTCTTTCTTTTCTATTCTCATAGGTTTCACCTCCCCTTTTGTGTGTTGATTCATACTTATCATACTTATTATACTGCAGAATCTAGTTTTGTCAAATAAAAACCGCCTGACTGGTTCAATTTATCCTCCACCGCTTTCAACTATAATTCGGAATGTTTGTTGGTAAAAAGAAACAAAAAAGAAAACCCCGGAACCACCATTCCGAAGTTTTCGTGTGCCATATGCTTTTATGTACGCTTTGCCTGTATTCATTATAACACCGTGATAAATATAGTCAATTGCCGCTACACATAATAACGATCATCTTCATACCAGTAGCCGCCTCCGGCTTTCGGCGTGGCTTTCTGAATGTTGATTTCACTGTCGGAAAGAGTCGTCAGAATGCCGGCAACGGCTTTGCGTTCCATCTTAACTTCATAATCTTCTTCCAGTTTATCTATTACATCCTGGACTTTGAATCTATGGTTCTTGTCCGTGTACTTTTCCAAAATCCTGTATATGAAAGCGCTGGCAACCGTCTTTCTCTTTCGGGCTGTCGCTTTTGGACGGTAAAGATCGTCGAGTTCTTCTTCGGACATGTAATCCTCATCAATGTCCCCGACATGAAGAAACCTGAATCTCTCGTCCTGTTCAAAACGGTCAGCCCATGAAAAATTCAGTTCGCGATATCTTCTGAACTTATCGTTCCAGACTCGATCCGTTTCAACTCTGTACAATTCATCCGCCCACTTGCCGCAGAACTTGTCTATAATCTCTATTTCAGCAAGGACAGCATGTGTTAAGTCCGATTCACCAAGCCGCATCAAAGTTTCTGCCGCCCATCTTATGAATACTCTTATATTATCAAGTAATGCTCCCAGCATATCCGGAGAAATAGGGCCATTATCAAAATCCTTCCCCATCTTACATATCTCTGCAGCTACATCCCTGACATAGGGCGGTGCATCTATTAGATCGCCCCTTCTTTTGAGATCCTTCAGAGTGACAAAAGGCTCTGCGCCGTCAGGGCTGGAGATTTTGCGGCAAATCAGATGCAAAAGTCCCTCGCATATTCTTTTCAGGTGCTTGTACAGAGAATTGCCGATGGAATCGATTGCATCAGTGTTGGCGTAATCCCGACCCAGAAGTTCATCATGAAATTCATTAATAATAATGGTATTTCTTACGCTTCTCCTCTGATTTCACAGACTGCTTCACTCTCATTCCTGAACATCTTTGCTGCCATGTCATTACCTCCTAATCTTCCGCGTGATACTGAACTGTGTGAGTAGGCTTATTGTGAATATAGTGTATATAACCTTCTTGTATTCTGTTGCTCCCATTCCGGACCTCCTGTCGGTTTAATGAATCATCTTACAGTTTCATTATACGGATTGGGATGTACCGGATTTGGGACATGAAATCAGGACATGCAAAATAGTCAATTCTTCTTTCTGCTCCTGACTATTCACTACAGAAAATCTCCTTCTTGAACTTCTCTTCATTGACTTTAATCTGATTTACAAAATCATCATAAGTGTTAGCATCTACAGGAATTCTCAATCCATGTTTCTTCACACATATATCGCCTCTTGGTTTAACATTTTTTTCGTATGTAATGCCCTTGTTCATCCAAAGCAATCGATCATTATTCCCTTCGTTTTCCGGATAAAGATAATAGCCCTTACTGGCATCAAATCTGTACATATATGCGAGAACCTGCAAATAATCACTGCTCCTAATATTTTTAGCCGGTTTATATTTGGCATCAGCAATGACTCGATTATTGCTGTTTTTACTTATGAAATCAGGATATATTTTGCCTTCCTTATTATCAAACAGGTGTTGTGTGCCAGTCCTTTTGGTATTCATAGGATGATAAAAGGCTTTGCCTAAAAGTTTCGCAACATATTCTTCCCATAACCACGCACCATCAAATAATATTCCGTAAATCCTTTGCTTACCATAAGCATAGTAATGTTTCTGTCTCTGAAGTATTAGAATACATAGTCGTTGCAAATCCCTATACTCATGGTAATATGCATGCCTTATAAAACTCTTTCTATTGGTTTCGAGTATTTTTCTTCTGTCAGCCGCATGATAGCTATGGGTTGCATCAACTACAAGTTTAACCTCATCCCTTGCTTTGTTCAAAAGCTGATATCCATAACTTTTGCTTTTGATATATTCGATGGTATGTCGTCCTAATTGCATGAGTTAATTATCAAATGAATGCTCTCTCTGACTGTATGCAATCTTACCAACAAATGGTGTGTTCTTTCGAATGTGTCTTGGGACTTCAATTCCCCCTACATTATGAAATGCGATATTTAATCTTTAAGTTGTTTAAAGATGAGTTATATTTAATATGTCCTTCCTTTTGGAGTCTACCTACAACAATACCCCTGTCTATTCCTATCTTATTTGCAAACCCTACAATTGATTCTTCAGAAAAATCTCCTTTTTCTATAAACCTTTCATAATCTTTAGGCGATATAAGTGTATCTGCAGAAAATGCATCTGCCGCACTCTCATCTTCAGATGTTGGCCCACTTTTTAGTGCAATGTGTCCAAGGACAATATGTCCAATTTCATGAAAAAAGCTAAACCAAAAGCGATCAGCATCTTTCCCCCTTACAGTCATTCCTAAAACAATTTTTTTTCCATCATAAAATGTTGCTCCATGCAGGAAAGTTCCTTTAATGTGCGGTAAAAACACAAGAGCAATTCCACACTCACTCAATATTTCACACAATTGAGGGCAAAACTCCTCGGGTGACATCATAGTCATTGCTCTCATTTCACCTATTGACGCTTCCAGTTTTTGTATGTTAACCGCCTTAACAAAAATGCCACGTGCATCAAGTTTAGCTTTCTGAGACCACGCCATAAGTCCATAATCACCTTTTTCTGACTCTCCTAACCTCCTATAAACAAGACCTACAGGCCCATTCCCCTTAAGCAGGGTAAGCCTTACGACCTCAAAAAACTTCCTTAAATTTATTACCTTGTCTGTAGGTTTTATTGCCTGTGGCACCCAACCATTTTTTGACATTTCACTATATGGAAATAGTTTAACTAATTCTTTATCCTCTTCCATCTCGTTTTCAGCATTCGCTTTTATAATTTTTTCACGATAAATTGCTTCTAGTTTATTCCAAAAATTTGCCGGAATACCAAGAACCATTTCTAAACGAACAGCAACATCCGGCGTCAATGGAACATTACCATTAATCAGCTGGCTAATGTGCTTTTCTGTCATCTCGATTCGCGATGCAAATTCCTTCTGGCTCATACCTCTGTCCTGGAGCTGCTCTTTTATTGTGGCACCAGGTGGTACAGCAATAATATTCTTACTCCTAATCATTTTGTTTCCTCCCTCGTATCATTATAAGATCTTAATGATAATCAACGATTTCTTCTATATATGCAATTACTATGGTTCCCTCTAACACAGAAAATATCAGTCTATACGGATGCACTAAATCAACAGCATACTGTCCTTTCCGCTTTCCTTTTAGTGGATGACACCTGCCAATTCTGAACTGAATCATTAACTCCACTGTATCAGCGGCTTCAATTTCTCCAATCCGTTTTTGTATTGCATATGCCATATCTATACCATATTTTTTTCTCGCCTCATCCGCACTAATGCAAACCTTTTCAATCTGCTTGCTTCTATACTCTATAACCAATTCAGCACCTCATGTGTTGTGGATTTCTACTTTGGTAAATTAAGCATAACATAATAGACAGGTTTTTCAAATAAAAAATTTACCTTTTAGGTAAATTTTTTATTAATCTTTGATACATGGATATTTGATTACAGTGTTGTCTTCTCCCTTTTTTCGGTCATAAATGCCCGCTGCATAGCTGTCGTAATCCGCTTCAATGGCAGCAACAATGCAATTTATTACCTTCGCCAAAAGCTCCCATTCATCGGGAACAATACACCAGCATTCATACATAATATCAGTTTCACCGAATACCGTAACCTCAAAGTTATGTCCATCAAGTCCCAACGGTTTTTCCTCAATGACAGGCAGACCGATGGCAATCAATTCCTTTATCAGGGCGATCTGCTTATCTGACAAAGGCATTTCGACAGGCTGTTCTATCTCCTGCAGCATTGATATCAGTTCGTCATTTTTTAATGAATTAGAAAAAGACATGGTTTTATTGCTTTTATCTACATAGTCACTAACTATTCCCAGCCCATCTTTCGGCATTAAGCTAAATTTCCAACACATCACCCATTGTCCGTCATTCTGTTTGTAAATCTGTATATTAAGGTTTTGTGAAAAGGACGGAGAAATAACTATATCCAGTATTTGTCTTTTGCTTTCTACAACGAACTTCTCGCTACCGTAAAAGTACATGTTTCATTACTCCTCATTAATTTTTACCCACCAGCCGCAGCCATCTCTGTAACCA
This sequence comes from uncultured Oscillospiraceae bacterium, assembly GCA_964345275.1. Classification (GTDB taxonomy): domain Bacteria; phylum Bacillota; class Clostridia; order Peptostreptococcales; family Anaerovoracaceae; genus Lentihominibacter. The sequence goes on from CAYFQD010000012.1 coordinate 42,287, forward strand.
TACTTTTCCATAAAAGCTTCCAGCTGTTTAACGGTTCCTGAATTCGGTTGCCTTTTACCCAGCAATCCTTCTTCAGCAGCTATTACCTTTATTCTGTCAGCGAGTTCATCCATTAAATCTCCCCAGGCGTCCACTTTAATACATACTTTCTTATAATCATCAGTACCTTCTTCGTAATCATAGACTTCATCTTCAATAAACCAAAACTTGTTATGTACATCAGCATAAATATCAGCAAGTTCTTGAACTGATGAGATTCTTTCAATATTGTGACTCATATCTTCTATGGTTTTATCCGGCACGGGGTCGTCGGCAAATATAACTGCTCTTTCTGGAAGCAGTTCTTCTGCCGGAATAGATTTTTCTTGACCAAAATCAATATAAAAACTCTCCATATTTCTTATAATGTCAGACATGTTTATCTCTTCACCTCCCGTTTGCCGCCCCACTCACTCCGCCGCCTTAAAATTATACACCGGTTTCAGCACATCAATAATGTCAACAGCCTCGCCGACTACATCGATAATATCATCAATAGACTTGTAGGCCATTGGCGCCTCGTCTAATGTTGATGCATTCACCGATGTTGTGTAAATGCCTTCCATGGATTTTGCATACTCTTCCATGTCCAGAGTCCCCTTTGCCTTTCTTCTTGACATGATTCTGCCTGCACCGTGCGGCGCCGAGTAGTTCCAGTCAGGATTACCCTTCCCTCTTGCCAGGATGCTGCCGTCTCTCATGTTGATTGGAATCAGAACCAGCTCTCCGGCCTTTGCAGAAATGGCACCCTTTCTCAAAATTCGCTCCTCGGTATTAATGTAGTTATGTATGGTATGGAAGCCGCCTATGTTGTCAAATCCCATTCCGTCTATAATAATCCCGGCCATCTTCTCCCTGCTTTTTCTCGCAAAATCCTGACATATCTCCACATCATGCAGGTACTCGTCCAGATATCTCCCCTCCAGATAGCAGAGATCCTTGGGAATAGTTGTCTCCGCGTTCAGCTCACACTTCAGTGACGCCAGAGCAGTCTGAATCTCTGAGCGTCTTCCCTGCTCTTTGTAGGTTTTTATCAGATTCTCTCTGGCCTCCAGATAGTCTCCGATTCCTCTGTTCAGGTTCACTGCCAGCTCCTGATAGTAATCGGCTACCTGCTTGCCCAGATTTCTGCTGCCGGAATGCACCACCAGATAATTTGTTCCGTCTGCGGCTCTGTCAATCTCAATAAAGTGATTGCCGCCGCCCAGGGTCCCCAGGCTTCTCTCCAGCCTTCTGGTCTGTTTCAGATTTCTGTAGCACTTGAGCCTGGTCAGGTCGAAATGCTCCTGCCTGCCGGCCCAAACATTTCTTCCCGCCGGAATTGTGTGAACCACGGCATCCAGTTTCGCAAAATCTATATCCCCCGTTCCGATATTCACGGTGTACATGCCACAGCCGATATCAACCCCTACCACATTCGGCACTGCCTTATCCAGAATTGTCATTGTTGTGCCTATCGTACAGCCTTTGCCCGCGTGAACATCCGGCATTATTCTGATTTTGCTGTCTCTTGTGAACTCATAGTCACACATTCTTCTTATCTGCTCTACTGCCTCGTCCTCAACGGTTTTGGCATAGCATATTGCCGTATTTACAGCACCTTTTATCTCTATCATTGTTTTCCTCCATCTCTTTCTGTTACATTCTACTATTATATGTACTCATAACTCAATCCTCCACAAAATAAAAAACCTCACTCCTTTTCCAGAGTGAGGATTGTTAACCAAAACTTTATTCGACGCAACTAAAGGTCTTCAAAATCTGCTCTCTCATCCGGAAAAATTCACAACAACAAATAAGCATATGCTGTCCGTCATAGCTTTGAGTTCGGGTGTATTAGATTCCAATGAGATAGTTCTGATAAACATCTTTCGCGTCCTTTCTTTAGTCTATAGATTAAGCTTAAAGGTTACCGTGTATGGCTGTCAATACCCTTTTTGAATTTTAATATTTCCCGGTTGATGGACTTCACCGGTTAATACCGGTATGCTGGCAGAATAGTATTATTTTGAAAAAACAACCAACATTTTCGTGATTTTTATGCCATACAGGATGAAATTTTCGTCACCATGTTGGTCATTTGTCAAATTTTCTTTCAATCAGCCAGCATACCCCACTATACCCACTATGAAATATGTTTGGGATTTTACCAAGAAGTCTGCCTGGTTAGTATTTATGGATTACGGCCTCCAACCCAAAATTTGACATAGAGCCGATTTCTTATCTGCCCATGTAGTGATGATGAGCTCTTTATCCGCACTTGCTGAATCCGCAGTTTCTGCAGACGACACAGCCGCCTTCGTGTTCCACCGCACCGTTACACTCGGGACAATGATGGATGGCGTTGACGGAGCTGGGTACATAGATGGTAGTAGGTGCATTTTCCGCATCCTTCTTCAGGGGAGCAAACTCTTCCGGCACATCGATGTCCTTGCCTTTTCCCTTCTCCGTATCGATAAACTTCGAGACCTTCATCAAAGCCTTTGCAATGGCATCGGGACAGGAGGTACAGCTCATCCCCTGCTGCCGTATGGTGGACGGACAACGAATTCCCTTCAACTGGTCGTAGACTTCTTCGATGGAAATGCCGCTGCGCAAAGCCACAGAAGCAAGACGCGCCGTGGCCTCACTCTGGCTGGGACAGCCGCCGGCCTTACCCGTGCTGGTGAACACTTCACAAATTCCATTTTCATCATAGTTGGTGGTGATGTACAGGTTTCCGCAACCGATTTTGACCTTTTCGGTGAATCCCTGGGTCACGGTGGAGCGGGGCCGGGGTTCAATCTTTCCGAACTCAGGAGCTTTCTCTTCTTCTTTTCCGGATACCTTTCCGATGTTCAAAACCTGCCCGTCTCTGCTGCCGTCTCTGTATATGGTTACCCCCTTGAGGCCTTCCTTGTATGCCAGTTTGTAGACTTCATCCACATCTTCCCTGGTGGCCGTGCTCTCAAAGTTGACGGTCTTGGAGACCGCGTTGTCCGTGTGCCGCTGGAAAGCCGCCTGCATCTTAACATGATCAATGGGACTGATATCGTGGGCACAGACAAAAACGCGCCGGATCTCCTCCGGAATTTCCTTGCAGTGAGCAATGGTTCCATCCCTGGCAATCTTCTTCATCAGTTCTTCACTGTAGACGCCCGCTTCTTTCAGTTTCTCCATGAGGATAGGATTAACTTCTATAAACTCGTCCCCGTCCATGACATTCCGGATGTATACATAGGCGAAGACAGGCTCTACGCCGGAGGAACATCCTCCGATGATGGACAAAGTTCCGGTGGGTGCGATTGTAGTCACCGTTCCGTTTCGAATCTCCTCATCATCAGCATAGATACTGCTTTCGAAGAGGGGGAAGGCTCCTCTTTCCCTGGCCAGCTTCTTGCTGGCCGTATGTCCTACTGTATTGATGTACTTCATAATCTTTTCCGCCAGCTTCACGCCTTGATCGGAATTGTATGGGATTCCCATGATGAGGAGAAGATCCGCAAAACCCATGACGCCAAGTCCAATCTTTCGGGTGGACTTTGTCACCTGATCGATAATTTCCAAAGGATAATTGTTTACATCGATGACATTGTCCAGAAAATGAACTGCTTCCTCTACGGTCTTATGGAGAAGATCGTAATCCACCTGTGCTTTTCCATCAACATACTTGACCATTTTGGTCAAGTTGATGGAGCCCAGGTTACAGCTCTCATAAGGAAGAAGAGGCTGCTCGCCACAAGGGTTGGTGCTCTCTATTTCCCCCTGGTCCGGAACCACATTGTCTCGATTGAGTCTGTCCAGGAAAATAATCCCCGGTTCTCCGTTTTCCCATGCGGAATCCACGATGAGCCTGTAGACCTTCCCTGCGTTCAGGTGATCCACAGCCACGCCCGTTTTCGGGTCAATCAGATCATAATCTTCCCGGTTCTCCACCGCCTCCATAAACTTCTCAGTAATACCGATGGAAATATTGAAGTTAGTGATGTCGGAAGTATCCTTCTTACAGCTGATGAACTCCAGTATATCCGGGTGATCAATGCGAAGAATTCCCATGTTGGCACCTCTTCTGGTCCCGCCCTGCTTGACTGCCTCTGTGGCCGCGTTGAAGACTTTCATAAAACTGACCGGTCCGCTGGCTACACCGCCGGTGGACCTGACCTGAGCTCCCTTCTGCCGGATTCGTGAAAAGGAAAATCCGGTGCCGCCTCCGGACTTATGAATCAATGCGGCATTCTTGACAGCATCGAAGATTTCTTCCATGCTGTCTCCTACGGGCAGCACAAAGCATGCTGAGAGCTGACCCAGAGGTCTTCCCGCATTCATCAGGGTGGGAGAGTTGGGCAGGAACTTGAGGCTGGTCATCAACTCAAAAAACTCGTCGCTAACCTTCTCAATGTCCGCATCCGGATCGTAAGTTTTGTCCGCCGCTGCAATGGCATTGGAGACCCTGCGAAACATTCCCTCCACATCTTCCGTAACATTGCCGTCCACATCCTTGCCCAGATAGCGCCGTTCCAGCACCTCCAGGGCGGTTTTTCCTATATCTGAAATCGCCATAGCTCCTCCTTATATTCTCATTTCATCATGCTTTTCGTTGATATTATACCACTACATATATTGCTTCGCAACATTATAATCCACTATAGATAGTGTAAACTTGTTGCGACTGAATTAACAGTATATTTCCGATGTTTATTATAGTTAACACCGGCTTTTTCTGATATGATTAATGTAATAATATGAGGAGAACAAAAAAATGAAATTCAATATGCAGAAATGGGCAGAGGATATTATTGCGGCGAAGGATGTCAGAAACCTCCCTGTTCTTTACTTCCCTGTTCTTAAGAACATGGGTATGTCAGTTCCGGATTCGGTAAGCGACCCTAAAAAAATTGCGGCAGTCATGAAGCAGGTAATAGATGAATATCCTGAAACAATTGCTGCAGTCACCGGTATGGATCTGACTGTGGATACGGAAGCTTTTGGGGGAGAAGTTAAATACAGCCACAAGCAGGCACCGAACATCAGCGTTCACCCTGTCAGGAATGCCGATGACATCAGAGCGCTGCAGGTGCCTGACATTCACAGCGGCAGAGTTGATATTTTTAACGATGCCATTAAGGAGGCCCGGACACTTATTCCGGACAGACCCATAATGGGCGGAATGCTGGGACCTTTTTCCCTGGCGGCTGACCTGATTAATGTTACAGACGCAATGATGATGGCAGTCAAGGACAAAGAATCGATGCATATTCTCCTTGAGAAAGCAACGGAGTGGCTTATCAAGAGAGCTCAGGGCTATAAGGATGCCGGTGCCTCAGGCATTTTAATTGCTGAACCCACCGCAGGCCTGATGAGGCCCAGAATGCTCGATGAGCTGTCATCACAGTATGTCAAAAAAATAGTTGATGCTGTTCAGGATGAATATTTCTTCCTTATTCTCCACAACTGCGGACAGGTTACCAAATCGGTAGAATCAATGAACAGCACGGGTTGTAAAGGCCAATCATACGGGAACAGCGTGGATATGAAGAACATTATGCCGCAGGTTCCCGAAGACATTCTCGTATTCGGAAATCTTGATCCATCGTCGGTGTTCTTCATGGGCACGCCTGAAAGCATCAGAGAGAAGACTTTGCAGCTGCTGAAAGATATGGAAGACTACCCTCATTTCGTTCTCTCCTCCGGATGCGACCTCCCGCCATCCATTGAAAACGAAAACCTGCAGGCCTATTATGACGCATGCAGAGAGTACAACGCTTCCAGAGGAGTTGAAACTGTAATCGACAACAGGGAGTTTATTGTTTAATTAAGGACATTATTATAGGTGCCATGCGGATACCGATTTGAAAAACTCTAACGAATATAAAAATATGCGTAATAATCTGTTTGCAAATACTTTTATATTTGTTATTATTGCAGGAGATTAAGATATTAAAAGTTACTCATCAAGGGAAGTCATCAAAATGCCGGAAGCTGACGGATGGTATCTGGTAACATTTAGAGGTAGCCACCATCAATACAAGCACCCTACCAAGAAAGGCAGAGTAACCGTCAAACATCCTGACAAAGACATACCAGGAAAACATTAGACAG
>CAYFQD010000013.1:0-44777 GCA_964345275.1 uncultured Oscillospiraceae bacterium
TAGACTACTCAACAGCCACTTTACCTTACTCCCACTCAATCGTCCCGGTCGGCTTGTCCGAAATATCCCACAGCACTCTGTTGATTCCCGGCACTTCCGTAATTATTCGGTCACGAATCCTGCAGAGGGTCTCCCACGGCAGTTCAACGGACTGCGCCGTTATGGCGTCAACGGTATTTACAGCACGGATTACAGCTGCCCATCCCATGTAACGCTTCCCGTCCTTAACGCCTGTCGACTTGATATCGGGAATCGCCACATAGTACTGCCACGGCGTTTCCGGCAGTTTCTCTATTTCTTCACGGGCGATAGCATCAGCCTCACGAACCGCTTCAAGCCTGTCGCGGGTAATTGCGCCCGTACAGCGTACACCAAGCCCCGGCCCCGGGAACGGTTGTCTATATACCATGTTATCCGGAAGTCCTAAGGTCTTGCCCACAACACGAACTTCGTCCTTGTACAGAAGTCTTATCGGTTCACAGAGTGCAAACTGCATGTCGTCAGGCAGCCCGCCCACATTGTGGTGCGACTTAACGGTATCGGATTCCGTAATGTCCGGATAGATTGTTCCCTGTGCCAGAAATTCGATTCCTTCCAGCTTGCGCGCTTCTTCTTCAAACACACGGATAAATTCCGCACCGATAATCTTTCTCTTGGTTTCCGGATCCGCAACACCGGCCAGTTTGTTCAGGAATCTGTCAACCGCATCCACATAGACCAGGTTTGCATCCATCTCGTCTCTGAACACGCGGACAACATCCTCCGGCTCTCCCTTTCTCAGTAACCCGTGATTAACATGCACACATGTCAGCTGCTTGCCGATTGCCTTGATCAGCAGTGCTGCCACCACCGATGAGTCAACTCCTCCCGAAAGAGCGAGCAAAACCTTCTTATCTCCCACCTGCTTCTTTACTGCCGCAACCTGCTCAGCGATAAATGCTTCCGCCAGCTCAGCTGTTGTGATTCTTTCCATTGTTTCCGGTCTTTTATTCAAATCCATTCTGTACCTCCGCATATATCAAATTACCTTAATTATACCCCTGCAATCCGTTTCTCTCAATGTTTTTCATGTCTTCCCGCAGAGTACGGCAGAGCAGAGCGTTGGTTGATTTGCATAATTGCATAGCAAAAGCCAACACTCCAGTTTTCGCCCCTCAAATATCGGATGATTTTTTCTCTTATGTTGGCTGTTTTAAGAAAAGACACCTGTCCAGCCAACGCTAACACCTCGGGCAGGTATAAAATAAAACTCAATGTTGGCTTTTTGTTCGATAAATCCTTTATAAACCAACATTTCAGCCAATCCGCCTTCAATATCTCCTCGAATCACAACCGCATGCTGGTCTTTTTATCCTTTTTCTTCAAATCAGCCAGCACATCCCGAAACCTGCATACCGCGGCACCTCCCAAAAACAAAAAGTGCCAGGCAGTTTATCCACCTGACACTTCTTATATCTGGGTTATATCTGAGCTTACATCATTCCCATGCCGCCGCCCATTCCGCCGCCCATTGGAGGCATTGGAGGAGCGTCTTCCTTGATTTCGGTTACGCCTGCTTCCGTAGTGAGGAGCATTGCCGATACGGACGCCGCATTCTGCAGTGCCGATCTGGTAACCTTGGCCGGGTCTACTATTCCGGCTCCAATCATATCTTCATATTTTTCTGTAGCCGCATTGAAGCCTGTTCCCTTAGGGCTGTCCTTAACCTTGGAGATTACCACGCTGCCTTCATGACCTGCGTTCTCTGCAATCTGTCTAACCGGTTCTTCCAGAGCTCTCAGGATAATCTGGCCGCCGGTCTTGGCATCGCCTTCCAGTCCTTCAACATACTCTGCAACTGCAGGGAGTGTGTTAACCAGAGCTACGCCGCCGCCGGATACAATACCTTCTTCAACCGCTGCCTTTGTAGCGTTGAGAGCGTCTTCGATTCTCAGCTTCTTTTCTTTCAGTTCGGTTTCTGTCGCAGCACCTACCTCGATTACCGCTACGCCGCCTGCCATCTTGGCAAGTCTTTCCTGAGTTTTTTCCTTATCAAAGTCTGAAGTGCTCTGCTCGATCTGTGCCTTGATTGCCGCAATTCTTCCCTCGATATCGGCAGCATCACCGCCGCCGCCTACGATTACGGTGTTTTCCTTGTCAACCTTAACTGTCGCCGCTGATCCCAGCATATCAACAGTTGCTTCCTTCAATTCGTATCCCAGATCCTCGGAGATAACCGTCGCGCCTGTGAGCACTGCGATATCTTCCAGCATAGCCTTTCTTCTCTCGCCGAATCCCGGAGCCTTAACCGCAACGCAGTCAAATACACCCTTCAGCTTGTTCACGATTATTGTTGCCAGCGCTTCGCCTTCCAGGTCATCACAGATGATGAAAAGCTTGCGGCCGGCCTGAACCACCTGCTCCAGAAGCGGCAGCAGATCCTGTATATTTGTAATCTTCTTGTCGGTAATCAGGATGTAAGGATTTTCGGAAACAGCTTCCATCTTCTCCGTGTCCGTAACCATGTACGGTGAGAAGTATCCTCTGTCAAACTGCATACCTTCAACAACATCCAGAGTTGTTCCCATTGACTTGGATTCTTCGACAGTGATAACGCCGTCCTTGCCCACCTTTTCCATTGCCTCTGCAATCAGTCTGCCTATTTCTTCGTCATCAGCTGATACGGCTGCAACCTGTGCAATTGCTTCCGCTGTATCCACAACATGTGAAAGTCTTTTTATCTCTTCAACTGCCACATCTACCGCACCTGAGATTCCTCTCTTGAGAATCATAGGATTTGCACCTGCGGCAACATTCTTGAATCCTTCTTTGATCATAATCTGTGCCAGGAGTGTTGCTGTTGTTGTTCCGTCACCGGCAACATCATTGGTCTTTGTAGCAACTTCCTTAACCAGCTGAGCACCCATGTTCTCCACAGCATCTTCCAGCTCTATCTCTCTGGCGATTGTAACGCCGTCGTTGGTGATGGTCGGGGAACCGAAAGACCTGGACAGAAGAACATTTCTTCCCTTAGGTCCCAGTGTAACCTTTACCGTATCCGCCAGCTTGTCAACTCCTGCCTGCAAAGCTCTTCTGGCATCTTCTCCATAATGTAATTCTTTAGCCATTAATTTTTTCCTCCCTTTTGTTAAAAAGCCTTTTCCGCTTCAATTATTCTACAATTGCCAGAATATCTCTCTGGTCAAGAATCATAACTTCCTCATTTCTGAACTTAACGGTCGTTCCCGCATACTTGCTGAAAATAACCTTGTCCCCTTCCTTAACCTCCATCTTCGTGTCGTCTGTTCCCGGACCTACTGCCAGAACTTCCGCCATCTGAGGTTTCTCCTGGGCACTGCTTGTCAGAATGATTCCGCCCGTAGTCTTTTCTTCGGCGGCCATTTCCTTGATTACAACTTTTGAGCCTAAAGGCTTGATTCCATAACTCATTTTTTCATCTCCTTGTTAATATTTTTAAGGCTTGCCGCCTTCAGCGGCTCACCCGTTTTAATGTGTTTGTTAGCACTCTCAATATTTGAGTGCTAAATATAATTTAACGCCTTTTCCTCTCTTTGTCAACATGTTTCATAAACTTTTCTAATACTTTCACCATTTCTTCACATACCCCTCTATTCATCCTCCGTGAAGCCGTGAGTTATATAGTAAAAAAGGTACTGCTGTGCTATACCCCCGTAGGGGCTGAAGTGCTCCCGCGCATACTCCGCCATAGCCGCCATATCCTTTTCCGGTATGCCGTAGAGTTTGTTCATGACTCTCTTCATCCAGACATCAAGGGGAAAGCAGTCAGTTTTACCTAGGCAGAAGAGCGCCACGCAGTTGGCAACCTTTGGTCCAACCCCGCAAAACCCCCTCAGCGATTCAACGGCATTCTCCGCGGAAACATCCTGCCCAGCCAGAGCACCCATATCAATCGATCCTTCAGCAAACTGCTTTGCTGCCTCTATAAGATATTTGCTGCGATATCCCAGACGGCAGGGAGCCAGATCCTCTTCCGTGGCCCGGGCAAGAACCTCCGGCGCCGGAAGCCCATAGAGGGTTTCCTCGTTATCCCATGCCTTTCCAATGGGTTCACCCAGGACCTCCGCCAGAGAATTGATACACTTCTTGATCCTCGGGATATTGTTGTTCTGAGATATTATAAAAGAAACCAGGGTCTCCCATCTGTCCTGATTCAGAATTCGGATTCCGCCCCCCGTTTCAATAGCTCTGCCCATGATGGAGTCCTTCTCACTAAGCATCTTCTTTATGGCACCATAATCCCTGTCCAGATCGAAATAGACTCTCCAGAAATCTCTGTCCTCTTCCCGGGCATTGTATATGGTAAGCCGCTCCTCTGCCGCATTATATACGATAGATGCAGCTCTGTCGCCGGCAATTCCACGCCATGCACCCTGAGGGTTTTGCTTGTCAGCCGGCTCCCATCTGAAGCACTGTCCGCAATCAAAAATTTGCTCTGTGTTAAAATCTTTTACATTGTCAAATTGAATATAATCAGAATTCTTTTTCATTAAACTCCTATATAATGTCACGGATTTCCACATCCACCTTATCCACAATAAATGCGGTCATGAGCTCTATCTGCTCGGCAACCCGCTGCTGGAATGCACGGGCGGCTGAAGGAAGATCTTCACCGTATTGAAGGTTAACTACCAGGTAAATGTCTATTCCCTCGTTTCCCACAGCCTGATCCTGTGAAACCATGACCTTAAGAATTTCATAGACCGTATCGCCCTCATTCTTGACACATGTCACTATATCGGACATAACCTTTTCAGATATTTTGTACTCGCCCAGATAACTGTATGTCGGGCGCACGACGGATTTCTCCGTAATATCCTTCCATGTTCCCAGCCCTTTGAGAATGCGTATAGGCAGCATGAAGTATCCGGAAAACTGACGCTTTATCTGAAATGTGGGAGCAGGTATGACATGCTGCCCCATTTCGTGTCGCTGCTTGTGAGCCGTTTCTCTTTCCTCTTTCGTAGTGATATCCTCTATGTAAACCCTCTTTATAGGCTTGCCCAGTTCCAGCCGCTTCAGAATCTTGTCAATCATTTCGTCGGAAGTGCCCAGCACAAGTATTGAAGACGGCTTGATGCGCTTAATCGCCTCTTTCACTTCCTCAGCATGCTCCTCTTTGGTGTAAAGCGCGGTTTTCACTGCTCCTATTTTGGTAGTCTGTCTCTTGGCGGATATCCCCGCCACCACCTTGTTCCGGCATATGAACAGACCGTCATCTATTATACTCTCTATATTAAGTTGTCTGCAGAGGTTAACGGCCTGGAAGCTTTTGCCCGTGCCGCTTTTCCCCGAAAGGCTGTATACTTTCATGTTGTATTTCCATTTCTAAGGTGTTATAATCGTTTTATCATTTATGAAATCTAAAAGGAGGTACCCTAATGGCTTATGTAATCAAGGACTCATGCATCGCTTGTGGAGCTTGTATGGAAGAATGCCCTACTGATGCTATTGTTGCTGGCGATATCTATTCAATCGACGCAGATAAGTGCATCGACTGTGGTGCGTGTGCTGGCGCTTGCCCTCTTGACGCTGTTGCAGAAGAGTAATGGCCACAACCTGTACAGAATAATCAATAACCGTTTCGCAGGCGAAACGGTTATTTACTTTTTTGTTCTGCCGATTTTGCAGCTGCTATTAAATTCTAAACATTCCTGTTCATATGATATGCCAGTGAATGAAGACTGTCACTGATGTGGACATTCTCAACGGCAACCTGTGACGGCGTTTCAATATCTATCGGCGCGAAGTTCCAAAGCCCTCTGACGCCTGCAAAGCACAGCTTGTCGGCAACTTCCTGTGCCACTTCCTTTGTCGTACAGATAATGCCTATATCGATATTGTTCCCCTCAACGAAATCGACAATTTCATCGTAGTCCCTTACTTCGATACCGTTTATTTTCATACCGATAAGGTTGGGATCTACTTCGAATATGCTCTCAACCACGAAGCCTATCTTATAGTAATAAGTGTGGTTGACTATAGCACGGCCAAGGTTTCCGGCACCCGCAACTACCATCTTGTAGCTGCGGTCAAGCCCCAGAATCGCACTGATTTCATTATACAGCCCTTCAACGCTGTATCCGTAACCCTGCTGGCCGAACCCTCCGAAGTTGTTCAGGTCCTGTCTTATCTGTGAAGCCGTGTACCCGATGAGATTGCTGAATTCATTGGAAGAAATCTTGTCAACACCCTTCTTATTCAGCTCATTGAGGTATCTCCGGTAGCGAGGCAGTCTCCTGATTACGGCATTGGAAATCTTAGTCTGTCTGCTCATTATATCTTACGCATTGGATTCTACATAGTTTACCAGATCGCCGACGGTCTGGAACTTCTCTGCATCTTCATCGGGAATTGTAACTCCATATTCATCTTCAAGGGCCATTATGATTTCCACTGCATCCAGCGAATCCGCTTCCAGATCCTTCATAAGGCTGGTTTCAAGCGTAATGCCGCTTCCATCGACGCCCAGCTGTTCAACTATAATATCTTTTACTGTTTCAAGTACCATATTACCACCTCCGTTTAAAACTGCACTCATTATACCTAACCTACCCCTGTAATTCAAGCCATTCCTCATAGTTTTTGTCCAGCGCTTCCCGTGTTCTGGTCAGTTGCTCGCCGAGTTCTGTCAGTTTCACATGATCGGTCATAATCTCCTCGCGCAAAAGCTCTTTCTCCAGCTCTTCTATCTCCGCTTCTCCGGCGGCAATGGCTTCCTCCAGGCTCTCTTTTTTTCTTTGCAGCCTTCTCTCCCGGGCTTCCTTCTCTTTCTTAAGCCGTCTCTGTTCCGCCGATGACATGCCGGAATTCTCTTCCGGCACTTCTTCCGCTTTCTCTCCGGACAAACCGGCAACATACTGTTTGCCCGACTGAATCATCTGCTGCTTTTTCTCCACATAGTAGTCATAACGGCCCAGGTAGTTAACCAGCCCCGTCTCCGTCAGCTCCATGATTCGCGTGGGAATTCTGTTCAGAAAATACCTGTCGTGGGAAACGATTATACATGTTCCCGGGAAGTCAAGAAGTGCTTCCTCAAAGACTTCCTTTGATTCTATGTCAAGATGGTTGGTGGGCTCGTCCAGAATCAGAGTGTTGGCCCCGGACATCATGAGCTTAAGGAGAGACAGGCGCGCCTTCTCCCCGCCGGACAGAGCCCCCACTTTAAGAAATACAGAGTCACCTCTGAAAAGGAATCTGCCCAGTATATTTCTCAGTTCGCCATCGCTGTAGAGGTGGTAGGCATCCTGAAGTTCTTCAATAACCGTGTTGTCCGTATTGAGCAGCAGCTGCCCCTGGTCGTAGTAGCCGAACTGAACATTGTGCCCCACACGGATTCTTCCCGTGCCGCTCTCCATGTGACCCATGAGCAGCTTGAGAAGTGTTGTCTTTCCAGCCCCGTTAGCTCCGACAATGCAAATCCTCTCGCCCCGCTTGATATCAACATCCACACCGGCAAACAGTTCCACTCTGCCTGCCCCGTAGCCGAAACCTTTGCTCAGATTTTCCGCCAGCAGCACATCTCTGCCGCTCTGGAAGTTCTGTTTGAAGTTCAGCTTCAGCCTGGCATGTCCGCCCCCGGGGTGATGTATTACCTCCATGGCACTGAGACGCTTCTCCCGTGATGCGGCACGCCTGGCCAGCTTCTCCGTTCCCCTCTCCTTGAACCTGCGTATCATGTCCTCCTGACGGGAAATTTCCTTCTGCTGCTTTTCATATCTGCGCATTTCCGACTCGCGTCTGACCCGCCGCTCCGCAGCATAAAAGCTGTAATTTCCCTCGTACACTCCCAGGCGCTTGTTCTCTATTTCAAAAATCTTTGTTACGGTTTCATTCAGAAAATATCTGTCATGGGAAACTATTATAACCGTTCCCCTATAGCTCTTCAGGTACTGTTCCAGCCACTTGAGGGTTCCAATATCCAGGTGGTTAGTAGGCTCGTCCAGAAATAGGATGTCCGGCTTCTCCAGAAGGAGAATAGCCAGTGCCAGGCGGGTCTTTTCACCGCCGCTGAGGGTGGATATTCTCTTGTTGTACATATCTTCACCGAAAGCCATGCTGGAAAGGATGCCTTTTATCTCACTCTCATAGGAGTAACCTCCCATGTATTCGAATCGTTCGTGTATGGCGTCATACCTGCTGATGAGTTTCAGCTGCTCCTCCTCCGCTGCGGTTTCCGCCGCCTTCAGGAGCCTTTTCATTTCCTCCTCCATTTCAGGAAAATGTTCGAAAACTTTGCCGGCTTCTTCAATGACCGTTCTCTCGGAATCGAACCCCCCGTCCTGCTTCAGATATCCTGTCTTTGTATCGCCGGACAGGAAAAATTCTCCCTCTTCATGAGGGAGCTCTCCCGTGAGAATTCTGAGAAGTGTGGTCTTGCCGGCTCCGTTAATGCCGATGACACCCACCCTGTCACCTTTTTTGACAGAAAAGCTGACCTTGTCCAGAATTACATCCGTTCCATATGCTTTTGTAAGATCCTTTGCCGAAAGAATAATCATAACATTAAATTTACAGAGGAAGATTCGGGATGGCATCAAGCTTCAGGTCGCTGACCTCTCCCGCCTTGTATTTATAGTATGCCGCACATCCGATCATGGCTGCATTATCCGTGCATAAAACCGGTGACGGTCTGTACAGTCTGAGTCCGTGCTTCCCGCATTCCGCTTCCAGCATTGAGCGAAGCCTGCTGTTGGCTGCAACTCCGCCCGCCAGAACAATCTTGTCCTTCTTCATCTCCAGAGCTGCGTCAACGGTCTTGGTCACCACAACATCCAGGATTGCCTGCTGAAAGCTTGCGGCAACATCCGCCACATTTATCTCTCTTCCCGCCTGCTTCTCGGAGTTCACATAGTTCAGGACTCCCGTTTTGATTCCGCTGAAGCTGAAATCCTTGCTTCCCTTTTCCAGGAAGACGCGCTTGAATTCAACCGCCTCCGGATTGCCCTCTGCGGCAATTCTGTCAATGAGCGGACCTCCCGGGTACCCCAGCCCCAGAACTCTCGCCACCTTATCGTAGGCCTCTCCCGCCGCATCGTCTCTGGTGCTTCCCAGAACACGGCACTCATTATAGCCGGTAACATCCACTATGCTTGTGTGACCGCCGGAAATAACCAGAGCCATGAAAGGCGGCTCCAGATCCGCGTGTTCTATATAGCCGGCGCAGATGTGTCCATGTATGTGATGCACACCTATGAGAGGCTTGCCCGTTGCCAGTGCATAGGCCTTGGCGGTGGCCAGCCCGATGAGCAGTGCGCCTACCAGCCCGGGACCGTAAGTTACACCTATGGCGTCAATATGGTCCATGTTCACGGGACTGCCGGTCTGCAGTCTGTCACCGGCCTCCTCAAGAGCACGCTCCACCACGCCATTGATATTTTCCAGGTGATGGCGCGATGCGATTTCCGGAACCACACCGCCGTACTGCCTGTGTATATCAATCTGCGACGAGATTATGTTTGACAGGACCTCACGCCCTTCCAGAACCACCGCCGCAGCTGTTTCATCACAGCTCGATTCAATTGCCAGTATTGCAACTTTTCCGTCTATCATTCATTCTTCCTTTTACCACTCATCTTCCACATGTTTCCACATGATGAGCGCATCTTCTTTCTCAAATTTATAGTAATTCTTCCTGACGCCTTCCACCCTGAAGCCGAACTTCTCATAGAGCCCTATGGCGGCTTCATTGGAGCGCCGTACTTCCAGAGTATAGTGCCGGATTCCCGCTTCAGCCGTATGCTCCAGAAGGGCTTTTATTATACCCAGTGCTATTTTGCGGTTTCTGAACCCCGGCATGACGGCCACATTGGTAATGTGTCCCTCATCCTCAATCCACCAGAGTCCCGCATATCCCACAACCGTTCCCTGCCGCTCCGCCACAACATAAAAGGCTCTGGGATTCTGCTCCAGTTCAAACTCGACGGATTCCAGGCTCCAGGGGTCAGGGAAGCAGAGCCTCTCGATTTCATATATGTCTCCCGCATCGCGGGGCTGCGCCTGTCTGATTATTATTTCCGCCATTTCTCTTTAAGCTTTCTCTCCGCCTCCGCCATTCGCATATATTCCGGCCGCAGCTCTTCATAAGAACATTTTCTGCCATGGCGCAAAAGCTTTTCCGCCAGTTTCGCCACATAGACTGCATCCTGATAGCGGACATCTTCTGGTGCGTACCCGATACCGCCCCCGACTCTGCACTCCTCTATCCTGTCCGTATATGCGTCGATTCCGTCTCCCAGAAAATATACCTTTTTATATGGAGAAAGTTCCTCCATCAGCTCTTCGATTGTGTATGGTCCGGCCTTTACCTTTTCAGCCGGATATCCGTCCTCAATGACATAGCCGCCACCGTAAACCTGTCCCCGGCGTGCATCCAGTATGGGACAGAACAGGACGCCCTCAGGGTCGGTCCCGGCGGCTCCCTTCATGGTCAGAGCTTCCAGACTGGATACGGGAACGCATGTTATTCCCGTCACCTGAGCCAGCCCTCTGGCTGTTGACACTCCTATTCTTATACCCGTAAAGGATCCCGGGCCGCGTGAAACCGCAATGGCGTCCATATCGCTTATTGACAATGGATGACCGTCGCCTTCCTTAAGCACCTCTTCTATCTGCGGAGCCAGGTTCTGAAGATGCGAGAACCTGTCACTGCCATAGGTTTTGCTTGTGATTTCTCCGTCCCTTGCCAGAGCCACCGATGCGAAAGCTCCGGTTGTTTCTATAGCCAGAATGTACATTAATTACTCTCCTTCCGCATCTCTCCCCGGATTTCGTAAATTCTTTCCCCTTCCGCCGGGCCATAGTCCATGCGGATTGTCAGTGCGTCCTCCGGAAGCAGTTCCTCAATGAGATCCGCCCATTCCACCACACAGACGCCATGGCCGTAGAAGTACTCCTCGAAACCCAGCTCGTACATCTCGTCAATGTCTCCGATGCGATAGACATCAAAATGAAAAAGCGGCAGTCGCCCGCTCCTGTATTCCTTTATTATATTAAAAGTAGGGCTCGTAACGGTTTCACTGATTCCGAGTCCTGCTGCAATGGCCTTGGTGAGGGTGGTTTTGCCTGTTCCCAGATCGCCTGCAAGGGCGATAACGGTGCCGGGCTTAACTTCCTTGCCCAGGGCCTCACCGAAGTTTATCGTTTCTCTTTCGCTATTGATTTTTATTGTTTTCATATGGTGTCATTATTTTATCATAAAAAAGGCGGCGATTCTATACGAACCGCCACCCGTCAGATGCATCATGCGAGCTATCTGTGAAGGAATCCCGATATTCTCTTATATACCAGGAAGGTCACCAGACCGTTAATGCCTGCCTTGATGGCATTGAATCCTGCAATGAAGGGCATCAGATCCCATACAACCGCTACCGGCACACCCATGAAGAGAGGTGTAATTATCAGATTGGCGCCGATCATCACAACTGTCATTGCAACAACTCCGCTGATAAGTGCTATTACGGCTCTTTTTTTGGTTTTCTTTCTTTTGTAAATAACGCCCGCCGTAATTACCAGCGCGCTGGTTGCAATAATATGCATCAGTATCCCGTAGATACCGCTGGCCGCACTGACGGTCACCCCCTGAATTACAGAAGTTACCACTGTCAGCATCACACCTGCAATGGGACCGAAGGCAAATGTTCCCAGCAGAATAGGAATGTCTGCAGGGTCGTACTCAAGAAACGGCACCGCCGGAAAAATCGGAAAGTGCACCAGGGCTACCAGCACGACTGATATCGCCACCAGCATTCCCATCTTCGCCAGGCGTATGGTTGTCATCTTCGCCTTTGATTTCTGCTCTTCCTTTACTTCGGCCGTATCTGCCGCTGCCGCTTCATTAACTGTGTTGTTCAGTTCTGTCATGTCCAGATCCTCCTCTTGTTAAACTGTTGAAAATGTTTATGGTGAATCTGTCCCTAAAAATAAAAATTCCTGAGTCAAAACTCAGGACAAAAATACTCGCAAAATAAAAACACTTGCTTTCGTTTCTTTCATCCGGACTGTAACCGTCGGTAAGGGATTCCAACCCTTTCGGCCTTAGCTCGTGGACTTATAGCTGTCGCTCTTCACCACCGGTGAGGACTTTCACCTCGCCCTGAAACAGATTCAATTATCAATTATTATTATAGTGAGGTGCAGCATGGCTGTCAACCCCTGCCTTCATTTCCTTGACATTTCCTCTTGCCTTGTGCAACTATTGGATAGAGGAGACAGAACCATGAAAAAACAGAACCGAACCATGACAGAGTCAGAAACAATAAATCTGATCAGATCCACGACGGATTTCGCCATGCATATGGTCAGCGCTTATGTGAAGCCCGGTGATACAGTTGTGGATGCAACCTGTGGCAACGGCCACGATACGCTGGCTCTGGCCCGCATGCTCATGCAAGTTGATTCAGAAGAGTTCACAGGCAGAATATACGCCTTTGATGTGCAACAGCAGGCAGTTGCAGCCACCAGGGAACTTCTCACGGAGTGCGGCTTCTCTCTGCCTCTTCCCGAAGGTCGCATTGAGCTCATTCATGACTCTCACGAGAACATTCGCCAATATGTCCCCGGCAGCTGCTCCGCTATCGTCTTTAATCTGGGCTATCTCCCCGGCGGAGACAAGAGCATAACAACGGAAAAAGAGTCTACACTGTCTGCAATCCGGGACATTCTGGGCATCAGCAGCACCCTCGAAACCGGTGCCGCGCCTCCCCTTTTGAGAAAGGACGGCATTCTCTGCATTACCATGTACAGCGGTCATGGGACCGGTGCCGAAGAAAAAACCCGGCTCCTTGAGCTCGCTGCTCAACTGGATGCGGGCAAATATCACACATCTTATATCTCCATGCCCAATCAGAAAAACAACCCGCCGGAGATCTTACTCATTTCAATAAAGTAAATTTGTCGCGGGAAAAATCTATTACCCCCTCACGCTTCATCTTGTTCAGTTCATTGGACAGAGCCGAACGGTTTACACACAGGAACTGTGCCAGCTGCTCGCGGCTCATGCGCACAGTTACCGTATCACCTCCGGCCTTTTGCTGAAGGATTCTCAGGTAAATCATAATGCGTGCCCTGAGTCCGTTCTCGGCAAGGATTTCAAGCTTGTGACTCGTGCGGATATTGTCATCGGCAAGGTAGTGCATCAGAGCCCTGCTGATGGGACCCGCATATGGGGATTTTTCAATTGAACGCATGGATACGAAATATACATCGGCATCTTCATTGCAGATATAGTCCAGAAATGAAAGCTGTATTCTTGAAACCGAAACCTCCAGCCCGAAAATCTGCCCTTCATCATAAACTTCAATTATGTGCACTTCTCCGTTGGGGTAGTTCTTCTCGCTGCGCACGCTTCCGCTTGCTACAATGCATACCTTATCTATCAGGTCTCCGGTGCAGAAGATTATTTCTCCTTTGCGATATTTTCGCGATGAGATTTTGAGGTTTTGCAAAACCTCCGCCTGCTCGCTTTTTCTTATTTCGTCAATCAGACCGCTCGCTTCTATTATTCCCAACCTATGCATATGAGACCCCCAGGCAAACTGCCGCAAATATCCCCGTCAGCACAACCATAACGATTATCACAGCCACATCAAGAGCCTTCAGCTTCAGATGTCTCATGTATGTGCGGCGTCCCTTCGCCCGAAACCCTCTTATTTCCATTGCGATGGAAGTATCTCCGGCCCGTTCCATGGCCCCGGCCAGAATAGGGATGCACATCCTCCTGTAGGCGTCCAGTTTTTTACCCATGGAAATTTTTTGCAGCTCTGTTCCGCGAAGCTGGATGCTGTAGTAGATATCCATAGCCTCCTCCCGCAGCAAAGGGAAGAAGCGAAATGCCAGTATGACCATATATGCCAGCTCGTAGGGCATTCGGCACTGAACCATTGCAAGCAGATAGTCCCGCGGTTCTCCGGTCAGCAGAATCAGCGCTGACATGAGCAGAACCATCAGCCGTACGCAAAGCACCAGACCCAGTTCCCAGCGTCCGAAAACCGCCTGCAGGACGAACAGAAAAATTACCATACCTATTACCGTCATCAGCTGCTTCTTCTGACGCGAAATGCTTATCCCCATAGTCATCATCAGAAGAACCGTAAACACCAGGAGACCGGTCAGCATCCAGAGGTTCTTCGTAATCAGAGCTGCCGCTGATATACATGCTATTATGACAATTTTCGTGCGCGGATCCAGATTATCCATGACACACCTCCGGATGTATTTTTTCCATGATTCTAATATTGTCACAGTACTCTGCAACAAATTTCCTGTCGTGGCTTATTACTACAACACCGCATCCGGTACAGTTCTTTTCTTCGGAAGGTACAGCAATATCGCGAAGTATCTCCCCCAGCACCTGCTTATGCTTAATGTCCAGACCGGCAGTCGGTTCATCCAGAATCAGATATCGGGGTTTCATGGCCAGAATAGCCGCCAGTACCAGCCTTTGTTTCTCGCCGTGGCTGAGTGCGAAAGGAAATTCCCCGGCTTTGTGGCTCAGCCCGAACATTTCCAGATATCCTGCCGCCGTTTCCGAGGCATTCTCCACATCGAGATTCTTGAGACCGTATTCAACTTCCTCCATAACGGTTTTTGAGAATATCTGCTTTGAAGGATTCTGCATGGCATATCCTATCAATCTGCCTCTCTCCGCCACCGAATGATCGTCAATGCAGTTTCCGTCAACATAGATGCTCCCGGCAGCAGGCTTCAAAATTCCCATTATTATGCGCGCCAGAGTGCTTTTGCCTGCACCGTTGTCGCCGGTCAGTGCCGTTATTTCACCGAAAGGAAACTCCATACCGAAATTATCCAGCACATGCACTGCGGTCTCCGACTCCTTTTTGCACATCCGGACTCTGTCATATGAAAATGTAATATCTTTTACTTCCAGACTCATATTCTAATATTCTCTCTCAATATTTCCGTCTTTTATGCAAATCCTTCTGTCGGCATTCTCTATAGCGTCGTGATCGTGCTCAACCACCAGAACCGTCTTGCCGGCCGCTTTCAGCTTAAGAATCAGCTCCGAAAGGTTCTTTCCTGCCCTCTCATCCAGGTGGCTGAAGGGCTCATCAAGGATCAGTATCTCCGGATTTGTTGTAAGAACAGCCCCTATTGTCACCAGCTGCTTCTGTCCGCCGGACAGCCTGTTGGGGTTCATCTCTTTCAGGTCTTCAATCTCCAGCAATGCGCAGATTTCATCAACTCTGCGGCGTATCTCTCCGGGTTCATCACACATGTTTTCCGGTCCGAAAGCCAGTTCATCCTCAACCGTTGTGGAGACAATCTGTCTGTCGGAATCCTGCATTACGAAGCCGATTCTTTCCGCCATATCTTTAAGCTTCAGGTCACGAAGTCTGACCCCGCCGCTGAGAGTCACATCACCGTAAAGTTCCCCGCCTATGGCGTAAGGGATTATTCCGCATAAAATGTGGCACAGTGTACTTTTGCCGCAGCCGGAATCCCCTACAATTCCCACAAAGTCGCCTCTTTTTATATCCAGATTAAGTCCGTAAAGGACCTTTCTCCTACCGTCATATGAAAATGTCAGGTTTCTTATTTCTATTGCATTCATGTTGTCATACTAACATCATTATAAAGCAAAAAATGTTGTCGTAACAACATTTTTTGCAAACGGAATTTTATGAATTTAACTTTTGATTTATTCTATTGTAATCTTTGTCAGCTCCCTGCAGCCTCTGTTGCCGAACTGATCTTTGACAAACATTGCCTGCAGCCAGTTCTCTTCCCTGACATATATGATCATAATGTCGCTCACTTCGGAACCTTTGCCTGCGGTAGAATAGCCGTCCTTTCCCGTCAGAATAATATTGCAGTCTTCTATTTTATCGGGCATGATTTGCATCTCTGTAAGGATTACATCCAGCATAACGCCGGTATAGATTCCGTCTATGTCCTCATGGGATGCTGAGGATTGTTTCACCTTAACCCTGTCATGTTCCATGATCTGAAAATCGGCCAATGACATTGTTGTCGTTTCACCGCACACATTCAGAGTCAGATCTGCTCCCGCCCCCTGTTCCGTGGCTGTTTTAAGGTTTACATACGCAGTCAACCCGGAGACCAGCACCAGTACGGCTGCAATTATTACTATAACGGTTCCCGCTTTTCGGGATTTTTTCTTTTTGCCCGCAGGAGTTTCCGCCGCTGCAGTTTCTTCTGCCTCCGCCTCCTCCGACGGCACGGAGTCGAGCCATTCCTTTCGACCCCTGGAACGCCTTTCCGCAAAGCCCTCAAAGAGCTTTATCAGTTCCCAGGCAATTATGCCGCCGATAAGCCCGGATACGGCCGAAAGCGACAGAATCAGAATCAGATATACACCCGGCACCTGGAAAAAAACCACATTGGTGGCAACTGTTCCCGCCATATTTGCGGCCATTCCGCCGGCAACGCAGCAACCTATACAGCAGCCTCTGTGACGGCTGACCAGCATCACAATCTCCACCAATACGCCCGGCAGCGTATACGTCACCAGACTTACGATTCCGTGAGATCCGATGACTCCCGTAAAGATAACCAGCAGTGCCTGTATCAGGCAGATAATCAGTGCCGTGCCCGGCTTTCTGACCAGACCGTACCCGATAACAATCCACATCATGTACAGCCCGCCGGCCAGCGTGCCGCTGGGTATCATGAGAGGTCCGCAGACGATATGAGCTAGAGGCGAGATAATCGGCTTGAGTGCTATGCCTAAAGCGGCTATCACCGCCATAATGACCAGTTCATATAAGGAATATTTCTGAAAAGTCCTGCTCATGTGCCAATATTACCATAAAGAATAAAGTTGAATGTTGTTACGACAACATTAATTAAGTTCCCAGCTGATGAAAGCAATTCTGAAATTTTCTCCATATCTTATATATTTCAGCTCAGGATATTTGCCTCTCTCCATGAGGTCACCCATTATTATCATATAACAGGAATAACCGGGTCCTCCGCCATCGCTCCGGGGCGGCTTCTCCCAGGCTCCGAGACACACTCTGTCCTTTGCGACGGATTCCAGTTTATCAAGGCTTAAACTGAGATCATTAAATATCAGGGATCTGGACGCTATGGCAACATCACACTCCGGCAGGTCACGAAGAGACCAGTCTTCATTCCAGTCCAGCTTAATGGGATGTATCCTGGAAGCTACCCCGGCTTCCTCCGCATCACTCATAAGATGCCTGAGCATCTCCTCGGAAAAATCAGCAGCATAAACTTCATTGCCTCTTTCCGCAATGGGAATGGCCAGAACGCCGGAACCGCAACCCATATCAAATACAGTTTCGCCCGGCTTCAGTGCCAT
Organism: uncultured Oscillospiraceae bacterium; assembly: GCA_964345275.1. Lineage (GTDB taxonomy): Bacteria > Bacillota > Clostridia > Peptostreptococcales > Anaerovoracaceae > Lentihominibacter. The sequence continues at coordinate 17,324 of CAYFQD010000013.1, forward strand.
ATAATCATAGAATTGCTCTGCATATTCATCGCGTTCGCCTTCCCGGGGCCTTTTTCTGTAGGTGGCTGCCGCTTCATCCCAGCGTTCAACTTCAGTCGCCCTGCTCTGTGCATCACTGATTTCCTTCCATGTCCTCTGCCAGTATGTTCTGCACGGTATGAAGTGCGCTGTTTTTTCTTCTATTAAGTCCACCATTTCATCTATATCCGTCAAAGCATTTATTACCGGTATGTCCCGGTAATACTTGTCCGGAGACTTTGCATAATCATTGGAGATTATGCCTGAAAAGGCTATGGTTCTGTCATCTGTCTGGCCATCAAGATCATCTGTGGTTATGCCCACGGAAATATTGGGACAGATAATAGTTTCGTCAATATGTCCTTCGATAACCATCCACTGGCAGTCGTAAGCCCCCAGCAGCGCATCCATGTTCAGTCGCCCCTTGAACATTATGTCGGTCTCGTACAGCCCCAGTGCAGTAACCGGGTCCGCACCGGCCATCTTATGTGTATGTGTGTTTGATCCTTCGGTTTCCAGCGTGAATTTTTCCGCGTGTATGCTCTTTATGGAGCCAACCGTGTAGCCGCGCCTGACAAGCTCTTTAATTATTTCGGCACAGGTTGTAGTTTTACCCGTGTGGTGTGTACCCTGTACATTAATTATTTTCATAGTTTTAAATTCGTTCGCTCTTTACTTGATTTTAACGACAACTTCCTTGCCTTCTTCGTACCCTTTAAGAGGCGATACCAGACCCTTTGTAATGTTATACAGAATCTCTTCTATGAAAGGCATCAAAGGCACAGCTTCACCGTCAAAATATAACTCAACTGTTTTTTCCTTGTTCTCAGTCATCTTTTTACCTCCATGCAATTTTTATCTGTTTACTCCATTGATTATACTTGCTGATGTTATTATTTTCAATTCTCTGTTATACTTGCTCTATGAAGCAGATTAAACATCTATTCCTTGAAGGACCTATACAGACAGGCAAATCAACGCTTATACAGACGCTTCTTGCAGACCGTCTCCCCTGCCATAAGTACAGGACGGGACTGATTGCCGGTTTTACCAGCCAGCGTCTGACTTTGTGCGGCACCGATTCTTTAAAGTATAACACGGTCGCTTTTCGTATAGCCCCGCCCATGTCACCCCTGACTGAGCCATTTGATGAGAAGATGCTTGATGGTAATCCGGATGAAAACGGCATCTTTCGATACATTGATACTGACGGCGTCAGCCACAAGTACCCTGATGTGTTTGATGCTCTGGCCGTCCGCCTGAAGGCCTCCTGCACAGGCAATGCACCCATACCTCCCCGCGTAATTCTGCTGGATGAAATCGGCGGAGCGGAATTACTTAGCGACAGCTTTCGGGAGGTTCTGCATGAAATTATCGCAGGAGATATCCCTTGTATCGGTGTTATCAAGCTTGAAGAAAATGCCGCCAATATGGTTTCAGCAGCCTCCTATGACAAGAGTGTCCTGTATTTTAATCGACGGTTGCGTGACACCATTATAGAAAAAGGCGGTTCAATCCACCGCTTCCGGCAAGACGACGAATCTGTTATCAGTCTAGTTTCTGATTTTATCAGCAAAATCTAACAGCAAACTGATTGTTTTGCATGTTTTAGTGTCTCTTTTTTGATACTAATATCCCTTTATCTTGACACCGTCAATGGCCTTTGGTTAGAATATTAGTATGTATAACTTTCAATGTGATACAAAGCAAGCAAGTTACAATTTAATATCAAAAACGGAGGCAATTTTATGAATTTAATGAAGATGACTCTGAACGTTAACGGTGCGGACCGTATGTTCATCTGTGATCCTGAAAAGGACACTCTCGCCGATGTACTCCGTCGACTTGGCCTGACCGGAACCAAAGTTGGCTGCGGAATGGGTGCATGCGGAGCCTGCTCTGTCATCCTGGATGGCAAAGTAGTTCGCTCATGTATGCGAAAGATTTCCAAGGTTGAAGAGTACAGCTCGGTAACCACAATCGAGGGTATCGGTAGTGTTAACTATCCTCACCCGCTTCAGAGACTGTTTGTTGCATGCGGTGCTGTTCAGTGCGGATTCTGTATCCCGGGCTTCATCGTTTCATCTTATCAGCTGCTGAAAGAGAACGCCAACCCTTCAAGAGAAGATGTAAGAGACTGGTTCCAGAAGCACAGAAATGTCTGCAGATGTACAGGCTACAAGCAGATCGTAGATGCCGTTATGGCAGCGGCTGCAGTCCTCAGAGGCGAAAAGACTGTTGATGACTTCATTTACGACTGGTCTGAAGATGTAGGCAACTACTACGGCAAGCCGCTGGAAAGACCGAACGCTCTGCCTAAGGCATGCGGCGTTTGTGATTACGGTGATGATATTGAACTGAAGATGCCTGCAGAAACTCTCAAGGTTGCTCTGGTTCAGCCTAGAATCACTTCACACGCTATCATCAAGAACATCGACAAAACCGAAGCCGAAAAGATGCCCGGCGTAGTAAAAATTATTACGGCGGAAGATGCTAAGGCGGCCGGCTGCACAAACAGACTGCTGACTTACGAATTCTCCGAAAGAACAGTTGACCTGGAACAGGCTCATCACATCCTGGCAGACGGCAAAATTCTGTACTACGGTGACGTTGTTGCACTGGTTTGTGCCGACACAAGAGAGCATGCAAAAGCTGCTGCTGACGCTGTTAAGGTTGAAATCGAACAGCTGCCTGAGTACCTGAACTATCTGGAAGCTGTACTTCCTGACGCTCAGCACATCCACGACTGGATGCCTGATACTTACGGCAAGAACATTTTCTCACATCTGCCTGTTTTGAAGGGCGACCATGAAAATGTTCCTAATATGATTGATGATGCTCCGTTCTCCGTGGAGGGTTCATTCTATTCCTCAAGACAGCCGCATATGTCAATCGAGGGTGATGTAATGCAGGGTTACTACGATGAAGATGATAACCTCTGTGTTCACTGCAAGACAATGACTCTCTACTTCGACAGAGACGATATGGCTGAAGCTCTCGGCATGGATGTTGAGAAGCTGAGAATGATCGAGAACCCGACAGGGGCTTCGTTCGGGTGGGCAATGAGTGCTCACACTTATTCGATGGTAGGCATAGCTGTTAAGGTAACGGGAATGCCTTGTTCCCTGTCCATGGATTGGGATCAGTTCCATGCCGTATCCGGCAAGCGTTCACCTACCTACTTCAACGGCAGACTGGCATGTGATGCTGACGGCAAGTTCCTGGCCGGCGAGTTTGAAGCGGGTCTGGACCACGGACCGTTCACAGAACTGGGAGATGACAAGCTGACGAAGATTTCCAGATTCATGTTCTATCCATACTATATGCCTAACTGTGTAGGTCTCTCAAGAGTTGCGCATACCAACCATTCATGGGGTACTGCATACAGAGGATATGGTGCTCCACAGGCATATACATGCTCGGAAGCTATCGTGGACATGCTGGCCGAAAAAGCCGGAATCGATCCGTTCGAATTCAGATATAAGAATATCGCCAGACCTGGTCAGGATAACCTGAACCAGTATCCTTACCTCCACTATCCAATGGAAGAGATGATGGATGTACTTAAGCCTGCATATGACAAGGCTAAAGCTGAAGCTGAAGCATGGAACGCCAAGAATGAAGATGTTAAGAAGGGTGTCGGTCTCGCATGGGGCGGATATAATGTAGGTCTGGGTGCTGTTGACGAAGCTCATGTAGCTATCGAACTGATGCCTGACGGAACCTTCAGAAAGTACGACACCTGGCAGGATCAGGGTCAGGGCGGCGACCAGGGATCATTAATCTGTACTCTGGAAGCCATGAAGCTCTACTTCCCTGACATCACACCTGAAGATATCAAGCTCATACAGGATGACTCCAAGTACTGTCCTAACACAGGTGAGTCCGCAGGTTCCAGATCTCACTATGCTAACGGTAAGGCATCAATCGTAGCAGCAAAGAACATTGCCGACGCTATGAGAAAGCCTGACGGCACATACAGAACCTATGATGAAATGGTCGCCGAAGGAATCCCTACAAGATACAACGGAGACTGGGCAACCACTGACGAATACAACTATTTCTATGACCTGGATCCTAACGACGGATCAGGTAACCCTACTTACACTTACACATACGCTCTGTTCCTTGCTACAGTAGATGTGAACATGGCTACAGGCAAAGCAACCTGTACAGGTATGAATTGTGTTAACTGGATCGGAAAGCCCGGAAATGTTCAGGCTGTTGAAGGCCAGATCTTCGGCGGCATGTCACATTCCATCGGATTCGCTCTCTCTGAAGAGTATGACGATCTTAAGAAGCACAGCAACATGGCTGCAGCAGGTATTCCGTACATCAAGGATGTTCCTGATTACCCTGCATACGACTACACTACTATTGACGGCGTTGACCCTCGTGGTCCGTTCGGATCATCCGGAGCTTCCGAAGCATTCCAGTCATCCGACCACATGGCAGTAATCAATGCTATCAATAACGCTTGCGGAGTTCGTATCTATGAACTTCCTGCCAGACCTGAAAAGATTAAGGCCGGTATCGATGCGCTTGCCAAGGGCGAACCTAATCCTAACAAGCCTGAGAAGTACTTCCTCGGAAATGACCTCTATGATGCTATTGAAGACATCAAGGCCAATCCGATGACTCCTTCCAAGCCTGATGATGTTGAGTTCGGTGACCTGGGTGCCGAAGACGTAAGCTGGAAATAAAATCACATGACTAAGGACGCCGGCTGCAGGCCGGCGTCCTCTTTTATCTGTGATTACAGGACTATTGGTATGAAAGAAGTAAGAGATTTTTACGAACAATTTGATGTATGCCGCGAGCACGATATTCCCCTCTGTGCAGATGCCTGCCCTTTTAAGATGGACGTTCTCAGTTTTCGCGATCGAATAATAAGCGGCCGTTTTAATGCTGCCTACAAGACCTTTAGAGATTGCGTAGCTTTCCCGGGAATTGTTGCGGAAATCTGCCCCGCCTATTGTCGTGACTCCTGTGTGCGTTCATCATATGACGAAGCCGTACAGCTTCGCCATCTGGAAAAGGCTGTCGTTGCTCTGGCTGACCGCCGCGATCCCAATGCCTACAACCTTCCTGCCCGCAAAGAAAAGATAGCTGTTGTAGGAGGGGGAATCAGCGGCATGGCATTTGCACTTAAGATGGCTTCACGAAAATACCATGTGACTGTCTTTGAGAAGAATGACCGCATCGGCGGACAGCTGGCCTCCCTCATGGATGAATCTGTCTACATGCCGGAGTTCGAGCTGCAGTTCAAGAATGAGAAATATACTCTCCGGACATCAGTCGAAGCTTTCGTTGACAGTCTCACGGGAGAGCTCACCACATCTGACGACGAGGTTTTCGATGATTTTGCTGTTATTTATATTGCAACAGGGCGGAAGGGAAACGATTTTGGTGTTGATAAATGCATCAAAGCAGGCGACACCGCTATTTTCACCGGCGGAAGCCTTCTGGGGAAAGACATTATGCATGCACTGGCTGATGGCATTAACATATCCGCATGCGCCGATTCCTTCATAAAAACCGGCGTGCCGGAATACCCGGCAGAAACTGCGCCCTCCGGCTGCATCGCTGATGAGGATCTTATCGAAATAACTCCTGCTGTATCAACGGAAACCGTCTATTCAGAAGAGGAATGTCAGGCAGAGGCTGCCAGATGTATCAGCTGCCAGTGCAATGCCTGCGAAAAATATTGCGATCTCATTGACTATTATGATAAATGGCCCATAAAGATGCGTGATGAAATCTTTTTATCGGTTAAGCCGGCCGGTTCTCTTGTTCACAAATGTCCATCCAGGAAGTACATTGCCGCATGTACCGAATGCGGAATTCTGGAAAATGTATGTCCGGAAAACATCGATCTCTGCGGTATGATTAAATCCGCACGCCATCAGATGCACGGTGTGGACAAGATGCCCGCAGCTTACAGACAATACTATCTGCGGGATATGGATTTTGCAAACGGCGAATATGCTGCTATCGTCAGAAGGGCACCTGCCTGCAGCGTGTCTCCGGCAAAAAGCCCCTATGCATTCTTCCCGGGATGCAATCTTGGTGCTTTGAACCCTGAATATGTAATCAGACCTTACCGGTGGCTTCTCGATAAATACCCGGGAACCGGGCTGTTGCTCAAGTGCTGCAGCGTGCCCGTTGACTGGGCCGGAAATACAGAGGCCCATGAGGAAGAAATCAACAACCTGCGTGCCGACTGGGAGGATCTGGGAAAGCCTGTGCTGATTACCGCGTGCATGTCCTGTCAAAGGCATCTTAATGAATTTCTTCCGGAAATCGAAACCCTTTCATTTTATGAGCTTTTTGCCCGCCAATGTGAGATTAAAGCGGACACGCCCGCTCCTGACGGCGAAGAAATTTTTACCGTATTTGACCCTTGTGCCGCCAGAGGAAATGTTGCCGTCCAGACAGCAGTCAGAGATTTAGCCGTGAGCAGGAACCTCCATGTAGAGGAACTTCCTAAAAATGATATGCATGGCTGTTGCGGTTTCGGCGGGCAGGGAGCCATTGCTCAGCCGGATTTCGCCGCATATGTGGCTGAAAAGCGAGTGGCTATGAGCGATAACCCGTATCTGGTTTACTGTTCCAATTGCCGCGATGTATTTACAGGCGAAGGGAAAAAAGCTGTACATATTCTGGATGTGCTGTTCGATATCGATCCATCGGGAACGGGCACTTCACCCGGAGTTACGGACAGGCGAGTCAATCGCGTTCTTCTGAAAGAGCGGCTTCTCAAAGAAATATGGAGTGAAGAAATGATTTCAAAACCTGAAGCAATGAAATATAATCTTGTTATGAACTCCGAGATTGCAAACAAGGTTGAACATCTTCATGTTCTTAAAGATGATATATGCAATGTAATAACCCGTGCGGAAGAGACCGGACGAATGGTGCGCAGCCCGGAAACCGGACACTACAAGGCTTATAACGAAATAGGTGCCATCACTCTCTGGGTCGAGTTCAGCAAACCGGATGATAGTTCTGATGTTCGGGAAATACATAATGTATATTCCCACAGGATGCAAATAAAACTGGAGGCGGTCTTTAATGGCAAAAAAATTGATTAAAAAAGGCAATGCTTCTGCCGGTACTTCGGCAGTGGGCGGCGACGATAAACCTCCTGAGAGGCTTATATGTGAAAAATGCCGGGTAGAGCTGGAAATGATTGAAGTTGCCTTTGACTATCTCTCTCGAAGCTTTCGTCATAAAGTGCCGCGCTGCCCCAAGTGTGGGCAGGTTTCTCTGCCGGAAGATCTGGTTACCGGCAAAATGGCTGATGTTGAGTCTATGATAGAAGAAAAGTAAGGTAAAGGAGATTTGTTTTTATGGACAGAAATGATATTATTACAAACTTTACGGGCTGTGTTCACTGCTCTCAAACCGTTGTTGAACAGTGGGCTGATAAGCTTGGTGTCGACAAGGCCACATTTATGAGAATAGCCGGACCTTTAGGCGGGGGGTGCTTCCGCGGTGACATCTGCGGATCTGTATCCGGTGCCCTGCTGGTTATCGGTGCGGCATGCGGTCATTGGGAAGTCGGCGATGCTGAAGGAAATGTGCGAATGATTGAAAAGGTACAAGAGTTCAATCAGGCCTTTACAGAGCGCGCCGGTTCTCTCATCTGCCGCGAACTGACCGGCTACGATTTCTCCGTTGCAGGTCAGCTTGAGGAAGCTGCAGCATCCGGAATTCTGCTTGAAAAATGTCCGGATTTTGTCAATATCGCACTGGATATTCTGGATGAAATACTGTAGCAATAAGGGTATTATGTGACAATCCCCATATTTGTCAGATAATTTCAGCAATTAAATACATGCCGCAAGGATTGAAACATTGACACTCGCGGCTATTTATTGGTACAATTGAATCGTGCAAGTTAAGTCAATTTTAATGCCGATTTTATTTCAATAATCAAACGGAGGTACTTATGAATTTAATGAAAATGACTTTGAACATTAACGGCGCAGACCGTATGTTCATCTGTGACCCTGCCAGGGATACCCTGGCGGATGTCATCAGAAGACTCGGCCTTACCGGAACCAAGGTCGGATGCGGAACAGGCGTATGCGGTGCATGTTCTGTGATTCTCAACGGCAAAGTAGTTCGCTCATGTATGAGGAAAATATCCAAGGTTGAAGAGTACAGTTCGGTAACCACAATCGAAGGTATAGGTCAGCCGAACTTCCTGCATCCTCTCCAGGTTGCATTTATGCATCACGGTGCGGTTCAGTGCGGATTCTGTATCCCGGGCTTCATCGTTTCCGCATATGCTCTCCTTCAGGAAAATGATAACCCTACAAGGGAAGAAGTGCGTGACTGGTTTACAAAGCACAGAAACATATGCAGATGTACCGGGTACAAGCAGATTGTTGACTCTGTCATGATTGCCGCCAAATGTATGAGAGGCGAGATCACTGTGGACGAAATCGCTCACCCTGAACCGAAGGCGGGAGAATACTACGGCAAGCCGCTTCTCAGACCTGCAACCCTGGCAAGAGTATGCGGTGTGGAAGACTACGGCGATGACATCGAGCTTAAAATGCCTTCATCAACTCTCCACGCTGTTATGGTACAGCCTCGACTGGCAAGCCATGCGAAGATTAAAAACATTGATATTTCAGAAGCCGAAAAGATGCCCGGTGTATATAAGATCGTTCTTGCCAAGGACATTAAGGGATCCAACAGACTGGCATTCTTCTCATTTACACCGAGAACTCTGGCTACAGAGAAGACTCACCATGTAATTGCTGAAGATAAGATTATGAACTACGGTGATATCGTAGCTGTTGCTGTGGCTGACACAAAGGCACATGCCAGAGCTGCAGCCGAAAAGGTTAAGGTGGAAATTGAACAGCTGCCTGAATACATGAACTATCTGGAAGCGGTTATGCCTGATGCTGTCAGAATCCATGATGACCACCCGAATATGTGGTGTCTGCAGCCTACAGTCAAGGGAGCGGGCCATGATATTGAACCTCTCTTTGAGAATGCTCCTCATGTGGTTGAAGGGTCCTTCTATTCACAGAGAGAGCCGCACGGCAACATCGAAGGCGATACGGTTCAGGCCTACTTTGATTCAGAAGGAATGCTGACAGTGCAGTGTAAAGCAATGGCTATAGGCGGTAACCAGGGCGATATATCTGAAGCTACAGGAATCCCTGTTGAAAAGATCAGAGTAATCCAGAACCCTACCGGAGCTTCCTTCGGCTGGTCAACTGCTGGGCTGACATTCGCACTGGCAGCTATCGTTTGTCAGGCATGTGACGGAATGCCGATTGCACTCAGCATGACATATCAGGAACACATCGCATATGCCGGCAAGAGAGCACCGTCATGGTCGAATTCCAGACTGGCCTGCGATGAAAACGGTAAGATTATCGCCGCTGAATGGGACTTCGGCCTCGACCACGGTGCATACAACGAGCTGGGTGATGACCTGACATCGAGACCGGCCAGATTCACATACTTCCCTTACAATGTACCTAATGTAAAGGGTCTCTCAAGAGTAGCAACAACCAACCACGCTTACGGTTGTGCATATAGAGGATACGGTTCACCTCAGGCATACACATGTTCAGAATCCATGATGGATATAATGGCTGAGAAGATAGGAATGGATCCCTTCGATATCAGATATGTAAATATCGCGAGAGAAGGAGATACAAATGTAAACCAGAGAGCTTTCCGCGATTATCCGATGGAAAAGATGATGGACGCTCTCAAGCCTCGATACGAGGAAGCTAAGAAGAGGGCTGCCGCCGAAGATACTCCTGAAGTAAGACGCGGTGTCGGTATTGCCTGGGGCGGCTACAATGTAACCGAAGGTAATGAAGACCAGTGTACTCTGGCCCTGGAAATCGCACCGGACGGCAAGTTCATCAAATACGACACATGGCAGGATGTCGGACAGGCCGGTGATGTGGGCTCCCTTATCTCAACCCTTGAAGCTCTGAAGGAGCTGGGTGTTACAAGTGACGACATTATTCTCAGACAGAATGACAGTATATACGGCGTTGACTCCGGTGCATCAGCTTCATCAAGACAGCATTATATGAACACAAAGACTACCAAGATGGCTGCGGAAAAACTTATCAATGCCATGAGAAAACCGGACGGAACCTTCAGAACATATGAAGAGATGGTTGCAGAAGGAATTCCTACGAGATACGAAGCTCAGTACGAAAACACTACTGACCCTACTCTCTCGGCTCTGGATCCTAACACAGGTGAAGGAGAACCTACGCCGGCTTATACCTATGCGCTGTTTATGGCCGAAGTTGCGGTAGAGGTGGCTACGGGTAAAACGACCGTAACCAAGTTCACATGCATCGACGATGTCGGCGTAATTGGCAACCCTGTATATCTGGACGGACAGGCATACGGCGGAATCGCACACTCCATAGGATACGCTCTGTATGAAGACTACGATGATCTGAAAAAGCACAACAACCTGGCCGGTGCCGGAATTGCAACGGCACATATGCTGCCTGACGACATTGAGCTTGTTCACTTCCAGACACCAAGAAGCACCAACCCTTACGGTTCATCCGGCGGTTCCGAAGCGTTCCAGTCAGGCGACCATATGGCTGTAATCAATGCTATAAATAACGCCTGCGGAGTGAGAGTTTACGAACTTCCTGCCAGACCGGAGAAGGTTAAGGCAGGACTGGAATCCCTTGCCAGAGGCGAGAAAGATCCTCTCAAGCCTGCCAAGTACTTCCTGGGATCCGACTTTGAAGAGGAAATGGAAAACATAAGAAACAATCCTGTTTACTTCGAAGACTGATATCCATAAAATCATTAGAATGCAGCAGGAACGCCATTGGCGCTCCTGCTGTTTCATACCGATTATATAAATGAAACAATACCTGGACAATTTTAATAATTGCTTACAGCACGAACCCTCCTTCTGCAGCGCTGCGTGTCCTTTCGGACTCGATGTATCCACTTTTATTGCACGCCTGCAGGAGGGTCGTTTTGATGCGGCCTACAAGCTCTATCGTGATGCTGCCGGCTTTCCGTTTATTGCTGCGGAAATCTGCCATGCACCTTGCAAAGAGGCCTGCCTCAGAAATGCAGTAGACGGTGGAGAGCCCATAGAGCTTAATCTTTTAGAGAAAGCCTGTCTGACATACGCAAAGAAACTTGAGCCGACAAACTATAACCTGCCGGCCAAAAAAAAGAGCGTTGCCATCATCGGTGCCGGCATAAGCGGAATGGCGTGTGCCCTGAGGATGGCTACGAAAAAGTTTGAAGTTACCATATACGAGAAGAGCAATCGTATCGGCGGTCGTCTGCCGGAATTCATGGATCCTGAAATCGCGGAAAGAGATTTTGCACTTCAGATGCAGTTCCTTGACTATAAAATTATGTACAATACCGAAATCAACTCTCTTGAGGACATCGCCCCTCATGTGGATGCAATATATGTTGCTGCCGGTAAAGGCGGTAATCGCTTCGGCTTTGACAGCGAACCATTTGGAATGGCTGGTGAAACGGGAGTTTTTTTAGGCGGAAGTCTTCTCGGCCGGAATCCTGTTTATTCTCTTGCTGACGGATTGCGCATTGCCACAGCCATAGACAATTTCACTATGACCCGCAATCTGGAATACCCGGAAACGAAAGCGACGAAGATTGTCATAGATGAAACCGCAACGGTACATTCTAAAGCCGTTAAAGCCGATAAAAGTCTCTATACCGAAGAGCAGGCTGTTGAAGAGGCTAAACGCTGCCTGCAGTGTCAATGCAGCTCGTGCAGACTGCACTGCGATCTGACGAAATATCTTAAGAAGTGGCCCCTCCGTCTGCGTGACGAAATAATGGCAACCACAGCTCCGGGGAGATCGGAACTGCATGCAACACCTGCCGTAAGGCTTATTAACTCCTGCACGCACTGCGGTCTGTGTCTGGAGACTTGCCCTGAAGATATCGATCTGGATGGACTGATTCAGACCGCCCGGTTCAGGATGCATACGCTGAATAAAATGCCCTGGGTTTTTAACGACTTCTTCCTGAGAGACATGGCCTTCACAACCGGTGAGGACGCCTTCCTGTGTGATGCGCCTAGAATCAAATCTGATAGCACATCTGATATCATATCCGATAGCGCTTCCGGTAAATGCCGCTATGCGTTTTATCCCGGCTGTCAGCTGGGTGCCGGTGACCCTGCACTGGTTACCGGGACATATAAATACATCCTTAAACACGAACCCGACGCAGGAATAATGCTGGGTTGCTGCGGCGTTCCCGCCCTATGGGCAGGTGACAGGGAATTGCACCAATCACAGCTGAAACTCATTCAAGCCGACTGGAAAGGGCTCGGTGAACCGGTTATGATAATTGCATGTCCTACATGTATGAAAATATTCAGGGAACACCTGCCTGAAATCGACACGGTCTTTCTCTATGATCTCATGGCAGAGTGGGGAGTCGGCGAATATCGTGAAAACATATGCGGGGAATTTTCATCTGCTGCTCTGAGCGTCTTTGATCCGTGCTCAGCGCCTGCAGATGATTCAGTACGCCGGTCGGTCAGGACCATCTGTGAGCAGCTGGGTCTGACGCTGGAGCCTTTGCCTGTACAGGAGAAGTACACCGCCTGCTGCAGTTACGGCGGACACGGGCAGATTGCCGACCCTGGTTTCACCAGGTTTGTTCGGGAAAACCGAATCAGAGAAAGCGATAACCCATATATTACATACTGCATTAACTGCCGCGATTCTTTCATGAATGAAGGTAAGGCGTCTCCTCATATTCTGAACCTGGTGTTCGGTGTAGAGCCGAAGCTTTACACCTTCACCGCGCGACGCGAGAATCGCATACTGCTTAAAAAGCAACTGGAAGCCATACTCATGAAAAAAGAAATGATCATGCCCGACACTTCAGACGATATCATCGTCTCCGGAGATATTCTGCTGGAGATAAGCCCCGAACTTAAACAGAAACTCAGCGATGAATATATTCTCGAACAGGAGGCGGCTGATGTCGTGGCATTCTGCGAGAGAACCGGCCGAACCCTGTACAATCAGGAAACCGGTACGCTCACCGGCTATCGGAAAATAGGCAATATGACCTACTGGGCGGAATATGAAAAAAGCTATACGGACACATTGTCTGACGGAAGGGCTGTCAGTCGTTGCCGGCTGATAAACGCATATTCCCACCGCATGGAAATTGAAATAGAAATGATATGGAACGGAGAGAAGGTGGAAATTCTTGAGTAATGATACAAAAAGCGGCACTTCCGCTGTCATATGCAGCAAATGCCTCGTGCATCTCGAACCCATCGATGTTACTTTCAGATATCTGGGAAAACAGTTTCACCACATAGTGGACAGATGCCCTGAGTGCGGTCAGGTTTATATCCCCGAAGATCTGGCTAAGGGAAGAATGGCCGAAGTCGAGAAAGTTCTTGAGGAAAAATAGTAATGAGGAAAAATAGTAATGGAACTTATTAAAAAACCCGTAAATACAGCTTCCGGAAAAGAGTACGACATATGCAGCTATGCCTTGTACCCCGGCATTCTGCTTGCCGGCGCCGAACCGGAGCTTGTTATAAAGATGTACGACTCTCTGCTGTTTCAGCATCCTGATACTGCCATCTGGCTGGGCGAAGACTTCCGCAGAGAAATCTGGGAAGAGCTGGGCAAACCGGCAATGATTGTTACATGTCAGGAAGAATCGGAAAAAATCAGAAAAGTTTACCCTGAAGTTCCGGTGAGGACAGTCTACGATATTCTCATAGACTGGGAAATCAGCGGCGGATGTTATGAGGAAGATTGCTTCATCTGTGAAGACGACAAGACCATAGCCGGGCAGATAAAGAATCTGGCAGAGGATGTCGGTGCACGCATCCATGACAGCGATGTGGAAACCGTTACATACCCCTTCCTGACTTCGCGCATTTCCGTACGGGACAGACTCAGGTCAGAAGGTAAAAAGGCCATTCACATTCTTGAAATTATTTACGGATTGGGCACCCCTGATGAAATTCTGTCAGAAGAAGAAAAAAAGCAGAACCGTCTCGCTCTGAAACAGGCTCTGCTGGATTTTTACTGGAGCTGAGCTATTCGTAATACTCAAGCAGTGACTCCATTGTCATGTCTTTAATATCCATAGGTCGTTCTCCCGATGCTTTTTCCCAAGGCTGCTGGGGAAACGGCTCTAACATCCTGAAATCACCCTTGTCAAGGCTCTCCCAGTCATCATCGACGCGGAGACCTTTTATATTGTTTTCAAGTGCACGTATAACTCCGCTGTGAGCCACAATTATAATGCACCTGGAATCATCGTTTCTAAGGATTTCACGAAACGCACCGACTGTGCGGTACTGCATATCGTAAAAACTTTCAGATCTGCCGGATACATTACCGCTCTCAACGCCGCTGCCGGTCTTGAATGAAAAAATATCCCGACCCCTTCGCTCATACTCATCCGGCCACTTTTCACGCACCTCTCTGACAGGTTTGCCGTCCCATACCCCCAGATTGATTTCACGAAGTCCGGGATCGGTTTTTACGGTAACTTTCTGGCCGGAACCCAACATCGCCAATTGACGATTAACATTCTCGCATATCACATCCGCTGTCTGTACGGCACGGCTTAAATCGCTGCAATATATTCTCTCAATGGCCGGCATAGGCTCGCGACCAAACTTGTCTATTCCCATAAGCTCTGCCTCGATATCCTCAGACATGGCTTCAGCAATGCGTTCCCCCAAAGACGCTGCCTGATTAATTCCGGCTTCATTGAGCGGTACATCATACTGCCCTATGAACACAGGCTCCGCGTGCTGCTTCGTTTCTCCGTGCCTGACCAGAAATATTTTTTTCCTGGCAGTGAGCAGTTCCAGCTTTTCCCGGGCGAAGCCCTTTGCAACAAAAGACTTGATGTCTTCATATCCTTCCGGCGTGTCCATGTCAAGGATGCAGCCTTCTTCATCGACGGGCACACGAATAAAATCATCCGCATACTTGTCCGTAACGGCTTTAAGTCCCCCCTGCCCTTCATAGGCACAAATCTCTTCAATGCGCCATGCAGGAATAAACAGAGGGTGTCCCTTCTTCCCCTCATATGTTGCCACCGCGAAGTTCTTTGCGAAGCTCTTTGCAAAGTTCTTTGCGCCGGCCTCGCTGTCCGCAAGCTCCGCATCTTCCATTACCGCGGACATAACCTGGCGTATCACACGCACACTTATAAGCGGACAGTCAACGGGAATAATCATCCACCCCAGCTTTGCAGCAGGCTTCCCGGTGCCATTTTCGGTGCCGTCTGTCTCTCTCGCTGCCGCAAGTCCGGCTTTAATGGAGGTAAACATCCCGCCCTCGTATCCGGCATTGAATACTTCCCGCACACGGCAATTGTCGATCACTTCGGCGAGTGCTTCTCTGTTGTGCCCCGTAACAACAAGAATATCCTTCACTCCTGCAACCTTCACAGATTCTATCAGCCCCTCTATGGCCGTATGTCCCGCCACATGAAGCAGCGGCTTGAAATCATGCATTCTTGATGATTTGCCGGCCGCCAGAATAATCACACCGAAATTGCTGCTGTATTTCTCTGTTTCCAGTCTGTTGTATCCTATTCTCATGCTCCTGCCTTCAGTCCGCGTGAATATCTTTCACTTCACGGAATCTCATTTCCTTTTCAATCTTTTCGGCTCGCACCTGTATTATCTCTGCTACGATGCTCACACCGATCTCTTCAGGAGTCTCCGACTTTATATCCAGGCCTATAGGTGAGTAAACCGTATCAATCTGCTCCTGAGAAACACCCTCTGAAAGAAGCTGCTCATATAGCTGTGCATTCTTGCGCCGGCTTCCTATCATGCCCAGATAGGCATAAGGGCGCTTTAACGCCTGGCGCAAAACCTGCAGATCCCCTCTATGGCCTCTGGTCACGATAATGATGAAGCTGTCTTCATCAGTTTCTATTTCATCGAAACTGTTATCAAAGGAGTCACATACAATGGTTCTCTCCGCATGGGGGTACCTTTCCTCATTGGCATACTCCTCCCGGTCATCGATAATCGTCGTCTTGAAGTCCACATGCCGGAGCAAAGGCTCTAAAGCCAGTGCCACATGCCCTCCTCCGAATATATATGCTTGGCTTTCCATCTTAAAATCCTCAACAAAACTGCCAGGATTTGCCGCTTCAATATATTCAACCTGAATCTTCGCATCTCCGCCACAGCCCATGTCAAGTGCATTTTCACCGGTCTTCTTTTCATCGAGAATGAAGTCATAAACAATTTTTTCACGGGTTTCCGCCACTTTCCTGCAAAGTCTCTGAGTCTCCGCTTCAAGAAGCCCTCCTCCTACAGTTCCGTAAAAGTTGCCGTCACAGGACATTAACATTACCGCACCGCGCTTACGCGGCGTAGATCCTGAAGTCTCAATTACCTTAGCAACGACAAAGTCGATCCCCTCTTCTATAAATTTCCTTGCCGTATATGAAATTGGTGTTGCCATTACAGGCCTCCTTTCTTTTCCTCTCTCGGTGCCACCTTGTCAAGCCGCTTCAGTACGCTTCCGCACGGACACGGTTCAAGAATCCAGCGGCTGAAATCCCCCGTTCTGTATCGTATAAAGGGCATTCCCTTTCGGGTGAGCGTTGTAAACACTATTTCCCCGTAGTTGCTGTATCCCGGCTTTCTTCCTTCGCCTTCAACAACCTGCCCCGTAAGCGGATTTATAAGTTCAATGTAGAGATCCGCTTCACGCACATGATAGCCTTTGCCATATCCGCAGCTTACCGCACAGCCCAGTCCCATTTCTGTCATGCCGTAATGTTCATACACGCAGCATCCGAAGATTTCCTCCAGCATCATCATTGTCCTGTCAGGTACATATTCCGCGCTCAGAAGAATTGATCGCAGCTGAATCCCGTCTCTGACAGCCGGTCCGGCAAGCTCCCGCTTTTCCGCTTCTCTGGCCAGACGGATCATATGAGTCGGCAAAGCTACTATTGATGTCACGCCCTTATCTTTGATGATCTGCAGTATTTCCTCAACAGTATCAGATTCATTTGTCTTGAAGTCAGGCATTCCGTACTCGATAGCCTCTGCTCCCATATCTCTCAATCCCTGTCCAAGAAGCAGACCTATGGAACCGGGAATTCTGGCGGGCATAAGAATAAGAACCTTGTCTGACTCATCCACTATAAGCCTCATTCCATGATTGAAAAAATCAACGGTGAGCTGCTGATCCTCCTCGGTGAAATATACTCTCTTGGGTTCTCCGGTAGTTCCGCTGGTTACAATTCTGCTGATTTCCGAGGGACTGACGCACAGCATGTCCATGCCTCTCTCTCTCAGATCTTTCTCACTTGTATAGGGCAATTCCTTAAAAGCCGCAGCAAATGCAGAACCTTCCAGATCCTTAATGGTTCTGTCGTATTTTTCTCTGTAGAAGCTGCTGTTCTCAGCGGCATATGCCAGAGTTTCACGCAGCTTTCGTTCCGTGTACATCCCCAGCTTCGCGCGAAGGTGGAAGCTGCTCATTACTTCAAGGAAAGCTTCGCTCTCGGTATTCTTAAAATAGGCATCAACAATTTCATTTGTTCTTATATCTAAATCAAGCATTTCAGCTCCTTAAACAGGTTTCTGTACAACCAGAAGGAAATAACCGATACGGCGTTTCTTTCCATTGATTTCCTTCTGCAGATTATTGCAGAGACCGGACATAATATCTTCCTCGCCATCCATTACCGATTGTGCGACAAAATTGTCCAGATCCATGGTTCTGTCTTCAAAGGCCATAACTCTGAAGCCCGTTTCCTCCATTTGAGCAATGAGCTCATCTTTAAAGAATGCACCACCGAATCTGAAGGGAACCAGCCTCTCGCCTCTTTCTTCGCATTCTCCGTCCTCATGCTCATGTTCATGCGAAAGCCTGGCTAACCTGGCTGCTTCAATTGCAACGGCCTTGACCTGCTGCGGATCCGGATTAATCTCATAAAGGTCGTTAATGATAAGCTTGCCGCCCTTTTTCAGCACACAATAGGCTTCGTGAAGAGCCTCATCCGGCATATTAATCAGACTTAAAACGCACTCCATTGTGATCCCGTCAAAGGTAAAAGACATGTATTCGTCCAGTATTTCTCCATCTCCGTACTTGACATCTATTTCGGGGAACATCTCTTTGGCTGAGGCAATCTTAGGCAGACTCAGATCGATGCCCTCTGCTCTGAAACCCAGCTCATTCAGATGGTTAACCGTATCTCCTTCGCCGCATCCCACATCAAGAACACGGCCGCCCTTCGGCAGTCCGGCTAAATCCAGACCTGCATCGGTTATGCGGAACTCTCCCGGCCTTTGAATTGTCATTTTTTCTTTTCCTCCTTGTTTCTGTATATGGTGTTATAGGCGCAGAATGGAATCAGTCGCCCGTCATCCGTATACTGCACAACTCTGCATCTTTTTAATCGCTCCGCATCCAGATTTGAAAGATCCTGAAATGCCATTCCCGTTACGGTGAATGTGTTTCGCTTGTAGTACGTAAGAAACTCGTCAAGATCCATAATTTCATCGGAACTTTTGTATTGGGACTCAAAATCCGTTCCCCCCGCTTCTCCGCTTCCGGCTTTATCCGGTACGGCTATGTCCCACTTGTTGAGTACATAGTCACGGTCTTTTTTTATTACTTCCAGACAGTCTGCCTGTGTCATTCCGGCACCATTATCGCAGCAGCCTACGCCCTCTTCCCTGGCCCTTTCCGAAAGAGTGCATCTGACACTTCCATCGGGCTCTTTGATATATGTGCTGTAACAGCAGCAGAGAGTATGCCCGGTAGCTATGGGAAGGGAATCTTTATACCGGAATTGAGGCCTTTGCTTCTCAAGCTCCCGCATAATCCCGAACATGGTAATCCTGCCTTCAATTTCATCTCCTTCAGGGTATCGTCCGAAAAAGCTGGCCGGCTGGAAGTGCACTCCCTTGACTACATTGACATTCTCCACCAGAAAATCCATAATCTCGCCTATATTGTCGTCATTTATGCCGCGTACAATAGTTGGTACAAGCGTAACTGCCAGTCCCGCTCTTTCGCAGTTCCTTATGGCACTAACCTTGGTTTCAAAGAGAGGTTCGCCGCGCAAAGCCATATATATATCATCGCGGGTTCCATCGAATTGCATGAAAATTACAGAGGCTCCGGCCTCACGCAAAACCTCTGCATAGCCGTCTTCATCAGCCAGTCTCCTGCCGTTGGAGTTTATCTGAATGTAACTGAATCCTTTGTCTGAAGCCATGCGGATTATATCGGGCAAATCATCTCTGACGGTAGGTTCTCCTCCGGAAATCTGGATATTGAACTCACGCCCTTCTTCGCCAAGCTCCAGCAAGTGATCAAGTTTATCCTCCATGTCGGTCAGAGAAGGCTCATTGCTGTGAATTGCTCCCTCCGCCTGTGCGAAACAGTACGGACAGTTCTGATTGCACCTGCCGGTAACATCTATGAGAACGCAGCAGGGCGTCTGCAGATGATTCTCACAGGTCCCGCAGTGAAGTGGACATTCTCCGTCTTCCGGTGCTCCTCCGGTGATAACCACCCGGGGCGGAATATTAATAACGGGATGATTCACCCACCATTTATAATCACCTGCGCTCTCTGATGCCAGCGTTCTGAATTCACCATGTTCAGGGCATTCCTTCACAAAGTAAACTCTCTTCTCTTCGTTGCCGGCAGAATCTCCTTCCATATAATAAGCATCTATCGGTCTGTAGCAGACCGGACATATGCTCTGTGTTTTGCTTATGTATTCATTCATAACAATCTCATGTTATTTCTTGCCGATTCTGTCCATACCCATATAGGCCCGCAGAACCTGAGGAATAACAACGGAGCCATCCGCCTGCTGATAGTTCTCCAGTATAGCCGCCACCGTTCTGCCCACTGCCAGGCCGGATCCGTTAAGGGTATGTACGAATTCAGGCTTGCCCTTTTCTTCAGGTCTGAACCTGATATTGGCTCTTCTCGCCTGATAGCTTTCGAAGTTGCTGCAGGAGGATATTTCAACATATCTGCCATAGCTTGGCATCCATACCTCGATATCGTAGGTCTTTGCCGATGAGAAACCCAGGTCTCCGGTGGAAAGTCTTACTACTCTGTAGGGGATCTCCAGCCGCTTCAGAACCTCTTCTGCCGCCAGAGTCAGTGATTCCAGCTCTTCATCGGAATCTTCCGGTCTAACAAACTTGACCAGTTCCACCTTCTGGAACTGATGCTGTCTGATGAGACCCCTGGTATCTCTTCCGGCACTTCCCGCTTCAGCCCGGAAGCAAGGCGTATAGGCGGTATGGTAAACAGGCAGATCTTCCGCTGCCAGGATTTCTCCGTCATAGAGATTCGTCACCGGCACCTCTGCCGTAGGGATAAGGAAAAAGTCCTTCTGCGGAATGTAGAACATGTCCTCTTCAAATTTAGGGAGCTGTCCCGTTCCGGTCATCGCCGCCCTGTTAACCATAAACGGCGGAAGTATTTCTGTAAATCCGTGTTCTTCCGTGTGCAGGTTAAGCATGAAGTTTATTACCGATCTCTCCAGTCTCGCTCCGGCACCCTTGTAAACGGTAAATCTGGCACCGGCAATCTTTGCCGCCCTTTCAAAATCAAGGATATCAAGGTCCTCACCTATATCCCAGTGAGCCCTGCTTTCAAAGTCAAATGTCCCCGGTTCACCCCAGCGCCTTATCTCTACATTGTCGCTGTCATCTTCTCCCGGCTGTACATCCGGCTGCGGCGTATTCGGTATATTGAGCAGTGCATCCCTGAGTTTCTCCTCAACTTCACTGACCTGAGCATCCAGTTCTTTGATGTCATCGCTGAGCTTTTTCATTTCCGCCATCAGCTCCGCTGTGTCCTCTCCCGCTTTTTTAAGCTGCGGAATCTGTTTAGACTTGATCTTCTGCCGGTTTTTCATCTGCTCAACATCTGCCAGAATTTCTCTTCTTCTGAGGTCATAAGCACGCACTTCCTCTATCCCGAAGTCACCTTTGCCTCTGGATTCGACAGCCTTCTTTATGCCATCAAAATCTTCTCTTATTCTCTTGATATCCAACATAGTCTCTGCTTCCTTTCCCTGTCTAAAACAGATTCTTTTTGTAGGTAATATATAGTTCAGTGAGCTCTTCCACCTTGTCGCACATTTCAACCTGCAGGTCGGAAGCCTTTGCATAGTCCTCGGCGTTCAGTGCTTCCACTATCTGCGTAAGCAGACAGGTTTTCTCAAGAGTGTTCTTGCCCAAAGCATTTCTTAATCTGATAATCTTGCCCCAGTAGTGCTTGTCATAATTACAGAAGTCATCATCTTTATGTATCTGTACACAATTTCTGAGCAAAGCCATGGTTTCAGGTACAGTTCGGCTCTTTAACTCCAGAGCCCACTGATCGAGAACCGCTGTCTTATAGGACTCCAATGTCTGAGTCTCCATCACATCGTCTCTTTTAAATACTTCAAGCTTTTCCGGATATTTTTCAAAGGCTTGTATGTTCTCCCATACGGTTCGCGGCGCGCTGCCAAAATATTGTTCTCTTTCCTCTTCCGTATAGTACTGAAAAACATCCTGTTCACTTCTGTAGACTCTGTCGGTGTCAAGGTAAAAGTCTTCTTCCCCATATGCCTTGGATATGGACATCTCCAGCTCTTCGGGAGATTTTCTCGCTTCAAGAGCCGCCTTGATTCCATCCAGCATGGCCATATATGAAGCGGCAAGAACCAGGTATGTATTGCTTTTCGGATGAGGAGATCTGAGCTCGAATCTTGTTGCTTCTGTACTATCTATGTCCCTTATGAGCCCCACCAGAACCGTTCTGTTTCTGGACGGCATCTTAGGATCATGTCCAAGGGATGTAACTATACAAACGGGTGCTTCGTAACCCGGTTTCAACCTGTTAAATGAATCGCTTGTAGCACTTACAAAGGGGTTTACTACATCGTAATTCTGCATAAGCCCCATTAGAGCACCGAAGCCTATAGGGCTCAGGAACTGATTCTCCACATCGGACGGCGAGAAAAGGTTAACGGTTCTTCCGTCTTTAAGTTCTGCGGCTACACCCATGTGGGTATGCTTGCCGCTTCCTATAACACCTTCTATGGGTTTTGCCATAAAGGTGACCTCAAGTCCGTGGGCTCTGAAGATATCTCTTACTACATATTTAATGTGATTCTCGTTATCCGCAGCCTGTATGGCAGAGGAGTATCTCCAGTCAATCTCAAGCTGCTCCATAACATGATCGTAGTTACCGGAGTTGCCCAGCTTGGCCTTGACTCCGCCTACTTCCTTGTGAGCCATTTCTATCTGAAAGCCGTATCTCTGCAAGAGGAGCAGACTTTCTTCCAGCGCTGTTCTTACGGGTCCGGTTGTTCTTTTCCAGTATTGTTCTTTCATCATCTGAGCAATGGAAAGCTGCTCTCTGTCAGCTGTATCGTCCGGCGTCTTTACCCAGAATTCCAGCTCTGTTGCCGCTGTGATGACAATCCTCTCTATCTCATCAGCACTATCTATATCAATGTACTCAAAGACATAGGGGTTTTCGGCAAGGAGTACCATCAGATCCTGTTTAAAGTTGAATATGGCATCTCTCAAAATTACTCTGGAACCTACCCTGTCCGTATCATTATGGACAAGTGATGAAGGGATTCTCAAGGTTCCCACAGGAAGTCCCGTCTCAACATCCCGATGATTGAAATTGTGATCCACAAACCAGTTGACGGTTCTGTCAGGAACAATATCAACCTTCGCATTGTTAAGGGATGCTATTTTGGGAAGAACTACACTGGATCCGTCTGTCTGAACTCCGTTGTCCAGGAATTCGTCTATATCCTTAAGAAACTCCTCCACGGGAATTTTTTCATCCGTATCATGACCGCCTAGATCTATACCCACCAGTGACACAAACCTGACCTCCGGATGTGCCATAAGCACCTCTCTTATTTCCTCCGCACTGTGCCGGTCTGCAGGCAGGGTATATAGCATTTTGTCCAGATCGTATTTAAGCATATGCTGTCTCCTAATATTAACTCTTAATTTTCATAACAGCACAGAACATTCCCGAAACCTTATGACGGCCCGGGAATGTCCTGACTTTCAATTCGTTTTTTTAATTTAACATGTTCAGGTACTTTTCAAGTTCATCCATGTACTTGCCGTAGTTTGCCCACTCGCTGTTCTGTGCTGCATCCTGAGCATTTTCGAATGCTTCCTGACTCTTAGCTATAATTTCAGTCTGTGACAAGCCCTTGTCTCCCTTGTCAGTATCGCCCTTGTCACCCTGCTTCTTGTCTCCGCCATCGTCTGTCGCTCCCTCACCAAAGAGAGACTCCAGTGCAGCGTCCAAAGTAGGTTTATACGCAAGCCTGTCACCGAACAGCACGATAACTCTCTTTACTTCAGGTATACTTGAGTTTGTTGCCTCCAGATATACCGGCTCAACATAGAGCAGGGAATCTTCAATAGGAACTACGAAGAGATTACCTCTGGAATACTTTGATCCGGACTGGCTCCAGAGGGAGAATTCCTTGGAAATTTCCGTATCCTGGTCAATCTGTGCTTCAACCTGCATAGGTCCGTAAACAATCTTGCTCTTAGGCATCTGATAAAGTACCAGGTTTCCGTATTCCGCACCGTCATTTCTTGCTACAAGCAGACCCATCAGGTTCCTCTTATCCTTAGGGGTGAAAGGAATGGAGTTTACAAACTCTGCACTCTTTTCGCCAGGCAGCTTCATGATATAGTAGTTAGGGGTCATCGGCTGCTCCTTCGTACCATATATTTCACTGGCGATCTGCCACAAGTCTTCGTTCTGGTAGAATACCTTCACATCGTTCATGTGGTATCTCTGATAAATTGTAGCCTGGATATTCAGCAGTGTACCCGGGTATCTTATGTGTGCCTTGATTCCATCCGGCATTTCCGAGAAGTTCTTAAAGAGTTTCGGATAAATACTCTGCATAGTGAGTGCAATCGGGTCGTTTTCATCAACAATATAGTAGTTGGTTTCACCGCTGTATGCATCAATTACAACCTTGATGGAGTTTCTTACATAATCAACATCCGTCTCCTGGCTGTACGGTTCAGAATAAGGATATCTGTTTGTTGCCGTATAAGCATCAATAATCCAGTAAAGCTTGCCATCAACGGTTACCATGTAAGGATCCTCATCGTATTCCAGATAAGGCATAATCGTCCTTACTCTCTCTTTTATGTTCCTGTTGATAACAATCTTTGAATCGCTGCTGATATTTCCTGAAACCAGCATCTTCAGGGATCTCTCTCTTACTGAGAACATCACCCTGGCCGGCAGTTTCATCTTGATTCCCGCACTTCCTTCGTACTGGCAGTACTTATTAGTATTACCATCAGGATAGTCAAATTCATCTTCCGAGGTATTAACCAGAATATAGTCATTGGTCATTTCACCAAAGTAGATTTCAGGATCTGTAATCTCTATATCCACGGACGACTGCGGCGGAATGCTGTCAATGAGCACATCCGGCTGACCGCTGGCAGTAATCTTATCTACCCTGGACAGAGTCACACCATAACCGTGAGTGTACTTAAGGTGCCTGTTCAGCCATGTATTGCTGATTTTTTCTTCATCTATTTCTCGCGGCGACAGGAAGGTCTGGGTGTATTCTCCATCAATAGTATATCTGTCCACATCAACATCGTTGAAGATGTAGTATTGCCTGATTGACTGTGTCTGGTTATAGAATGTCATTGCAGGGGCATAATCATTGATTCGGATGTTTGATATGGTCTCATCATTGTTGGCAATATCTTCACTGGTCAAAGCATTTGATGCCCTGAAAGGCTTCATATCAACATCATCAAGGCCATATGCGTACTGGGTGTATTCGATATTTCTTTCCAGATACTTGCTTTCCTTCTGGATTTCGTCCGGTGATACCACGAAGTTCTGCACCAGAATGCCTGCTCCCGTTCCCAGGAGGCTGACAGCCACCATAATAACGGGTATAATCACCGCTGGCTTGAACTGCTTCTTCACTATACCGATAACAAAACCTATGGCAGCCAGTACCGACAGACCTATGAGTATTCTGTACATCCACAGAGTAACATTAACATCCGTAAAGCCGGCACCGTATACAGCTCCTGTGCTTCCGAAAAGCAAATCAAACTGCTTCAGGAGGAAGTAAACGCCGATCATAAGGAAGAACAGAACGCCTACAACTATGAGCTGCTTCTCTGCAATTTGAACCAGAAGCTTCAGGTTCTTTGTGTCAATCTGATTCTGCGGTGCATGTCTCGGCTGACGTTTCCTGGTGCCGCCACCGCCTGTAAACTGTTTCGCAAATTTACTGAACATATCGTTGACTTCGCTGAACGGGTTGTTATCCATTCTGTCTCCACCGTATTCGTCTCCGGTATATCTGTCGTCATCGTATATGTCTTCTTCCTCATCCGGCACTTCTTCCGCCTCTTCAAAGATTGTCGGCGTTCTCATGGTGAGCATGATCATATAGTAGATTATCGTCAATGCCGCAAACGCAACAAACAGTAGCAGAAGAATCTCGTTTAACTGCTCAATGAAGTTCAATTTAAATACATAGAACGAAATATCCAGATTGTACAGCGGATCTTTAGTTCCGAATTCCGTGCTGTTGGCAAACTGTAATCCCAGGAACCAGAGTCTGGTTACGGCAAAAAAGGTAGTTACCACACCAAAAGCTCCCGCCAATCCCCAGGAAATCAGATTGAGCCGTTTGTGATTCAGCATTTCATTGGACTCTATTTTCTTCATATATCCCCTCTTTATTGCCTTGAGGTAGATATATGCAAGGAATGTCACGACGATGAAGGTCGGAACACCTATTTTCAGCTGGGTAAACAGCTTTGTAAGGAATACAGAGATATATCCCAGTTCTCTGAACCACAGAAAGTCAGTGATCCAGCCAATAAGAGCCACGAAGAGTAAAATAATCAGCAAGATTACTATTACGACTCCTTTCCAGCCCATCCTCTTTTTTTTCTTTACTTCCAATTCTAATCCTCCTTTTAATTAGATATAGTAGTCAATATCTGTCAAACTATAACTATTCTTATCGCCTGTAATGAATTGTAAAATTTTTTCAACCTGGTTGTCGATAAGTTCTGCGGCCTTGCTCTGTGGTGCCAGGAACTTTATTCCTATTCCTGCCAGCTCAACAGCAAATATAATAATCAGCAATATGAGAATAATCTTAAGTACAATTCTTCCCTTACCACTCTTTTCTTCCTCATATTCGACAGTCTCCTCCAGCATAGCGTTTTCCTGCCTTCTTCTGTAGTTTTCCGCCTCTGCATCGCCATAGCTGTCAAAGTCATGTGTGATATCCGACTCTATTTCCCGGCCCGGCAGCAATACTGTTCCCGCGAGTCCCGGCTTATCTTCTGCCGGATCAGCTTCCGGCATTATTGCGGGTTCTTCCTTTATCGCATAACCCTCTCCCGGAAACTCTTCTTTCTCTTCGGCTGCCGCCTCAAAACGACTGAGCAAATCATCGTCCATAGGTTTGTCGGCTTCCAAATCAAACAGAGACTCAGCCTCTTCGGTTCCGGCTTTTACTTCCGTCTTCGATATTCTTCTTGTCTCTTCAAGCCCTGCGAGAACATCGGCCTTATTAATCACTCTGGTTTTAACCATGTCGCTGTCGGTTGTCAGCATGGTATTTCTGCCTGTTACAAGGTTTTCAGCTGCAGACTCCACAGGTTCTGCAGGTGACACAGGTTCTGCAGGTTGTGCAGGTGGCGCAGATTCTGTAGGCTGTGCAGGTTCTGCAGGTGGTGCAGGAGCCGCAGCGGCCTTATTCGCAGAAAGATAATCCTCTTCGAAATCAGCAAAAAATTCATCTCTGGCTTTCGCCATCTCGCTTATCTTATCCTGTGTCTTGCGGCGTGCCTCTATGGCTTCAGGTGTAGAAAAATCCGATACCCCGGGTTCTGTTTTCGTGATAGGTGCCGGCTGTGTCGACGGAGTTTCTTTCTCCACACTCTCCCTGAATCCTGCTATCGCGGCTCTCAGCTTAGCCGCATCGTCTTCACGCATTCTTGTTGTATGGGCAGCTATAATATTATCCGATTTGATTTCCGCAGCATCGCTTTCCTTCCTGGCAGCCGCAAGTCTTTCTTCTTCCTGTCTGGCTTTCAGCTGTTCCTCTTCTATGAGTCTTCTTCTCTGCTCGGCGCGGAACTTTTCTTCCTCTTCAGCTGCAATTCTTGCAGCATGCTGAGCTCTGATTTTGGCTGCTTCCTGTGCCGCCCTCAAGTCTGCTTCAGCCCTTATTCTGTCTTCTTCAGCCTTAATGCGAGCCTCTTCCTTTGCTTTGGCAGCTGCTTTCTCTTCTTCAATTCTCCTGGCTTCTTCAGCTGCAACCCTCGCTTCTTCTTCAGCCTTGACACGAGCCTCTTCCT
>CAYFQD010000014.1:0-29510 GCA_964345275.1 uncultured Oscillospiraceae bacterium
TTGGAATAAATGATTATGCTTGGCCCAGTGATGTGATTGAAGAAATAATAAGTATTTTAGAAGAACACAAATACTTACTGTTAGGTGGGGATGTTTTTGAGTTATGCGGCGATGAAGTCGTTCTGAAATATGACAACTGGTATATTGATGAAGCATCTTCAATATATGATAGTTATGAAAAGGCAAAATCATATATTATCAAATATGAAGAGATTAATAATGGAACATATGCATATTCACTTGTTTTTTCAGAAACTGGTGATGCGTAATTTCACTTAATGTAAAACTTAATATTTATGTTTAAGCTATAATTTGTGTTAATAAAGCCTAAAAAAAGATAATAAAGAGCCCACAGTGTTTGGATAGGTATGCAAACTTGGGTTTGTATTTTATCCCCAAAATATATTATTATATAGGAAACAAGGAGACAGGAGATGAATGAAATTAGAGAAAAAGCTATGTCCATAGCTAAAACCCTTAGCAGCAAAAAGGCAATCGATGTAATAGTTATTGATGTTTCTCCAAAAGCGAGCTTTACGGATTACTTTATTCTCTGCTCGGGAGGAAGTGACAGACAGGTTGCTGCTTTGGTTGAAAATATTGAGGAAATGATGGAGCCGAAAGGAATTTTCCCAAACAATGTGGAGGGAAGAAAGACATCGGGCTGGATTCTTATGGACTATGGCGATATAGTAGTAAATGTAATGACTCAGGAAATGAGAGAAAGATATAATCTCGAAAAAGTCTGGGGAGATTGCGAAGCAATAGAAGTTGAATAAATCCGGAGGAGTTAAATAAGATGCAAGAGAAATACAATTTTACGGAAATAGAAAAAAGATGGCAGCAGAAATGGAAGGAAACCAATGCCTTCAGAGTAGTTGAGGATCCCGATAAGGAAAAGTACTATGTACTTGAAATGTTCCCTTATCCCTCCGGCAAACTTCATATGGGACATGTAAGAAATTACTCAATCGGTGATGTGGTTGCCAGATTCAAAAAGATGAACGGCTTCAATGTGCTTCACCCTATGGGCTACGATGCCTTCGGACTTCCTGCTGAAAATGCAGCCATAAAGAACAATGTAGAACCGTCAAAGTGGACATGGGGAAATATTGATGAGATGAACAGACAGCTTAGAGAGCTGGGATTTTCATATGATTGGGACAGAGAGGTTGCAACGTCACATCCTTCTTACTACAAGTGGATGCAGTGGATTTTCATTCAGTTCTACAAAAAGGGACTGGCGTACAAAAAAGAGAGCTCCGTTAATTGGTGTCCGAGCTGCCAGACAGTACTTGCCAATGAACAGGTGCTGGAAGGATGCTGTGAGAGATGCGGAAGTTCCGTGGGCAAGAAAAATCTGTCTCAGTGGTACTTCAAGATTACAGATTACGCGGACAGACTTCTTGATAACCTGGATAAGCTGGACGGATGGCCTAATAAGGTGAAAATCATGCAGAGGAACTGGATCGGCAAGTCTTACGGTGCGGAAGCCGTATTCCCGATAAAGGACAGCGACGATTCTCTGACCGTGTTCACAACCCGTATTGATACTATTTACGGAACAACTTTTATGGTTCTTTCACCTGAATATCCTACAGTTCCTGATATGGTCAGGGACACGGAGTACGAAAGAGAGGTTCTGGATTATATCGAAAGATGTTCTCACATGAACGAAATCGAGAGAACCTCAACGACTAATGAAAAGACCGGTGTGTTTATAGGTAAATATGCCATAAATCCGTTTACCGGCAAGGAAATGCCTATTTACATTTCAGATTATGTCCTCATGGGATATGGTACCGGCGCGGTAATGGGTGTTCCGGCTCACGACCAGCGTGACTTTGAATTTGCAACTAAATTCGGTCTTGAAATCGTACCCGTAATCGATCCGCAGGATCCTGAGGTTGACATTAACAATCTGAAAGAAGCATGTGCTGCAGAGGGTATCGTTGTGAACTCCGGAGAATTTAACGGAATGAACAATGTTGATGCCATAGAAAAAATAGCCGAAGTAGCTGAAGAAAGAGGAGTAGGGCGCAAAACCATAAACTACAGGCTCAGAGACTGGCTTATTTCCAGACAGAGGTACTGGGGAACACCTATCCCGATGATCTATTGCGATGAATGCGGGTGGGTTCCCGAAAAGGAAGAAAACCTGCCTGTGAAACTTCCCACTGATGTTGAATTTTCCGGCAAGGGGGAATCTCCTATAGTTACATCACAGACCTTCGTTGACACCGTATGCCCGGTGTGCGGCAGAACAGCAAAGAGAGAAGTGGACACTATGGACACCTTCCTGGATTCATCATGGTATTTCCTCAGGTATTGTGACGCGAGAAATGAGGAAGAAATTTTTGCTAAGGAAAAAGTTGATTACTGGATGAATGTAGACCAGTACATCGGCGGTGTCGAACACGCCATCATGCACCTGATGTACGCCAGATTCTTCCAGATGGCTCTTTATGACCTGGGGCTGGTCAAAGATGAGGAGCCCTTTGAGAACCTTCTCACTCAGGGCATGGTAATCAAGGATGGTGCCAAGATGAGCAAATCCCTGGGCAATGTTGTTTCCCCTGCGGAAATTATCGAAAAGTATGGTGCCGATACGGCCAGACTGTTTATTCTCTTTGCATCACCGCCCGAAAGAGAGCTTGACTGGTCTGACAAGGGTGTTGAAGGAAGCTATAGATTCTTAAACAGGATATGGAGACTGGCATATGAATTTGCCGAAAAACACAATACTGAAACAGCAGAGGTTGAAATCAGAAATGATTCCGACAAGAAGCTTGCCTATGCTCTCAACTACGCAATAAAGAAAGTAACAGAAGATGTAGGTGACAGATTCAACTTCAATACGGCCATAAGTGCGGTAATGGAGCTGGTAAATGAAATGTACAAGTACAAGGAAGGCGATGTAAATGAGCCTCTCTACGGAGCTGCAGTAAGATCTGTCCTCATTCTCATGGCTCCGTTCGTTCCGCATATTACGGAGGAAATATGGTTTAATCTGGGTTATGAAGGCTCAGTTCATGACCAGCCATGGCCGGAATATGACGAATCCGCACTTATAAAGGACGAGATTGAAATCGTTGTACAGATTAACGGAAAGAATAAAGAAAAGATCAACATTCCGGGTGAATCCACAAGAGAAGAGATGCTTGAAATCGCCCGGAACGACGAAACAATCAAGGAATTAACAGCCGGTATGAATATTGTTAAAGTCATTGCTGTACCGGGCAGACTGATTAACATAGTCGTAAAAGGCTGAAGATTCCGGAAAGGACAATAATGGTAGAAAAACCAAAATATTTTAATAAAAAGGATTTTAAATCCCAGCCGACATCCCGGAAGCCGGCCAGAAAACCGAAACAGCAGAGCAAAAAGGTACCTGCTTCGGTTAAGGTTATTCCACTTGGAGGTCTGGGAGAAATAGGAAAGAATATGACGGTCATCGAGTATGAGAATGAGATATTGCTCGTTGATTGCGGACTTTCTTTCCCCGATGACGAGATGTTCGGAATCGACAAGGTTATTCCCGATTTCGACTATCTGATAAAAACTGACAAGAAAATCAAAGGGCTTATTATTACCCACGGACACGAGGACCACATAGGTGCCATACCATATCTTCTTAAAAATGTAAATGTGCCTATCTATGGATTGCAGTTCCCGCTGGGGCTTATAGAGAAGAAACTTCAGGAGCATGGCATTAAAGCCAATATGCGCGTAATTCAGCCGGGCAAGGAATTCAGAGTGGGAAACAATTTCCGCATTGAGCCTATACGGATTACACATTCCATTCCGGATGCGGTATGCTACAGCATCAAGACACCTGTAGGCAGATTATTCCATACAGGAGACTTTAAAATCGACTATACCCCCGTTGACGGTAATCCTATCGACTTTGCCAGACTGGCACAGATCGGTTCTGAAGGTGTTTTGCTGATGATGACAGACAGCACAAATGTGCTCAGACCGGGGTATACCCGGTCCGAAAAGGTTGTCGGAGATACTCTTGAAACCATATTCATGAGATCCAGAAAGAGAATAATCATTGCAACTTTCTCTTCCAATGTGCACCGGATACAAAAGATAATTGATATAGCTCTGCTATGTAAGAGAAAGGTGGCCATATCGGGCAGAAGCATGATAAATGTTGTTGAGCTGGCCCGAAAGATGGGATATATTAAAATCCCTGACTCCATGCTTGTTGATCTTAACAGATCCGGAAATATTCCCGACAGGGAACTGGTTATAATTACTACGGGAAGCCAGGGCGAGCCCATGTCGGCACTGGCCAGAATGGCATCCTCAGATCACAAGTCAATCAATATCAGAAATAATGATATGGTTATACTGTCTTCATCTCCTGTACCGGGAAATGAGCTTACAGTATCCAATGTAGTAAACAAACTTGTTGAGAAAGGTGCGGAGGTAATTTATTCGGATATTGCCGAAACCCATGTGTCAGGTCATGCAGGCAAGGAAGAACTGAAGCTGATGCATTCACTTATCAGACCTAAATACTTTATGCCGGTTCACGGTGAAGCCATTCATTTACAGGGGCACAGGCAGCTGGCCATAGATCTGGGCATGCTGCCGGAGAACATCTTTGTAATGAGCAACGGTGACTGCCTGGAGCTGACATCAAAGAAGGCCGTTATCAGAGAGGACTTTGCCCATGCTGACGGAATCCTCGTTGACGGTCTCGGTGTAGGAGATGTAGGAAACATTGTACTTAGGGACAGGAAACTGCTTTCCGTATCTGGTCTGATTATTGTGGTTGCCACAATTGACAGAGATGCACATATGATTGTATCCGGCCCTGAAATCATATCAAGAGGTTTTGTATATGTGAGAGAAAACGAAGATATCATATGTGCGGCACGTGAAAGAGCGACCGAAATCATAGAGGATTGTCTCAACAAAAATGTCAATGACTGGAACAGCATAAAGACCGTGGTCAGAGAAGGTCTTAAAAAGTATATATACAGCAGGACCAACAGAAGTCCGATAATACTGCCGATATTTATGGAGGTTTAATTAAGATGAACGTATACGATCAGGCCCATCAGCTGGCCAGAGCAATTAAAGAATCAGAAGAATGCAAGAGATTTAATGAAGTAAAGAAAAAGGTTGAAGAGAATCCTGAACTTGATGCCGCAATCAAAGATTTCATGAAGAGACAGATTGAATTTCAGGCCGCTCACATGATGGGCGAGGAGCCGGATCAGGAAGTGTTTACGCAGCTTCAGCAGCTCAGTGCTGTTCTCATGCAAAACCCTCTCACCAATGAGTTTTTACAAAATCAGATGAGGTTCAGCGCTATGATGTCCGATGTATATAAGATAATCGGAGAAGTTGCCGACCTGGGTATGGTTCCTGCTGATGATGCTGGAGACACGGAATAATGACAGAAAAACTGAACCGCGATAACATGATAAAAAATCCCGATGAAATATTAAGGATATTGACAGCTGCAGCTATGGGAGATAAATGCTTTGAGCATATTCTTGACTACATCAGGCCGGGAATGACCGAAAAACAGGTTGCTGCCGAGATAGAGAGAGTTCTCTTTGCTCTGGGTGCGGAAGCCCTGGCTTTTGATACCATATGCGTTTCGGGAGTAAATTCCAGCCAGCCTCACGGTGTGCCGTCAGACAAGGTAATTACGGAAGGAGAGCTTCTGACCATGGACTTCGGTGCCGTATATGCCGGTTATTGCGGTGATATGACACGAACCATAGGTATAGGATACCTGGATGATAAACAGAAGCAGATTTATGATGTGGTGCTGAAATCACAGCTTGCGGGATTAAATGCATGCCGTGCCGGTGTGGCCTGCAGGGATGTGGATAAGGCATCAAGGGATGTAATTGAAGCTGCCGGCTTCGGCGAATACTTCATACATACCACCGGACACGGAGTGGGCGCCGAAGTTCATGAAGCACCGCGTCTGTCCAGGGATAATAACGATGTTCTGGCTGTGAATATGGCTGTAACTGTTGAACCGGGTATATATATTCCGGACAAGTACGGGGTCCGCATAGAGGACTTGGCAATCATTACTGAATTTGGTATAATAAATGCGGTTAATTCAGAAAAAAAACTGATCATTATATGAAATGAGAAAGGCGATAAACTATGATTCATGCAGGCGATTTTAGAAAAGGTATCACATTTGAAATTGATGGACAGCCACATGTTGTTCTGGATTTTCAGCATGTTAAACCGGGAAAGGGTGCGGCTTTTGTAAGAACCAAGTATAAAAACATCCTTACAGGTGCTATCAGAGAAGAATCCTTCAATCCGGATGCCAAGTATCCTAAGGCTCATATTGATACAAAAACCATGCAGTACCTTTACAGCGATGGTGATCTCTATTACTTCATGGATCCGGAAACATATGATCAGGTGCCCGTGGCCTTTGACCTGGTTGAAGATGCTATGAAATATCTGAGAGAGAATGATGAAGCCACAATCAAGTTCTATAAGGGTAACCCGTTCATTGTTGAAGCCCCTAACTTCGTTGATCTGGTTGTAATTGAGACAGAACCGGGAATAAAAGGCGATACGGCAACAAATGTAACCAAGTCTGCCGTTGTTGAAACGGGTGCTGTTGTACAGGTTCCCATATTCATCGAAGAGGGAGAAAAAATCCAGATAGATACCAGGTCGGGAGAATATCTCAGTAGATCCAAATAAACATAGACTATATGGAGAGGGGCGCTGCTTTGTCGTCCCTCTTTTGAAACGGAGGAAATGATAAATGTCAAATAGCGGGAGAGTAAGTCTGAAGACACTCATAATAGTTGCAGCGGTTGCTGTAGCACTTTTCACCGGCGGACTGCTTGTATATCTCAATGGTCTGGGTGCTGTTGACGCAAGCGATACAGAAGAAATAACAGTTGAGATTCCCAAGGGCAGCGGAGCTATGGCTATAGTGTATATTCTTGACGATAAAGGACTTGTAAAGAACATGACCTGCGCCAAAATAAACGCCAAAATCGGCGGCTACGATTCCCTTAAGGCAAACACCTATATTTTCAACAAGTCCATGACCCTGACCGAAATGATGAGGTCCATCAACAATGGTGACTTTAACTATCTCTCCAAGGAATCATTTGAAATGAAGGAGGGGTACAGACTTACACAGAATGCGGAACTTCTTTCTAAAGCCATTCCTTTCTCCGCAAAGGAGATTATGGCCAGGTGGGACGACGAGGCATATGTTAAAGAGCTTATAGAGAAATACTGGTTCCTGACAGACGATGTACTCCACAAGGATGTTATGCACCCGCTGGAAGGGTACCTGTTTCCTGATACATACTTTATAACTGATAATAACCCTACCATTGAAAGCGTGACCGAAATGATGCTTGACAGAATGGATACGGTTCTCACGGAACGAAAGGATGCCATAGAAGCATCAGGCTTCTCTGTAAATGAATTTCTATCGCTGTCATCAATTGTATGCAAAGAAGGCGGAAGCAACCCTGAAGAAGCGGCGCATATTGCCGGAGTATTTATAGCCAGACTGGATGCGGGCATGACTCTGGGCAGCGATGTAACTGTTTGTTACATATTTGATGAAGACAGAGTTGATCTGAAAAGATCACAGCTCAACTCGGATTCGCCATATAACACGAGAAAGTTTCAAGGGATAACTCCGGGTCCTATATGTGCCACTCCGGTAATAGATATGGATGCTGTGCTGAATTATGAAAAGACAAAGGATCTGTTCTTCTATGCCGGACCGGACGGAACGGTATACTACGGCAAGACCGTTGAAGAGCATAACGCCAATGTTGAAGCACACCCGTGGAGTGAAGAAGATCTCCGATAATGAACATTACAAATGACATAATAAAGGCGTATCTCGATACGCTGTATGTTAACAGAAATCAAAAGCTGAATGATCTCAGGGAATTTGCCGAAAAAGAAAAAGTCCCGATCATTCTTAAAGATACTGAAGAATTGCTTCTGCAGCTTTTCAGAATCAAAAAGCCCGCAGAGGTTCTTGAAATAGGAACAGCAGTAGGCTATTCGGCATGTTGTTTCGCAGATGCATGCGATTGCCGTGTTGTCACAATTGAGTCTGACAGTGAACTGGCTGATATTGCCGAGTCCAACATCAGAAATATGGGGTTTGAAAACAGAATCAGGGTTTTGCGCGGAGATGCGAGAGAAGTAATGCAGAAACTGCCAAAAAACAGCTTTGACATTGTTTTCATCGATGCTGCAAAAAGTCATTACCGTGTTTTCTGGGATCTGGCACTGCCTCTATGCAGAACCGATGCTGTGATAATCTGCGACAATGTGCTGATGAAAGGCATGACGGCAAGCGATGAGTATGATACTAAGGGCAGATACAAGACAAGCATCAGAAAAATGCGTGAATTTCTTGAGTATATAAATGAACAGGCTGAAACCAGCGTTCTTCCTGTGGGAGACGGTGTTTCAATCAGCCTTACGGAATAGTATTTTATGAAGAAACTTGAACTGCTGGCTCCTGCCGGCGATCTGGAAAAACTGAAAATAGCAGTTGATTACGGTGCCGATGCCGTTTATTTCGGTGGAGAAATGTTCAGCCTGAGAGCGGGTGCCGGTAATCTGACCGTGGAGGAAATAAAAGAAGGTGTGGAATACGCCCGCAAACACGGAGTCAAATGTTATTTGACACTTAATATATTCGCTCACAATGAGGACATAGAGCCTCTCAAATCATATCTGCAGCTTATTAAAGACATTCCCGTTGATGCATTTATCGTCTCTGATCCTGCTGTGATAATTATTGTCAGAGAGACCATTCCCGGTGCCGTACTGCATCTTTCCACACAGGCCAATATGACAAACTATGTTTCGGCCCGTTTCTGGGTGGAGCAGGGAATAAGGCGTATTGTTCTGGCAAGAGAGCTGACCCTGGGTGAAATAAGCCGCATAAGGCAAAACCTTCCTGAGGAAATCCAACTGGAAGGATTCGGTCACGGTGCCATGTGTATAAGTTATTCCGGCAGATGTCTGCTGAGTAATTTCATGGTTGATAGAGACGCCAACAGGGGGGCTTGTGCACACCCCTGCCGGTATAAGTACCGCCTGGAAGAAGAAAAAAGGCCGGGAGAATACTGGCCTGTGGACGAAGATGACAGAGGAACATATATATTTAACAGCAAGGATCTCTGTATGCTCGAGCACCTGAAAGAAATGGCTGATGCGGGAATAATGTCGGTAAAGATAGAAGGCAGAATGAAGAGTGTTTTTTATATCGCCCATGTTATAGGTGCATATAGAAGAGCAATAGATGCTCTTGCGGAGGGCAGGCCCTTCAATCCGGAATGGTATACGGAAATGTGCAAAGCCAGCCACAGAGAGTTTACCACCGGCTTTTATTTCAATAAGCCCACAAATGAGGATCAGAACTATCTGACAAGCGCATATACCAGAGAGTACAGCTTTATCGGCCTGGTCAAGGAATATGATCAGCATACAGGAATGGCTCTGATAGAGCAGAGGAATAAGATGCTCGTAGGCGATAAAATTGAGATCTTCGGCCCTCCGGGTAAACAGGCGGATTCTGGCGCACTGTTTTTTACCCAGAAAATTGAAACAATGCTTGATGAAGAGGATAACCCTATAAAAGAAGCTCCTCATCCACAGCAGATAGTAAGGATAAAGATGGATCGTCCTGTTGCTGAGAACTTCATGTTACGAAAGGAGAAATGAGAAAATGTCATCCGACCCCGGGCCCTATACGGGAGCAATAATAGTACTTGTGATACTTATAATGGTCAATGGCTTTTTTGCAGCATCGGAAATGGCAATCGTTTCCGCAAACAAAAATCGAATACGCACATTGGCGCAGGATGGCAACAAGAGAGCAATTGCTCTTTCCGGACTGATGGAAGAACCCAACAAGTTTCTCAGTGCCATTCAGGTTGCCATTACCTTGGCGGGATTTCTGACAAGCGCCATAGCGGCCATGGATTTTTCCGGAGATGTGGGAATATGGCTGACAGGTCTGGGGATTCCACATGGTCAGACTGTTGCCACTGTGCTTCTTACTGTCGGAATGTCAATTATTGTGCTTATTTTCGGTGAGCTGTTTCCAAAGAGGCTTGCAATGCTTCATGCTGAAGGAATGGCCATGGCCATATGCGGTCCAATAAAGTTTGTATCGAATCTGTTCAAGCCTGTTGTTGCTCTGCTTTCAATATCGGTAAACATTCTGCTCAGACTGTTCAGACAGAGAACTGATGTTACCGATGTAGAATATTCGGAGGACGATGTAGTCTGCCTGATTGAGGCGGGCAAAGAGCAAGGAGAGCTTAACGAAGAGGGTACGAATATGATTAAATCCATATTCGCCTTTGATGACATTCTGGCTTATGAAATCATGACACCCAGAACCGATGTTTTCTCTATAAATATAAACGATCCGCATGAAGAGTACATAGACGAGCTTATGGAGCTGAGATACTCCAGAATACCAGTCTATGATGATGACAGCGACAATATTATCGGAATACTGAATATTAAGGACTACCTTATTAAAGCCAGAACCGACGGGTTTGATCAGGTGGATATCAAACCGATACTGCGGGAACCCTATTTTGTTCCGGAAACGAAGAATATAGACACGCTTTTCGTTGAACTGCAGAAAACCAAACAGCATATAGCCATTCTCATCGATGAGTACGGCGGCTTCTGCGGAATTGTAACCATGGAAGATATAATAGAAGAGGTTATGGGTGATATAGCTGATGAATACGATGAAGTGGAGCAGGAAATCACCAAGATAGGACACAAGATGTATATCATCGAAGGCAGTATGAATCTGGATGATCTGGATGAGGAACTTGGAATAGATCTGGAATCAGAGGATTCGGAAACCATAAGCGGATTCATAATTGATATGCTGGGTGAAATTCCCGACGATGATGATATAGGTAAAGAAATATTCTACGAAAACTATGTTTTCACAATTAAATCCGTCAAGGACAGACGAATAGAGCAGGTTGCACTGAAAATTCTGCCGCCTGTTGAAAAAGAGGAAGAATGAAAGACAGAACCGGCACTCACAATTCGGATTCTATAACTGTTTCCGATGAAATAGTTGCCATATGTGCCGTAAACGCCACGCTTAAAACCAATGGCGTACTTCGCATGGCCGGTGGATTTTCCAATGTATTGAGCAAAAATCTCCTGGGTAAGGATCTTCTGTCAAAGGGAATTAAGGTCAGCCAGGATGATGACGGCATAGAAATAGATGTTCATGTTATCGTTGAATATGGACACAAGATTCCCGCTGTTGCCTGGGACATCCAGGAAAATGTCAAAAATGAAATCAACGCCATGATCGGCAGACAGGTTAAAACTGTGAACATACATGTACAGGGAGTAGAAACTGATGACACGAAATGAGGCCAGAGAAATTTTTATGCAGATTCTTTATGAGCTGGACACATCAAAAGAAATTTCTTCCGTTAATGCAGTTGCTGTTGCCGGCTCTCTTGCCGCCGACAGACTGTCAGGCAACCACATAGACAGGGGGACTTGCCTTCTTAAGGATATAATACTCAATCTTGACGATATCGATGGACTGATAAATCGATGTAGTGCGGGATGGAAGACATCCAGAATGCCTAAGGTTGACCTGGCCATAATGCGTCTTGCAATCGGTGAGATCAGATATTGCGATGATATTCCCGAAGCTGTTGCTATTAATGAAGCTATAAATCTTGCCGGCAAATACAGCACTGAGAAGTCCGCTAAATTCGTGCATGGCCTGCTTGGTGCTGTAACAAAGGTTATTTAATATGGGTGACGATAAATACATACTGGGAATTGACACCAGCAACTACACAACCTCTGTTGCCGTACTCAACGGCAGGAGTATAGCTGTGGATTTGCGCAGACTTCTTGATGTCAGGCAGGGAGATAGGGGACTCCGCCAATCTGATGCCGTATTTCAGCATATGAAAAATCTGCCTGAACTTTTCGAGGAGTTAAGACAGAATTACAAAGGTGAGATATCTGCCGTTGCCTATTCATCCAGACCACGTCCGGTAAACGGTTCATATATGCCTTGTTTCCTGGCAGGAGAATCATTTGCCAGAACCATCGGTACCTTTCTTCAGGTGCCTGTAATAGGCTTTTCCCATCAGGAGGGGCATATTGAGGCCATCAGGGCATTCAGCGAGATGAAATACATGGACGAATATCTGGCATGTCATTTCTCCGGAGGGACATGCGAAATACTGAAAATAACACCTGCATCAATTGACAGGCGCAGAACGGTAACCGGGGGCTATTCTACATTCAGCGGAGAAAACACATTTTACGATATTGAGATCATAGGCGGTTCCAAAGACATATCATTCGGACAGGTTCTGGACAGAGCCGGTGTTATGATGGGATTTTCTTTTCCCTGCGGTGAGGAAATGGATGAAATCGCCTGCAGCTGCGGTAAAACTTCAAACATGCTGACACCCGTAAAAGTTACTGATACAGAAGTCAATCTGTCGGGAATAGATACACAGATTAAAAACAAGATTAATTCTCTCTCCAGAGGAGTTTCACCGTCGGCTATGGACATACAGCTGAGAGATGAATTTATACGGGAAATAATGACAAAGATATCCGATGCCATGGCGGAGCTTCTGGTCCAGGCATCCGGCGTCACCGGTCTTAAAGATATAATCATGTCCGGCGGAGTTTCAACAAGCAGATTCATACGCCGTGAAATAAGCGGGAAGCTTGAAAAAATGGGTATAATAGTTTACTTTGACGACATGAATCTTTCTTCAGATAATGCGGTGGGCACAGCACTTCTCGGAGGGGAATATATATGGGATTAAAACCTATCACTGTTGCACAGTTGAACAATTATATAGGAAGAGTCCTCCATACCGATCCGCTTCTGGGTTCCGTATCGGTTATAGGGGAAGTATCCAACCTGAAGTTTCACGGTTCCGGTCATGTATATTTCACACTGAAAGATTCGTCCAGCAAAGTCAACTGTTTTCTTGCTTCGAGTATTCTGCCTAAAATAGCCTGTGCTCTTGAAGAAGGTATGGAAATCGTTGCAACAGGCAATGTATCCGTATATGAAAGAGGCGGTTACTATTCCTTAAGCATCAGAGACATTGAATCCAAAGGTGAAGGGCAGCTGGCATTCATGTTTGAACAGCTGAAGCAAAAGCTGGAAAAGGAAGGTCTGTTTGCTGAAAGTGCCAAGAAAAAGCTCCCTTTTTTCCCGAAAAAGATTGCCGTTGTAACATCTGAAACCGGTGCCGCTGTTAAGGATATAGTTAAAACAATAAAAAATAAAAATGATTTTGTCCATATTCTTATATACCCGGTTCTCGTTCAGGGTCCGGCAGCACCGGATGATATTGCCGGTGCAATAGACGATCTCAACGAAAGATATAAGGATATTGATTTAATAATTACAGGCAGGGGAGGAGGTTCCATGGAGGAACTCCGGGCCTTTAATGAGGAAATTGTTGCGAGAAGCATTTT
Organism: uncultured Oscillospiraceae bacterium; assembly: GCA_964345275.1. Classification (GTDB taxonomy): domain Bacteria; phylum Bacillota; class Clostridia; order Peptostreptococcales; family Anaerovoracaceae; genus Lentihominibacter. The sequence continues at coordinate 13,525 of CAYFQD010000014.1, forward strand.
TGCTTCAGAAATACCGGTGATTTCAGCGGTAGGACATGAAACGGATTTCACCATTTCCGATTTCGTTTCGGACATGAGAGCGGCTACGCCGACTGCTGCTGCGGAAATGGCTGTACCCAACACCTTTGAGCTGAAAGAATATGTCAAAAGTCTGGGAAATGGTCTTGCACAGGAGCTCACTAAAATTCTGGATATGAACAAGAGCAGGCTTGAAGCTTTAAACCCGGAAGCCTTTGCATTGAACATCATGAATAGAATTGAATATGAACAATTAAATGCGGACAGGCTCATAGAGGGAATGAAAGAATCTCTCCTGAGCAGACTGCAATCAGCCGGAGAAAAGATGGAAATGCTTAAAACCATAGTTGAAACCGCCAATCCCAGGTCTATTCTCAACAGGGGATATTCTGTGGTTACAGATATAAACGGGGAAATAGTGGTGGATGCAGGATTGCTTTCGCCGGGTCAGAGGATAAATATAGAAGCTGCTGCCGGCAGAGCAGAAGCAACTGTCACAAGAGTTGATAAGGAGAAGAACCATGACTGAAAAGACTGTTGATAAAGAAAGAACATTTGAAGAATCGCTTAAGGATCTTGAAACAGCTTCCGAAAAGCTTAAAGCACAGGATACCAGCCTGGAAGACTCTATAAAAACATATGAAGAAGGAATTAAATACTATAAAGAATGCAGTGAAATACTTGAAAAAGCTGCTCAAAAGATAGAGACGCTGACTAAATAGGAGGTTTTGTATGAAAGATTATACTTTTGATGATTACAAAGAAATGATTGAAGAAAATCTGACCGGATTCATTCCCGAAATTGACCACAAGAGTATTGTTCTGTATGATGCCATGAAATACAGTCTTACATCCGGTGGAAAGAGAATCAGACCGGTACTGCTTCTTGCTGCATGCGATTTCTGCGGCGGCAATGCGGAAGAGGCTCTTCCTTATGCCTGTGCATTGGAATACATACATACATACGCACTGATACATGACGATCTGCCATGTATGGATGATGACGATCTGAGGCGGGGATTGCCTACAAATCACAAGGTTTACGGTGAAGATGTCGCCACTCTTGCAGGTGACGGATTGCTTTCTTCCGCTTTTGAAGTAATGAACAGAGATATGCTTCTCTATTTCGATAATCCTCAGGCTCTCAATAAGAGGGTTAGAGCCAGCTATGAAATTGCCAAGGGTGCCGGCTGCAGAGGAATGATTGCAGGTCAGGTTGCTGACATTGAGGCAGAAAGCAAAAATGTTTCCGGCGAGCTTCTGGATTATATTCACATAACAAAAACCGCCAATCTGATTATCGCCGCAGTCAGGGCAGGTGCGCAGCTCGGTGATTGCGATAACGATACATTGAATAACCTGACCACCTATGCGGAAAATCTGGGTCTTGCCTTTCAGATAGCCGATGATCTTCTGGATGTTATAGGCGACGAAGAGGAAATGGGGAAAAAAACAGGTGCAGACGCAGCTAATGACAAGGCAACTTATCCTAATCTCTACGGTGTCGACAAGTCCAGGGAGAGGCTTGAGGAACTGACAAGTTCAGCTATCGACTCTCTGGCAGAGTATTACGATAACGCCGAACTGTTTGTTAAACTCGCCATAGAGCTGGCGCACAGGGGTAGATAGTATGAGTAATTATTTATCAAAAAGAAACTTTCCTGATGATCTCAAGCATATGAGTTACAGTGAAATGGAGCTTCTCTCGTATGAGCTCCGTGATTTTCTCGTTGATACCGTTGCTGAAACCGGTGGTCATCTGGCACCGAATCTGGGTGTTGTTGAACTTACAATGGCTCTTCATAAATGCTTTGATACACCGGAAGACAAAATAATATGGGATGTGGGTCATCAGACATATATACATAAAATACTGACCGGCAGAATGAAAGACTTTGATACATTACGCAAACTTGACGGTCTCAGCGGCTTCCCTAAGGTTGCCGAAAGTGAATATGATCTTTTTGATACCGGGCATAGCAGTACATCTGTTTCTCTCGGGCTTGGAATGGCCCTGGCAAGAGATCTGAAAGGGGAGGATTACCATGTCATTTCGGTAATCGGTGATGGTGCCATGACAGGCGGCCCTGCCTTTGAGGCACTCAACAATGCCGGAAACATGGAAACAAATTTTATCGTAATACTTAATGATAACGGGATGTCCATTTCACCGAATACCGGCGGTCTTTCCACCTCTCTGGGCCGGATTACCAGTACTGATAAGTATGTACATATGAAAACTCAGGTAAAGAAAGGCTTTGCCAAGGTTCCGGTAATCGGTGACAGTATCATAAGCGGTATACACCATGCCAAGGAGAACATCAAATATGCGGTAATTGACGGCATTTTCTTTGAAGAACTGGGGTTCAAATATATCGGTCCCGTTGACGGTCACAATATAAAGGATCTCTGTGAAACTCTAGAACTGGCAAAGGGTTTCTCCGGACCGGTTCTGATTCACGCTGTTACCAAGAAGGGGAAAGGTTACTCCAAGGCCGAAGAAAACCCGGACTTGTTTCACGGTATAGGCGCATTCGATGTTGATACTGGCAAACCTGTTCCTTCTGCATCGGGCGAAACTTTCTCATCGGTTTTCGGAAGGAAAATGATTGAAATGGCCGGCTCCAATGAAAATATTGTAGCCATAAGTGCAGCCATGGTCGGCGGAGTCGGTCTTGATAAATTTGCCGCTATGTATCCCGAAAGAATGTTTGATGTGGGTATCGCCGAAGGCCATGCTGTCACTTTTGCTGCCGGTCTGGCTAAAGCGGGACTGAAACCTTTTGTTGCCATTTATTCAACTTTCCTGCAAAGGGCTTACGACCAGATAGTTGAAGATATCTGCCTGCAGAATCTGCCTGTGGTGCTTTGTCTTGACAGAGCCGGTATCGTCGGTGCCGACGGCGAAACCCACCACGGTATGTTTGATATGGCATTCTTGAAGAATCTTCCCAATTTAACGGTAATGGCTCCCGTCGACGCCCGTCAGCTTGAAGAAATGCTTGAGCTGGCTGCTTCAATGAACGGTCCTTGCGCAATCAGATATCCAAGGGGGGAAGCCGGTGAATTCAAGCTTCACTCTTCTCTCAAGACGGGCAGGGCACATCAGATCAAAGACGGCAGCCGGGTACAGATCTGTGCCGTCGGCCCCATGGTAATCAAGGCACTGGCTGCTGCTGATCTTCTTGAAAAGGAAGGAATCAGTACCGGAGTGGCTGATATGCGATTCATTAAACCGCTGGACGAATCCCATATACATAAATCTGCTGAAGAGTATGATGTTATTTTTACAGTTGAGGACGGAGTCATCTCCGGCGGCATAGGCGAATCCATCTCTGCGGTTCTTTCGGAATCGGATACACCGGTTATAAATCTGGGCTGGCCGGATAAGTTTATAGAACACGGAACACAGGAGCAGCTTTATGCCCGCTATGGACTGGATGCCGTTTCTATTGCACGTACAATTAGAAAAGCGATTGAATCAATTGAGGAATAAATGAAGAAGAGGCTGGATATAATTACAGTTGAAAAGGGGTTCTTTTCCTCCCGGGAAAAGGCAAAGGCCTCAATAATGGCCGGTATAGTAAATGTTAACGGAAAGATAGCGGATAAGCCGGGTACAGTTGTTGACACGGAGGCTGAAATCACCATTAAAGAGAATTTGTGTCCATATGTGAGCAGAGGCGGTCTGAAGCTGGAAAAAGCCCTTAAAACCTTCAATTTTGACCTTTCAGGGGTAAAGGCTGTGGATATAGGCGCTTCCACCGGCGGCTTCACAGACTGCATGCTGCAGAAAGGAGCGTCCAAGGTCTATTGTATCGATGTGGGTTATGGTCAGCTGGACTGGAAGCTCAGAGAAGATCCGCGCGTTGTAAACATGGAAAGATGCAACATCCGGTATCTGGATGTGAACGAAGTAGGGTGCGGTGAAATTGATTTTATAAGTATCGATGTTTCTTTCATTTCCCTCAAGCTGGTTCTTCCGGTTGCGGCAGAGCTTTTGCATGATGAAGGGTCTCTTGTCTGTCTTGTTAAGCCTCAGTTTGAGGCAGGAAGGGATCAGGTGGGAAAGAAAGGGATAGTCAGAGAACCCGCCGTACACAGGGAAGTAATATATAATGTAATAGACTATGGAGAGAAGTGCGGACTGTACAGTCACGGTCTTACTTACTCACCGGTTACGGGAACAAAAGGAAATATCGAATATCTTCTTTTCATGAAGAAGAAAAAGCCTGTTGATATAGTATTGGATGTGGATGAAGTTGTGAACACATCACATAATAATCTGAAATAAAAGCTTTGCTTTTATGAATAAATAACGATATGGAAATGGTAAAGGAGATGACAAAAATGAAAATATCAGAAAGAGTAGCAGCAATGCAGTTTTCACCGATCAGAAGATTCAACACCTATGCTTTCGAAGCGGAAGCGGAAGGAAAAACCGTTTACAGACTGAATATAGGTCAGCCGGATGTAGAAACTCCGGCCTGCTTTAAGGAAGCCATTGATAAGTTTGACAGGAAGGTTATCGCCTATGCTGAATCCGGCGGTGTAACTGAGCTTATTGATGCCATGATCGATTACAACAAGATGTATGGCATGGATTTCAAAAGAGAAGATATTCTCATTACCAACGGAGGTTCCGAAGCTATCACGATGATCTTTACCGCCCTCCTTAATCCCGATGAGGAGGCTATTATTGCTGAACCGTTCTATACTAACTACACTACATTCTGCAACTCCGCAGGAGGCAGGCTGGTTCCAATCACATCAAAAGCCGAAGACGGGTACGCCTGGGCAAAAAAAGATCTTGTAGAAGCTGCAATCACGCCTAAAACCAAGGCTATCTGCTGTATAAGTCCGGGTAATCCTACGGGAAGAGTTCTTACTCTGGATGAGATGAAGCTAATAGGCGAAATTGCCAGAGAACATGACCTGTGGATTATCTCCGATGAAGTTTACAGAGAATTTGTATATGACGGAAGAGAAGCCACTTCTTTCGGAATGCTTGAAGATATTGCTGACAGGGTTATCATCGTAGACTCGGTTTCAAAGAGATTCTCTGCATGCGGCGCCAGAGTGGGTGCTGTAATATCAAAGAACAGAGAGTTAATGGACGGTATTCTGAAGCTGGCACAGGGAAGACTTTGCTGTCCGACACTGGAGCAGGTAGGTGCGGCTGCTCTATACAGATTGGATAAGTCATACTATGAAGAAGCAAAGGCCGAATACTGCGCCAGAAGAGATGCCGCGTATGAAGAAATCTCCGGGATTCCGGGCGTTGTCTGTCAGAAACCGGGCGGAGCCTTCTACCTGACCTGCAAGCTGCCCGTTGACAGTGTTGAGGATTTTCTCATGTTCCTGCTGAAGGAATTCGACGACAACGGTGAAACTGTAATGTTTGCACCGGCTGAAGGATTCTATGCCACTCCGGGGCTTGGAAGGGATGAGATGCGTATCGCATATGTTCTTGCTCCTGAAAAGATGAGAAGAGGTGCTGAACTAATTAAACTGGGCATGGAAGCCTATAAAAACAGAAAATAAGTGCTTTAGAAGAAAACAAAGAGGGAAATATGGCTAAGTTATCGCCGATGATGCAGCAATATATTAATATAAAAGAGAAGCATAAGGATTGCATTCTGTTTTTTCGTCTGGGCGATTTCTACGAGATGTTTTTTGATGATGCCAGAACGGCATCCCGTGAGCTTGAGCTTACACTTACAGGTAAACAATGCGGTCTTGAGGAAAGGGCACCCATGTGCGGTGTCCCTTTCCATGCCGCTGAAAACTATATTGCCCGTCTTATTGATAAGGGGTACAAGGTTGCTATCTGCGAACAGACAGAAGATCCTGCTTCAGCCAAAGGACTTGTTGCGAGAGATGTGGTGCAGATAGTTACTCCGGGAACGGTTCTTTCCGGTAGTATGCTCAAAGAAAACGAAAATAATTATATTGCTTCAGTATTCAGCATGACAGGGGAAGATCTCTCCGTCGGATTATCATACTGCGATATTTCCACAGGAGAAATGTATCTTACCTCTATTACGGGTCCGGACAGACGGACAGGCTTCGTAAACGAACTTATCAGAATCGGAGCGAAGGAGGTAATCTGTGACAATGCAACTGCTGAGGCCTTTGATATTGAAGATATTATGCCTCTCACCGAGGCATATTTTAATATAATTGAAGATGTTTATTACAGACCGGCGGCCGTGAGAGATGCTGTTACCGGTCAGTTTAATATAACTGCTCTTCACGGTATAGGTGTAGAAGAGGACAGTGCCGCGGAATTTGCCCTTGGGGCTCTGCTTCTATATATTTCCGATACTCAGAGAAGCGAGATGTCTCATATTCGCAAAGTAAAAGTATATTCCATGGGACAACAGATGTCCCTGGACAAAGCTACTATAAAGAATTTAGAACTGACAGAGACACTTTTTGAAAAGAAGCTGCAGGGTTCTCTCCTGGGAGTTCTTGATAAAACTCATACGGCCATGGGTTCCAGAAAGATGAAACAGTGGCTTAAGGCTCCGCTCATCGACATGTCAGAAATCGGGAAAAGACTGGATGCCGTTGAAATTCTGCTGGAGGATGTTCTTGCCCGCAATAACATCAAGGAACATTTGAAGAGAATTTACGACTTTGAAAGGCTCGCCGGGAGAGTCGCAACCGGAAAAATCAACGGTCGTGATATGATTGCTCTCCGTAATTCCTGTTATGTTCTGCCTGAAATCAAATCTGAACTTGCCGGACATGAAGGACTTCTTGGTGAGCTCGGCTCTTCCATACACGATCTTTCTGAAATCTATGACATAATCGATTGCGGCATAGAGGAAGAACCCCCGTTTACAATTACGGAAGGCGGGGTTATAAAACCGGGATTTTCTGAGGAGCTGGATAGTCTAAAATCATCTATAAGAGATGCTCAGGAATGGATAGCTTCGCTGGAAGCCGTGGAAAGAGAGCGTACGGGTATCAAAAATCTCAAGGTCGGATTCAACAAGGTGTTCGGCTACTATCTGGAAATAACCAAGTCCTACTATGACCAGATTCCTGAGGACTATATACGCAAACAGACTCTGGTCAACAGCGAGAGATTCATAACTCCCCGGCTGAAGGAGACGGAGCGGCTGGTTCTAAATGCCGAAGCCGAAATTAATAAGCTGGAATATGAGCTCTTTATGGAGATAAGGTCCGAACTGAAGAATTATATTCCTGAAATTCAAGAGACTTCCACAGCTGTGGCAACTCTTGATGTTCTGACTTCTTTTGCACAGGTCGCCGAAAGAAACGGATATGTGAAGCCTCTTGTTGATGAAAGTGATACCATTATCATTGAAGAGGGCAGACATCCCGTTATAGAACAGACTATAAGGGACGGTATATTTGTCCATAACAACACATATATCGACAAGACCGATCAGAGCCTGCTCATTATTACTGGACCGAACATGTCCGGCAAATCAACATATATGCGACAGACAGCTCTTATAGTGCTAATGGCACAGTCAGGCTGCTTCGTACCCGCATCAAGAGCCCGTATCGGAATATGCGACATGATATTCACCCGTATAGGTGCATCGGACAATCTGGCTCAGGGGCAAAGTACTTTCTTCGTTGAAATGAGCGAGCTGGCCTACATTCTCAATACCGCCACACCGAAAAGCCTGGTTATTCTTGATGAAATAGGCCGGGGAACCAGCACATATGACGGGCTTTCCATAGCATGGGCCACTGCGGAATATCTCAGCAAGCCACACAGGCGCATAAGAACTCTTTTCGCCACACATTACCACGAGATGACTGTCCTGGAAGATACAATTGAAGGTGTCAAGAACCTTAATGTTGATGTTGCGGAGGAAAACGGAGAAGTGATTTTTCTTCATAAGATTATTGAGGGCAGCGCCAGTCAGAGCTACGGTATCCATGTGGCTAAGATTGCAGGGGTTCCTAAAGAACTTCTGGAAAGAGCTCAGGAACAGCTGGAGATATTAAACACCGGCAATATTCCTGCTCCCGTTGCTCCCGTTATGGAGAGTTTTGAGCCGGTACAGACTGAGATTCAGCTTTCACTTATGGACACAATGCCCAATCCCGTTATTGAGAAAATACGCAGCCTGGATCTGATGGATACAACTCCTTCCGAGGCTTTGCGAATACTTGAGGATTTAAAGAAGCACATTTAGAAACATGATAAAGGTACTTGATAAGCACATTGCCGATAAGATTGCGGCGGGAGAGGTCGTCGACAGACCTGTTTCAATAGTTAAGGAATTAGTGGAGAATGCCCTTGATGCAGGTGCCGATGCTGTTACCGTTGAAATAAGGGACGGCGGCAAATCCTACATCAGGGTTACCGATAATGGTTCCGGCATTGATGAAAATGATGCGGAGCTTGCTTTCAGAAGACATGCCACAAGCAAAATCTCCGAAGTTTCCAACCTGGATGCAATCGGAACCCTGGGTTTCAGAGGAGAGGCACTGGCCAGCATATGCGCCGTTGCCAGAGTTGAACTTATAACTAAGACCGCAGATTCCAGGACCGGGCGGAAAGTCATAGCTGAAGGCAGTGAAATCATACACAACTCACCGGTAGGATGCCCTGTGGGGACAACTGTAACAGTAAGGGATCTGTTTTACAATGTTCCGGCCCGCCATAAATTTATGGCGGGAGAAGCTGCGGAAGCCAGAAGAATAATCGACATGGTCTCAAGAATAGCACTATCCTATCCGGATGTGAGAATGAATCTCATAAACGGAAAAAATACTGTCTTTACCACATCGGGTAAGGGAAACATTCTTGCCAATATCATAAGCATTTACGGTGGAGATATAGGCAGGGATCTTATTGCAGTGGACAGCAGCTCAGGTGAATATACGCTGAGAGGTTTTGTCTCGGGGCCGGGAACTTCTCTATCATCCAGAAGCCGTCAGATTTTCTGCGTAAACGGCAGAGTTGTTTCCGACGGGGTATTGGAGAGGGGACTTGAAAAGGCATATAAGGAGCGGCTTTTTCATGGCAGATTTCCTGTTGCCTTCCTGTTTCTTGCCATGCCTTATGACAAACTGGATGTCAATATACATCCGACTAAAAGGGAAGTGCGCTTTGATGATGCCTTTGAGGTGGAGGATTTCATCACAAGTGCTGTAGTGGATGCATTAAAGAGCCGTGAAGCTGTACCGCAAATAAGAAAAGTACCGGTTCATAAAGATCAGGTCTCCCTGATAGAAAAAGCAGAACAGAAAAAATCCGAACAGGTTGACATAAAAAATGTATTGCAAATCTTGAGAGAGGATTCTGAGATCCGGGCATCTGAAAAATTCTCCGCTGTTGAGGAACAGGCAAAGGCGGTCAGTACCGATCCTTTTGTCTTTGACGATCTGGTTCTTCTCGGCTCTCTGTACAACACATATATTCTGGCCTTCGATGAGAGTAATTTTTACATGTTCGACCAGCATGCTGCCCACGAGAGAATATTCTATGAGAGGCTGAAACACCAGTATATGTCAGGTGAGAGGGCGGCTCAGCAGCTGCTTATTCCTTTGAATTTCAATGTTTCGGCAGATGTATCTTCGACAGAGGATAACTGGATAGAACAGGTCAGAACTATGGGTTATGATATAGAATTCTTTGGAAATAACACATATATTGTTCGTGAAATTCCTGCATTTATGGAAATTTCCCAGGCGGAGGCTTTTCTTCAGGATCTGTTCAATGAATTTTCTTCACATCCTGACCTTACTGATGCGGGAGTTATGGATAAAATCATAATCAGATCATGCAAATCCGCCGTAAAAGGCGGCGATATACTGTCCCGTGAAGAAGCAGAAGCCCTGTTCAGCAGCCTGAAGTCTTGTGACAATCCGTTTTCATGTCCTCATGGGCGGCCAACATTTATAAGAATGACTCGTCATGAAATAGAAAGGATGTTCAAGCGTGTCTAAGATTGTCGTAATAGCTGGGCCCACGGCAGTAGGAAAAACCGCATACACCATTGAAATTGCAAAAGCTTTTAACGGCGAAATCGTTTCCTGTGACTCCATGCAACTATATAAATATATGAATATAGGCAGTGCTAAACCTGATGCTGAAGAGCGTTCTCAAGCCGTTCATCATATGGTGGATATTGTAGATCCAAGGGACAACTTTTCTGTTGCCGCTTATGAAAAGCTGGCACGGGAGGCTATTCGGGATATCTTTTCAAGAGGCAAAATTCCCATAGTTTCAGGCGGTACCGGTCTCTATCTCAACTCTCTTCTTTACCATATGGATTTCACAGACGGCAATATCAGCAGTGATTACAGACAGGAGCTTGAGGAACTCCGCGAGAGCAAAGGCGGCAGTTATCTTCATGAATTTCTATGTAAAAAGGATCCGGAAGCCGCAGCCAGAATACATCCAAACAATACAAAGAAGGTAATTCGCGCTCTTGAGAGAATTCATGAAGGTGAGGTTTCCGTAAGACCTTTTGATGCGGTTCAGAGGGAAATAACAGAGTATCAGGCCGTCTTAATCGGTCTCACACGAAACAGGGAAGAACTCTATGCCAGAATCAATGACAGAGTGGATGTCATGATTTCAAAGTGTCTCATTGATGAAGTCAAAGATCTGCTTGAAATGGGACTTGAAGCTTCCGATATTTCAATGAAGGGAATCGGATACAAGGAGATATTTGAATACCTGGCAGGGGAAACCGATATGGAGACTGCCATTGATAAAATAAAAAAGAATACTCGTCATTATGCAAAAAGACAGTTAACTTGGTTTCGCAGATATGATAAAATGAAATGGTACAATTTATCGGAATACTTGAATGATGAAGAAGCAATTGAGGATATCTGTCAATGGCTGAAGAAAAAACTGTAAGACTGCACAACCGGAGCGAGAAGCCCGACAATATTGTAATGAAGGAGCATGAAATCGTTAAGAAATGCGAGGCAATCCAGAAGCAGCTCCCTAACTTTATGAGGAGCTATTTTGCGTATCTGAAGGGTAATGTTCTATCAAGGACACGGCTTTCTTATCTCAGTGATGTCAGGTTCTTCTGTCAGTATCTTATCGATGAAACAGATCTTACCCGGGCCGCTGTCATCAAGGATATTACTCTTGCCGAATTTAACAGAATCAAGGCGGTTGATGTAAATATCTTCATCGATTACTGCAGGAGCTATACTGTCGAAAAAGATGACGAGATTGTTCTGTATGAGAATGGAAACAAGACTCTGGCACGAAAGAAATCATCTGTTTCAGTGCTGTTTAAGCAGCTTTACAGAGATGAGCTGGTAGATAAGAACATAACTGACGGATTCGATCCGATTCGCGTGCCTAAGGCAGGCGAACGAGAGATAAAGGCTTTGCAGGATGACGAGGTTATGATTATGCTGGATGCCGTCTCTGCAGGGACACATCTGACACCCAAGGAAAGACAGTTCTGGGAAAAAACCAAATTGCGTGATAAAGCGATTCTTATTCTCTTTCTGACATACGGTCTCAGGCTGTTTGAACTTCATCAGCTCAATGTATCTTCCTTTAATTTCAACAGAGGTGAATTCAAGATATACAGAAAGAGAGATAAGGAGGCGATAATGCCTCTCAACGAGTCGGTTCATCGGGTTGTGACCGATTACATTGAAAACGAAAGGGGAAGGGAAGACAGTATTTCCGATGAACACAAGGATGCACTTTTCCTGTCGCTTCAGGGGAGACGAATGACGGAGCGCCAGATCAGAGAACTGGTCAAGAAATACACTTCAATCGGTCTGGCAACATCGCGAAAAGCCGGTTACAGCCCGCATAAACTAAGGGCTACAGCCGCAACAAGCCTAATAGGCAGGGGTAATTCCATATTCGATGTGCAGGCTCTGCTGGATCATGAACAGGTGACGACAACCCAGCTCTATGCTGGACACAAGATGAATGTAAAACGTGATCTTGTTCGGGACATGGAGTGGGAACTGGAACGAAAAGGAGAAAAAAAATAATATGCAAAACATCACTTACAACATGTTAAGAGACAGCTTTGGGATATCGGAGGATGTTCTGGATCTGGTAAACAGAAGTGAAGAAGAAGTTAAGGAATACTTTACACGACTGGACGACATCATGGCCTTTAATCAGTACAAGGTTCTTGATGCTTTTCAGAAGAACGGAATAAGTGACAGGCATTTTTCGTGGAATACAGGATACGGTTATGACGATGCCGGAAGGGATGCAACTGAAAGAGTCTATGCCGATATTTTCCGTGCCGAGGCAGCTCTGGTTCGTCCAATAATAGTGAACGGCACGCACGCCCTGACGCTGGCTCTAATGGGTGTTCTCAGACCCGGAGACGAGCTCATCTACTGTACCGGTGCACCTTATGATACTCTGGAGGAAGTTATCGGAATCAGAGGGGAGGGCATGGGTTCTCTGGCTGAATACGGAGTTACCTACAAGCAGGTTGAACTTACTCCTGAAGGAACAATAGACTTTGATGCTCTTGCAAAAGCTGTTTCTCCCGCAACTCGCATGATTTCTCTTCAGAGAGCAACAGGATACGGCTGGCGCAAGGCCATCACCATAGAAGAGATAGAGGAATGGGTTAAATTCGTCAAGGGAATCAATCCGGACATTATATGCATGACTGACAACTGCTACGGAGAATTTCTCCATACCAGGGAGCCTACTGAAGTTGGGGTTGATATCATGGCCGGTTCTCTTATTAAGAATCCCGGAGGCGGACTTGCACTGACAGGCGGCTATGTTGCAGGCAGAGCTGACCTGATAGAAAAGGTTTCATACAGAATGACTTCACCTGGAATCGGCGGCGAATGCGGACTGACCTTCGGACAGACCAGGACTATGCTTCTGGGTCTTTTCCTGGCACCTCAGACGGTTAATTCTGCGGTTAAAGGTGCTGTTCTGTGCGCAAAGACTTTTGCCAACCTGGGATTTGAAGTCTGTCCTCAACCTGAAGATATCAGAAGCGATATTATACAGGCTGTTAAACTGGGAACACCGGAAGGAGTAATCGCCTTCTGCAAGGGAATACAGGCTGCAGCTCCGATAGATTCATATGTTTCGCCGGAACCATGGGAAATGCCGGGTTATGAAGATCCTGTTATTATGGCAGCCGGCGCATTCATTCAGGGGTCATCTATTGAACTTTCTGCTGACGCACCAATAAGACCGCCTTACATTGTATATTTCCAGGGAGGTCTGACTTACGAGCATTCCAAGTTCGGAGTTATCAAGGCTCTTCAGGAAATGAAAGACAGGGGAGTGGCACTGTCTTTGGAAAATGAAAGAAAACAATACAGATAAAAAATTAAAAAAACAACTAAAACGACAGGAGATTAAATCAAGAGTCAGTCAGACCACCAGAATCAAACGAATTATTGCTGTGGTCAAGCTGCTGGTTCTTATAGTTCTTATTCTCGGCATACCTGCTTATATTTTCTTCTGCCAGCACGATCTGATTGAAAGGTTCTCATCGATTGAAGATGTTAAGGCACTTCTTGAGGCATACAAGTTAAAAAGTATTCCTCTTTACATATTGTTTCAGGTTTTGCAGATTGTCATATGTGTTATTCCCGGTCAGGCACTGCAGTTTGCTGCCGGCTACATGTACGGCTTCTGGCTGGGATATCTTCTTTCGCTGGCGGGTGCAACCCTGGGAACGGTTTTGACATATTACATTGCACGGGTGCTCAGCCGCGATGCCATGCAAATCCTTTTCGGTAAGGAAAAAATTGACGATATGCTTAGCAAGATAAACAGTAAACGCGGAATGATGATCGTTTTTCTTATCTATCTGATTCCCGGTGTGCCTAAGGATCTTTGTACATATGCAGCAGGTCTTTCCAGCATGAAACTTAAACCGTTTCTGATAGTTTCTCTCATAGGAAGAACTCCCGGTATGATGGGTAGTCTTCTTATAGGACATCGGATTCTGATGGGCGGATATATTTCAGCTGTCGTAATCGGCGCCATTGCCGTTGCTCTGTTTGTTCTGGGCGTTATCTTCAGGCATCCTCTGTTCAGACTGGCCGACAAAATTTATGATAAATTGAGTAAAATGATGTAGAGTTAAAACAACTATGAAAACGAAAAGTATCTATCAGATAATTGTAGAAAATCAGGTTGATGAAATCTTTGTAAGTGACAGCGAAGGCAAAATTGTCTTTGTTAATCCTGCTTCAATAGAGATAAATGAATTTGATGCTAAAAATATTATCGGTAAAAATGTTCGAGAACTGGTGAGAGAAGGTTATTTTACCGAAAGCAGCACTCTCAAGGTTCTAGAGGAGAAAAAGACATTAAGCGTTCTCCAGATTCTTCGAAACGGCAGACAGATCATTGCTACAAGCATACCTGTCTTCGATAATAAGGGCAACATTGAACTCGTTCTCACATTTTCCAAAGATGTTGAAGCAATTCAGGGGCTTCTTGACACTTTAGAACATCAGGAACTTGAAATTGCCAATCTCAAGCACGAGCTGTCAAGAGCCAGCGATTTCAAGAATTTCGACCCTGTAAGTGTAAATGTTCTCGGTACTCTTGAAAAACTGGCACTCATCGATATCCCGGTTATGATTCAGGGAGAACCGGGCACAGGCAAACAGGCGGCTGCCAGGCATATACATTTCAGCGGAAAGAGAAAAACTGGCACCTTCACAACCATAAATTGTTACGGCCCTGACGACATACAGCTGGAACGTGAAATATTCGGTGGCGGAGAAGAGAAGGGTGCCCTGGAATTTGCTGAAACGGGCACTGTTGTCCTTAAAAATATAGATTATCTGCCTCATTATATTCAGAACAAGATTCTTGAATTCATTAAAACCGGGGAATTCCTGCGTATCGGAAGTTCTGAACCGGTAAGATCAGGAACACGGATAGTGGCAACAGCCGGTATAGATATTCTCTCAAAATGTGAAGACGGTCAGTTTAATAAGGCTCTGTACTACAGCTTAAACACTGTTCCGGTCAGAATGCTGGCACTGAGGGAACGCCGTGAAGATATTTCAAACATTTCACGAGTTTATATTGAGGAATGTAATATCAAGTACAGCAGTAAGAAGATTTTGAGCAATAATGCTCTCGGAGTTCTGGAGTCTCACACCTGGCCGGGAAATCTTTCCGAATTGAGCCAGACCATTGAAAATGCATATATTATGAGCAATCGCCCGGTTATAAGCCGCGACACTGTATATGGTATTATATACGGCAGCGACCCGGAAACAAGCAACAATCAGGTTATCTGCAAGGATATAATTCCTATTAAAGAAGCACGCCGCCAACTTGAAGAACAACTGGTAAGGAACGCAATGGAGGTATACAAAACCACATACAAAGCAGCTGAAGTGCTCGGTGTGAACCAGTCTACAGTAGTAAGACTTCTCCAGAAACATAAATAAAAGCATAACAAGAACATAAATCAAAACTTAAAAGAACAAAAGTTCGCAAAACAGTTGACAATGCACATTTGTTCGTATATACTGTTCTCAGATAAGAGAACAGATGTTCAGAGGCGGGGAGGAGAGTTGCCTTATGAATAAGAATATATATACGAATAAGAAGTACAGAATCAAATCCAAATTCAGATTCATTACATTTATAGTAATTATGCTCGGATTGACAATTGGAGTATTCGGTATAGTGACCGGACAGTATACATCAACAGCCTTAACGGTACCTGAATATACCACGGTACAGATTGAGGCCGGAGACACTCTGTGGGATATTGCCCGGGAGCATATGGACGATGGTACTGATCCTCGCAGAGCCGTTTACGAAATATGTCTGGTAAACGACATCGATGCAGGGGATATCAGACCAGGCATGATATTGTCCATACCTGTGGATCTATGATACCAGGCAATCTCATGTAATCTCATTCATTCCATCAAAAAGTCCGAGACACCTTTAATTGCATAAATGCAGGGTTTCGGACTTTTTGGCATAATAGTGCTTGTTAGTGCTAATT
>CAYFQD010000014.1:29610-43935 GCA_964345275.1 uncultured Oscillospiraceae bacterium
AATGTTTAGTGCTTTACATAATTAAAAAAATAAAAGATTACATGTTTATGAAAAGATATTATAAAAAGATAAATGGTGAAAAGAAATGAAAAACGATAAAATTAAATCCGGCATGTCCTGTATCGACTGCTATTCCGTAAACTGCGATCGTGGTGACACCCTCTCCCCTGACTTCTGTCTTACGATTAATATGGATGAAGATGCTTTAAATAGTGCAATGAATGAATACAACAATCCTGAAACTGCTAATATTGCGAGAGTTTCGGCCTCTGTAGAAAACGATGGATATATGAAATGGTGCCGTCTTGAGGAAATTATGGTTTTTGCGAAGCGCATGGAGTATATGAAACTTGGAATAGCCACATGCGTCGGTCTATTGCGCGAAAGCCGCCGTCTGGCGGAAATCCTGCGGGGCAACGGCTTCGAAGTGTTCGGTGTCGCATGCAAATGCGGTATGCAGAAAAAGGAAATTCTCGGATTCGACTCTTCAGACAGCGAGCTTGGAGATAATATGTGCAATCCAATCCTTCAGGCTGAACTTCTTAACAGAGAAAATACCGATTTCAATATTGTAATGGGGCTTTGTGTTGGTCATGACAGTCTCTTCTATAAACATTCTCAGGCACCTGTAACAACTCTGATTGCCAAGGACCGCGTGCTTGGTCACAATCCGGCTGCAGCTCTCTATCTGTCCGATTCGTATTATAAAAGAGTAAAGAGCATACTTTAAAAGAGCATACTTTAGAGGTTTGAATCCAGATAACTCTGAAGAATAATGACGGCTGCCTGCTTGTCTATAACCTCTTTGCGCCTGCTGCGGCTCAGATCGGCTTCTATCAGAACTCTCTCGGCCATTACCGTTGTCAGCCTTTCATCGTAATAATCAACCTTAATATTTCCCATGCCCGCACCGCGGAGCTTGTTTTCGAGTCGGGCTCTGAATTCACGCACCTTTTCTGTCTGAGGGCTGTCGCTGCCGTCCAGCTTCATGGGCAGTCCTATTACCACGGTGTCGCAGTCATATTCCTCTATATACTCAAGTATTCGTCCTGTATCCTTCTTTATACCTACTCTTTCTATTGTGGTAATTCCCTGTGCCGTTATATTCAGTGCATCGCTTATCGCCACACCGATGGTTTTGTCCCCTACATCCAGTCCTATTTTTCTCACTGATATTTGCTCCTTGCAATTTTAGAACTTTAACCTTTTTATTTTTAGAAGAGCCAACATTTAGCAATCCACCACTAAAAATTCTAAAGTAATCTTGATTTTGACCTTAAAAAAGGCGGGCACAAACAGCCCGCCGATATCGTTGTGTTCTTATTTTTTCAGATAAGCCTTGATGAGCTCTTCCACCAAGTCGTCTCTTTCGATTCTGCCCATAACATTTCTGGCATTGTTATGGCTTGTTATATAGGAAGGGTCGCCTGACAGAATATATCCGACCATCTGATCTATGGCATTGTATCCCCTCTCATCGAGAGCATCATAAACGATATTCAGTATCTCTTCAACAGTCTTCTGCTCAACTCTGTCGAAATTGTCATACATCTTTGTCTGCTTGTCCATTATATACCTCCCTTTAATCTTTGTAATAGTATAACACCTATCTGTGATTAAATACAAGTATATTTAACTTAATAGTTCTTTAGCTTTTGCAAAAGCATCGTTGATTTTTGCAGGGTCTTTGGCTCCGGCCTGTGCCATGTCGGCCTTGCCTCCCCCGCCGCCGCCTGCCGCAGCAGCTATTTCCTTGATCATTTTTCCGGCATGGAGTCCCTTCTCCACCAGATCATCCGTAAGGGAAACGAGGAAGGTAACCTTGCCTCCGGCTACAGTTGCGAATACCATGGCGACACCCTTCTCCGACGCCTTAATCTGGTCCGAGAGACCTCTTAAATCGTTAATGCCGTAATCATCAAACTGCTTGGTAACAAGCTTTATTTCGTTAATTTCCTCCGCATCATCAACCAGTGAACCCGCTCCCTTTGACATTTCAGCATTTTTGATTTCATCAATAGACTTCTTCAGTGCTTTGTTCTCATCCATGAGTGCAGAAGCTTTCTCTATCAGAACATCTTTCTTTGCCTTCAGAGTCTCTGCAACCTCATTGATAATATTCTCATGGGAAACATATCTCTTGAGAATTTCCTGACCGGTAACAGCTTCAATTCTTCTCACTCCGGAAGCAATTCCCGCCTCACTTATGATTTTGAATGCGCCGATTTCCCCGGTGTTTGTTACATGGGTACCGCCGCACAGTTCCTTGCTGAAATCACCCATGGAAACCACACGAACCTCTTCACCGTATTTTTCTCCGAAGAGAGCCATTGCTCCACCAGCCATTGCGTCTTTAGCGGCCATAACCTGAGTTTCAACCGGAAGGAATTGAATGATTTTCTCATTAACCTTATCTTCAACCATTTTGATTTCTTCGGCAGTCATTGCCTGGAAATGGGAAAAGTCGAATCTCAGAGACTCTGCATTAACCGACGAACCTGCCTGTTTGACATGCTCACCTAATACTTCCTGCAGTGCTCTGTGCAGCAGATGTGTTGCCGAGTGATTGACAGCAATCACATTTCTTCTTGGTGCAGTAACAACAGCATCGACAGTATCACCCTGCATGAAATTGCCGTTCTCAATTTCAGCCTTGTGAATAAAGACATTTCCAACCTTCTTTACGTCAACCACCTTGGCGCATCCGTCCCCGGAATTGTAAATATATCCGGTATCATATATCTGTCCTCCGCTTTCGGCGTAGAAAGGAGTTCTGTCAAGGACTATGCTGCAATTGTTTCTGTCGCCGCTTATAGCAAGGATTTCCCCCTTGTCGGCATAATTATCGTAGCCGGTAAACTCAGTAAAACCGTCGCTTCCCAGCACTGTGTCTTCCTCATCCCAGCCTGCCCCTTCCATATCCTGTCCGACTCTAGATCTCTGTTTCTGATCCTCCATGGCTTTTGCAAAGCCCAAATCATCGACTTCGTAGCCTTCTTCACCAACAATCTCCTTAGTCAGGTCGATAGGAAAACCGTAGGTATCATGGAGCTTGAATGCCTTTTCCCCGGAAAGGGTTTTGCTTCCCTCTTCCTTCATTTTATCTATATAGCCGTTTATGATTTTAAGTCCCTGATCGATTGTAGCAGCAAACTTGTCTTCTTCAGCCTTTACAACCTTCTCGATCATTGTTCTGCGCTTTTCAAGTTCGGGATACGCCTGTTCCGAAACATCGATAACCTTATCGCAAAGCTCCGAAAGAAATGGTCCTTCAATACCCAGCTTACGGCCGTGAATAGCTGCTCTTCTCAACAATCTCCTGAGAACATATTCCCTGCCCTCGTTGCCCGGCAGAATGTCATCACCAATCATGAAGGTCATGGACCTGAGATGATCGGTGATAATTCTGATGGAAACATCTGAAGGAGTGTCGGATCCGGTATATTCAATACCGGCAAGTCCGGCAATTTCGCTAAGCACATACTGAATTGTGTCCACATCAAAGATGGACTTGGTGTCCTGCATAATGCAGGCAAGTCTCTCCAGTCCCAGTCCCGTATCAATATTTTTATATTCCAGGTCAGTGTAGGTGCCGTCCTCTTCCTTGTTAAACTGTGTAAATACCAGATTCCAGAACTCTACATATCTGTCGCATTCGCATCCGGGCTTACAGTCAGGACTTTCACATCCATGTTCTTCCCCTCTGTCGAAGTACAGCTCTGAACAAGGTCCGCAAGGTCCGGTGCCGATTTCCCAGAAATTATCCTCCTTGCCGAGTCTGACAATCCTTTCCTCCGGCATCCCGATCATCTCGTGCCAGAGATCATAGGCCTCATCATCCTCTTCGTATACCGTAGCCCAGAGCTTGTCCTCAGGCATCTTCATAACATCGGTAACAAACTCCCAGGCCCAGGAAATTGCATCTTTTTTAAAGTAATCTCCAAAGGAGAAATTGCCCAGCATCTCGAAAAAGGTTCCATGTCTGTCGGTGTATCCCACATTGTCAATATCACCTGTTCTGATACACTTCTGACATGTTGTCATCCTTGTCGAAGGCGGTGTCTTGAGTCCTGCAAAATATGGTTTTAATGGTGCCATACCTGAATTTATAATCAACAAGCTCTTATCACCCTCGGGAATCAGTGAAAAACTCTGCCTTCTGTAGTGATCCTTAGATTGAAAAAAGCTCAAAAATTCTTCTCTAATCGTATTTAGTCCCATTTTTTCCATGTTTGTATAATCCTTTCTTTGTGCGTAGAAAATCTCATTTATTATATAACAGAAGCCTTGAAGTTTCAATACCTTCAAGGCTTTCTGAACTTGTGCTGAACTTGTTTGCGGCTCTAAGCGAACGGCTCTATAAGGTGTGGCAGCTGGGCTCCTTGCGCTTGCCGCCTTTGGTATTAAAGAACTTCCTTACCAGAGAGGCATTCCTGAGGGATATCTTTCTGGCATTCACACCACAAACCCTGACACAGGCGAAACACCTGATGCACTTATCCGCATCTATTTCATAACTTGACCTGTCTATTGCGCCCGGCGGGCATTTGTAGACACACATTCCGCAGCTGGTACAGAGATTTTTATCCACTTCCGGAATCTTTGTGAATCTTGCAGCGGAACCATCGGGCAGCATCCTGGACATCAGAGGAAGTTCCTCTTCCGGTAAAGAGATTTCACTGATGCCGGAAGAGACCGTCTCATATATTTTTTCTCCGAATTCATGGGCTATGGCCAAGTCCTTTTCATCGGGTCGTCCGGAAGCTATTTCCAAACCCTCATGAGCAAATGAATGCTCCCCGATGAATGTTCCGCTTGCAACGGTTATAAATCCTCTCTCCTTAAACATTTCCTTCATTCGGGTCTGCACATTCCCGGCACTTACATTTCCGTAAACGGCAACATTGACACAGGGTTTAGCGGTTTCGGAAAGGAAGCCTTCTGCCATTTCAAGGTACATGTGCGGCAGCTTATCTTCATGAACGGGAGCTCCGAAAAACACAATGTCAGCCTGCGAAACGGCTTCATTGACTGTTTGGACAACTGTTTCCGCTGTCTGACCGAATTTCTTTACGGTTATATCTATCTCTGTCACCTCAGCGGAGGATTTTGCGCTGAAACCCTCTGCAATGGCTTTGAGTACGCGTTCAGTTGTTCCCGTAGGTGAGAAATACACAAGTAAAATATTATTCATATTTTCGTTCTATCTCCTTTTCCTTTTTTTGCAAGGCCTTTTCCAAACCTTTGACTGCCGCAAACGGGGCAAACTGTTTGGCTCTGTCTTTTATTGGCATCTTTGCCCTCGGTTTCTTCTTGCGATTTACCACGGCTGCCTCCTCTACTCTCCGCTCTTATGTCCGCCTATCTGTCGGTTTCTCTCCATTGTTGTTGCAGCCTCTTCCAGATCCAAGGCCTTAATCATGGCGTTCTTGCCGTATTTCTTCTTTATTTTCAGGATTGCCTCCTGCATTCTTTTTTCTGAGTCAGCCGCAGGTGCATATGATATATCAAATATGCTCATCTGTCTTACTCCCGTGTCCTCTTTCAGATTGTTGCAGGTTATACTTACTCGCCTTATCATGTATCGGGGATTCACCCCTCTGTTATAAACGCATATAACTTCCGGCATTATGAGTGAAACTGAGTTAGTGGCCTCTTTGAGTCTTGCTGTCCCTTTGGCATAGCAGCCTCTGTGAGGTTTTGCATAGCCTACGGAAACAGTTACAGAATCAGTAAGAAGATTTTTGCTGACGAGTTCCAGGCAGACGAGATCTATCATTTCCTTTGCTATAATGCGACCTTCGTCATATGTATAATCGCGCATGAGCACCTGTCCGCTGGCCAGACATCTGCTTTGAGGCTTATAGCGTTTGATGTCCTCCATGGTTACCGGTTCTCTGCCCCATGCATGGTCAATGAGCAGTTCCGCATCTATTCCGAAAATCCCGTAGAGCAATTCTTCATCGGTATGGGCAATATCTCTCATTGTGCTGATGCCAATCTTAGCCAGTCTTGCTGAAATACCTCTGCCGATACGCCAGAAATCCGTAAGCGGTCTGTGATCCCACAGCGTTTCCCGATACCTCTTCTCATCCAGATATCCCACAAAATCAGGAGCGCGTTTGGCTGTTATATCCAGAGCAATCTTGCTGAGGTACATGTTGGTTCCTATTCCGCAGGCTGCCCGCACACCGACGGTTTTTCTCACATCATCCATTATTTTTAACGCCAGCGTTCCGGCATCACAACTGTAAACACGCCGGTAATCCGTAACATCCATAAATGCTTCATCAATGGAATAAACATGGATGTCATCCCTGGATAAGTATTGCAGATATACACCGTAAACCTCCGCCGAATAGTCTATATATTTCTGCATGCGCGGCGATGCCATAATATAATCTATGTTTTTAGGAATCTCAAAAACCCGGCACCTGTTCCTGACACCCAGTGCCTTCATTGACGGTGAAACGGCCAGACAGATGGTCTTATCAGAGCGTTCCGGATCGGCCACGACAAGATTAGTTGTCATGGGATCCAGTCCCCTCTCCACACATTCCACCGAAGCGTAAAAGGATTTGAGATCAATACAAAGATATGCTCGCTCTTTCATACCTGAATTATACGAACATATGTTCGTATTGTCAAGTATATCACACAGCAAAATCTCTTAACAAAAAAACAGGAAATCCGGCTATCAGATTCCCTGTCATCAGTTTATTTTCGCCTGCGCTTCGGCATTGTATGAATTGATTCCCCGATAGCCGCCTCCAGCGCATCTGTAATGCCTTCGTTGTAGGTAGGATGAGCGCGCACACCTGCCAGCATGTCGTGAACGGTCAGACCGTTTGCAATGGCTGTGGTGAATTCACCTATCATATCCGTTGCGCGGGCACACATCATCTGAGCACCCAGCACCACATTATCGTCCTCGCTGACAACAACCTTTATGAACCCCCGCTCTTCGTGAGATATGAGGGACCTGCCGTTGGCACTCATGATGAACTTGCCCACCTTGACAGGAATATCCTGCTCTTTAGCATCAGCCTCTGTGAGTCCCACCTGAGCGATTTCCGGATCTGTATATACACATGAAGGAATCAGTTCCAGATTCAGTGAAGGCGCTTCCCCTGTCATCTTTTCTATGCAGCAGATTCCATGTGCACTGGCGGTATGAGCCAGCTGAATTCCCGGAATGATATCCCCTATGGCATAGACGCCCGGCATACTCGTTTCAAAACCTTTTGCCGCGTCCGTGTCTATAAAGCGACCGGTCATGGCGATTTCGACACCTTCACCAAAGACTCCATCCAGATTAGGCTTTCTGCCTTTCGCACACAGAACATACTGTCCGCATGCGGTCTGCTCCTTACCCTTCTCTTCAAAGAATACAGTGTAGCCGTTGCCGCAGTCACAGCCCTCTTCAATCTTCTGCACGGAACAGCCCGTATATACCTCAACCCCCGATTTCTTGATAATCATTTTGAGGTTTTGCGAAATTTCCTTATCCATTTTAAAAAGGACCTTGGGTGAGGACACAACCAGGGTAACCTTTGCACCCAGATTGGCGAATATGGTGGCGAACTCCACACCTATAACGCCGCCGCCGATAACCACCAGGCTTTCCGGCATTTCCTCCAGTGCAAAAACTCCGTCGCTGGTCAGAACGCCCGGAAGGTCTATTCCCGGAACCGGGATAAGTTCGGGAACGGAACCTGTTGCCAACAGCACCTTATCTGCAGCATACTCAGTACAGCAGCCGGCAGCATCATAAACGCTGACCAGCCTGCCGCCTTCTGCTGCCTCTCCTGCTTCCAGAACGCCGCGCCCGTATATTCTCGTTACGCCATTGGCATCCAGCAGATCTTCAATGCCCGTAACCAGCTCATCTACGGTACTGCCCCTGTATTCTATGATTTTACCGTAATCGAATTCAGCACCGTCAACGCTGATGCCTACCAGCGGAGATTCGTGAAGAATCTCCTTGTAAAGCGAAGATGCGTGTATCATGGCCTTGGTCGGAATACATCCTCTGTTCAGGCAGGTTCCGCCCACGCGTATGCTCTCAACAATTGCTGTATTAAGACCAGCCTTGGCCGCTTTTATGGCAGCCACATATCCGCCGGGACCCGCACCTATTACTATCAGATCAAATTTATCCATTTCAGTCACCATTAAACCCATGTATTTCGTTAAAATTCATACCTCAATACCGGATTACGAGCAGCACCCACTTCATCAAGCCTCGTAACAGGCGTGTTAACCGGCGCTTCATGCAGCGCTTCCGGATTGGTGTACGCCAGCTCGTTCAGCTTAAGGAATACTTCTATGGCCTGATCCAGAGTTTCCCTGGATTCGGTTTCCGTCGGCTCCGCCATGAGTGCTTCGTGAACCGTAAGCGGGAAGTACATTGTAGGCGGATGTATGTTGTTATCCAGGAGTCCCTTGGCAATATCCATAGCCGTAACGCCCGTTTCCTTTGCCTGTCTGGACAGATCCATAACAAATTCGTGCATGCACACCTCAGGGTTGAAGGCCATATCGTAGGCTCCGGACAGTTTCTTCATCATGTAGTTGGCATTGAGCACCGCGTTCTTGCTGGCCTCAGGTATACCCTGCCTGCCCAGCATTTTAATGTATGTAAGTGCCTTTATGTAAACTGTGAAGTTGCCGTAGAAGTTCTTCATTTCGCCCAGACTCTCGGAAGCTTTTGCAAAACCTAAAGATCCGTCTTTCTCTTCAACCATAAGACCCGGCATGAATTTAGCCAGATGTTCCTTGCAACCTACGGGACCGGCTCCCGGACCGCCGCCTCCGTGAGGCGTTGAGAAGGTTTTGTGTATGTTCAGATGAACGATGTCAAATCCCATATCTCCCGGACGGGCCCATCCCATTACGGCATTCAGATTGGCACCGTCATAGTAGCATTGTCCGCCGCATTCATGAATGATGTCCGTGATTTCTTTTATATTAGTATCAAAGAGACCTGCCGTGTTAGGGTTGGTCAGCATTAAACCTGCTATTTCGTTGTTTCCTTCGCATATTTCACGCAATTTGGCAACATCGACCAGACCGTTCTCGTCGGAATCCACATTGATTACCGTCATGTCGGCCATTACTGCGGATGCCGGGTTTGTACCGTGAGCTGAATCAGGGACAACAATCTTCGTTCTCTGAGGTTCGCCGTTAGCCAGATGATATGCCTTTATGAGGAGCAGACCCGTCAGTTCGCCGTGGGCTCCCGCTGCCGGCTGAAGGGTGAATTTGCTCATTCCGGTAATCTCGGCCAGTGCTTTCTCCGTTTCCTTCATTACCTGCAGGCAGCCCTGAACTGTTTCCGGAGGCTGAAGAGGATGAATTTCAGTGAAACCCGGCAGTGAAGCCATCTCCTCGTTAATCCTCGGATTGTATTTCATGGTACATGAGCCCAGAGGATAGAATCCGTCATTAACACCGTGAGCCTTTTTGGCCAGTTCTGTATAGTGCCTTGACAGGTCCACCTCAGCCATTTCAGGAAGATGCAGAGCGGCTGTTCTCGCGTCCTTTTCCGGTACCGTCAGAATCTCCACATCACATTCAGGAAGTGCGCTTATTCCTCTGCCCGGTCTTGATTTTTCAAAAACTAACATTCTCTACACCCCCTTTACTATTTCAATAACCTGATCTATATCGGCCTTTGAATTCATTTCGGTGCAGCACCACAGAATTCTGCTGTCATCCAGCGGCAGTCCTCCCAGAATATCCGCAGCGTCCAGAGCCTCCAGAACGGCCTGTGAGCTCTTTTCAGACCTTGTAACGAACTCATGGAAGAAGTTATCGCTTTCTACCTCAAAACCGATTTCAGCCAGCTTCTTAGCCATATAGTGAGCCTTTGAATAGCAAAGAGATGCCACCTTCTTAAGGCCTCCGTTACCCATGGATGCCAGATACACTCCTACGGCCAGTGCACATAGCGCCTGGTTGGAGCATATGTTGCTTGAAGCTTTTTCACGACGGATGTGCTGCTCTCTGGCCTGCAGCGTCAGAACATATCCGGTCTTGCCGTTACGATCCTTTGTCTGACCTGCTATTCTGCCGGGAAGCTTTCTCTTCATGGAATCGATACTTGCCATAAATCCCAGATAAGGACCTCCGAAGGCCATGCTGAGACCCAGGGGCTGACCTTCACCTACTGCAAAATCCGCACCGTACTCTCTTGGAGTCTTAAGCATGCCCAGAGTCATAGGGTTAACACCCATTATGAACTTACTTCCCTTGACACTGTGTGCGATTTCGCCTATTTCGGCGGCTTCTTCCAGGTTTCCGTAGTAGTTGGGATGCTGAATGTATACGCAGGCAACTTCAGCGGACATTTTGGATTTCAAGTCTTCGATGTCCGTTCTGCCGTCCTTTTCATCAATGACAATAAGCTCCATTCCGTTTCCGAAACAGTAGGTTTCGATAACCTTCATTACCGATGGCTGTATGGCAGCCGATACCAGAGCTTTGTAGTTCTTTCTCTCTCTTGATGAAGCGATGGCTTCGCCTGCAGCCGTACCGCCGTCATAAACCGATGCATTGGAAACATCCATTCCCGTCAGATCGCATATCATAGTCTGATATTCAAAGATTGACTGCAGGACGCCCTGGCTGATCTCCGCCTGATAAGGAGTGTAGGCTGTCTGCAGACTCTCCTTGGATATTACACTGTTTACTATTGCCGGAATATAGTGTCTGTAAGCACCGGCTCCTCTGAACACAGAACCGTATACTCTGTTTTTGGCCGCCATCTTTTTTATGATCCCGGCAGCCTCCATTTCAGACATTCCGTCAGGAAGATCGAGTTCTCCCTCAAATTTTACCTCTGCAGGAATATGCTCAAAGAGGTCATCAAGCTTTTCAAAGCCTATTTCCTTGAGCATTTCATCCTGCTGAGCCTTTGTATTAGGAACAAAAGTGCCCATATTATCCTCCATTTTTACCTTTTGAAATATCTTACGCTTCTTCTGATTCGCAAAATGCTTCATACTCTGCCGGAGTCAGCAGTTCGTTACTCTGTTGGCTAACGCCCTCAACCTTGATTAACCATGCTGCATTGGCATCTTCGTTTATCAGCTCGGGAGCATCTAAAACTTCTTCATTGATTTCCGCTACAATGCCGGTTACCGGCGAATAGACATCTGACACAGCCTTTACGGATTCAACATCGGCAAAAACTTCGCCGGCTTCTACTTCATCCCCGACTTCAGGAAGATTAACAAATACCAGATCTCCCAGCTCGGACTGTGCATAGTCGGAAAGACCGATAAATGCGGTGTCGTCTTCGATAACAACCCATTCGTGTGATTTTGTATAAAGCGCGTCTTTCTTAATTTCCATTTTTATTTCTCCTCTCTCTTGTAAAAAGGCATTGCGATAACTTCTGCTTCAACCAGTCTGCCAGGTCTTACTTCCACCGACATCTTGGTGCCGATTTCCTTGTACTCTCTCGGCACTCTTGCCATGGCGACAGGATATTCCACATACGGACATTTAGTTCCGGAAGTTGTGTAACCTATCTTTTCATCGCCTATAAATATATCCTGATTTTCACGGGCAATTCCTCTGCCTGTAATTTTAAGCCCGACTCTGACAACTGCAGGTATGCCGGCCTCTTCTATCGCCTTCTTTCCTATGAAATCATCCTTTTTCATTTTGATGGCAAACATCAGCCCCGCTTCTCCCGGTGAAATCTCTTCATTCATTTCATGACCGTAAAGAGGCATCCCCGCTTCCAGCCTCAGAGTGTCTCTGGCAGCGAGTCCGCAAGGAATGAGTCCTTCGTCTTTGCCGGCTTCAAGAAGAGCATTCCACATCTCTTCGGCCTTTCCCGCAGGGTAATAGATTTCCACTCCGTCTTCTCCGGTGTATCCTGTTGTGGAACAGATGCAAGGAATGCCTGCAATCTCCGCACCCATCTTTGCATGATAGTAATTTTCGGGGATGCTTCCTTCCTTAGCTATCTTTGCCACAATTTTTCTGGCTTTTGGTCCCTGAACCGCTACCTGTGCATACTGTGAGGATACATCTGTAAACTTCACATCGCCAGACTGATGATTGCACATCCACTTGTAGTCCTTGTCCTTGTTGGCCGCGTTAACAACCAGGAAATACTTGTTTTCGTTCATTCTGTAGACTATAAGGTCATCCACAGTGCCTCCCTGCTCATTGCACATAGGAGAATATCTGGCCTGCCCGTCCTCCATACCCGTAAAGTCATTGGTCAGCAGCATGTTCAGATTGGCCAGTGCATCGGGACCTTCGCAGATAATTTCTCCCATGTGGGATACATCAAATATTCCGGCCTTCTCTCTTACCGCCATATGTTCTTTGTTGACTCCGCTGTCCTTGTACTGTACCGGCAGAATGTACCCTGCGAAAGGAACCATCTTGCCGCCGGACTTAACATGTGTGTCATAAAGTGGTGTTTTCAGTTCCATATAATACCTCCTGTTACTTAATCTTTCTTGCTTCTATGTAATATCTCTTGTCCGAAGCGTGACCCATGGAGAAGGTTTTTCTCGGCAGAGCCCCGTCATTTATTACCGACTTGAACAGATCTCCCTTATCCATTGCCGGAAGGAGAAATGCCATGCATCCCGGCTTCTTGCCCAATTCAATGGTTATTTCGTCCCCATGCACATAGTCGATTCCGAATCCCTTTTCCTCTATGTATTTATCCAGGAAGGACTGCAGAGTGCCAACCTCCAGCTGGGCCTTCGGATTGGGAACAGTGATGAAGCCTTCAGATTCCTCATATGCGTACTGAATCACATGCCCTTCGCCCTTACCCTCGTAAGTTTCCGGATATTCGGCCTTGAAAGCTTCCATGAGTTCCTGAACATTGACATCAAAGAGAACTCTGTTTATAGGCTCAAATTCCAGGGCATCATCGTAGAGATTTACCACTTCCACCAGTGCGTATCTGGATGGCAGAGTGTTTTCGCTTCCCGGCCCGAATTTCTGCTTTTCTTCTTCATACAAAGCCTTTGCAGAAGCCAGCGAATGATTACCGTCACCTACTGCAAACAGCAGAGACTGCCGGTCAGCCAGCTTTTCGAGAGCCTTGCAGGCATCTGCCTTCAGATCTTCGGGAACCAGCCATGCCCTGGCATTTCCGCCGCCTTCCATGAGCTCAAAATCGTAAAGGACTTCCTTGCAGCCCTTAAGCGGTCCTATTACCGTATTATCAATATCGTCAATGAGAAGCATTACATGTGGCAGTTCAATAACCGCATCACGACGAACCGCCTGTCTCGGAGGAATTCTGTCGAGAACTGTTCCTTCAGTTGCTCTGGCCAGTGTAGTGCTCCCTGCTGCGTAGTCGTATTCCTCCAGGTCGATCTTACCGATAAGTCCCTTTCTTACTCTGCCGTCGCTCTGAACTCTTTCCAGATATATCATAGCGTCCGGATATTCCCTGAACATACCTGTTTCCAGATATTCTCTCATTGTTGAATTTATTTTGGCAATATGTTCTTCGGTGTGCCCGTTAGAAAGCTCTGCCTCCGGAAGGATGACTCTAAGCGTTGACGGCTTGCTCCCGACAGCTGCCTCCACTCTTTCCCAGTACTCCGGCTGTGATGTAAACTGGTCACAGGCGACTACCGCCCATGTCTCGTAATCCACATCAGCCGGCAATAGAATGTTCGCTGCTGAAAACCCGGTCTTGCTCATAATAATAGTCTCCTTTTTTAGAATTTGTTGATTTTATCAGTATTAATTGCTGCCAAAAATAATAACATAAATCACACTGTTTTACCACATGATTATGGCTCGTACCGGACAAACGGGGGCACAATATCCGCATGTTATGCAAATGCTGTAGTCGATGTCGGCCAGTCCGTTTCTGTTGACAAATATGGCCTTGTTGGGACACCTTTCCAGACAGGACATGCAGCCTTCACAGTCTCCCTGATCAATGTGAATTTTCTTATACTTTACATCCGGCTGGAAATTATCGGCCAGTCTGCCCTCGGCATAATCTACAATATTATCGATTTCATTCCTGCTGCCCATCCCGATCATCAGAGAGTGGCATCCCAGATCTCTGACATAATTAAGCGCCTTCATGTAGTTTCCCGTGAGATTCCCGCCACCGAAAACCTTCATTGCAAATACACCTTTGCCCGCGGCAATACATCTGCTTATAGCTGTGGACATTTCCTCAGCAGTGCCGGTTCCGGAGCCTTTGCGAATCCCCAGTCCGTCATAATTTATCAGCGGGAATACAATATCACATTCGGTTACCTCTGCCATGCGTTCAACCACATCCACATGATGAGTCGATACACCGATGGCTCTGAC
>CAYFQD010000015.1:0-43238 GCA_964345275.1 uncultured Oscillospiraceae bacterium
GTTCCCATGTTGATTCATCTATTACTTCATATTTGTTTGCCATATAATTGTCCTCCTAAATTCTGATTTTCCGCGCTGACATCTATCTCACAGCCACAACTACCCCAACATCTAACTCGGCAACTCAACTTATTGACATCTAACTTGGCAACTCAACTCTCACACTTTTTGAGCCGATTTGCCCTTGGATAAGTTACTGAGAAGCGTTCGTCCTGCCCGATGCCTAATTTGCCCGATTGCCCGAAAACCGCAGTATTACTGGGCTTTTGCGGCTATTTTCCTTCGACTCTTGACATCAATACTACTGTCTCCACATGCCCCGTATGCGGAAACATATCCACGGGAGTCGCCTCGACAAATACATACCCGTTCTCTCCCAGCCACTTCACATCCCGGGCAAGGGTTGCCGGATCGCAGGATACATATACAATTCGTATGGGATCCGCCTGCACAATAGCTTCAAGGAGCCGCCGGTCACATCCTGCCCGCGGCGGGTCTAAAATAACAACATCAGCCCTGTCCACACGGGTCAGATCCATAAATTCCGCACCGTTCCCGCCATTCTCTACATTCTCGCTATCCCGGCCTGCTGAAGGTTTTGCATTGATCATCTTCGGCAGTTCTTCCTCAGCCTTGCCGCAGACATAGAGAGCATTGACTATTCCGTTTATTACCGCATTCCTGTTGGCATCCAGAACTGCTCCGGACACGAATTCGATTCCTATAACACGACCGCCGGTTATACCCAGTTCATTCATCCGCTTTGCCGCAAACAGACCGATGGTTCCCACTCCGCAATAAAGATCCAGTATAGTGGCACCATCCGGCAGACCGCCATCCGGACCTAATCCTGCATATTCCAGAGCCTTGGCATACAGCTTCACCATCTGTTCAGGATTCACCTGATAGAATGAGAGCGGCGATATCTCAAACCGCATTCCTGCCAGCTCTTCGGTAATTGTGGACTTACCTGCAATTGTTATACATTCTTCTCCGAGAATCTGCGAAGTATTTGACCTGTTTACATTTATAACCACGCTTTCCAGTATGTAACCGGTATCATAGATAGCATCATCCAGCATCTCAACGAGCTTCTGTGCATTTGGAATCGCCTTGCCGTTGATAACCAGTATAACCATGACCTGACCGGTTCCCTCGGCTGTCCTGACAATCATATGCCGCATCAGCCCCTTTTCCCATCGGGGGTCGTAGGATGTAATGTGGTCCTCTTCCATAAACCGGCGCAAAGCCTTTGCGGCTGCAACCGCCGCCTGTGACTGAAGCAGACAATCCTCACAGTCGATTACATCATGACCGCCCCGGCCGTAAAACCCCACTCTCGGCTCATGTACCGGCTCCTGTATTCCGCCTTTACGCGTCATCAGTCCTCCGGTACTTACCGCCATGCCGGCCTTGTTTCTGTATCGGTAAGGTCTGCCATCATCCCACAGGCTTTCTTTGTCCATGGCGATAATCGGTCTTATGTCGGGTTCCTTCAGGCCGCCCAGTCTCTCCAGCCTGTCCCGAACCTGCTTCTCCTTAAGGGTTAACTGTCCTTCATAGCTCAGCCCGCCCAGCGGACAGCCACCACATACATCAATGTACCCGCAAAGGCTATCCTGTCTCCAGGGTGACACCTCTACAAATTCAATAAGCCTGGCAAAAGCATATCTCTTCTTAATCTTTATAAGCTCCGCCTTTACTGTGTCCCCCACTGTGGCACCTTTTACAAAAACGGCCATACCTTCACAGGTACGGCCTATCCCGGCACCATCAGTAGAAACATCTTCGATTTTGAGCTCTACTATCTTTCCCTTTTCCATATCAATCCTCAAATTAACGACCGCATCAGATATCAATCACATCTTCCATTGTATACAGCCCCGCTTCACCGGCTGCGGCACGCTCCCCCATAAAGAGAATGGCATCGCAGGCCCCCAAGGCACAGCAGCGCCAGTCGTAAGCATCATGAGAAATCTCCATCTTTTCGCCCATGCAGCCAAATATAACGCGATGAGTACTGGGCGTGTTTCCGGCGCGAATTGAATGAAAAGCTATATCACCCTCATTCTTGTCGGGAGCCGCACTTATCATATCCTCGGCAAACTCCAGTGCCGTTCCGCTGGGAGCATCTATCTTTGTCTCACTGTGCATTTCTATAATCTCGATGGTACACCTGGAACCAAGAGCAGCAGCCGCATCAGCCAGAAGCCTTCTCATCACATTTACAACATAAGAGGTATTTGCCGCTTTCATCATAGGAATTTTATCTCCGGCGGCAAACAGTTCTTCTGTCTGAGCCTCCGTAAATCCGGTAGTGCCGCAAATCAGCGCCTTGCCGTAACGCAGGCAGACATCAAGCACCTGCATGCTAAAGTCAACCCGTGAGAAATCAACGACTACATCACATTTATCTATAATCTCTTCCAGACTGTCATAAACAAATGTACCTATTTCATACCCCAGTCCGCATACCAGTCCTGCATCCTTCCCGATATATTCCGCGCCTTTCGGTCCGATGCATCCTGCAATGTCAATATTCTTGTTCTTGTATGCTTCCTGAACTATCAGGCTGTCCATCTGCCCGCGGGGAGCAGTAACTATTGCTTTTACCATAACTCTTACATTCCCTTCGCAATTTTAATTATTCGTCTTAACCTGTTATTTACGCCGGACTTTGAAAGTGGAGGATTCAAAACCTTTCCAAGCTCCTCTATACCCAGTTCCGGATTGGCAAGGCGGGCATCCGCCACTTCCTGCAGCTTTGGAGTCAGAAATTCGGTTCCACGATTCAGGTAAATCTTATTTATTGCGGCAATCTGCTCTTCAGAGGCCCGCAACGCCTTATCTATATTGGCTGTATCCAGATTCCTTGCCTTGTGGGCTGCAGCGGTCAGATCTTTAATCATGATCACATCCAGAAAATCAAAATAGTGCTTTGACGCTCCCATGATAGCCAGCGTGTCTGCAATCTGCTCTCTTGCCTTGAGATAGACTCCGTACCCGTTCTTTCGCTTCGTTATCTTCGGTGTAATATCCACAAAGGTGTTTAACAGTCTTTGCAAATCCTTTGCCAGAATTTCGCTGCCCGCATTTATTTCGTAATGATATCCCTTTTCCGGATTGTTGACAGTTCCCGCACCGAGAAAAGCTCCCCTGAGATATGCCTTTCTGCAGCACTTGGTATGGATAAGCCCATCATATATGCCGTCGCTTATGGCATTCATCCCTTCCTTGACCATGAGAATCCCCGTCTCTCTTAAAATCATCTCGCTCTTATTGTCGGGACCGATGGAGATCGTATACTCTTTGCCCCTGGTAAAACCCTCTCCGGCACCCATCTCAATACTGGTCTCTACAGAAAAGTATGTTTCAATCAAAGTCTTATAATGTCTGACCGCTGCCGCATTTGTTGTGGTCATAACAATACGGAATTTGCCTCCCCCGACAAGTCCGATACTGCCTGCAAAGCGCATAAATCCAGCAATCTCTGCAAGCATACAGCATTTTTTTTCAGGCATTATTCTCGCTAATTCATTTTTTATTTCAACGGCAAATGACATCATATCTCCTAATAATAAAGAGGACACTCACTTAAGGCAAAAGCGAGCGTCCCCCTTATCTTTCACTATTTCTTTCTTGGTGGAATGCTCAGGATTTCTCTGGCCTCATCCGGTGTTGCTATTTCTCTGCCCAGCAGCTCGGCAATCTTAACTACCTTTTCAACCAGCTCGCCATTGCTCCTGGCAAGAACTCCCTTTTCGATATAGAGATTATCTTCAAAACCTACTCTTACATGTCCGCCCATTGCAATTGAGACAGCGGCTATGTTGAATTCGTCCTTACCGATGGCACAGCCTGTCCAGGTTGATCCCGGCGGTATCGAGTCAACACAGAAACACAAGTCTCTCGCTGTTGCTGCCATCTGTACTCCCAGTACAAAGTCAAAGTGCATGGGCTCATTCAGATAGCCCTTTCTGCCCGCCGTTCTGAGAGCTATATCAATCATGCCCTTATCGAAGCATTCCAGTTCCGGCTTCATGCCTTTCTCCTGCATAATCCTGGCGAAGTTAGTTATGGTGTTGTCAGTATTGACGAACACCTCGTCCCCGCCAAAGTTACATGTTCCGCAGTCCAGGGTAACAAATTCAGGTGTCGGTGTAACATTGGTTGAATCCAGTCTTTCCAGATCAGTCATTCCAACGGCTCCGCCTGTTGAAGGCTGAATGATGACATCAGGACACGCCTCATATATTGCGTCCATGCACTCCTGGAATCTCTTGTGACTCTGGGTAGGAGTTCCGTCATCTTCTCTTACATGCAGATGAATTACTGCAGCACCTGCGTCATAAGCCGACTTTGCTTCTCTCACAATTTCCTCTACAGTATAAGGTACTGCAGGATTGTGTTCCTTAGTTACTTCCGCACCGCAGATTGCAGCTGCGATAATTAGTTTTTCCATAGCCTTCTCCTTTTCTCTAAAAATCATTTTTTCTACGATATTCTAACATTGAAACGCTATCCTTTCAATGATCGAATCATAAATCCCTGTGTTCAATGGTTGTTCTTATTTCCTCCGCGGCGAGTCTTCGGTTAAGTTCGTTGGCCAGGGTCACTGACCTGTGCTGACCTCCGGTGCAGCCGATGCAGACGCGAAGTGAATATTTACCTTCCCTCATATAATAAGGAATTATGCTCTCAACCATTTCTACAACACGATCCATAAATTCCTGTGCGATGTCGTGCTTGAGCACATACTCCTGAACCTTTTTATTGTTCCCTGTAAGCAGTTTAAGAGACTTGACATAGAACGGGTTGGGAAGGAATCTGGCATCGAACATCATATCCGCTGTAATCGGCATTCCGTTCTTATATCCGAAGGACATGATATTTATCAGAAAAGTTCTCGTATCCTCCTCCGAACTTAGCAGACTGCTGATTTCTGCCGCCAGCTGAGAGGTTTTCATCTCTGATGTGTCAATTATAATGTCCGCCTGGGCTCTTAAGGATTTCAGTTCCTTTTTCTCTCTCCGTATGGCATTAATTATACTGCCGCCGTCAGCCAGCGGATGAATTCTTCTGGTCTCATTGTACCTCCTCGCCAGAACACGCTCTGTCGCTTCAAGGTATATAATCTTATAGTCCACCTTTTCTCTTTCCATCTCATCCAGTGCCTGTTTGAGATCCTTAAACAGGATACCGCCTCTGACATCTATTCCGAAGGCAACCTTCTGGAACCCATATCCGCCTGCGGCAAGCTCGTTGAAGCTTTTTATCAGTGCCGGCGGCATATTGTCAATACAGTAGTATCCCAAATCCTCCAGACAATCCATTGCCTGTGTTTTTCCTGCACCCGAAAGGCCTGTCACAATTACTGCTTTCATTTTTTCTCCCTTATATTTACTATTCTTGAAACATCCAGCCCCGCTTCAAGGGCCCGTTGAAGCCCAGGCTCAAAACATCCCACCGCGTCCGGCGTATGGGCATCACTGCTGATGATAAATTTCAAATCCGGCACCTGCATTGCGATTTTTATTTCTTCCACAGTCAGATGATCATGGCGGCAGTTGATTTCCATAAGAGTATCAGTCTCTGCACATACCTTGGCGATCTCCGCAATGTCAAAGGGTCCTTTGTCCCCCGGATGAGTAAGAATCGCAATATTGTTACGGCGCAAAGCCCTTATAATCATTTCAGTATTCTTTTTTTTCAAAGACCCGGCGCCGAACTTTATTCCGTGGCTGTAAAGCCAGTTGGCAACAGATCCGCAGCCAAAAAGTCCATAGTGAAATCCTGCAATTACAAAGTCAAATTCACCAAATTCCTCGGGATTCAGGTCCAAACCGTTTTTACCGTAAATCGTGTTGGCCTCAATGCTGAATCTGATTTCCATATTCTGATATTTAATGTTGAGCTTCTCTATATCGTTTCTGAGATTTTCAAAATCCTTCCTGTTGACACCGTAGAACAGATGTCCCGGCCCATGGTCGGAGATGGCAATGTAGCTTAAACCCTTATCGATAGCAGCACGAACATTATCCTCAACGGAACCTGTTCCATGAGAGTATGTGGTGTGAGTATGCAGGTCATATACCATTTCATATTCCACCGCCGGTGAACTCTCCTGCCCTATAATACGAACTTCGGGTTCCAGCATTACGCCGAAATCCTCCATGACCCTGGCACGGACAATGGTCATGAGCTGAATAATGTCCGTTGACGAGGCTTTTCCCTTGTTTATGATAAATCCGCTGTGCAAATCTGATACCTGGGCATCGCCTACCGAAAGGCCTTTGCACCCTGCATCCTCTATAAGCTTGCCGGCGAAATATCCTTCGGGTCTCTTGAAGAAGCTGCCCGCACTGGGATATTGTACCGGCTGTCTGGAGTTTCTCTTTGCTGTCAGCTCGGACATCTTATCGCGAATCTCACGGGCATCCCCATGTTCCAGCCTCAGCACCGCTTCCGTAACAATGTCTCCGGTTTCATGGAGAATAGAATATCTGTACCCCATTTCCAGTTCATATGCACTCTTTGTAAACTCCCGCGTCCCGTCTGCGGATATCAGCCTGGCTTCTTCGAGAATAAGACGGGTTTCCCCTTCATAAGCCCCTGCATTCATAAATACCGCCCCGCCAATGCTGCCCGGTATTCCCGATGCAAACTCAAAGCCTGTCAACTCTTTTGATGCAGCCTTTCTGGCAATGGCGGACATGAGTGTCCCCGCACCGCAAATCAGTCTCTCACCTTCAACATTTATATAGCTGAAGGCTTCTCCTATTTTAACGATTACGCCCGGGTAGCCACCATCACGCACGAGAATGTTGGTTCCATTGCCCATGATCATATGTTCACAATCATTTTTTGCAAGCAGATCAAGAATTCCTCTCAGTTCTTCCACATTTTGCGGAATTACTAAAAGCGCTGCAGAGCCTCCCGCCTTAAATGAGGTGTACTTCTTCATGGGGGCGTTCACAATTATGTTTTCTGCTGATGTTATTTTTTCAAGTTGTCTTTTAATATCTTTCACTTCTTAATCTTAATCTTTTTCTTTCTCTTCAGTTTCTTCGTATTCCACAACTGTAGCTTCAAAAATCTGCTGACCTTCTTCGGCAGCTTTAGCCGCCTCTGCATCAGAAAGTCCTCCGCCTTGTACCATGGATGGTCCTTCTTCCGAGTCTTCACTTCTATCGCGCATTCGCCAGCAGAAGAATCTTTTTTTCTCCTTCTTTCGCTGTATCCTGTATTTGTCCACCTTGTAGTCAGCTGTATCCGTTGAGAAACCCTTCCTTGCCAGTTTCCTGTTTATGACTCTCTCAAAGTATGTATATGCAACGGCAAATACCGGAATACCCAGCACCATACCGAGAAAACCGAATAGCCCGCCTCCCACCAGAACTGAGAACAGCACCCAGAAGCTTGCTATACCTGTAGTTTCGCCCAGAATCTTCGGTCCCAGAATGTTGCCGTCAAACTGCTGAAGTATAAATATGAATATCACGAAGTAGAGACATTGCATCGGGTCAACCATCAGAAGCAGCAGGGATGATGGTATGGCTCCGATAAACGGTCCGAAGAAAGGAATTATATTGGTTATTCCTATAATACAGCTTATGAGAAGAGTGTACTCCCACTGAAATATACTCATGCATACAAAACAAATAATGCCGATTATCGCCGAGTCTATAATCTTACCGTTAATGAATCCGCCAAATGTTCTGTTTGTATATGCAGCTCCGGCCAGTATCTCTTCTGCTGTCTTTTCATTGAAGCTGGCGACTATGAATTTTTTTGCCTGTGCCGCAAGGGTATCCTTGATATTGAGGAAATAAGCACACACGATTACCCCGATAAAGCAATCCAGAAGCGTGCCCATTGCCTCCAGTACGGTTCCGGAAATACTTAACACCACATTGTCCGCCTGAGGTAATAATTTTTCCTTGGCAAAGTTCAGAACATTTTCCGAAATGCTCTTTGTCCACTCCTCTATGGTGCCTTTGGCAACAGGCAAGTCATCAAATTTTATATCAATCCAGGCACTGAATCGCTCTACCGCCGGCGGGAGAATATCCACTACATTAACTAAACTCTCAATAAGTCCGGGAATAATCATCCAGAGCACTCCCATTACCACAACTATAAGACAGGTAAGGGAAATAATAGAGCCTACTGCTTTTGAAAGGGTCAGGTCGTACTTAAATTTATACTTACCTTTGCTCATAAATGCATAGCATTTGTTCACAGATAAATTGTAAATAGGGCAAAGCAAATAAGCCATTACCAGGCCGTAAATGAAAGGTGCCAGCACATTCACAATTACTTTAAACCCGCCGGCAACAACATCAAATCTGTATAATGCGAAAAAGAACAGCACGCTGCACATGATTACCATGAAGGCCGCAATTCCCCATTGATAATGTTTTTTCTCAAGTTTAACTTTCATCTCTGATTTTCTCCGCTTTTTAGATGGTATATGCTTTGCAGATTTCTATCGTATTTTCCATTTTGTCTTTTACCGCATCGTAAATATACTTGTACATTTCTTCTCTGCGGCGTCCTTTCAGGCAGGCCGAAATAAGATCCAGATAGTCCTGATGCTCCATATCAAAACTGATCGGCATCAGTCCCCTCTCCATTAAAAAGTAGTTCATGGAAAAGACGGCAAGCTCTCCTGAAAACTCCTCAAATGGCCATATTTCGATTGTCTTATTATGAATAAACATCGCCTTAAGGATCAGATTGTATTCTGTGTCTTCACTGTAAACCTTTCTGAACATCTCCACTATCTGCGGTTCAATCTCCGCCGCATTTACCGGCACCAGGTTGAAGCCGTAGACAACCGGGTTTGAATCGCGAAAGGAGCCCTTCTTATTCTCGCTTAGAATTCTGTAGGATTTTAACAGCAGAGTTCTGTCCATTTTATTGCCCATTTCCAGATTGCCATATATCTCCCGCATAAGTTCGTTGCTGTTCTGGATAAAAATATAGTCCCCTACGGACACATCCTTTTGCAGCATACCTTCCAGTATTCCGTCTACCGACACCGTCCTGTGTCTCGGATTTCTTACCACCAGCGATGCTTTGATTAATTCCTTTTTTGTTACTTCCCTTATGGCTTTTTTCAGATTGCTGTCCTTGCTCAGCACTTCGGCAAATTCGTTTTTCAACTGTTTGAATTCCGCCTGCATAATTTCTCCCTTCCAATCAGATTATATGTCCCTTTTATTTGAGAAAACCTATGCGCCCCTTTGCTATTGTATATCTATACATATCAACATCATCAAAATCCTCTTCAACCGGTACCAGACCCGGCATTCCGACTTTGATTCTTTCGTAATCCATTGTCGGCAGGAACACTACATCG
The DNA here is from genome assembly GCA_964345275.1 of uncultured Oscillospiraceae bacterium. Taxonomy (GTDB): domain Bacteria; phylum Bacillota; class Clostridia; order Peptostreptococcales; family Anaerovoracaceae; genus Lentihominibacter. Next base: position 9,365 of record CAYFQD010000015.1, read on the forward strand.
TACTTATGAAGAAGGGTAAGCTGCAGGAAGTCCGGGATTTCATCATCATTGAAGCCTTCTCTCAGTCCGACTTCCAGTCTGACATTGAGTCCCGCGCCGATTGCCTTGTTTATTCCGTCTATTACAGGCTGCAATTCTTTGCCTCCGTTTGATTCCTTATATCGGGTATGATTGAAAGTATTTACAACAACAGTGACATCGGTGATACCGCTTGCCTTCATCTCTTCTGCTTTTTCCGCTAAATCCTGTCCGTCGGTTACCGCAACCTTCTTTTCCTTTTTGATTTCCGCCATTTGTTTTCCTTCTTTATTCCTTTCAGGGAGTCTATTTTACCATAGCCGGTTTCTATCTTTATTCTACTGCAAATAAGGTCCGGTATCAAGGCAGGTTGACGAATCAAAATCGGTCAACATAGTTCAATATTCCCTTTATAAATCCCGAGTTCCCGGATTTATCCGCTCCGCCCATTACCGTATTGTAGTATACGACGGAAGCGTCCAGTCTGTCTTCACCGGTCCTGATTACGGCATAAGAACCGCCGCTTCCATCCCGCGGGTATGGCAGACTGCCCGGATTAATAATTCTCACTCCATCGATCTCATCTATCAGTGACACATGCGTATGTCCGTAAACCGCTGCAACGCAATTTTCCTCAAGAGATTTATACACAAGGCGCATAAGATCGTAGTCTACACCCAGTCTATGTCCATGTGTCAGAAGGATTTTGCCGGCTTCTGTTTCAATGAGCCTGAAGTCTTCACCGCCGCCTGCATCACAATTGCCGCGAACCGCTGCAACAGAAATGTTGTATTGTTTCTCTAAAGCATTTCCGTCACCATAATGATCACCGGTATGCATAATAAGATCTATCCCCTTAAGTTTTGAGATTACATCTCCGACCATATTCAGTTTGCCGTGGGTGTCCCCAATAACCAGAATCTTCATGGAGATATTATAACACAAAAGACCTTTTCCACACTACAATATGAAAGAAGGTCCTTTACTATCAGTATTCAGTTAATCCACGGCTGTTACAATATCAGCGTTTTAATAATAACAAGCACAAAGAGAACAATGTAGATCAGCGTAAGTATAAGAAGAATAATCTTCAGTATGGCTCTGACTTTTTCTTTCCCGCTGCAGCTGAGCTGCTGCCTGAAGCTTCCTGTCATATTTCTGACCAGAAGAAGCAATATCACAATTCCGAATACAAGTGCCATTAATAGAATCAGCATATTTCTCTTTTCCTTTCAACACACCAATACTACCAAAATTTAAAACAACATTCAAGAATAACATGTTGTTATCTGGTCGTATCCGCATTCAGAAATACGGAAGCAGCAGTTGCAATAAGTTTGCCGCTGTTTTTATTGTAAGCCTCACCGGTGAGCTGAGTTATTCGTCTGCCGGTGAATGTTGCCCCGGCAATTACAAGTATCGTTTCCCCAACCGATACCGGACGGATAAATTTTACATCCAGACTTATTGTAGGAGCAAAATTTTCTCCCGTAAAAAAACGCGTAAGTGCTGCGATAGTAATATCAAACGCTGTGCACATGATGCCGCCATGCAGGTGTCCCACCCTGTTTGCCTGCCAGTCCTGAACCGGGAATTCCAATGTAAAAGTTTTATCCTCGAATGAACATTCACCACCTGTACTTTTCATCAGTCCATTCACCACATCCTTCTGTATAACATTATTCTCATACAGTGTCTTTTTCAGATGTGCTTCCATCGCCTTTTGACCTTCAAGTATTTTTGTATCAGCCATTCTCAAATCTCACTTTCCTTTTTTATAATATATTCTCTTTTCTTCCTCCGGGACCATGTCCCCTCCGGTCGCCCAGACAATGTGGACCGAATTTTCATCGGGTGCCGGGAAGCATTCTCCGCCCGGGAAAATATGTCTTAAACCTGCAAATGCCGCACATGCCGAAGGCTCAATGAATATTCCCTCCGTATCTTTCAGCCTGGTCAGATATGGGTATAAAGCGGCATCATCTATTGTAAAGCAACCGTTCAGCCTAATTTCCATTGCTTCAGACACAAGGCTGGAAGCTCTCCCCACGGCCAGACCGTCGGCTTCCGTTTTGCCATCTATCCCGATGTCGCCCACCGCTATTCCACTATGCATTCCCGTCACCAGTCCCAGTGTCATGCACGGTGCGTGGGTAGGCTCGGCAAAAAAGCAGTACGCACTATCTCCAAAGTATTCTTTGATTCCGTAGGTAATTCCGCCCGGTGCCCCGCCGACTCCGCAGGGAAGATACACATACAGCCTGTGGCTGTCATCTATAGTTATCCCCTGTTCTTCCAGCTGACCGGCCAGCCTCTTGCCGGCAACGGAATATCCTGCGAAGAGATCCGGAGAGTTTTCATCATCAACAAAGTGACATGCAGGGTCCTCATCAGCCTCACGCCTCCCCTGAGCCACAGCCGCTTCGTAATCATCCGGATATTCCACAACGGTTACTCCTCTGGATCTGAGCATGTCCTTCTTCCACTGTCGTGCGTCAGCGGACATGTGCACCGTAACGCGGAAACCTATGGCAGCACTGATGATACCTATGCTGAGTCCCAGGTTGCCGGTGGAACCAACCGCTACCTTATACTGGGAAAACAGCTCTCTGAATTGAGAGTCTCCCAGTCTGCTGTAATCTTCCCCCAATGTAAGCATTCCTTTTTCTACAGCTATGGTCTCCGCCAGTTTCAGAACTTCATATATCCCGCCTCTGGCTTTAACGGATCCTGAAATCGGCAGGTGACTGTCGGTCTTGAGGAACAGTCTTCCCGGAAGTGTTTCTCCCGCTTCCTCATCCAGAGCAGCTTTCAGACGGGGAATTTCCACCAGCTTTGATTCTATAATCCCTGTTTCCACTTGAGGAAACATCCTCTTGATGAATGGTGCGAATCTGACCAGTCTTGCCTCAGCCTCCTCAATGTCAACAATCCTTTCGTGTAAGCTCCCCCTGCATCTTTTCGGATTTTCCCAGAAAATCTCCTCGTATTGAGCCATCTTTTTTACTAAAGGATTATTCAGCATGCTTTCTTCCTTTCAGTTTTTCAACTATTTCATTATATACTTCCCTGCTTATCGGATATCTGTACATAGCAAAGGCGGCAACGGCAATAAATATAACGGGGACCCAGGTGCCGCAGTTGAATACCCATTCCAGCGCATTCTGACTCTGTGTAACAGCCGAACCGTCAAAGCCTGCCAGCTGGAGAATTATCCCGAGAACCTGGCTGCCAATGCCATAGGCGGCTGCTTCAACAAGACCCTGAACCGCGAGGATAGCTCCTTCCCGGCGATTCCCTGTCTCAAACTCATCGTATTCACACACATCATAGAAGACTGCCGGCATTATCTGCCAATAGCTGGATGTGGCAGCACTGGACACAAAAATATATATTATCAGTGCAGCCGTGTCGGTAATGCCGATAAATCTGAATGCAATAAGACCGGCAGAACTGAAGGCAAATATTATCAGCATCGCCTTCCGCTTGTCAGTCTTTCTGCAAAGCCTTGCGATAATCGGTATTGTCACCATGCAGAGAACACACCTGATAAGCATATAAAAGGATACGCCACTGCCATCCATACCTGCATAATATGTAAACAGATAAACCAGATCCGACAGAAGTATAGCATAAGCTATGAGAAAGAACAGGGCCACCACCAGAAGCCATCTCATGGGTTTCAAGTTCAGAACCTGCAGGTATTCCCTGAACATTTTTATTACACTCAGCTTTTCCCCGGGTTTTGCCTCTTCCCCTTTAAGAGTCTTTGTATGATCTTTATCTTCAGATGCCTTCACAGTGATTATTATACTTGACGCTGTAATAATACCCAGAACAGCAGCCATTATCGTCCATGAGACGGCTGTCGTCAACCCCCGCTTCTCCAGGATTTCTACCATCATAGTGGGCATGACCATCGAAAACAGAGTTCCTATCATATTAAAAAATGAAGCATAGGCTCTGATTGATGATCTCTCCTCATAATCCTTGGTGTATTCGGCACCAAGAGCATAGAAAGGAACAAAAAATCCGGTGAATGAAGTCCAGAAAGCGATTATCATAAACCCGTAGTATAAGATTTTGAGTGTATATGGAATGTCAACTGCCGTAAAAAGAAAAATCATCACAAACATCAGGGGTATGCAAAATCCCATCATAAATGGCCTTCGCCTTCCCCATCCGGTTCGTGCATGATCAGACAGATAACCGATTATGGGGTTTATGGTCGCATTCCACACAGCCCCGAGAACAGACAATGTTCCTGCAATGGCCGGCTGCAACCCCGCTACGGTTGTAAGATAAAACATCAGAAATGTAGTGACCAGGGAATATCCTATAGCATCCCCGACAGCTGCGGAACAGTAGCCCAGCTTCTCCCCGAGTCTGAGCTTTTCCAAATACGGCTCCTTGTTGTTTTTATTGTTATTGAAGGTTATATTATTCATGTCATTATGATATAATACCACCATGAAAAATGCAAAGCTTGCTGGAACAATATGCATAATTATTACTACGATTTGTTATGGACTGGTTCCCGCCTTATCCTTTAAGTCCTTTGCGGTGGGAGTAGAGACAGAGACTTTGCTTTTTAACAAATTTTTTTATGCAGCGGTTCTCATGTGGGTGTATATTTTCATACGCAAAATCGACTTCCGTCTGCCTCGTGCAGCATTTAAGCCCATGATTGGAATCATGCTGTCCTATATAGGAATCGCAACCACTCTTTATCTGTCTTTTGACTATATAAGCGGTTCCCTGGCAACAATCATTTCTTTCACATATCCTGTAATTGTAATAACCATCGAGATGCTGAGAGGCCGAGAGCGTGTACGTGCCGTCAAGATTATTGCCGTTGCCATCTCTCTGGCGGGCATGTGTCTGATTGTCTGGTCCCCAGATATGCAGATTCAGATTCTCGGAGTAATATTCGCCTTCATGTGCTCACTGTGTTACACCGTGTATATTATAGAGCTTTCTTCAGATAAACTTGAAGGTCTCCATCCTCTGGTAACCCCCGGGTATGTCCTGCTGGCATCTGCAGTATTTAACTTATTCCGCTGTGCAGTATCCGGATACCCGCTCTTTACAACCAGCGGAATACAGCTTTTTTATATGCTCCTGCTGGCGGTGGTCTGTGCCTTCATAGCAATTCTGTGTTACTGCATCGGCGTCCGTCTCATCGGACCTACCAATGCATCTATTATCAATACATTTGAGCCTGCTTGCGCATGCCTCTTCGGATACCTGTTCATCGGCGACCGGATTACTATATCAATGATTGTGGGAGGTTGCCTTATTATGGTGTCTATCCTGCTCACCTGTCTGCCTGACAAGAGCTCTGTTTCCGGCTCGGCAGAAGATATGCTGAAAGAGGGTGAAAGACCACAGATGAAAGGCAAAACAGGTTGATAAACTGCCGTAACATGTGTATAATGTCATAGTGGCGTGCGCCATTAGCTCAATTGGATAGAGTCGCGCACTACGAATGCGAAGGTTGGGGGTTCGAGTCCCTCATGGCGCGCCAGAGAACAGGATACAGATTAAAGATCTGTGTCCTGTTTTTTATACTGAATATGCCATGAGGGACTCGAACCCGAAAGGGGCAAAGGGTCGTCATTTCCCAAGCAGCTTATGTGCAAATTCCCGCGCATGCTCCTCTTTCTCATCATCCATAAATTGTGTATCGTATCCCATGTGCCTTTCCACAAGCATCCCCTCATATTTCAATTGCGAATGTCTGCAGTACCTTCTAAGCCCCTCTTCGAACAAATCTGCTCCTTTTTCAGGCGGATATCCGCAGGTGACGATAGCCGCCAGGCGCTTCCCCGCCCAGAGAGAAGGTCCCTGCTCTTCACCGTAATATTTGTTCATTGCATAAACACATCTGTCAAGCAAAGCCTTCATCGGAGCCGTGCAATACCATGAATAAACAGGTGTTGCTGCAATTATCAGATTGGCTTCCAGCATTTTTTCAAACAGTCCCGGCATGTGGGCACATGCCCTGCCCTGGAGATCATCACTCTGTACACAGTCCGGTACCTTCCAGTTTGTCTGGCATTTGCGACAGGCAAGACAAGGCTCTATATGCAGATCATAGAGGTTTACAATCTCACAATCAATCTCCGCATTGCTGACTTCCGCCGCTTTGCCAACCTCGTCAGCAAATACTTTAACCAGTGAATTGGTGTTCCCTTTTCTGCGGGGACTGCCCGCCAGTATCAGCACTTTCATTATTCCAAACCTCCCCGCATTTCAGGAATCTGCGCAATCATAAATGCTATAAACATTATAATACACCCAATAATTTCCCGGCCTGACATGATCTCATTCAAAATCAGAGAACCGCTAAGTGCGGCAAACACCGATTCCAGACTCATTATTATTGTTGCAATTGCCGGCGGAGTATATCGCTGTCCAATAATCTGCAGTGTAAATGCAGCTCCAACCTCCAGAATGGCAGTGTACAGAATCGGTACAGTACAATCAATAATATCTTCAACTGCTATCGTTTCCGCAAATACTGCAACTGCGAGAGACAGCAAGGCCGAAAGACCGAAGCTGAGAAACGACAGCTTGACAGGATCAACCAGCTTGGAGTAGTGATCTATAAAAAGTATTTGCACGGAATAAGCCACTGCAGATCCCATTATCAGGCTATCACCGGAAGCTATGTTGAACCCGTCGGTTATGCACAGCATATACAGACCAAAGCCTGCCATGACAACTCCTAACCATGTCAGACCGTGAACACGCCTGCCTAACAGCAGCAGAAATACAGGTACGATTACTATATCCATGGCAGTTATGAATCCCGCCTTACCGGCATCTGTATATACCAGACCTACCTGTTGAAGAGACCCGGCAGCAAAATTGGCGATTCCACATGCCAGGCCGCCCAGAAAAAGAGTCCTGTCTGTTAATGGCATCACCCTATCAGCAGACTTCCTTTTTTTCGCAGCATCAGCCACACATATAACCGGAATAAGGGTCAGCGCTCCTATTCCAAATCTGAAAAAGCCAAAGGTAAACGGACCGATATAGTCCATGCCCATTTTCTGAAATACAAACGCCGAACCCCAGATAAGAGCTGCGGTAAAGAGCATCAGCTCTCCTTTGATTTTGTTCATAAACTCTCCATAATTAATCCTGAATTTTTCATCACTATTATATCAAAGCACTCGAGGTGCTGACAACATTTCGATACAATAAAAACCGGGACATGCAATAACCGCACATCCCGGTCATAACCTGATTTTATTTAACTTTCACGATCCAGCCGAATTCGTCGTCCACTTCACCTATCTGGGTTCCGTAGATTGTATCGTACAGCATCTGTGCGACAGAACCGGTTTCGTTATTGTTTATCTCCATCACCTTGTCCTTGTAACGGAGCGTTCCCACAGGCGATATGATTGCAGCCGTTCCCGAAGCGAACATTTCCTTGAATTCGCCCTTATCATAGGCTTCGACCACCTCATCAATGGAAAGTTTTCTTTCGCTCACTTTGTAGCCCTTTGATTTCAGTACATGGATGCAGGAATCCCGTGTAATTCCCGGAAGGATAGTCCCATGCAACGGTGCAGTGATTACTTCATCTCCGATTACAAAGAAAGCATTGGAAGTGCCCACCTCTTCAACATACTTCTTTTCTTTTCCGTCCAGCCACAGAATCTGATCATAGCCCTTCTCATGAGCAATAACCTGAGCCTTCAGACCGGTCGCATAGTTTCCGCCGCACTTGGCTTCTCCGGTACCGCCTTCTGCCGCTCTCACAAAAGTATCCTCCACATAAAGCTTAGTCGGCTGCAGACCGTTAGGATAGTAAGGACCTGACGGACTCAGTATAATGATAAACTTGTATTCCGATGAGGCTTTGACCCCCAGGCTTGCTTCCGTGGCAATTATAAATGGTCTGATATACAGCGAAGTATCTCTTGCCTTAGGAATCCAGTCAGCATCAACTGCTACAACAGCCTTAACAGCTTCCACATAGAGTTCTTCATCCATTTCCGGTATGCAGAGTCTGTCATTTGTCCTGTTTGTTCTCCTGGCATTCATGTCCGGTCTGAACAGCTGAACGCTTCCGTCCTTAACATTTGTGTAGGCCTTCAGTCCTTCGAACATTTCCTGCCCGTAGTGAAACACCAGTGCTGCAGGATCCAGAACAATCGGTGCATAAGGAACCACCCTGCCGTCATGCCATCCCTTCTCCTCGTTGTAATCCATTACGAACATGTGGTCCGTGAAATAAGCCCCGAACGGAAGGTTGTTCGGATCAGGCTTTTCCTTTGGATTTGCGGTTTTTGTTATTGAGAATTCGTATTTCATATTTGCTCCTTCCTTTACCTGTCCTGCATGCTTATAGATTCAATAGCCACAGGACCTCCTCTTACAACTTCTATGCTGCTGAAGCGCTCTCTGAACACCTTGAGTATGGAATCGTTCTTTGCTTCAGTTCGTATAGCTTCAATAAGTATGCTGGTCTTACCCATATCCTTCACAAGGAACCTGAAGGCATCGGCCATCTGGAATATTTCAGCTCTGTCCTTTTCGTTAATGCCTTTTACCTTGATAAACATAATTTCTTTCGATCGGATTGAAATGTCGGTATAATCGATTACCTTGATTACCTCCACGCTTCTGTTCATCTGTTTTTGAATCTGCTCGAAGGTCTTTTCGTCCGCATCGACACAGATGGTCATTCTGGAGATTTCCGGATTTTCCGTTTCTCCAACGGTCAGACTGTGAATGTTGTAAGCCTTGCCGCTGAGGAGACCCGAAATTCGAGCCAGAACTCCTATGCGGTTTTCAACGAACAGTGACAGCCATCTTCTTTTCATATCGTTACTCATATCCACCGCCTCCTTATATGCCTGTAATCAGATCCGTTATAGGACTGCCCGGCTTAATCATAGGAAATACCATTTCTTCATCCTCTATCATGAATTCGATGACGGTCGGTCCATCTGTTTTCGCCTTTGCAGCTTCAAATGCCGCTGCAATTTCAGACTTTTCGAATACTCTGATTCCCTGTGCTTCGTAACTCTCCGCCAGCTTCACAATATCCGGGGTATATGGCGGACATCCTTTTCCGTCACCCCTGCCGGCACAGTGCATGTCTTCCGTGCTGCCCTTGCATTCGCAGCCTTTTCGACGCTTCATGCAGGTTCCGGCAAAGGCCCTGTCATAGAAAAGATCCTGCCACTGGCGAACCATTCCCAGATATCCGTTATTCATGACACATATTGTAATGGGCAACTCCTGCACAACTGCTGTTGCCAGCTCCTGTGAAGTCATCTGAAATCCGCCGTCACCCGCAACTGCTATCACATCGCGCCCCGGGTTTCCCAAGGCTGCACCTATGGCTGCCGGCAGCCCGTAGCCCATAGTTCCCAGACCACCGCTGGTAATCAACTGTCTCCTGCCGTATATCTCGAAAAATTGTGCTGTCCACATCTGATGCTGACCCACATCCGTCGTAACAATCGGCTCATCATAAAGTTCATTGATGGCATCTATAATATGCTTAGGACAGAGCTTCTCCTTTTCCTCCATAACCAGAGGGTATTCATCACGCCACGCGCTAAGCTGCTTTATCCATGCCGCGTTCCCGCAGGATCCCTTTTCTTTTGCATAGTGCAAAATCTTCTTAATAGCTTCTCTGGCATCTCCTACCAGAGGAACATCTACCGTAACATTTTTTGAAATGGACGCACTGTCAATATCTATATGTATTATCTTGGCATCCTGAGCAAAGGTTCCCAGTTTACCCGTAATCCGGTCATTGAATCTGGTCCCTATGGAAATCAGCAGGTCTGCATTGTTTACCGCATTGTTTGCCGCATAGCATCCGTGCATTCCCACATTGCCGAACCAGAGAGGACTGTTTGTCGGAACGCTTCCCTTGCCCATAATAGTTGTTACAACAGGAATTCCCGTCTCCTCCATAAGTGATGTCATTTCGGATACGGCACCGGCAATTTTAACTCCGCCACCCAGAAAGAAAAGCGGCCTTTTCGCCTTGTAAATCATGTTTATGGCTTTGACAATCTGTCCGTCATGAACCTTGGTGTTCGGTTTATAACCTCTTATATTAACCTTTTCCGGATATGTATCGCTTCCCGGCTCCGCCATTATATCCTTGGGCAGGTCAACCAGAACCGGTCCCGGTCTTCCTGTAGTAGCTATGTAAAAAGCCTCCCTGATTACCTTGTTAAGATCCTTTCTGTTCCTGACCATTATGGACCATTTGGTAATGTTTCTCGTAATGCCTACAATATCCACCTCCTGGAAGGTGTCATTACCTATGAGACCGGTGGCAACCTGACCTGTGAAACAGACCAGGGGAACACTGTCCAGGTTGGCGTCCGCAATACCCGTAATGAGATTGGTGGCTCCCGGGCCGCTGGTTGCCAGACAGACACCCGGCTTACCTGTGGATCGGGCATATCCCTCAGCTGCATGAATCAGCCCCTGCTCATGTCTGGGCAGAATCAGATCAACCTCTGTCTGCTTGTACATCTCATCAAAAATATCAATAATGGCGGCTCCCGGATATGCGAAGAGTTTCTCTACTCCCTCTTCCTGCAAAGCCTTCACAAAGAAAGCGTTTCCTGTCATCTTGCCCATATTATTTTCCTCCCTGTTCTTCCAATCTCTTGAGACCCCTGTATTTTTCCATGGCTTCTTCTTCTGCAATCTTGAACAGCTTTTCAGCATTCTCAGGGAATGTAATCTTTAAAGATGCGTATCTGTTCTGACCATCAAGGAAATCCTCGTATGGCAGTGTCGGCGGCTTTGAGTCTACAGTCATCGGATTCTCCTCGTCACTCGGATTGTATCTGTAGAGAGGCCAGTAACCGGATTCTACCGCGCGTTTCACTTCTTCCTGAACATTTGCCATCCCGGCCTTGATCCCGTGAACCGTACATGGAGTATATGCCACAATGACCGAAGGTCCCTTATGTGCTTCAGCCTCCCTGATTGCCTTAATCAGCTGGTTGAAATCAGCGCCCATGGCAACGGTTGCCACATATACATCCCCGTAAGTCTGGAAAATCTTCCCTATATCCTTCTTTCTGCTCTTCTTGCCTGCCGCCTGAAACTCGGCAACGGCACCGAGAGGTGTCGCCTTGGAACTCTGTCCTCCGGTATTGGAGTATACTTCCGTATCAATGATAAAGATATTTATATCCTCACCGGTTGCAATCACATGATCGAGCCCGCCGAATCCTATGTCATATGCCCAACCGTCGCCACCATACATCCAGAAGCTCTTCTTTGCAAGCTGATCCTTTCTCTCAAGAATCGTCTTGGCTATGCCCAGTGTTCCGAGTTCATCGTCAACTTCATCGTAGGCTCTGACAACTTCTGCCAGCTCTTCGATCAGGATGTCACTTGTTATTCTGGATTCATCAAAATCATCATATGCGTCCATCCACTGTATAGCATTTTCACTGCCTGTTATTTCTATGTACTTCAGCACATTGTCTTTCTGTTTTTCTCTCTGCTGTCTTACTGAAAGGAGCATGCCCAGAGCCAGCTCCGCGTTGTTCTCAAACAGAGAATTAGTCCATGCCACGCCAAAACCTCTTCTGTTCTTACAGTAAGGAATACCCGGCATTGCGGCGCCCCACGCCTGTGAACAGCCCGTTCCGTTTGCCCAATACACTCTTTCTCCAAAGAGCTGAGTCATGAGCTTGGCATACGGAGTTTCTCCACAGCCTGCACAAGCTGCCGAAAACTCAACCAGCGGCTGCCTGAACTGGCTTCCTTTTACCGAGTAAGGCGGGAAAATATCTCCCTTATCTTTCAGCTTAAGTGCATAGTTCCACCTGACCTTGTCCTGCTCGACAGGATTAGCCGGCACCATCTCAATTGCAGGTGTCTTAGCCGGACAAACAGGTACACATGAGCCGCAGCCGGTACAGTCAAATGTGGAAATCTGCAGACTGTAATACAATTTCTCACCATACTTCGGCTTGTAACTGATGAGCGGAATGGTTTCAAATCCTTCAGGAGCCGCATTTCTCTCTGCCACATTGAGAATATAAGGTCTGATCGCCGCATGGGGACAGACAAATGAACATCTGTTGCACTGAATACAGTTATCCGGATCCCACTTAGGCACTTTTACAGCCAGACCTCTCTTTTCAAAGGCCGTCATACCCAGATCAATCTGCCCATCCTTATATTTTTCCAATATGCTTGTCGGCATGTCATCTCCCATCTGCCTGTTTACCGGTATAAGAAGGTTCTTTACGCTCCATGGCAAAATTTCTTCTTTTTCAGGTGCATCTTCCAGCCCTTTCCAGGATGCCGGAACATCAACCTTTTCAAAACCTTCTACCCCGGCTTCAATAGCTGCTATATTCCTTTTAACAACAGCATTGCCCTTGGCTCTGAACTTGGTCCTGACGGATCTTTCCATCTCAGCTATGGCCTGTTCCTTCGGAATTACTTCAGTGATGATAAAGAATGCTGACTGAAGAATTGAATTCTTGTGGCCGCCCAGCCCTAATTTGCCAGCAATTTCAGTAGCATTTATTATATAGAAATCTATGTTTCTCTCAGCAATTATTCTCTTAACCTTAGGTGAAAGTTTTTCATCCAGTTCATCTTTTGTCCATTGACAGTCAAGCAGCAGTGTGCCCCCCTCTTTCAGCTCATCCACAACATTATAATCATTAATATAATGCTGATTGTGACAGCCCACGAAGTCCGCACTCTTAACATAGTATGAACTTGCTATAGGTTTTTTGGAAAATCTGAGATTCGACTTTGTCACACCCAGTGTTTTCTTGGCATCGTACTCGAAATATGCCTGACCGAAGAAGTCGGTGGTGCTGTTGATGATTTCAACGGAACTCCTGTTGGCACCAACTGTACCGTCTCCGCCGAGACCCCAGAATTTGCACTCTATCTGATCATCGTCCTTAAGTTTGAAAGGCTTAACAGGCAGTGACTTGTGAGTCAGGTCATCAACAATACCGATGGTGAATCCCTCGATAGAGTCTTCACTTGCCAGATTGTCAAATGCGGCAACTATCTGCGCCGGATCTGTATCCTTGGAAGACAGACCGTATCTTCCCCCTATAACCTTGATATCCTTCTTTGCTCTCAACATGGCTGTGCAGATGTCCTCATAAAGAGGCTCGCCCAGAGCTCCCATATTTTTGCACCTGTCAAGAACCGCTATTCTCTCGCATGTGTCCGGTATACCGGCAAGTAGGTGCTTTTGCGAGAAAGGTCTGTAGAGATGCACCTGAAGGAACCCTACCTTTCGGCCTTCACTCCTCAGATTGTCAACAGCCTGCTGGATTGCCCCCGAAACGGAACCCATAGCTATGATAATATCCGTCGCTTCAGGGTCCCCGTAGTAGTTGAACAGCTGATAATCTCTTCCTGTCAGCTCGTTAATCTTGTGAAAATATTTCTCTACAATCTCGGGAAGGTTATCATAATCTTTATTGTTTGCTTCTCTTACCTGGAAGTAAATATCTCCGTTCTGAACTGTGTTTCTCAGAGTCGGATGCTCAGGATTCAGCGCATCATCTTTAAATTCCTTAAGCGCACGCTTATCCATCATGTCGATGAGCGCCTTCTCATCAGGCACTTCTACCTTGTTGATTTCATGGGATGTTCTAAATCCGTCAAAAAAGTGCATAAACGGAATGCTGGACTCCACCGATGCCAGATGCGCTACCGCTGCCAGGTCCACTACCTCCTGTACGCTTCCCGTACAGTACTGTGCGAAACCCGTTTCCCTGCACGCCATGACATCAGAGTGATCTCCGAAAATACTCATAGCATGGGTTCCAACAGTTCTTGCAGCAACATGCAGAACCGCCGGCAGCCTCTCTCCTGCGATTCTGTAAAGAACCGGTATCATAAGCATAAGTCCCTGTGAAGAGGTGAAGCTGGTGGATAGCGCACCGGTCTGAATTGCTCCGTGCACTGCTCCTATAGCACCCGCTTCAGATTGCATCTCTGTCAGTGTAACCGTCTGATCAAACATGTTCTTACGCCCCTGTGCAGACCACTTATCCGTCAATGTTGCCATAGGCGATGACGGGGTAATAGGATAAATTGCGGCTATTTCCGTAAACGGATAAGCAATATGAGCTGCCGCTTCGTTTCCATCCATTGTTGCGAACCTTTTTTCTGCCATACTTTTTCCCTCCGAAAAGATAAATTGGAATCTACTTTATTCTTATAAAAAATGCCTTCGCCACATAAGAGACGAAGGCAAATGCTTCCGCGGTACCACTCTTACTTGATGTGCTGTTTCGGTTTAACCGTTCCTTAAGAAAATCACACACCCTCTCAAAAGTTTCATGCTCCCGGGTGAGACATTCAGCTCCCACATACGATCTCACACCTCATGACCGCTCTCTATAATGTTTACTGCTGAATTTATTCCGTTCATTGCATGCATATAAACACATTACTGTGCCATGAAAATAATATATATTAGGGCAAGTGGCTTGTCAACCGTTTCTACTCAATTAAATTTTATATTTTTGTGATTATTGCCCATTATTTTCTTATTTTTTTGTACTCAAACCACAAAAATCTATTTTTTGTGGTTGCATTATATCCCTGTAATTATATATAATAGAAAAATAATATGTTATATCATAAAAGAGGTATATAAAGGAGAAATGTATAATGAGATTAAACGGCTCCCAGCTTGTAATGGAAGTGTTACTTGAGCACGGAGTGGATACGGTATTCGGTTATCCGGGCGGCACTGCTCTTAATCTGTTTGATGCTCTCTATGAGTACAGCGACAGAATTAAGCTTGTTATGACCGCCCATGAGCAAGGTGCAGCCCATGCAGCCGACGGTTTTGCCAGAACAACGGGAAAAACCGGTGTTGTTTTTGCCACCAGCGGCCCGGGTGCCACTAACCTGGTTACCGGAATCGCTACTGCCTTTATGGACAGCATACCTATGGTAGCCATTACGGCAAATGTTCCGGACAGCCTTATAGGCAGAGATGCTTTCCAGGAAATAAGCATCATGAATGTCGCTATTCCTGTTACAAAGAACACTTATTTAGTAAATAAAATAGAAGATCTGGAGGATGTTCTCTATAACGCCTTCAGAGTTGCAAACAGCGGGCGTAAAGGTCCCGTCCTTGTTGATATTACCAAGGATGTTACTGCAGCAATCACCAACTTTAAGCCAGGAGAACCTCTTCCAACAAACCCGAAGCCTGTCTACACCAGAGAAGACCTGTCAAAGGTTGCTTCAATGATAAACACTTCGGAAAAACCTGTCATTTACTGCGGTGGCGGAGTTCCTGCCGCCGGTGCCGAGGAAGAGCTGCATAAACTTATGGAGCTTGCCGATATTCCGGCAGTTCATACCCTCATGTCGGCCGGTGCGGTCGGGCACGATGACCCCAGAAGTCTGGGGCTTGTGGGAATGCACGGAACAATAGCCGCAAATAAGGCAATTGACAGATCTGACCTTATCCTGGCGCTTGGAACCAGGTTCAGCGACAGGGTGGCTCTTAACCCGGATAAATTCGGCAAAAGAGCCATAAAAGTCCAGGTGGATATAGATGCCAGTGAAATCAACAAGAATGTAATAGTCGATTACGGTGTAACCGCAGATGTGAAAGAATTCCTTACTGACCTGATTCCTCTCATTAAGGAAAAGGACAGGAGCGAATGGGTCTCCCTGGCAATGGGCTGGAAGAGTACAACCGGCGATGTGAAGTGCGGAGAAGCATCTCTGCATCCAAGTGAAATCATTGGAACCGTGTGCGACTTAACCGATGATGAAACCATCTATGTTACCGATGTGGGTCAGCATCAGATCTGGGCGGCACAGTTCTTGAAGCACAAAAACACACACAAATTTGTCACCAGCGGCGGGCTGGGAACTATGGGCTTCGGCTACGGAGCTTCCATCGGAGCAAAGATAGGTTGTCCTGACAGGCGGGTGATACATTTTACCGGTGACGGTTCATTTCACATGAATCTTAACGAATGCTGCACAGCCGTCAGCCAGGAGCTGCCAATAATAACCATCATCTTGAACAACAGGGTTTTAGGTATGGTTTACCAGTGGCAGACGGTCTTTTACAACAAGCGTTATTCCTCAACGACGCCTGAAAGGAAGACCGACTTCGTCCGGCTGGCAGAAGGTTTCGGCGCTAAAGGATTCAGAGCATCCACTCCGGAAGAATTTGAAGAAGTATTTAAAAAAGCACTGAAGGAAAAAGGACCTGTCTGGATTGACTGTGCCATATCATGTGAAGAACGGGTACTCCCGATGATTCCGTCAGGCGGAGCCATCGAGGATATGATTATAGGTTAGAAAGGAGGATTCTTATGGCAAGCAATGAAAACACACATGTGCTGAGCATTCTGGTCAGAAACGAACCGAATGTAACTGCCAAGCTGGGCACTCTCTTCGGAAGACGCGGATTCAACATTGATTCCTTTGCCGCCTCACCGACCAATAATCATGGTCAGACTCGAATCACCATTGTAACTACAGGTGATGACCACAAGTTTAACCAGATACTTACTCAGACCGCTAAACAGGATTTCGTTATTTCAGTAGATCCCTTAACAGCGGAAAAGAGTATATATAGAGAGCTTCTGTTGCTTAAGGTTAAGGCCGGCAAGAGAGAACGTTCCGAGATAAAGGAAATTGTTGAAATATACAGAGGGCGTATTATAGATCTGTCCAAAAGGAGTCTGATTGTGGAGATGACAGGTGACTCAGTAAAGATTGACGGATTCCTCCAGATGATGGAGGGGTTTGAACTCATCGATGTATGCCGTACAGGTATAACAGGTATAAGCCGTGGCGACCATGGTATTTCCGAAAGCCACGATGATGTATAGTAAAGAAAGGAAAAAACTATAATGATTAGAAAGTATTATGATCAGGATTGTAATCTGGGAATGCTCGATGGCAAAACCATCGCAGTTATCGGTTTCGGCTCGCAGGGACATGCACATGCTATGAACCTGAACGAGAGCGGGTGTAATGTTGTAGTCGGCCTCAGACCGGGCTCCGCACATACTGCAAAAGCAGAAGCTGCAGGTCTTAAAGTTCTGGGCATTGAAGAGGCCGCTAAGGCGGGAGATATTGTAATGATGCTGGTTCCTGACGAACTGGCTGCTTCCATCTACAGAGATCAGGTTGCACCCCATATGAAGGAAGGCGATGTTCTTGCCTTTGCACACGGCTTTAACATTCATTTCAACCAGATTGTTCCTGCAGATTTCCTCGATGTAATCATGATCGCCCCTAAGGGTCCGGGACACACTGTAAGAAGCCAGTATGTTGAGGGTAAGGGTGTACCTTCACTGATTGCAGTGCATCAGGACGCTTCCGGAAAGGCAAAGGATTTTGCACTGGCATACGCTGCCGGAATCGGTGCGGGCCGTGCAGGAATTCTGGAAACCACTTTTGCAGAAGAGACTGAAACGGATCTCTTTGGAGAACAGGCTGTTCTCTGCGGCGGCGTTACTGAACTGATGAAGGCAGGGTTTGACACATTGGTAGAAGCGGGCTATGAACCTGAAATGGCTTACTTCGAATGTATACATGAAATGAAACTGATAGTTGACCTTATAAACGAGGGCGGCTTCGACAAGATGAGATATTCCATTTCAAATACAGCTGAATACGGCGATTACAGAACAGGAACGCGAATCATCACTGAAGATACCCGCAAGGAAATGAAAAAGGTTCTTGCCGAAATCCAGGACGGAACTTTCGCATCGGAATTCATACAGGAATTCAATGCAGGCGGCAAGGCAAGATTCCTGGCAACCAGAAGAAAAGAAGCTGATCATCTGCTCTGCAAGGTTGGTGCCGAACTGAGAAAGATGATGAGCTGGCTGAAAAAATAAATAACCTGACGATAAGGAGATACTATGCGAAGCGATAATGTAACAAAGGGCACGGAACGCGCTCCCAACAGGAGTCTGTTCTACGCCATGGGTTATACCAAAGAAGAACTGGAGCGCCCCCTTGTAGCGGTAATTTCCGCAAAGAGCGAAATCGTTCCGGGGCACATACATCTGGATAAGGTGGCTGATGCCGTTAAGGCGGGAGTACGGATGGCAGGCGGAACGCCCATTGAAATTCCGGCCATCGGAGTCTGCGATGGAATTGCCATGGGACACATGGGAATGAAGTATTCTCTGGCCAGCCGCGAACTCATTGCCGACAGTGTGGAAACCATGATAATGGCGCACGCCTTTGACGGTGCTGTTCTCGTCCCCAATTGTGACAAAATTGTTCCCGGCATGGTAATGGCTGCCGTAAGAATGAATATTCCCACAGCGGTATGCTCCGGCGGACCGATGATGTCCGGTCTGGTTGACGGTAAAGAAACCAGCCTCTCAAATATTTTTGAGTCGGTAGGCGCATATAAAGCAGGCTTTATTGATGAAGCAGGTCTCCAGGAATGCGAAGAAAATGTATGCCCGGGATGCGGTTCCTGCTCCGGAATGTATACGGCAAACAGCATGAACTGTCTCTGCGAAGCTGTGGGTGTAGCCCTTCCGGGCAACGGCACAATTCCTGCCGTTCATTCCGGCAGAATTATGCTGGCCAAACGCACAGGTATGGCTATCATGAATTTGATTGAAAAGGATATCAAGGCTCGAGACATTATTAACGAGAAATCTCTTTGCAATGCACTGGCTTGTGATATGGCTCTGGGCTGCTCATCCAACTCGGTTCTGCATCTTCTGGCCATTGCCAATGAAGCCGGTGTTGACCTGGATCTGAATCTGTTCAATGAATACAGCAGTAAAGTTCCCAACCTGTGTCACCTGGCGCCGGCCGGTCCCACCCATATGCATGACCTGAACAATGCAGGCGGACTTCCTGCCGTGATGAATGAACTGACAAAGAAAAATCTGATCGATACTTCTCTCATTACGGTTTCAGGTAAAACCGTGGGCGAAAACATCGCGGGTGCTTATATTAAGGATGAATCCTGTATACGTCCTATAGATAAACCTTTCAGCAAAACCGGCGGAATCGCAATTATGTGGGGCAACATCGCTCAGGAAGGCTGTGTTGTCAAGAGGAGTGCCGTAGCGGCTGAGATGCTGACACATAGCGGTCCTGCACGGGTATTTGACAGTGAAGAGGAAGCTATTGCCGCAATCTACGATGGCAAAATCATTGAGGGTGATGTTGTAGTAATCAGATATGAAGGTCCTAAGGGCGGCCCTGGAATGAGAGAGATGCTCAACCCTACCAGTGCTCTTGCCGGTATGAAACTGGACAAGACTGTCGCTCTTATTACAGACGGAAGATTCAGCGGAGCCAGCCGTGGTGCTTCAATCGGACATGTCTGTCCTGAGGCTGCTTCCGGAGGCAACATCGGACTCCTCCGTGAAGGGGATATCATCGAAATCGATATTCCGAATGGTTACAGCAATGCCCGCGTTTCAGACGAGGAATTCGAATCCCGTCGCAGGGACTATGTCGCTCCTCCGCCAAATGTGACCGGCGGCTGGCTGGTTCGATATCAGCGCTATGTTGACAGTGCGGCACATGGAGCGGTAATGAAATAAAATAGCAGGTAAAAGCTTAGTTTTAATCACAATTTTAAGAAGGAGAAAGTAAGATGAAGAAGAAATTAATTGCAATTGCTCTAACGTTAACACTGATATTCTCATTGACTATGTTCACCGGATGCGGCGGTGGCGAAGAGGAAAGCGCAAGCGATCTGGAATATGTTACAAGCAACGGAAAATTGGTTGTAGGAATCACGGATTTCGCACCCATGGACTACAAAGATGAAAGCGGTGAGTGGATAGGCTTTGACGCTGATATGGCAAGGGCCTTTGCCGAGGAGCTTGGGGTAGAAGTAGAGTTTATAGAAATTGACTGGGATTCCAAGGAGATGGAACTTGAGAACAAGTCAATCGATTGTGTGTGGAACGGGATGACACTGACAGATGCCGTTAAGGAATCCATGGAGACTTCTAACCCGTACTGCAAGAATGCACAGGTAGTTGTTGTAAAAGCTGATGCAGCTGACAAATATCAGACAAAGGAAGCATGTGCAGATTTGAATTTTGCGGTAGAAGCAGGCTCGGCAGGAGCAGCGATTGCTAATGATGAGGGCTGGAATACAACAGAGGTACAGACTCAGGCGGCAGCTCTCATGGAAATAGAAGCAGGAACATCAGAAGCGGCTATAATCGATCTTCTCATGGCAGGAGCCATGATCGGCGAGGGAACTTCATATGAAAACCTTGAATATACATGTGAATTGACAAGTGAAGAGTATGGAGTAGGCTTCAGAAAAGGTTCTGACCTTGCTGCTAAGCTGAACGAGTTCTTCGTAGCCAAATATCAGGATGGTACCATGGCAAAGATTGCCGAGAAATACGGAACAGATGAATCCCTGATTGAACAGAAGTAAAGCGAAAACAGATAAATACAGAAAATAGAAATCTATTACTTTGGAGAGCCTCTGAAGGGGCTCTCCAAAGTGTGTATTAAGGAGAACAGCTAATGTTTCAGGAAGTAATCCTTGAGTTGTCGACAGGGTTTTTAAAAACTCTCCAGCTCTTTGTCCTCACCCTTATTGGAGCTATACCGCTGGGTCTGATAATAGCCTTCGGTTCAATGAGCAAAATTAAGCCTATTAAGTTTATGACCAGGCTTTTTATATGGATAATGAGAGGAACCCCTCTCATGCTTCAGCTTATAATAGTATATTACGGTCCGGGGATTATTTTTGATCAGAATATATGGGGTATGGGAAATAACGGAAGATTTATTGCTGTCCTGGTTGCCTTTATTATTAACTATGCTGCTTATTTCTCGGAGATTTACAGAGGAGGAATAGAGAGCATTCCGGATGGGCAATATGAGGCCGGACAGGTTCTGGGATTGACCAAAAGACAGATATTTACTAATATAATCCTGCTGCAGGTTATAAAAAGAATAATCCCGCCCATGTCAAACGAGATAATTAATCTTGTAAAAGACACATCCCTTGCGCGAGTTATTGCTGTGTACGAAATAATCTGGATGGGACAGGCATTTATTAAATCAGCCGGAATAATATGGCCGCTGTTTCTGACGGGTGTATACTACCTGGCTTTCACGGGGATTCTTACCGTCTTGCTGGGTAAGCTTGAAGAAAGGTTTGAATATTTTAAGTAGGAGGATTACATGTCAATATTGGAAGTAGAAAATCTCAAAAAATCTTTCGGAGATGTCAAAGTATTAAAAGGTATTGATTTCCAGCTGAATAAAGGTCAGGTACTCGCGATAATAGGACCATCAGGAGGAGGAAAAACAACTCTCTTAAGATGCATTAATTTTCTTGAAAGAGCAGAAGAAGGAACGATAAAAGTCAAAGGCACGGTTATATTTGACGGAGATAATAAGCGGATTTCCGAAGCTGAGCTCAGACAGAACAGACTTCATTTTGGTCTTGTGTTCCAGCAGTTCAACCTGTTTCCTCAATATACGGCACTTGAAAATGTAACACTTGCACCGAATCTTTTGAAGAAAGACCGGAAGGAAACGAATAAAGAGTCCGCCCTTAAGATGCTCGAACGTGTAGGACTGTCAGATAAAGCCGACAATTATCCATGTGAACTTTCCGGGGGTCAACAGCAGAGAGTTGCCATCGCAAGAGCTCTTGCGATGAATCCGGACATTCTTTGTTTTGACGAGCCGACATCTTCTCTCGATCCGGAGATAACAGGAGAGGTTCTCAGAGTTATCAAGCAGTTGGCTGATGAACATACAACCATGATAATCGTTACTCACGAAATGGGCTTTGCCAAGGAAGTAGCTGATAAGGTTATCTTTATAGATGAGGGAAAAATTGCGGAAGAAGGAAATCCGAAGATAATCTTTGATAATCCGAAAACACAAAGACTTAAGGATTTCCTGGGCTCAATGCTTAGAGCATAAAAAGACAGCTATTTTATTCTCTTTCCAACCACATAAAATCTCCCGTTATCCGTATGATAGGCACAGGTGGACAATGTCACCAGCTGTTCACCGTATTCCGCCGTTTCGCCGATTTCGTAGACAGACTCTGCTTTTATGCCGGCAATGTAATCCTCAAAATCACCTTCTGAGGTAAAGGACGCATACTGATAGTACTTAAATTTCGTTGAATCCTCAGCATATATCTGTGAGAAACATACGGCAATTATCTGATAGGTACTCCGGGATTCTTTCACCTTCCCTGTATCTTTGTCCTTCTTAACCGTGCTGAATTCAAAGGTGCTGTGCTCTCTATAAAAAGATTCCTTTTCATATTTCATCAGATCATGGAACATAATACCCCATTTCATGTTGTGACCGTATATAAGCCAGTTGCATGTAGACCTGGATCCGTCTGAATGTGGAGAACCGGAAACATTGCTGGCCGCATCCATAAACGGAGTCCCTGCCAGAGAATAATTCTTATGAAAATCCTTTCTAAGATAAAATTCCGGCTTATTCCTGGTCTGCATTACCGGGTAGTCAATCCTGGTTCCATCCACCTTAACCCAGCCGATGAGATCATTATTGGAGTCGTAGACCTTCTCAAAGCCTTTTTCTTTCTCTACACTTATTTTTTTCATGTCGTCCTGTGCTCTGTAATTATCAAGCAGGTAGTCGATTAAGTAAGCGCCGGAGCCGCAGAACACTATGAGGCACAATAATATAATAATTTTTTCTGTTAAGCTGAAGGGCACCCTCTTTTTTTTCGCCATGAGTTTCTCCTTAGTGCAAATCCCTTACTTCAAATCTTTCAGGCAGAAAAGTTTAACCTCTGCTGCCGTAAGGACTTCGATCGCTTTGTCGGTATTGCTGACTTTCATCATAATCACAGCCTCTCCGGATGCAGACTGAATGGTTGAATATATATATCTGACAGCTATTTCCTGCGCCGCCATCAGCTTGAGAACAGCATTGAGACCACCCGGTCTGTTCTCAATAGCAACAGCTATCACCTCGGATATGCTTGCCGTGTAGTTGCTTGCCTTGAGTATTTCAACAGTCTCTTCAGGGTTCTGCACTATGCATCTGAAAATGCCATACTCTGCAGTCTCAGCAATAGTTGCCGCATTCAGATCTATTCCGTTGTCCTCAAGAACCTGAAAAAGTCTGGCCAGCTGGCCTGTTTCGTTTTCAATGTATACCGATACCTGTTTAACTATCATATCAGCACCTCCCGTTACAGTTTCCTTCTGTCTTCCACTCTGACGGCCTTGCCTTCGCTTCTCGGAAGAGCTCCGGCATTGAGGAATCGAACCTTGCATCCGATTCCCAGCATATCTCTTAACGCATGTTCTACTTTTCTTCTGGTATTTTCCACAAAGGCAATGTCATCGATTTCCAGACCTCCTGCAAACTCTACAAGAAGTTCAAAGGTATCTTTGTTGTTTTCTCTGTCCACAATGAGTTTATAGTTGAGGGTGAGTTCACCGAATTCGGCGATGACCGTTTCAATCTGTGACGGGAATACATTTACACCCCTTATAATGAGCATGTCATCACTTCTGCCGAATACGCGGCTCATTCTCGCCGTTGTTCTGCCACAGGAGCACCTCTCCCTCATCAGATAGCAGATGTCACGGGTTCTGTACCTCACCATCGGAATGCCTTCCTTGCCGAGAGTGGTGATTACCAGCTCACCCTTTTCCCCGTCAGGAACCGGCTCCAGCGTATCCTGGTCGATAATCTCCACATAGAAATAATCTTCCTGAATGTGCATTCCGTCATTGGCCTCACAGCTGGTGGAAACTCCGGGTCCCATTATTTCCGAAAGACCGTATATATCATGTGCTTTTATTCCGAGCCCTGCCTCAATCTCTTCACGCATTGCCTGTGTCCAGGGCTCTGCGCCCATAATTCCCGCTTTGAGATGCAGATCTGCCGGCTTCAATCCTTCATTCCTGGCGGCTTCAGCGAGGGTCATGGCATAAGAAGGAGTACAGCAGAGAATATTTGCTTTCAGATCCGTCATGAAATTAAGCTGCTTCTGAGTATTTCCCGTTCCCATGGGAACAGTTGTTGCTCCTATGGTTTCGGCACCCAGATGAGCTCCCAGCCCGCCGGTAAAAAGTCCGTAACCATAGGATACCTGTACGACGGAATTCTTATCCGCACCTGCCATGGTAAGACCTCTGGCCATACATTCACCCCAGGCATCGATGTCATTCTGAGTGTATCCTACAATCTTAGGCTTCCCTGTAGTGCCAGATGAAGAGTGAATTCTCACTATGTCCGTCAATGGCACGGCAAAGAGCTCCGTAGGATAGTTTTCGGCAATGTCCTCTTTAGTCATAAAAGGCAACTTCCTGATATCTTCCAGCGTTACAATGTCTTCCGGCTTTACCCCGGCCTCATCCATCTTCTTTCTGTAACACTCGACATTGTCATATTCGTGCTTAACTGTCCTGATCAGCTTGTACAGCTGAATTGCACGCATCTCGGCAGGAGATGCACACTCCATTTCTGTGTTCCAGATCATTTCTTCTGTCCCCGGACATCCCGCCCCCTGGCAAAGGCCTTTCTGTTGACTTCAATAAAGTTTGTTTTAACATTTTTTTCTATGACATTGTGCCACTGTTCCTCTTCAAATGGCATCTCCCTGGATGCAGCCCCAAGAAGTACCACATTAACCGCCTTTGGGCTTCCGCATTCCTCAGCTATCTGCAAGGCATCAAATGAAACCAGATTGCCGGCAACCTCAGCCAGCTTTTCGTCAATATCTGCAGGATATTCTGCATTCCCTAAAATGACCGGCATTGGCAGAATTTCCTGGGTGTTTACATACATGGATCCTCCCTGCTTAAGCTGTGGCAGCCATCTGTATGCTTCCAGCTTTTCAAAGGCAATGATAATATCGGCTTCTCCCTTCTCAATCAGCGGGGATCTGACTTTTTCATCGCTTATTTTCACATGGGTAACCACATCGCCCCCGCGCTGGCTCATCCCGTGAACCTCGCTCAGCTTAACATCATACCCGCTGTCAAGAGCCAGATTACCAAGAAGAATGCTGGACAGAAGAGTTCCCTGTCCTCCGACTCCTACAATCAAAATGTTCTTTTTCATATCAGTTCGCCTCCTTTACGGAGCTGTCAATGGCATCGAACGGGCAGACATTCATGCAAAGCCCGCAGCCCACACATCTATCAGCCACAACAAACGGTCTGCCGTCTTTCTCTTCAATGGCCGGACATCCTATCTTCATGCACTGCTTGCAGTTTTTACAACTATCCGTTACCAGTCTTGATATACCCGGCTGTTTTACAATCAGTGCACACGGTCTCTTTGTAATTATTACGGAGAGCTCGTCTCGAGCGGTTTCCTCTTTTACAATTTTCTCCAGCTCCTTCACTTCAAACGGATCTATCTCAACAACATGCTTAACTCCGCAGGCTCTTACCAGCGTTGCTATATCTATTGCAGGAGCCTCTTCACCCTTGGCGTTTTTTCCGCTTGAAGGGTTGTGCTGGTGACCTGTCATTCCGGTTATTCTGTTATCCAGAATGATTACGGTTCCTTTAGACTCATTATAATTCATGTTAATCAGACCGGTGATGCCCGAATGGAAGAAAGTCGAATCTCCGAGAACTGCCACCGTATCGCTGCTGCTGCCGACAGCCTTCTCAAAACCGTGTGCCATGGTAATGGATCCGCCCATGCACAAAGTCGTATCCATGGCAGATGTAGGCGGCAGAGCTGCCAGAGTGTAACATCCGATATCCCCCATAACTGTTTTCTTGAGCTTGCTGAGCACATAAAACAGTCCCTTGTGAGGACACCCGGCACAAAGAAGCGGCGGTCTGCCCGGAACATCCGAAACAGCATCAATCCCGCCGGTCTCTTCCAATGCACCGGCAGCCGTATCGATCCCGAAAGCCTCCCTGATCATCCTGACACTGTATTCGCCCTGGATTGTAAACATATCTTTACCGCCATGTACACCGACGCCCATAGCCCGGATCTGCTCTTCAACGAAAGGATTGCCCTCTTCTATTACATATATTCTGTCAACGGATTTTGCGAAATCAGCAATGATTTTTTTAGGGAGCGGATTCACCATCCCCAGCTTCAGAACACTTGCTTCAGGCAAGGCTTCCTTAACATACTGATAACAGATTCCCGCCGTAATTATTCCTATGGAAGGATCGTTAAGTTCAGTTCTGTTGAGGGAGACGGCATACTCGGCATCGTTCTCTATCCGGTCCAGTCTGGCTTCCTGAGCCACATGCAGCTTGCGCGCCATGGCCGGCATGGCCACATACTTCCGGATATTCTTGGTATATGGTATCCTCTCTTTTTCAATGCGCTCTCCAGACTCAACTATACCGCGGGAATGTGAGACTCTGGTTCCCGATCTCATCAGGACAACAGTGTCATGTTTTTCACTTATTTCATAGGCCAGTTTCATATAGTCCCTGCATTCCTGAGCGTCAGAAGGTTCCAGCACTGGCACACCCGCAGCTCTGCCGTGATATCTGGAGTCCTGTTCGTTCTGGCTGGAATGGCAGCCGTTGTCATCGGCAACAAGCACAACCATGCCTGCGGTTACTCCGGTATATGCCACAGTGTAGAACGGATCAGCAGCCACATTGAGACCTACATGTTTCATACATGACAGGGATCTGACACCGCCTAAGGATGCACCTACCGCAACCTCCATGCCGCATTTCTCATTAGGTGCCCACTCCACATATATTTCATCATATTTTGAGGCCGCTTCCGTTACTTCCGTGCTGGGAGTTCCCGGATATGAACTCACAACCTTTACTCCGGCTTCCCATGCACCCTGTGCGAAAGCCTCATTTCCAAGCATTATTCTTTTCATTCTAATTCCTCTCATTACTTTTAATCACGCCGGATAAATATCTATAATCTCTTCGCTCTCAATTGCCGCAGCAATAAGCTCTTCACAGTTCAATTTGCTTTCGGACAAAAGTATTTTGTCCAGTCTCGGTCTGGTTGAAGGATGCTTTGGTAGAAAAACCGTGCAGCAGTCTTCATAAGGTTCAATGGATTTCTCGTAAGTGCCTATTTCCTTAGCTATATCCATAATGTCAACCTTATCCATACCTATGAGCGGTCTCATTACCGGTATATTTACAGATGCATCGGTAACCACCAGTGCTTCTGCAGTCTGACTGGCTACCTGCCCCAGACTCTCTCCTGTAATGAGCACATTGCAGTCAGTCTGCCCGGCAAGTTGTTCCGCAATGCGCATCATGAATCTTCTCACCAGAATGGTAGTCTCTTCTTCCGGACAGTTCTGCACAATCTGCTCCTGGATAGGAAGCAGGTTGATGACATGCATTTTGAATCTGCCGCAGTATGTTGCAATAAGCGAGGCCAGCTCTTCAACCTTTTCTCTGGCTCTGATGCTCGTATATGGGTAAGAGTGAAAGTGTACAGCCTCAATCATCATTCCGCGCTTTGCCATCATCCATGTAGAAACCGGTGAATCTATTCCCCCGGACAGCAATGACATGCCCTTGCCGTTAGTTCCCAGAGGCAAACCGCCAAAGCCGGGGATCTTATCCTGATAGATATATGATACATCATGTCTTACATCCACAAAGAGCCTTATATCGGGATTGTGGACATCCACCTTGAGCACTTTGCATCCCTTGAGCACGGCAGCACCAATCCGGCGGCCTATTTCCGGCGACTTCACCGGAAAATTCTTGTCGGCGCGTTTGGCTTCAACTTTGAATGTCTTAACCCCGCGCTTTTCTATAGCCTCCATCATGTATCTGACAGCCGTGCTGCCGATTGATTCCATCGTGCTCTCAGATTCCATGGCGGGGCTTATGGATGCCACACCGAAGACCTTGCCTATCTCCCTGAGAATCGCCTCCCTGCGTATACGGTCGGCTTCTGTGTCATCGCTTATCTTTTCAGCTCTGACATAAATCAGTCCTTCATGTCTGTAGGCTCTGACGCCATCAAATGGTTTTAACAGCTTGCGTATCCGATCAAGCAGCATTCTTTCAAAGTAGGGTTTATTCATTCCCTTCAGAGCAACTTCACCGCATCTGACTATGTAAATATGTTCAGTGTTTAACTCTTTTTCCGAACCTTCCATCATCTGAAGCTCCCCAATTTCCTGAATTTCTTAACCGCTTCTTCTACCTTAGAAACGGTGATTTCAATATCTTTCTGCCTGTTAAATCCGCCCATACTGAACCTGAGTGTTCCCTCAATTTCCTTTTCTTTCAGTCCCATGGCTGTCAGCACATGACTCCGCCCTCTTTTTTTTGAGGAGCAGGCTGAACCTGTAGATACATATATCTCATCCTGTTCAAGAGTATGAAGCAAAACCTCTCCCCTGGTTCCGAGGAATGTCACATTTAGAATAGTCGGACAGCAGAGTCCCGCCTCCCCGCCGGCTTCTCTGGGACTGTTTATAATTATATCCGGAATATTATCCTCCAAGCCCTTTAGAAGAAGAGCTCTGAGTCTTGTCAGTTCAGTAATATCATTCACATGGCTTCCGCATGCCTTATCTGTTATTTCGGCAGCCTGCCCCAGACCGGCTATTGCAGGCACATTCTCCGTCCCCGAACGATATCCGCTCTCCTGACCGCCTCCAAGAAGAAGCGCGGGCAGATTGATGTTACGGCCGCCGCTCCTGTCAGCCACCCACAGTGCTCCCGAGCCCTTGGGGCCATGGATCTTATGTCCGCTTATTGATACCATATCCGCATAAGAAGTAATCGGAATCTTGCCGAAGCTCTGAACCGCATCGCAGTGAAACAGACCGGTCGAACTCCGGTGTTCCATAATGTCGCGAACCGAATCCACGGGTAAAACCGTTCCCGTTTCATTGTTTACATGCATCATTGTGACCAGAATAGTTCTCTCGTTTACCGCGGACTCCAGCTCCTCCGTATCAACACGGCAGTTTCTGTCCACACCGAGATATACCACTTCAAAACCCTGTTTTTCCAGAGCCCTGCAGCACTCCAGCACTGCCGGATGCTCCACCTCAGTCGTAACTATTCTGTTGCCGTAGCGCTTCATGGCCCGTGCCGCTCCGAAGATAGCCATGTTGTCGGCCTCAGTACCGCCTGATGTGAATATCAGTCTCCCTGTACCGGCGAAATCTCGACCGGAGCCTTTACTCATGGCACTGCAGACCTGTAATCGGGCTGCCTTCATCGCCTTCTCCGCATCAACAGCAAGCCGATAGAGAGACGAAGGGTTGCCAAAATCCTCTTCCATGAATTTAACCATGGTTTCAGTCACTTCCGGATACTGTTTTGTTGTTGCACTGTTGTCCAGATATATCATAGCTTATTGGTAATATTTAAATATCTCAAAGGGGCAACTGATGCTGCCCCTCTACAAAGACTATACAAAAGTTTTTTTACTTGGCGTAGTCGATTGCCCGGGTTTCCCGAACCACATTGACCTTTATCTGCCCCGGATATTCCAGCTCGGATTCTATCTTCTTTGAAATATCTCTGGCGAGAAGTGCGATAGCATCATCACCTACTTCATCAGGCCTGGCAACGATTCTGATTTCTCTGCCTGCCTGAATAGCATAGGATCTCTCCACCCCTGTGGTGGTATTTGCAATCTCCTCAAGCTTCTGGAGTCTCTTAATGTAGCTCTCAAGAGTTTCCCTTCTTGCTCCCGGTCTGGCAGCTGACAGAGCGTCTGCCGCTGTTATCAGTACGGCTTCAATGGATTTAGGTTCGTAGTCACCGTGATGTGCAGCCATACCGTTGATGACCGCCTCAGTTTCCTTGAACTTCTTCAGCACTTCCATACCGATATCTACATGTGTTCCTTCACGCTCGTGGTCCAGAGCCTTGCCGATATCATGCAACAGCCCGGCTCTCTTGGCCAGAGTAACATCCAGACCCAGCTCACCGGCCATAAGTCCCGCCAGGTGTGCCACCTCGACGGAGTGCTTGAGAACATTTTGCCCGTATGATGTCCTGTACTTAAGTCTTCCCAGCAGCTTAATCAATTCAGGATGCAAGTTGTGTATACCTACTTCAAAGGTTGCCTGCTCGCCTTCTTCCTTGATTATGGCATTGACTTCCCTTTCCGATTTTTCCACCATTTCTTCAATTCTGGCCGGGTGAATTCTTCCGTCAACAATGAGTTTCTCCAGTGCAAGTCTGGCAATCTCTCTTCTGACAGGATCGAATCCTGAGAGAATTACCGCTTCCGGTGTATCGTCAATAATAAGGTCTATACCTGTAGCATTCTCTATAGCTCTGATGTTTCTTCCTTCACGACCGATTATCCTGCCCTTCATCTCATCATTGGGCAGTGGAACAACCGATACCGTTGATTCGGCAACATGGTCTGCTGCACATCTCTGGATTGCTCCGGTTATTATCTCTTTCGCTTTTTTGTCCGCTTCTTCCTTGGCCTTACTTTCAATTTCTTTATACAGAACCGCAGCTTCGCTTCTCGCTTCGGTCTCCACCTTCTGCAGAATGATATCTCTGGCCTGTTCAACCGTGTAACCTGATATCTTTTCAAGCTCTTCAAGCTGTTTCGATAAAAGCTTTTCCTGCTCCTGCAACCTTGTATCTATCTTCTTTTCTTTCCTTGTAATGCTTTCTTCTTTTTTTTCTATATTCTCCAGTTTTCTGTCAATAGAATCTTCTTTCTGATTAAGTCTTCTTTCTGATTTAGTTAATTCGTTTCTTCTCTCACGAACCTCTTTTTCAATTTCGCTTCTCTGTCTCTGAACCTCTTCCTTGGCTTCAAGTACAATTTCTTTCTTGATTGTCTCTGCTCTGTTCTCGGCATCCAGAATCATATTCTTTGCTGTTGTTTCAGCATTTCCGATAGTCTTTTCGCCGATGGATTTTCTCAATATATATCCAACCAGCAACCCTATAACCAGGGCTGCCAGACAAACTGCCACAGCAATAATTATTTGTGTCATATAGTCTGTTCCTCCTTCTCTTATTCTATTTTCAAACTTCACTTTTTGGCTTAAATTCCGAGTCTATATATTCAACTGAAAAGTCAATTGCTAAAAGTTTAAAGCATACGTTGTTATTATACATTTTTTATATAAAACCGTCAATGAGTACTGACAAAAAATAACAAAAAAAATAACTGTTCTCAAAACTCAATTGTGGTATAATAATAACTGACGCTTAAATAAATTAAAAGGAGAAGGAGGATATTAGAAATGAGTAACAATAATGAAGAGAAACTGAAATCCATGCCCCTCATCGGAGATCCGGCACCGGAATTCAGAGCTATAACAACAAAAGGAAAAATTAATTTCCCTCAGGATTATGCCGGAAGCTGGGTGATTCTTTTTTCACATCCTGCAGATTTTACCCCGGTATGTACCACTGAGTTCATAGAGTTTACAAGAATGTCAAAGGAATTTGAAGAGTTAAACACCAGGCTTCTGGGACTTTCTATAGATTCGCTTCACTCGCATCTGGCATGGGCAAAGAGTATCGAGAATATAGATTTATATGGCAAGGGCAAAGTAAAAATTGATTTTCCTATAATTGCAGACATCAGTATGAATGTTGCAAACAAGTATGGCATGTTACAGACTGTAGCGAACACTCAGACCATCAGGGCTGTTTTTATAATCGACCCTGAAGGTATTATCAGGACAATACTGTATTACCCTATGTCAACGGGAAGAAATCTTCCTGAAATCAAACGAATAGTTCAATCACTGCAATATCACGACAAAGAGGACATTTCGACTCCTGCCAACTGGAACCCGAGTGATGATGTTCTCCTGGGTGCTCCGCTCACTCTCGAAGAGGCGGAAGAACGTGTGAAGGCCGGAGGAGACAGCTTAATTCCGCTGGACTGGTACCTGACAATCAAAAAGGCATAAAAATCACAAAAACCGTGATAGCCCTGAAAACTGTCACGGTTTTTTATTATTGTTTTAAATTCCTTCTATGTTACAATGCGCTTGACTATTTCTCTGAAGTTAGCCTCTATATATGTTCCCTGCTTGCTGACAATAGGAGTTCCCCTGTTGGTTGAAATGTGAATATTATCATCATACTGAATTATCCCTGCAATCGGACCGTTAAAAATGTTCTTAATGGAGTTCAGATCCGGGAGCAGTCCCTCTTTCATAAGTTCAAACTTAACCTTGTTGAGAATTATAAAGGTTTCGCTGATGCCATTATTAATGAGGTATCTTTCCGTCGTGTCTGCGTCTCTCAGCGATGCAATTTCAGGTTCTGTTATAATTACCGCAGCCTGAGCCGGAGCCATGGCGATTTCAAGATTATCGCCCAGACCGGCCGGAGTATCGATAATTATGAAATCAAAAATTCCGGACAGTTTATCACACAGCACCTTCATATGCAGCGGTGTGATGTCTCCATTGTCCCTGCCCGGTGAAGCCGCCATGAAATACAGGCTGTCAAAACCGTCAACCCTGATCATCGCCTTGTTTATTCTGCATATCCCGGACATGACATCCAAAATGTTATAGACGACTTTGTTCTCCATCCCAAGATAGAGGTCCATATTTCTGAGCCCCATATCCATGTCAGCAAGCATGACACGAAATCCGTACTGCGCCAGCGTTGCTCCCATATTTACCGAAAACATTGTCTTCCCCGTGCCGCCCTTGCCGGAGGTCACCAGTATCACTTTACTCATCACATATGCTCCGTTCGTAATATGTTACTTCTTTATATTCGCACAGAACTCAAGTTATAGTCAAGTGTTTTTGAAGTATTAATCCATATATCCCGCAGCTTTCATGCTCACATACACTCCATCGCCGATTATAATATGGTCAAGAACGGGAATACCCAGTATTTTCCCCGCCTCAACCAGTCTTCTTGTCGTTCCTATATCAGCCTCACTGGGCTGGGGATCTCCCGATGGATGATTATGAACAAAGGCGACAGAGCCGGCACTCCTCCTTACCGCAGCAACAAAGGCCTCTCGCGGATGTGAGGCAGAAGAGTTCAAGTCGCCGATTGAAATTTCCTTTTCTTCAAGTATCTCACCTTTGGCATTGATCATAAGGCACTTGAAATGCTCCTTCTTCTCGTGCCTGAGTTTCTCCATAAATATATCCGCTATATCTCCGGAACATCTTATTGCCATCCGCCTCGCAGGCGGCAGGCAGGCTATCCTTTTACCCAGTTCAACTGCGGCCAGCAATCCGCAGATTTTAGCATCTCCCATGCCGTTTATTTCCCTCAGTTCCTCCGGCGTACAGTCCGTCAGAAATCTGAGCCCAGTTCTGTCAGCGGCAAGTATTTCCGTTGCCAGCTTCATGGCTGATTTTTTTCTTGTACCCGTTCTCAAAAGGATCGTAAGTATTTCCACATTGGACAGAGCTTCCTTGCCTTCACGCAAAAGCTTTTCTCTGGGTTTTTCCCAAACAGGCATTTCTCTCAAGTTCATATCATTTAACCTCCAATATACCTTTTGGGTTATTTTACCATAATATGTAATTATTTCAAGCCGGTTATTCTCTCCACAGCATCCTTCCCAGATAATATGTGTACATCTTTGTAGCAGTCATCATCGTTTTAATCGACAGTCTCTCGTTTTCCACATGGGCTCCGTGTTCCGCCGATTCTTTCTCAAATACCGGACCCCACGACACCATGTTCGGCATGGCGGAGGCATAGGTTGTCCCTGACGCAATTTTTATATCCGGTTCGAATCCGTACGCTCTCATTGTTTCCTGCATTATGACAAAAGGTTCCTGCCTGCAGTCAGTCATCATCGGTTCCCCGAAATCAGTTATTTCAAATTCGAATCCATATCTTCCGGCTTCCCTTGCGAATGCTTTCTCCACATCCTGCCGGCTTACTCCAGATCTGTGTCTCAGATTAATGTTAAGTATAATCTCATCCCC
>CAYFQD010000016.1:0-23319 GCA_964345275.1 uncultured Oscillospiraceae bacterium
TATATTCTGGTAGAACAGTGCAATACAGCTCGCAATGGCGATATGGTTGTGGCCATGGTCGATGGTTTTGAGAGTGAGGCTACGGTTAAGACTTTCTACAGAGAGGGAGACCACATCAGGCTGCAGCCGGAGAATTCCACTATGAGCCCGATAATTGTGCAGGATGTGAAGATTCTCGGTAAGGTTAAAGGCGTTTTCAGGTATTTCTAAAAAAATCAATAATAAACACATAAAAAGAAGACCGAAATGTCGGTCTTCTTTTTGTTAATTGCTGGTATTGATGTTTTTAGATCATTGAATCAACTGCATCCAGAACCTTGTCCATAATCTTCATTGCTTCTACCAGCTCCTCTTCAGTGATAGTGAGCGGCGGTGCAACGATGATATTGTTCGCGTTTGAGTAAGTCCAGAAGCCGTCGTCTACGAGCATCTTAACAATCTTCTTCATGAGGCCTTCAGGATCCTTGCCGAAAGGTACCAGCGGCTCTCTTGTTTTCTTATCCTTAACCAGTTCGATTGCTGAGAACAGTCCGATGTGTCTGACCTGACCAACGCACTTGTGACTATCAACATAGCCGTCCAGGATGTCTGCCAGAACCTTACCAACCTTGGCAACATTTGCTTCAACATTCTGATCCTTGTATTCCTTTAATGTAGCTACGATTGCAGCACAACCCATTGGATGAGCTGAGTAAGTCAGACCGCAGCCGAGAGCAGTCTTGTCAAAGAACTTTGCAATATCTTCTCTGACAATAACGCCGCCGATTGGAACATATCCGCAAGTAACACCCTTTGCGAAAACAACGATATCAGGCGTATAATCGAAGTTCATGAATGCGAAAGTCTTACCTGTTCTGTACCATCCGGACATAACTTCGTCTGCCACCATCAGAATTTCATACTTGTCGCAGAGTGCTCTAACGCCCTGATACCATTTCTTAGGAGCTATGAGGATTCCGTTTGATCCTGTTATTGATTCGTACCAGATTCCTGCAATGTTCTGAGGTCCTTCATACAGAATCTGGTTTTCAAGCAGTTCCAGATAGAAATCAGCTACTTCGTCTTCGTTTGCGAAGTTGCATGCCTTAGGTGCTCTGTAGGCATAAGGTCCATCGTACTTAACGAATCCAGGGCCGCCCGGTTCATTGAAGAAACGTCTGGTTTCTC
This sequence comes from uncultured Oscillospiraceae bacterium, assembly GCA_964345275.1. GTDB lineage: Bacteria > Bacillota > Clostridia > Peptostreptococcales > Anaerovoracaceae > Lentihominibacter. Next base: position 1,168 of record CAYFQD010000016.1, read on the forward strand.
CTGTCAGCATGCCTGCGCCTGCTGTTGAACCATGGTATGATTTATACTGTGAGAAAACTTTCTGTTTGCCTGTAAACTGACGGGCAATCTTAATAGCGTTTTCGTTAGCTTCCGCACCTGCGTTAGTGAAGAATACTTTGGCACCCTTCATTCCGCTTGCTTCTACAACTGCTTCGGCAGCATCCGATCTGCAGTCCAATGCAAATCCAGGACCCATGAAAGGCATCTTCTGAGCCTGCTCAACGATAGCATCGATGATGGCCTTGTTGCCGTGTCCCAGGTTGGAGTTAACCAGCTGTGATGACATATCGGTATACTTCTTGCCGTCTTCATCCCAGAAGTAGATTCCTTCAGCCTTGGTGATAACCTTAGGGGAAAGAGCACCCTGAGCTGACCATGAGTGAATGTTGTACTTTAAACTTTTTTCTCTAACTGCTGACATTTTGAATTCTCCTTTACAAAACATTAGTGCGGGTGGTAGCGTGGCTGCCACCCGAGAAATAAATAATGAAGTTTACGCGTCTACCTTTGCTTTGATTTCCGCATCGAACAGTGCTTCGTCTGTAGGCTGGAATGAAGGAATAGGTCTGGAAACATATGTGAAGTTAAGCAGATCCTTCCAGGTAGCATTGTGGGATATACTGTTGTGACCCCAGGTTCCGCATCCCAGAGTCATTGACATAGGGTATCCGCAGGTCCATGAACCGGAGTTGGACAGTGACTGAGGCTGATTTACGAGAACCTTTGTAACAGGAATGACATCTCCCATCCTGGCAACTCTGTCGTCCAGCTTAGTGTGAATGCCGCAGCTGTGGCCCAGACCCTGGTATTCAAGAATCTTGAGCAGTTTTTCTAATGCATCGTCAAAGTCCTTTGCTTTTCTAACGCCGGCTACAGGGGAAAGCTTCTCGCCCGTAAATGGGAAATCGTTTCCGTAACCGTCATTTTCTTCAACCATAATCAGCTTTGTTCCTTCAGGAACTGAAAGTCCGGCAAGCTCAGCTATTTTTTCAGCAGACTGTGCAACAATGGCTCTGTTCAGATTGTGGTTTGCCGGTGATTCAGGCCAGAGAGTCTTAAGTACAGCTTCCTTTTCAGGAGTTTTTTCTTTGATAAGAACGGCACCTACTTTTTCCATTGCGGCAACCCACTTGTCATATACCTCTTCAAAAACAATGATGTTATTCTCTGTTGAGCATGAAGTAGCGTGGTCAAATGACTTGGATCTGATCAGCATATCGGCAGCAGCATCCAGATCGGCAGTTTCGTCAATGATACATACAACATTACCTGTACCTACTCCGATTGCAGGATTTCCGGACGAGTATGCCTGTCTTACCATTGGGGTTCCGCCTGTTGCCAGGATGAAGTCAACCTGCTTCATAAGTTCCTGAGAAGCTTCTAATGATACCATTTCAGGATCGATAGCCTGAACAAGGTCTGCAGGGTATCCCAGCTTGGAAATAGTTTTTCTGATTTCTTCCACAACAGCGAAGTTGGTCTTTCTAGCCTTTGGATGTGGAGCCATGATAACGGCGTTTCTTGTCTTAAGAGCCATCAGCGACTTAACAACAGGTGTTGCTTCTCCGTTGGTTACAGGCATAATTGCACCGACAACCCCCATTGGCTTAGCGTATGTTTCCATACCAAGCTTTTCGTCGGTTTCAATTAGACCAACAGACTTCAAGCCCTTCATCTGGAAGTATGAGCCTTTTACCTTACTATACATTTTCATTTCCTTGTGTTCAGGAATACCCATACCGGATTCCTCAACAAGCATTTCACCAAATTTTCGTGCCACTTCAGGCTTAGTCAGGGCATATGCAACTGCACCTGTCAGGAGTTCAACATCCTCCTGAGTGAATTTTTCAGCTACTGCCTGAGCGACTTTAGCCTTTTCAATTAAACTTGCTACATAATCGTGAGCATTCATTGCCATTTTTTAATCTCCTCCTTTCGTTATTACTAGTAAATTCTAAAAGATACAAAAATGGTTTTAATATTGGTCCTTTCGAACCTGCTTATATAATATGCATGAAACATGCCAAAAGTATTGTGTGGAATATTGCCCGGGCGGGAATATCATAGGCAGAGTGAGGCAAGGATTTTGAGCGTTCCTCTAAACCCTTGCGGTTACAAGGGTACAGCCGATGTTGACTTATAGCGAAGAGAGAAAGTAATACTGTATACATTCAAAGAACTGGTTGCAGCTCTGCCTGCACAAAACTGTCCGGGTCGACCTGCATGCAACAATCTGATTCAAAAATGAATCGAAACAGCCGACGTTGGAAAAGAATCTGTCAAATTTCGTCTAAACCCGTTGAAACTGCCGACACAGGCGAACTGAGCAGTCTTTGATTCAAAAATGAATCGAACGATTCAAAAATGAATCAACCCTTGCTGAGCCCATGTTTTTTCAGCTTACGCACTATGGTCGGCTGACTGACTTGCAAAACTTTTGCAATGGCTCTGGTGGAAGAATATGTATTTAAGGCCTGTTCCAGAATTTCCTTTTCGGCCTTATCCAATGCAGCGGACAGGGACAGATCGGTTGAAACGGAAGGGTTTTTATCGGCAGCCTCTTTTATAAAGATAAAGATATCTTCTTCCGTGATTATATCTCCGGAGGTGGTTATTATCAGACGCTCCACAATATTCTGTAGTTCTCTGATGTTACCGGGCCATGGGTATTTCAAAAGCACTGACAGGGCATCGGAATTAATGGTTTTATTTTCACCCAGCGTTCTGTTGAATCTGGCCAGATTGCCGTGAATCAGCGGAATAATGTCGTCCGGACGTTCACGGAGGGGAGGGACATTTATAGGTACAACATTGAGACGATAATAAAGGTCTTCTCTGAACCGGCCCTCTTTAACCAATTCTTCCAGGTTGCGATTGGTTGCTGATATAATTCGCACATCAATATTAATCGGCTTCGTGGATCCCACAGGAGTAATCTGGCGATCCTGAATAACCTGCAGAAGCTTGACCTGAAGATTAAGCGGCAGTTCAGCTATTTCATCCAGAAATATTGTGCCCTTCTGTGCGGCTTCAAATAAACCTTTTTTGCCTCCGGCACGTGAGCCTGTAAATGCGCCGGCAACATATCCGAACAGCTCCGACTCAATAAGATTCTCAGGAATTGCACCGCAATTTACGGTGATGTATGGATCTCTCCAGCGGCTGCCCTGTTTATGAAGCGAGTTTGCTATGAGTCCTTTACCGACACCGGACTCTCCTGTAATCAGCACCGTCGTGTTAACGGAGGCCAGACGCTTGGTGAGTGTCATTACATTTTTCATGGACTCGCTGTTTGCAAGTATTTCCTTTTCGTCCAGATCTCTTTCGGTAAGTTCCTGAAGTCTGCCGGCATTAAGCAAAGCCTTGGCAGGAGCGTCCGACAGAGTTTTGGCCGTGGATAATTGCGTAATATCCTTCGAAGTTGTAATAATCATTGATATTTCGGAGCCGACCGTATTACCGTCAATATCTATGGTAGTAAAAACAGGGACGCCGGTTGTAAGGAGTCTCTTGCCGTCGCGATTTTCATGTATAATAGTCAGCTCTCTTTTTTCATCCAGAACTTTTTTAGTAACGGACGGTGTAAATATACCCATCCTCTCCAGCTCTTCCACATGTTTCCCTTCTATATCTTCAAATTCGATATTGTACAGTTCCTCGCATGCCAGATTACACCATCGGCAGATGCCGTTGGCATCGTCGATAAATATGGCATCGCCTATGGACTCTAAAATCGAAAGAACATCAGCGATAGTGATTGAATCTCTGAACATAGTAACAGTTTCCTTTCGTGACAGTTCCATTATATTATATCATAACAGACAGGGATGGCGATACATAAGTGTATCGCAAGTGTATAGCAAGATTGCATCGTGAAAAGCTAAGGAACAACAATAATTAAAAAATGCTTGATTTTAACCCTGCCATCGTGTATCCTATTTAAGGTAGTAAGCAGAAGTTATCCGCTTCTCACCTTGGAGGCACAGGCGTCCGGGTTGATATTGTAAGATGAGCCTGGAGGTTTAACATTATCGCGGATACACTTTTGTATCCGCGTTTTAACATTTTTGGGGAGGATACGGTCATAGCAAGAGATATTTTTATCAACCAGGAAATTCGTGCGAAGGAAATGAGAGTCATTGACGAAAATGGCGATCAGCTGGGTATCATGAGCAGGGAAGAGGCTTTGGATCTGAGCGAAGAAAGAAAGCTTGATCTCGTGTGCGTTGCACCTAAGGCTGAACCGCCTGTATGCAGGATTCTGGACTACGGAAAGTTCAGATACGAGCAGCAGAAAAAGGAAAAGGAAGCGAAGAAGAAGCAGCATACCACTCAGGTTAAAGAAATCAGACTTTCCACCTTTATCGAGGATCATGACATTATGGTTAAGGCGAAAACCGGAGCCAAGTTCTTAAAGGAAGGCAACAAGCTGAAAGTCAGCCTCAGATTCAGAGGAAGAGAACAGGGATGCACTGCTATAGGGCAGGAAGTTATGCAGAAATTTGCGGGAGCAGTCGAGGAAGCAGGCACCATTGAGAAGGCCCCTAAACTGGAAGGCAGAAACATGACCATGATAATGGCACCTAAAAGTGACAAATAAGAAACAAACAATAAACAATTAATATAGGAGGATAAAATGGCAAAAAACAAGATGAAGTCTCATAGAGGCGCGAGCAAAAGATTTAAGATTACAGGTTCAGGCAAAGTAAAGAGGAATAAAGCGTATAAGAGCCACATCCTTACCAAAAAGAGCCAGAAAAGAAAGAGACGCCTGAGAAAGGCCACAACATTGACGAGCGCAGATCTTAAGAGAATCAAGGCAGTATTGAGTAAGTAAGGGAGGGGTATATAATGGCAAGAGTAAAGAAAGGTGTTAACGCACACAGAAGACATAAAAAGGTATTAAAGCTTACAAAGGGCTTTTACGGAGCAAAGCACAGAACATTCAGAGCAGCTAAGCCTGCTGCAATGCGATCTTTAAGGTCCGCTTACATTGGCAGAAGACAGAAAAAGAGAGACTTCAGAAGGCTGTGGGTTGCAAGAATCAATGCTGCAGCAAGAATGAACGGTTTAAGCTACAGCAGGCTGATCGGCGGTCTTAAAGCGGCAAACATTGAAATCAACAGAAAGATGCTGTCTGAAATGGCTATTCACGATCCTGCAGCTTTCACTGCACTTTGCGACACAGCCAGGAAAGCACTGTAGAATACAGGAAACAATTTATTACGAAAATAATATGAGCCGGAGGAGATCCCTCTCCGGCTTTTTTGTCCGCTGCCTGACTTATTTGTGTATAATGTAATTATGAGAAAGAAAAAACTGACAATTGGAATATTTGCTCATGTTGATGCGGGGAAGACAACGCTGTCAGAGGCGTTGCTTTATGAGACCGGTACTATAATAAGTCGCGGCAGAGTTGATCACGGGGACTCTTTTCTGGACACGGATATTCAGGAGCGTCAGAGAGGGATCACTATCTTCAGCAAACAGGCGGAATTGGAGTTTCCGGGTGCAGATGTTATGCTCATTGATACACCCGGGCATGTGGATTTCAGTACGGAAGCAGAGCGTGTGCTGAGGGTGCTGGATTACGGGGTTCTTGTAATCAGCGGAAAGGACGGTGTTCAAGGGCATACTTTAACATTGTGGAAACTGCTGGATAAATACAGAATCCCCACCTTTATCTTTGTGAACAAAATGGATCTGAGCGGCACTGACAGAACCGCACTTATGGAGGAGCTCAGAGGTTCGCTGGACGATTGCTGTGTTGAGATTGCAGCAGCAGTGGATGAAGAACTGGCTATGTGTGATGAGCAGCTGCTTGATGAGCTGCTGAAAACCGGCGAATTGAGGGATGAATCCATTGCAAAGGCCATAGCTGAGAGAAAAATATTTCCATGCTGTTTCGGATCTGCGTTAAAATCCGAAGGCGTGGTGGAGCTCATTTCGTGTATGGACAGGTATATGCTGGAAAACGCCGGAGACAGCGGACGAAAGGGAACCGAACCCGAAATCAGGATATATAAAATAACCAGGGACCGGCATGGCGAGCGTCTTACTCATATGAAAATCATTAATGGTAAGCTGCGCGTCAGAGATGAAATAAACGGTGAGAAAGTTAATCAGATAAGAATCTATTCGGGGGATAAATTCCGCAGAGTGGATGTGGCTGAGGCGGGTATGATCTGTGCTGTAACAGGACTTTCAAAGTCAAATATAGAGGGTGAAACCGTTCTGGAGCCGGTGTTGACATACGGCATCATTTTGCCGGAGGGTGTCAGCGGGCATGAAGCATATCTTAAGATAAAGCCACTGGAAGAGGAAGATCCTCTCCTTGGAATTCAGTGGCATGAGCAGCTGAAAGAGATCCGGATAAAGGTTATGGGTGAGGTGCAGCTGGAGGTTTTGCAAAATCTTATATCGGCGCGGTATGGAATAGATGTGAAATTCGGGGAGGGGCAAATTGCATACAAGGAAACCATCAGCGAACCGGTTACAGGTTCCGGACATTTCGAACCGCTCCGTCATTATGCGGAAGTTCATCTGCTGATGGAACCCGGGGCGCGGGGATCAGGAATAAGATATGGTGCCGGATGCAGCCATGATGAACTGGACATTAACCGGCAGAGACTTATCCGTACACACCTTTCGGAGCGTGAACATATCGGCACACTCACAGGGTCGCCTGTTACGGATATAAAAATATCCATCGCAGGCGGGCGGGCTCACCATAGGCACACAGATGGCGGTGACTTCAGACAGGCCACTTACAGAGCTGTTCGTCAGGGGTTAAGGAAGGCACTGGCGTCCGGGCAGGTCATTTTGCTGGAACCCTGGTATGAATTTGATCTGGAACTTCCTCAGGAAATGGTGGGAAGAGCCATGGCGGATGTTCAGAAAATGGGCGGAGAATTCGGTGCACCTGAGATTCGCAGCTCTGAAGGGACAGGTGCTGTGGCGGTTCTTTCAGGCAAAGCCCCCGTATCTGAAATGAAAGGCTATATAACAGAAGTCGCATCCTACACAAAAGGATATGGCAGATTGACCTGCAGCCCCTGCGGTTATCATGTATGCCACAATACAGCTGAAATTGTATCGACATGCGGGTACGATGCTGACAGTGATGCGGAGAATACAGCCGATTCTGTTTTCTGCTCCAATGGTGCGGGATACAATGTGCCCTGGAATGAAGCTGACGAAATGATGCATGTGACATTGCGGCGTGATGATGCAGTCTCCCGGGAGACTGTTCATGATGCCGGTACCGGAGCAGGTAAGGCCGATGACAGGGAATTGCAGAGAATTTTTGAAAGAACCTTCGGCAGCCGGGAAGGAAGAGAAAAATCCGGCAGAAGGAAACCAAGGATTGAAGCCAGGGAGCTGGACAGCGAAGAGAGCAGAAAGAGGAAGCTGGCTGAAGCGGAGGTTTTACATAAATACCTGCTGGTTGACGGATATAATGTTATCTTTGCATGGGATGAATTAAAAGGGCTGGCAGAAGTAAATCTGGACGGGGCACGGAGGGCACTTATAGATATTCTGTGTAATTACAGGGGTGCACGGGAATGTGATGTGATTGTTGTCTTTGATGCTTATCGCGTCAAGGGAGGCGAAGGTTCTATAGAGACTCATGACAATATTAGCGTTGTGTACACAAGAGAGGCTGAGACGGCGGACACATATATTGAAAGAGCCACTTACGAGCTTTCGGACACATCCAGAAATCATGTCAGAGTTGTCACTTCTGACAGACTTGAACAGCTTATCATAACGGGAAACAATGCACATAAGGTAAGCGTTGATGATTTCAAGGCTGAAGTAGAGCAGGTGAACGGGGAGATAAGCGAGAAGCTTGCCCGCCTGGCGAGACAGAATGAGATTGAGAGTCCTGATAAACCCTTTGAAATCCTGCAAACAAAAAAGAAATAAAATTCTGGTAAAGGTGTGGTAGAATTAGAAAAAATATGAAAGGCGACATTAACATGAGAAAAAGAGCGGGGATAATAGGTCTTGCGGTTATGCTGACGGCAGGCATGCTGGGTATGACCGGATGCGGTGAAAAAATGCCATATGCTGACTTGAATCTGGATGATTATCTGAAGGTGAAGGAATATAAAGGTATAAAGGCTGAAGCTGTAAAGGTTTCCGTTGAACCTACTGAAATCGGCGATGAGATTGTTGCGGCACTTGATGCGGCTGCGGAACAAAAGGAACTGAAAAAGGGAGCCGCCGTAGAAGAGGGCGATGTTCTTAATCTGGATTATGTTGGCAAAATCGATGGTAAGGCTTTTGAGGGCGGCACTGCCGAGGGTGCAAGCCTGGAGCTCGGAAGCGGTTCATATATAGACGGTTTTGAGGCGGGACTGATAGGAAAAACCGTGGGGCAGAAAAACATAAAGCTCCATCTTACTTTCCCCGAGGATTACAGCAGCAAAGAACTGCAGGGCAAGGATGTTGTATTTACCGTTAAGATAAACTCGGCAGCCAGATCTGTTCAGCCGGAGTACAATCTGGATTTTGTAAAAACTCAGGGGGATTACAAGTCAATCGAGGAGTATGAGGCCGATGTGGAGAAGCGTATCCGCAAATCCAAAGAAGAAGAGGCTCTCGGTGAACAGAAAATGTCCATCTGGTCTGATGTTCTGGCAGGCACAGAGGTGAAGAAATATCCGGAAGATATGGTGGAGCACTACAAGACCACATTCAGCGACCAGATAGATTACTATGCAGAGCAGTCAGGAACGGACAGGAAAACCGTAATGTCCCAATATTACGGCGCGACCAGCGAAGAGAACCTGGATGTCATGCTGGAGGATTATGCAAAGACTCTGGTCAAGCAGGAGATGCTTGTTGAGTACATAGCTGCCAGGGAGGGTCTTACTTATACTGATGAGGAGAGCGAGAAACTTCAGGAAGATATTGAGAATCAGGGTTACGATAAAAAGACTGTTCTTCGCGAGACCGGACGTACCATGGAACAGTATCTGCACATAGAACTTCTTTATGAAAAGGTGCTGAATTTCCTGGTTGAAGAGGCTGAAATCAAGTAAAAAGATGCTCTAATTAATTTATTGTAATAAATAATATGGTGTGGTATCATTTTTCTGTTAGTTGAGCGTATCGCACCTTTTTTATTTATTTTGAGAAGGAGAAAAACAAAATGGTAACACAATTTCTCGAAACAGTCGATGCGATAGTATGGGGCGTGCCTCTTCTCGTGTTGATTATGGGCACCGGTCTGCTGCTGACTGTCAGGCTCAAGGTTATGCAGTTTTCAAAGCTGGGCAAGGCACTCAGGTATATGGTCAAAAATGAGCTGGGTGCCGAAGGCGAAGTAACAAGCTTCGGGGCTCTTTGTACGGCATTGTCGGCAACAATCGGCACAGGAAACATGGTCGGTGTTGCAACTGCTGTTATGGCAGGCGGCCCCGGAGCACTTTTCTGGATGTTTGTTGCGGCCTGTATTGGTATGGCTACCAAGTATACTGAGGGTATGCTTGCCGTAACTTATAGAGTTAAGAATCCCGATGGAGGATTTCTTGGCGGACCTTTCTACTACATTGAAACAGGCATCAAGGAAAGATATGGCTGGAATGCCAGATGGCTGGGCAAATTCTTTGCTCTGTTCGCCTGTATAGCAGGAGCTATGGGTATCGGTACAATTACTCAGGTTAACGGTATCGCATCAGCAGCGGAATCCTTCTTTGACCCCGACAAACAGTACATTGCATTTTCAATCGGAGAAAACAGTTATACTTTCGTAACCGTTATTACCGCAATTCTTGTAACTGTTTGTGCCGGTTTGGTTATTATCGGAGGAATCAAGAGAATAGCTACTGTATCCACTGTTATAGTTCCGTTCATGGCTGTTGTCTATGTGGCGGTTTGTCTAGTGGTAATCTTTGCAAACATCACAAAGATTCCTGAAGTTATAGTTGAAATCGTTGCCAGCGCGTTCGGATTAAGAGCGGTTGCAGGCGGTGCGCTGGGAGCTTTCCTGTTGGCACTTCAGAAGGGTGTTGCGAGAGGCATCTTCTCCAACGAGTCCGGTCTGGGTTCCGCGCCGATAGCGGCGGCGGCAGCACAAACCAATGAGCCCGTAAGACAGGGAATGGTATCCATGACGGGTACATTTTTCGACACAATCATCATATGCATGATGACGGGTTTGACCATAATGGTATCCGGTGCCTATGAATATGCTGTAAAAATGGGACACGAAGGTGTTCAGGTTACAATAGACGCATTCGACCTGGGTCTTCTCGGACCTGTAGGAGGTTCTTTCGTAATCATGTGTTCACTGGCACTCTTCGCATTTACAACTATTCTCGGATGGGACTACTATGCGGAAAGATCCTGCGAATATCTGTTCAACGGAAGCAAGATTGCTGTTCTGATCTACAGATGGATTTATATTGCTGCTGTACTTATCGGACCTTTCCTTACACTCAGTCAGGTATGGACAATTGCTGACATCTTTAACGCTTTGATGGCAGCTCCTAACCTTATCGGTCTGGTACTGCTCAGCGGTGTTTGTGCCCGAGGCACCAGGGATTACTTCAGCAGACTGGAATCAGGAGCATATGATGACGGCCTGAGACTGAAGGCTCACAGATAGCTGAAATGCATTAAAGGACGCTGATCATATATCGGTGTCCTTTTTTCGTGCCAGCCGCCAGGTGTCAGTCGCCAATCCTTTTTTTGTTGTGTGCAACCACTATATGTAGTAAAATCACGGTAGTTATCGTAATGTATTGTGGAGGACAGTGTTATGAAGTGCCCTTATTGCGAGAATCGGGATAGTAAGGTTATAGATTCCAGACATACGGAGGATGGCAGAGCCATAAGAAGAAGACGGGAGTGTGAAGACTGCGGCCGAAGATTCACCACATATGAGAAGGTGGAAGAGATGATACTCATGGTGATAAAGAAAGACGGGAGCAGGCAGGCCTTTGACAGAAACAAGCTTCTGAACGGAATCATAAGAGCCTGTGAAAAGCGCCCGGTTTCCCTTGCGGACATGGAGAGGATTGCTGATGATATCGAAAGAGGTCTCAACAATATGATGGAGAAGGAAGTGGAAAGCACTTTCGTCGGGGAGCTGGTTATGGAAAGGCTCAAGGATCTGGATGAAGTTGCTTATGTCAGATTCGCTTCGGTTTACAGACAGTTTACTGACATAAACACTTTCGTTCAAGAGGTTGAAAAACTTTTGACAAGTAAGAAGGAAAACAAGTAAATGGAGATATTCAGAATTGCCATAGACGGACCAAGCGGTGCAGGTAAGAGCACTATTGCAAAGGCTCTTGCCGGTGCTCTGGGAATCGACTATATTGACACCGGGGCAATGTACCGTGCCATTGGTTTCAAGATGGACAGAGATTCCGTTCCTTTTGAGGAAGGTGCAGAACTGACGGAAATGCTTGCCGCAACTGACATTGACTTTGCAGGTGGTAACATATTTCTCGACGGCGAGGTAGTTAACAATTACATTCGTACACCTGAGGTATCAATGCTGGCTTCAGGATGCTCGGTACTGCCGTCGGTTCGCCGGAAACTGGTTGACATTCAGCGGGGAATGGGTCAGCGAAAGAGCGTGATAATGGATGGACGCGATATCGGTACCAATGTACTGACTGATGCGGAGTATAAAGTTTTTCTTACGGCTTCCGCAGAGGAGCGTGCACGTCGGCGGTGCAAACAGCTGGCTGAAATGGGGCAGAAGGAAGCCGCTGCGGATTACGAAAGTGTGCTTGCCGACATCAGGCAGCGCGATCACAATGACATTACGCGCGAGATCAACCCTTTAAAAAAGGCCGATGATGCCATCGAACTGGATACTACAGATATGACCCTGGAAGAGGTAGTGGCGGCAGTGATGGAAATAGTGCACAGGGGTTGACATCGGAATCAAACGGGGATAGTATAATTACAATTGAATAATTTGAACTTGAGAATTCGGAAGCCGGTGTGAATCCGGCACTGTGTCTCAGCAACCGTGATATCTACGAACGGGCAGAAGTGAGGGCGGAAGCCTTTGCATGAAAACCACTGGTGAAAATTCCGGGAAGGTGCCTCAGTAGGCCTGATGATTAAGTCGGTAGACATTTCAGGTTTGTTAAGTTAGTCTTCTGAGGTAGGATAACGGTTTTTCTTGGCGCGAAGCCATGTATTCAGAAATCAATGCACTCAGGACGAGTGCATTTTCTTTTTGGGTTACTGCCGATGTCCTGCCTGAGGGTGAAGTTGCCTTTTCATCCGCAGGTGCAGATATAGCTATGCAGATATAATCAAAAAGGGCATCCGCACGGTGTATAGCTGCACCTGCTTTCCTTTTGAGAAGGCAGAGATATTTATAGGAGGAAGGACAAAATGAACAAGAGATTAAAAGCAAAAGTCCTGGCACTGGTCATGGCAGCCATGATGGTCTTTGCCATGGCTCCGGGGATGGCTTTTGCCGATGAGCCGACAGAAGCACCGGATGCGCCATCGGTTGTCACAGAAAGTACGGATGATACCGATGCGACAACCGAAGAAGAAATCATTATGGAGAATACAGGCGGCGAAGAGCAATTGCCTACAGAGCCTGCTGTGGAGCCTGATGCAGAGCCTGTAGTCAAGCCGGCGCCAAACGCCAAAATCACCGTGACGGTAAGCAACAAGGGAGTAATCGCCAAGACAAAGAAGGGCTATGCTATGGCAAACAGGACGGTTACCGTAAGAGACCTGAACAAGGACGGCAGACTGACGGTGCATGAGGCCTTTATTGCGACTCACAAGAGTTACAACAGGTACAGCAAAAATGCAAGGAGGAGCGGCTATGCATCCAATAAAGATGGATGGATAACGAAACTCTGGGGCAATAAATCGGGCAATTTTTTAGCCTATGTGAACGATAAGGGAATACAGAGCAGCAGAGATACTGTTATAAATGATGGCGACCACCTGTACGCTTCAATCAATAAGGACCCGGGTGGAAACGACTGGTACACCACCTTTGACCAGAAGAGAATAAATCACCTTGCCGGCACTGAATTCACTTTGAACCTGAGCGGATTCTACGGAATGAGCTTCCCGGAAGGCGTACTTGCACCGGTAGAGGACATGCAGATCGGTACATGGAATAAAGGAAAATTCAGGCCAATCAAAGATGCAAAGACCGATGAAGATGGCAATATAACTCTGAACTTCAAAAAGGCGGGAACATATTATGTAACAGCCAGAGGAACATTGCAGGGAGTTGAAACTGGTGCTCCATGGCTTGACGGACCTGTAGACTGTCCGATAATGGCACCTGTGTGCGTGGTAAAAGCTAAGGCGGCACCAAACGCCAAAATCACCGTGACGGTAAGCAACAAGGGAGTAATCGCCAAGACAAAGAAGGGCTATGCTATGGCAAACAGGACGGTTACCGTAAGAGACCTGAACAAGGACGGCAGACTGACGGTGCATGAGGCCTTTATTGCGACTCACAAGAGTTACAACAGGTACAGCAAAAATGCAAGGAGGAGCGGCTATGCATCCAATAAAGATGGATGGATAACGAAACTCTGGGGCAATAAATCGGGCAATTTTTTAGCCTATGTGAACGATAAGGGAATACAGAGCAGCAGAGATACTGTTATAAATGATGGCGACCACCTGTACGCTTCAATCAATAAGGACCCGGGTGGAAACGACTGGTACACCACCTTTGACCAGAAGAGAATAAATCACCTTGCCGGCACTGAATTCACTTTGAACCTGAGCGGATTCTACGGAATGAGCTTCCCGGAAGGCGTACTTGCACCGGTAGAGGACATGCAGATCGGTACATGGAATAAAGGAAAATTCAGGCCAATCAAAGATGCAAAGACCGATGAAGATGGCAATATAACTCTGAACTTCAAAAAGGCGGGAACATATTATGTAACAGCCAGAGGAACATTGCAGGGAGTTGAAACTGGTGCTCCATGGCTTGACGGACCTGTAGACTGTCCGATAATGGCACCTGTGTGCAGGGTTAAAGTAACGAGATAGTATTTGAACAGATCGGAAATTGAGGTATATTCTCAATCTCCATGGCTGTTTTATGGGGGAAGCAAAGTCTTAGCCCGGAGGGAGATGAAAAGGTGGCAACTAAATCCGGAAAAAAGTTTTTGAATGTGCTGATGGTGATTCTTATCGCCGTTATTGTTGTCTGCGGTTTCATGGCGGTTGGCAATCTGAAGGGCTGGTTCGGAGGAAATGACTCGTCGGAACTCATATGCATCCGGGTTACCGGTGTGGCAGACATGGAAAGAAAAGATGTCGGTTATGCGCTGGAAAAGGGTACGCTTATGGCGGCCGGCGACCTGGTGGAAACTAAGGAAGGGTCGGAAGCATCCTTTACAATGAGCGGTGACAACAGGATTTCACTCAATGAAAAGACGGAAACGGAAATAACGGAATGTACCGAAGGAAAAGTAAACATAACTCTCAACAGGGGAGAATTTATAGCTGATGTTCCGAAAGCGCCTGAAAGTTTCACAACATCCTTCGGCGGAAACAGAGCGGATATAGAAGGAACGGTATTTTCAGTCAGTCAGCAAAAGGGAAGCTCTATATTATCTGTATACGAAGGCAGCGTTAAGGTAAAAACTGCCGGAGGGAAAGATATAGAGGTAACTGCCGGCAACCAGACTGTTATTGTCGAAAAGGAAAACGGCAGTACAGATGTTGAGATTATAAAATTGGAAGCGGATGCACTGAGTGCATTTCAGATAGAGAAGCTGCAGGTTGCCGAAAGCAAGGGGCTCTGCTTTTCAGCGGAAGAATTGAACAGTGTGATTTCTGCCAGAGAAAAGGAAGAGAAGCAGGCGGCAAAGGCACTGGAGGAAAAAGCGCTGGCACCTTCTGGTGCGAAGGAAGACATATATGTATGCACCATCAGTATCAGATGCGACACCATTTTGAAAAACATGGATAAGCTGGCTGAAGGCAAGAACAAATATGTTCCCGCCAACGGAAAGATTCTGGCTACCAGCAAGGTGGAGTTCAGAAAGGGAGAAACAGCCTTTGATGTTACCAGGAGAGCCTGTTCGGCAGCCGGGATCCAGATTGAGTACAAGTACACGCCGGTTTACGGAAGCTACTATGTTGAAGGGATCAATCACCTGTACGAATTCGATTGCGGCAATGAATCCGGATGGACATACAAGGTGAACGGATGGTATCCTAATTACGGATCTTCGGAGTATTCGCTGAAGAATGGTGACAGCATAGTATGGTATTATACCTGTGACGGCGGCATGTAATAGCATGTGGAAGAAATAATTATGAAAAAGGTAAGAAAGACTATAAGCAGAAGAATATTGGCAATTCTGACCGCTGCGCTGATGACGGCGACTCTTATGGCACCGCTGACATTTGCTCAGGAAAAAGCTGAACCGGTGCCGGCAGAAATGCAGGAGGAGGCTTTTCAGGCGCCGGCAGCAGCACCGAAGCAGGCGATTGTCCCGGAACCTGCAACTGCCTCGAAGCCGGCAGCAGCCCGTCAGTCTGAGGCTGTGCAGAAAACTGAAATATACAGCGTGGAAGTTTATGTGGAGATTGACGGAATCATGAAGGCGGAGAACTTCAGGATAGAGAATCCCGATGGTCAGGTGACTGTTGGCGATGCCGTTGATTTTGTAATAGAAGAGAAGAGGCTGAAAGATCTTCCGGAAGACTGGAAGTACAAAGTGAACGAAATCGAATGCCTTGAAGAAGCCGAAAAGAAGGTTTTGCGGGACAATGACGAAGTCTATATTTATTGCGAAGCGGAACCCATTGCAGCTGCAGAAGGCGGGGAGTCCCCGCAGATAGATAAGGCGGCACTTGATAATGCTTACGGAAACACTTCCGATATGCTTACGAAATCGGCGGAGAAATCCGGATGGACCGTTGGCTGTGAGTGGGTTTTGCTTGCCGATGCCAGAGCGGGAAAGATCAACGATGCTGTAAAGAAAAAGTACTGCAATTCCCTGATAGCGACACTGAAGAAAAAAAGAAGCGCTAAAAACAATGCGATTCTGGATAAAAACCAGTCCAGCGAAAACGCCAAGGCGGTTATCGTACTTACAGCTATGGGTGTGGATCCGACAAATGTAGGCGGATACAATCTGCTCGCTCCCCTTGAGGATATGAACTATGTGAAGAAGCAGGGAATGAACGGCTATGTATGGGCGCTGGTCGCGTATAACTGTGTGGACAGCATGACCGGAGTGAAGAACAATGCCCCGCATAGCGAGGCTCTTACTGCCGCACTGCTTAATGTGAGAAGGCCGGATAACGGATGGACATATGGCATTTTTTCCGCAGAATCCGATGTTGATATGACATGCATGGCATTGCAGGCGCTAGCACCTTTTTATAAGAAAGCCGGTTACGATAATGTTACAGATGCTGTAGACAAAGCTCTTGTATGGCTGAAAAGCCGGCAGGCCGAGGATGGTTCCTTCGGCTCCGTAGCTATGGTCGGAAATGTAGCCACCTCGGAATCTGCAAGTCAGGTTATCACAGCCCTGACCGCCCTGGGTATTGATCCGGCCGGTCCCGACTGGACAAAGAACGGCAAGAGTGTTGTCGATTCTCTGCTGTCATTTTATGTGAAGGGCGGGGGTTTCAAACATCTCAGAGAGAACTATCGGGTTAACGG
The DNA here is from genome assembly GCA_964345275.1 of uncultured Oscillospiraceae bacterium. Taxonomy (GTDB): domain Bacteria; phylum Bacillota; class Clostridia; order Peptostreptococcales; family Anaerovoracaceae; genus Lentihominibacter. The sequence continues at coordinate 17,846 of CAYFQD010000016.1, forward strand.
TCTGGCTTCCATTCAAGCCAACTATGCTATGGTTTCGCTCTATCGGTTTCTCGACGGGAAGGTCGGTTTGTACGACATGAGCGATGTCGGTGACAGGTATGTAATAGATGCGGACTATACAAATGAAAGACCGGATAACGGGAAGAATCCTGATGGGGTTGAGCCTGCGGGGAAGACTGCTGCTCTCGGCTCGTCAAAAGGATTGAGTCTGATCAGGCTTAGTGAAGGCACAGAAGAAACGGTTGCTGACCCCGAAGAAGAAAAGGTCGCTCCTACGGGTTATACCAGAAGGCTGAGTGATGATAAAGGTGCCGCAGACTGGATGCCGTGGGCTATCGGTGGTGCCGCTGCACTGATTGCAGTTGCCGGGCTTATTGCTGCCAGACGCAGAAATGCGGCGTAACTTGAAAAGCGCAGCTGCGTAGAGTAAACTTGAGTGTATGAAACAGGATGCTTTTTCGACATACAATCCGATAATTAATTTTGTGTTTTATATAGGTGCCGTGGTGTTCGGAATGTTTTTCGTACACCCGGCTTTTCTCGTTGTTTCAGGAACTCTGGCCATGGCATATTATGTGACGGTGAAGGGCAGAGATGCGTGGAAGACGGCAGCTGTGCTGGTTCCGGTTTTTGTGGCGGTTTCAATTATAAATCCGCTGATTAACACTCTTGGTGAGCGAGTACTGTTTACATGGGCGGGCGGCAGGCCATATACATTTGAGGCGCTGTGCTACGGCATGGCAATCGGGGGAATGCTGGTGACCATACTGCTATGGTTCGCTTCTTACAACCTGGTGATGACCGGAGATAAATTTCTGTATATTTTCGGACGGATTGCTCCGTCGATTTCTATGGTGCTGACCATGGTGCTCAGACTTGTGCCGGGATTTCAGCGCAAAATCTCCCAAATCTCCGGTGCGCGCAAATGTGTGGGAAAATCGGTAGACACGGGAACTCGAAGAGAAAAGATCGATAACGGGCTGACAATAGTTTCAACTTTGACCACCTGGGCTCTCGAGGGGGGCATCATGACTGCCGACTCAATGCAGAGCAGGGGCTACGGCACCGGCAGACGCACAACTTTTTCGATTTACCGGTTTGCCATTAGGGATAAGGCTCTGCTTGCAGCGGAGATTCTGCTTGCCGGGATTACAGGTTTCTGCGGAGTAAAAGGAGCAGCGGAAGCGGCATATACACCGGAGATAGTACTGGCAAATCCGGGAAGCACCTGGAGTATGCCGGGGTTGACAGCGTACGCGCTGTTTCTGGCCATACCGACTGTGCTGAACATTATGGAGGAGATAACATGGCGCATTTTGAGATCAAGAATCTGACTTTCTCATATCCTGCTTCGGAGGGCAGGAAGGCATTGCAGGATATCTGCCTGACCATAGAAGAAGGACAATATATTACTTTATGCGGCAAAAGCGGCAGCGGCAAGACAACCCTGCTGAAGCACCTGAAATCAGTGCTGACACCAAACGGCGAGACATCGGGAGAGATCTTGTTCAATGGCCGCAGGCTGGCTGAGGCGGATTTACGCCAGCAGTCATCTCAGATCGGATATGTCATGCAAAATCCCGATAATCAGATTGTTACGGACAAGGTTTGGCACGAGCTGGCATTCGGTCTGGAAAGCCTGGGAATGAATCAGAAAACTATTCGTCTCCGGGTAGCGGAAATGGCCAGTTATTTCGGCATTCAGGACTGGTTCCACAGGGATGTTTCCCAGCTGTCCGGCGGTCAGAAGCAGCTTCTGAATCTGGCGTCTATTATGGCGATGCAGCCGTCAGTACTGATTCTGGACGAACCCACTTCGCAGCTTGACCCCATCGCGGCGGCGGATTTTTTGAATACCGTGCGCAAAATAAATCTGGAGCTGGGGACAACAATTATTATTACGGAGCACAGACTTGAGGATATTTTTCATGCGTCAGACCGTGTGGTTGTAATGGATAAGGGGCGAATTATTGCGGACGATTCCCCTCGAAAGATAGGCGAGATTCTTAAAGAGAGCAATGACGATATGTTTGCTGCCATGCCGACACCGGTGCAGATATATTATGGAGTCGGCTCCCGGGCAGCGGAGTGCCCGTTAACAGTTCGTGAGGGCAGGAGCTGGCTGAGTGAAATGTTTCCTCAAGGTGCTTCCGTTAACAGGCTTGACCGTCAGGAGGATCCGGGCGAAATCGGTGTTCCGGCCATTATGGTCAAGGAGGCCTGGTTCCGCTATTCCAAAGAGGGACATGATATATTGCGCGGTGTCAATTTCGGTGTTCCCAAGGGCAAAATCTCCGCACTGTTAGGCGGTAACGGAACGGGGAAGTCCACGACTCTTAAAGCGATCTGCAACATCTGCAAACCATATCGCGGTCAGATTCTTATTAATGGTAAGCGTGTTGAAAAGTACAGAGGAGATGAGCTTTTTGTCAACAATCTGGCCATGCTGCCGCAGGATCCCCAGAGCCTGTTTGTGAAAAAAAATGTCCGTGAAGATCTCCTTGAGATGCTCAGCGGTCCGGACAAAGGGAATGAAGCCTTTGTTGATGAAGTTGCTGAACTTTGTGAAATAGACCATCTTATGTCCGGCCACCCATATGATCTTTCAGGCGGTGAGCAGCAGAGAGTTGCACTGGCAAAGTTGCTGCTTACGCGTCCTAAGATTCTGCTTCTGGACGAACCTACAAAGGGACTCGATAATTTCTTTAAACTGAGATTCGCGAAAATTCTGCAGGACTTGAAAGAACGGGGCGTTACTGTTCTGATGGTGTCACATGATGTGGAATTCTGTGCGAGATATGCGGATTTTGTAAGCATGTTCTTCGATGGAGGTGTTGTGACCACCAATACGCCGGAGAAATTCTTCTCAAAAAACAGTTTTTATACGACGGCAGCGAACCGAATGAGCAGGCATGTGTTTGATGACGCCATTACCAATGAGGATGTTATAGAACTCTGCAGGAGAAACCAGGGATGAAAACAACTGATAAAAAAACCAGATCTTTCCGGATAACACTTATTGTAGTGGCGGTTCTTATACCTGCAACGCTGATTTTCATGTGGAAATTTGCCGATCGCCAGTTCTATCTGTCCAGCGTCATAATTATGATTCTGGCCATGGTACCGGTATTTGCGGGATTTGAACGGAGACAGCCCCATGCCCGGGAGATAGTCACACTTGCTGTTATGTGCGCCATTGCAGTTGTGGGGCGTATCGCATTTATTATGGTGCCGAATTTCAGCCCGATTCTCGGAATCATTATGATTACAGGCATGGCTCTGGGACCTCAGTCCGGGTTTATATGCGGCGTAATAAGTGCTTTTGTGAGCAATTTTTTCTTTGGCCAGGGCCCGTGGACTCCGTGGCAGATGTTTGCTTTTGGACTTGGCGGCCTTTTGATGGGGCTGCTTGTCATGAAGCGGCATAACGGGAAGGCTTTGCTTGATCCGGGGAAGAGACTTCCTGTTTCAATTGCCGGAGCTGTCATGATTATGGTCCTGATTGGACCGCTGCTTGACACGGGAACGGTTTTTATCATGAGCTCAATGATTGGGGATTCTTCAATTCTGGCCATCTATGCGGCCGGTATCCCGGTCAATGCTGTTCATGCGGCAGCCACCTTTCTGACATTGCTGGTGCTGTGCAGGCCTATGTGCGAGAAGCTGGATAGAATAAAGGTAAAGTACGGTATAATGAATGAAATTTGACAGCTATCACCCTGCTATAAATTTAATATATTTTATCGCTGCAATCGGGTGCGTATTTGCCTTCAATCATCCGGTATTCGTGGCGATTTCTTTTGTGGCTGCTTTTGCCTATTCTGTTAAGCTCAATGGTCTTCGCGGACTCGTGTTTAATCTGTGTCTGATACCGGTTGGCACAGCCTATGTTGCCTGGTATGCTTACTATACCCATTTCGGAGTTACGGTACTCTCGCAGAATTTCGTTGACAACAACATTACCCTTGAGGCGATTCTCTACGGTGTTCAGCGGGCATTTACGGCAGCCGCATTTATCATGTTCATGTCCTGTGTTTTTGCCGTTGTTTCATCGGACAAGATTGTCTATCTCTTCGGGAAGGTTTCGCCGAAGCTTTCGCTTTTTCTGTCCATTCTGCTGCGTACCGTCCCCCGAGTCAAAACAACAGTGCGCCGCATCAATGTATCCAGAGGGGGAGTAGGTCGCGGCACATCGGGAAATGCCGTTGGTCTTATAGCCCGGTTCCGCAATGTGCTGGACATTCTATCCATTACAATTACCTGGACTATGGAGAGCTTCCTGGAGAGTTCTATTTCCATGAAAAGCCGCGGGTACACTCTGAAGGGCCGGACAGCCTTCAGCATTTACCGGTTTGACAATCGCGACCGCTCTTTTGTTATCTTTCTGTTTATTTGTCTGACACTTGTTACGATGGCAATCATGCTTGATCAGACAAGGATAATATATGATCCCGTCATCTATATGAACAGAATTACATGGGTGTCCTGTGTTTTTTACCTTGTCTATGCTGCTATGCTCATAATGCCTATGATTCTACAGATTGCAGGCGAGATCAGATTCGCACGGCTTCGCAAGTCGGTTATACCGCAGGTGTCTACAGTCGCGGCAGAAGATGATACAGAATAGTGCTCTTTATAATCTGCATATTGGCCGCACCATCCCGATCATATGTGACAATCAGATTTTCCCAGGGAACTATACCGGCCTGCCGGTAATCCTTACGGCTCGGTATTGCGTAAGAATAAAGTTGTTCCAGAATCATCAGCTCTGACTTTGCGCGTGTGCGTTCGCCTCGCGAAGTGGTATGGATATGAGTTTCCGGATCTTTCGGTTCCTGATCGAAGACCATCTCTCCCCATTGCCGATGAGTATCGCATCTGGCTTTAATAACTTCCGGAGACAGGGGAAGCAGCTCACTCAGGTGAGCATTTTTTTTGTGCGGGAAAAAGCAGTTCGGCATGCAAATCCATTGCATTGTCACATTTGAAGAAACTTTCCACAGGCAAAAGCCTGTATGCCTCCGGAAGGGAATTGATTATTTCGTCGGGATTCAGATCATCAATGGTTTCAATTAAGTCTCTAAGTGCGGCGGAATTTGAGTTACACCTGTCGAGACATTTGGAAACATACGCCTTTCTGGCCAGAGAATCTATCATTTGCTGATCCGTATGGATTCCCTTGCGCAGATATTTTCCTTTTGTTTGCCTAGTCCAAATTAAGTAGTTCTTTCCATGGTTTTTGCTCAAGGCAAGATTTCCCTCCGGAGCGTCTTTAAGCTCATTTCTGTAAAAAGTGCTCAATTTCTCATAATATTGCAGAAAATATTTCAGTTGGTCTTTGATTTTTAGCATAAAATGTCTCCTTTTATTTAAAAGCTATCATTCTTGGTATTATGTTGCTGCGAAAACGGCAGGAGTTATAATTTATTTGTGGTTAAACAGCCTTTGAGGCTCTTGGTAAAAAATGGCTTCTG
>CAYFQD010000016.1:23419-41799 GCA_964345275.1 uncultured Oscillospiraceae bacterium
TGCAAGTGCAAGTGCAGTAAGAGACTTTGCGGATTGGATTGAGTATGTTGCCGGAAGTACGAAAGGAAAAGCGGAATGGAAAGAGATGAAAGAAGAAGGGAAAAGGGTGGCAAAGGCAAGAAGAAGGGTGGTAAAGGCAAGAAAGTGTTCAGACGCACCGCAGTGGTTATGGCCTTGTTAATGCTGATGATGGTTGGCGGAGCGGCCGCATATTTTACGGCTGCGGATGATGTCACAAACAGGTGGACAGTAGGAAATGTAGATATTGAACTGCAGGAGCCGAAGTATGATGCGTCTGAAGATGAGAGAAGGGACATTGTGCCCAATAAGGACTTAACCAAGGATCCGCAGATTCTGAATACCGGGGCTAACGATGCTTTTGTTTTCCTTAAGATTGCAGTACCTAAGTCAAATGTGATTGTTGCTGCGCAGGATGGCATTAAGGGGACAAAGCAGCTCCAGGAGCTGTTTGATTATGGGATCAGATCATCGTGGGTGCTGGTGGAATCTTCGGAGAGCCCTGCTGCAAATACCTATGTATACGCATATGGGAATTCCGGTTCCTGTAGTGCTCTGGCACCCAATGAGCGTACAGATGCATTGTTTGAAAACGATATCGTTAAATTTAAAAATGTGATTGAAGGCCAGGGTCTGGAGAACAGTACCATAGAGATGCCCGTTGAAGCTTTTGGAATTCAGACAACGAATATCACTGAAAATCATGTGACTGCACCAAAGGCTGTATGGGCAGTGCTGAACAATCAACTTACAAGCGGCAGTTAAAGAATACTTACGAAAGGGAACAGGGATATGCTGCATGATATAGGTAAGGTTCTGGTGATTGTTCCGGCTGTTTTGCTCTGCGGGATTATTGGTATCGCAGGTGCGGACTTCGTTCATCAGCATGCGTTCAGGAATAATGTTGAAACATCGGGCGTAGATATATGTATAGAACAGTATCACAGAACCGAGAGGGGCATTGAACCCGTAGAAACGGGTGAGAAGGTAACCCCGGGTGAGGTGAGCAGCTATATACCCCGGGTGACCAATCTGCGGGCAGAGGGGTTTGTGCGTGTACGGGTGGAAATAGCCATGGATAATCATGTAAACAGGGAAATTTCCGTTGATGATGTTACGGGCATAGGGGATGACTGGATAAGAAAAGGTAAATATTTTTATTGTAAAAGGGTACTGGATAAGAATGAGAGCTCGGATGTTTTTAACGGGATTCTCATTCCGCCGGAATGGACAAATGAAACGGCAAGCGGTTTCAGCACGGTTATAACAGCGGATGTGGTCCAGGCCAGAAATTTTCAGCCGGATTTCAACAGCACCAGTCCCTGGGGATCTCTGGAGATTGAGAGAAGAGCGGACTTATTTGCAGACCGTATGTCTGACAGACAGGTAAATTACCGCTCGGTACAGGCAATTGCGAAGCCGGACTTTACAATTACCGGGAGCAAAACCTTTGAATGCACCACGACGGATCTGTTTTCCGGATTTGACATCATGATGCCCGGAGATGTTTGCAGCGAGAAAATGCCCATAAGGAACAGGACCGGGAATGACCTGAAAGTGTACTTTCGAACAGAGAATGTCAGCTCGGATATCCTTCGAAAAATGGAACTGAGAATCAAATGCGGAGAAAGAGCCGTGTATGAGGGAGACCTGGTCTCAGAGCAACTGGGATCTTTTATGGAATTGACGCAGATCAGGCCGGGCATGCAGGAAATTCTGCAATTTGAAATTGAGCTGGAAAGAGATGCGAAGAACATATATCAGGACTTGCGCGACGATGTAATCTGGATTTTTGCAATAGAAGAAATGAAAGGTGGCGGAACGGCAAAAACCGGAGATGAGCGAGGCAGGCTCTTATGGATGCTGACGGCAGTTTGCACGGCGATGCTTATTATAGCCATATCGGTACTGCTGTCCGGAAAGCGGCGGAGATAACAAAGCGGAGGTAAAGCAATTGAAAAGAGTTATCAGGGGGATTGGAAACGGAATTTGCATAATTGCGATGCTGATAATACTTTCCGCAGCAGCCATGGCTCTGTTACAAATTAAACCTGTGATTGTGGTAAGCGGCTCTATGGAGCCGGAAATAGAAACAGGAAGTCTGGCGCTCATCAGTACGCGAAATATTGATGTAGAGAAGGGTGAAGTGGTTGCCTTTGAAAGAGGAGACATAATGGTTTTGCACAGGGCGGTGCGAGAGACGGCTGAAGGATGGATAACCAAAGGCGACAATAACGATTGTGAGGATCCGGGAATTGTCAGTAGAGAAAGCATCAGAGGAACAGCCTTTTTATGGATTCCCAAAGCGGGGTATATTCTGGCAATGCTCAAACCTTCTGGATGAGGGATGACAAATGATAAAGAAATGTAAAACAAGATTGATGCTGGCTGTACTGATTGCCGTTCTGGCTGCCGGGGTCGGACTGCTGACTTACGAAGGTGTTAAGGCGCTTACAATGACAACATCGACGGTAACCGGCAAGTACCAGAACGGCGACTATGCATGGCGTACCAGGTACACATATGATGTAACCGAAGATGATACCCTATTGTCACTGAAAATAACAGATGCGACTTTTACTAAACTTAAGGGACCCAGCTTCGGCAACATAGGCAGGTACATGACCTGTACCATGACTTTTGACGGGATAGCTCGAAAGGGGTATGTGCCGCAATCACTGGTGCAGCAGAACAATACTACGGTAACGATTTTCAGCGGTAAATCCTACTCATGGGAGAAGGAAAAAGCCTGCACCGATGGTACAGCAATGCTGTCCTGCAAAACTGTATTAAATAACAGCAGTGCATGGAAGGGAACATCATCGAAAACGGAAGAAATCATTATTCCGGCCCGGAGCAAGTACGAAATCGTCTACAATCCAAACGGTGGCACAGGTGGTCCGAAGACCAATTCAGGCCTGTGTACGGGCTGCTTGTCAGATGACACAGCTCATGGCGGAAAATCCCATGGAATGGATTTCAAACTGAGCAGCGAACAGCCTGCAAGGGAAGGTTACATTTTTATGGGATGGGCCACCGAACCCGATGCACTGGTTGCGGATTACCAGCCGGGTGATTCCTATTCGGTCAATGAGCCGCTGACTCTCTATGCTCTTTGGGAAAAGAAAATTGTAGAGTACTATTACAACTTCTGGTTCACGGTATAGCGAAGAGGAGACGAGTATGAAAAAAAAGAAACTCTTGATTGCAGCTGTGGCTCTGCTTTTGAACATATGCAGCTTTACCGCAGTGACGGCCTACTTTACCTCCTCCGATTCTGCTGACAACGAATTTCAGGCAGGGTACAACGATATAGTTGTTGAGGAGGAATACAAGCCGCCGGCAGCGCTCAAACCCGGCATATCATTCAAAAAAACAGTCAGCATCAAGAACATTTCTCCAAATCCCTGTGCAGTAAGAGTGAGAGTTGATTTCTCCGATTACGATCTTGAGCCTGTTACGGACATAGATTTTAACAGGGCAGACTGGACGGAGGGAGAGGATAGTTACTGGTACTATAAAGAGACTCTTCCGTATTACGAGAGCACGAATCCTCTGTTCAGCAGGGTGGAGGTGTCGGATGATGTGCCGGAGTACAAGCTCAAAGCCTTTAACATAAATGTTTACGCGGAGAGCAAAAGCTGTAATGAAAACGACAGTTACCGGGATGTGTGGGGGTTATAAGGGATGATAAATATTAAAAAGGGAAGCAGACATACGATTCGTATTCTGGCTTTTGCGCTGAGCTTTGTACTGGGGATAACCCTGATTCCCATGGGGGATTTTTATGGGGTGGATGAAGCGTCTGCAGCAACAACCTATAGCTATTCGAGAACAAAGTTTATAAGGGGTGGTGGTGACATTACATCCAAGTTTAAGCTTAAAAGACACGGCGGAATGGTCGGGCTCTGTGCTCAGGGCGGACCCATGAGTGCTTCTTCCGGCAGGGTTACAACCAGGACGCTGAGCAATACCGGAACGCTGGCCAAGCTGGCCTATTATTACGGGCATTTAAAGAAATATACAAACGGAGCCGGCGGGTGCGATCTGGCGAGGGCTTTTCACTATACCAGATTCAAAAGTGCCTACCATCAGTCCGCTGCAAAATCCAAAAAAATGATCGAGGCAGCTAAAAAGGCGAAAGTTCCTGATAATTTCGTGGCATATCTGTGTAACCCTACAAATGGATCTCAGGAGTTTGTGGCATGGAAGCTTTTGCCTGAAGCAACTCTCGTTCTTACGAAAAGATCATCGGAAGAAAAAGCTATGACCACGGGAAGGTATTCCTTTAAGGGGATCACATATGGAGTGTACAAAGAGCGTAGTGTGTCTTCCCATGTGCTGGCTGAGCTGGTTTGCAGGGCGGGAGGAACTTCTGACAGAATCTCTCTGCCGCCGGGCACTTATTATATTCGTGAGAAGGCAGGCAATGATTTTTTCAAGAGAAGTGACCGATGGCATAAGGTGGTTCTTAAATCCGGCAAAGCCAGCAAGATCATAGTAGCCGATGAGCCTGAAACGGGAAGTCTTACTTTTAACAAGGAAGTGACAGGGGCATCGGGCGGTTCGCCGGAGGGATTCAGATTTAAGCTTACATGCAGAGATAACCCGGCATTGAAATACAGTGCTGAATCGGGCAGAGATGGCAGAGTCACATTCAGTGATATTTATATAGGTTCTTATATCCTTACCGAAGACCTTACTTCAGACCAATTATCCGATGGCTACAGTTCCGTGACCGGCCGGGTAAAGGTTGAGATAGGAAAGGGAGAAAACAGTCTGCCGGCTTCAGCCATACCGTACAAAAACTACAAGGAACCGCCCCCTCAGGGACTTGTAATTACCAAGAAAAATGAGGATGGCTCAGATCCGGGCGGGTTTACTTTTCATATAACTTGCGAGGAAAACGGGTTTGATGAGATGGCGGTTACCGATGAAAAAGGGATAATAATACTTACGGGTATAGAAGCCGGAAATTACACAGTGACAGAGATGCTGACAGGAGCCCGAAAGAAGATATACAGAGAGCCTGCCGCAGTGACGAAAAGCGTGAAAGATGAAGAATTGACGGTTTTTGAATTTGAGAACAGACTTCGCACTACACCTGTCAATGTAGTAAAAACCAGTGCGGACGGAAATATTGACGGTATTGAGTTCATGCTGACAGGAAAGGACATTACAGGAAAGGAAGTCTCACTGCGGGATGTAACTGCCGGCGGTCAATGTGATTTTGGAGGGGTGAATCTGATGGCGGGAGATTATTCAATTGAGGAAACGGGCTTCGACGACAGTAAATACATGAGCGACAAACCCTTAAGTGAACGGGGAAATCCTGTAGCATCGTTTCAAATTACCGGCAGCGAGAGCGGTGCCAGAACGGTGGAGTTTGAGAATGTGCCCTACTGTGTGAAACTGACAAAGAACGAGCTCCTTGAGGACGGAAGTCCGTCGGGCCGACCCTTGGCGGATGCGTCATATACGCTCTACGAGGCAAGCTCCGGAGAGGATACCGGACTGAGGGAACCCCTGGGAAATTTCACTACCGATGCGAACGGTGAATTTACTGCTTATCTACCCAAGGGAAACTATGAGCTGATTGAAGAACTCCCGCCGGCAGGATATCTGGAGAAAGAGGGAGCGCTCTCTTTTTCAGTCAGCGAGGATAATCCGCAAGCGGAGATTACGGATACCAATCGCAGGAGTTACGGACAAGTGTATATTGAAAAGAGCAATAAGGATGAGGAACCGGTACCGGGAACGGAGTTTACTATTTATGATGATGCGGCATGTACAGAAATCGCACAGGATTACGAAGGGAAACAGCTGATTTCAGAGACCGATGACTATGGAAGGGTATGGTTTGACGGTCTCAGGTGGGGAACTTACTACCTCAGGGAGACAAAGGCCACAAGAGGATATCTTGAATCCGATGAGGTCAGAGAGATAGTTATAGGCGACGGTGAAAGCGGTACTTCTGCGGAATTCAGAATAATCAACGAGCAAAAGCCGGGTACCGTTATTCTCGAAAAGCAGGGAGAGAGCGATGATATTCTTCTGGACGGTGCCGTGTTTAATCTGTACAGGACGGATGGAACTCTTGTTGCCGGTGACCTGATAACAGGCTCGGGCCAATGGGGTGAAGGACGAATTATAGTCGAGAACCTGCCATGGGGAGGCTACTACTTTGAAGAGACTGCCTCCCCCGCCGGATACAGAGTAAACAGCGAGCCTGTTCGCTTTGCGGTCAATTCGCTTACAGGCGGTGAAACGCAGCATGTTGTGGCGGTGAATAAACCGGAACAGACTGAGGTTGTTGCCACCAAGAAGGTTCTTGCCGGTGCCCTGCATTTCGATCATGGAACACCAACATTCATTTTTGAACTGTCGGGAACGACAGTAGATGGGGAAGAGAAGAAGTACAGGCAGCCGGTAACATTTTCAAAGACATATGCGGAAGCACATACCGACAAGGATGGATATGTCAGTGCATCAGCTACCTTCTCAAACCTTAAAGCCGGCAGCTATAATCTGAGCGAGGTTGAAGTAATCCGATACGAGCCGGGGGCGATTACTGCCGTTACCAACGGACATGCGGATAATGAAAGAAAAGTTGTCCGTTTTGAAAACCTGGGTGATGATGCTGTGGGTCTGGCGACCTTTACCAACAATAAAGCAGACTGGAGCGGATATTCCGATACGGAAAATTTCACCAATATGGTTAAAGAGCAAAGGTCGCTGACGGCAATCGTTGTTGAATATGCAGGACCGGAAATACTTGAGGGAAATTCTTTCTTCAATGGTGACTGTCTGAGGGTAAATGCCGTGTATGATGACGGTACTTCAAGGTTATTGACCCATGATGAATATAAGCTGCTCAATGCCGACGGAACAAAACTGTCACAGGTCTCCCGTGTGGCAGGCAGATATACAGGGATTGTCAGATATACGGAAAGAGGGCTTACCAGAAGCGGTACTTTTGATTACAAAGTTTCGCCGCCGTCGAAAGTTACCGTTTCATTCAAAACTATGGGCGGGGATGAGCTTCGCAACCTGGAGGTCTTCAAATGGGACAGCCTGGATGATTATGCTCCTGAAAAGCGTAAACCGGTCTGGCTGATAAAGGGAACCGGAGTAGAAAAATATCGTTTTGAGGACTGGTACATCACAGAGGAGCTGACAGCTTCCGGCCGATTTCCGGTTACAGAACCCATCAGCAAGGACATTACACTATATGCCAAATGGGAAGATAAACACATAAGTGATTTTACATGGGCAGAAATCTCTGAAGTGAGCACTTCTTCAACGGAGCCGGTTTCGGATATTTTCGGAGAATGCTTTAATGCAGTTCGAACAGACCTGGCTTCAGACGGTTCGCTCATGCAGGAAACCCTAAAAAAACACACCAAAACCTTTTCTCTTGGTGGTCAGACCTGTCATGCGGTGATTGCGGGCTTTAACAAAGACGGTACGGAGGGGCTTTCCAGCATCACATTCATGGTCTACGAGAAGATGGGGCCGGGGGTGATGAATGACAGCAGAGACGACAACCCTGCAGGATGGGCGGATAGCAGGATGAGGAAGGGACTCAACTCTCGGGTCTACGATTCCCTGCCCGTCACATTGAGAAATGTCATAAAACCCGTAGAGAAAAAATCGGCCACATTGAACGGAGACCTGTGGAGTATAACAGAGACCGAAGATAAACTCTGGCTGCCGTCTCAGGTCGAACTCTATGGCAATTACGGATATGAGCTTTCAGGCGGGAGCCCTGTTAAGAGCGGCAGCTTTCCAAGTACCGAGTATGGAAGACTGAGATCCATGGAGGGAGAAGGTGAGATTTACCCCCTGTTTGCGGGAGCGGTGCCGGACGGTCTGGACCTTATCGAGCGCGTGCATGACAGAGGGTACAGCTACTGGACCAGATCCCTCAATGCAGGCACAGGCAGAGAGTTTTGCATTGTGACCGGCGGAGGTGGTGCGGATGTGGAATAAGAGAGTGAGAGGGGCTATTGTCATCATAGTTTTGTTAGCCGTCTGCTCTGCAGTCGGCGGTGCGGCGGCTTATTTTCTAAGTGCGGATGCGAAGATAAACACCTTTGTGACAGGTGAAGTGGATATTTCAGTTGTGGAGCCGGCATGGGAAGAAGGTACTGTAGCTTCCGGGCTGGAGCCGGGTGAGATCATTGCCAAGGATCCGGTTATCAGGAATACCGGTGTCAATGATGCCTTTGTGTTCATGGCACTGGACATGCCGAAAGTAATGGGCCTCATGCTGTTTGATGAAAGCGGAAGTCTGAAAAGAACACCGGCCGGCAAAGGAACACTTCTTTTTGAACCGCAGTTTGCAGCCGGTTATGACAGCCGCTGGATAATGATAAGCGAAACTCATATAGATGACCCGGATGAAGATTACCTGCGGCAGGTGTGGGCATATGCCGCAGAAAAGGGAGAAAAAATTGAAATGTCGCCTCTGGCTGCCGGAGACAGCACATCGCCGCTGTTTGAAGCGGTGCAATACGCCCGGGCTGTGGAGGGTCAGGGCCTTAGCGATAAAAGATTCAGACTGCCGGTTTACGGATACGCCATACAGGCAGAAAGTCTGGGCACGAAGAAGCCGGAAGAGGTATGGGGTATTTTGTACGGGCAAACGGGACATTGAAATTTGTCCCGTTTTCTGATGTTCTGAAGATACAATTATGTTATAATATATCCGTATGTTTTTGACCAAAAGGAGGAACCGGATTTGAGACGAAACAATATAGACATCACATTCTGGATAATAATATTATTGCTTGCAGGCGTATCTCTAAGGAACGGAGCGTTCAGTGACCCCATGCAGTGGGTGCAGGACAAGCTGCTGCTCCTGCCCGCAATCATAATAGGTCTGAGTTTTCACGAATTTGCCCATGCGGCCGTAGCATATAAGCTGGGCGACCCGACCCCTAAGATGCAGGGCAGGGTGACCATAAACCCTCTGGCGCATATTGACTGGATGGGTCTGACGGCACTGTTTTTCGTCGGCTTCGGATGGGGTGTTCCGGTGGAGATAAATCCGAATAACTTTAAGCACAACAGAAGAGATGAATTCCTGGTGTCCATTGCGGGCGTGACAATGAATCTGATTATCGCAATTATTTTCGCCGTCATATGTAAATTAGCGGTAATGTTTGCCGGACAGTGGCTCTTCGGAACAACCATGGGACTGGGCCTCTGGCAGATACTGGTTTATATAATACAGATAAATCTGGTACTTATGATATTCAACCTTATACCATGTCCTCCCCTGGACGGATTCAACATTATTGCACAGATTTTCGGATTCGGGCAGAGCGAAATCTACTGGAAGATATATAACTACGGAAGCTGGATTCTCATTGCAATTATCGTGTTCGGAATAGCGGGTATGATAATTTCCCCACTGGTGGGCTGGATGTTTGAGATACTGACACTGTTTATATTTTAGGGGTAAAAGAGAAGGAACAGATGAGGGATTATTTAAAAAGATTAAACGATAAACAGCGGGAAGCTGCAATGCACACAGAGGGCCCGCTGCTTATTCTTGCCGGTGCCGGAAGCGGTAAAACCGGAACCATGACATGCCGGATCGCATATCTCATAGAGGAGCTGAATGTCAATCCCTACAACATTCTGGCTGTTACATTCACAAACAAAGCGGCGAAAGAGATGCGTGACAGAGTGGAAAAGCTGGTGGGAGAAGGACTCAATATGTGGATCCTCACCTTCCATTCCGCATGTCTGAGAATACTCAGAAGCCATGCCGATGTGCTGGGATACGGCAGGGATTTTACCGTATACGATCCTGCCGACCAGAAGACACTCATCAAGAATATATGCAAGGAATTAAATATCGACTCAAAGAAATTCAGCCCCGGCTATTTTCTGGGAGTCATAAGCGAATGCAAGGAAAAGCGTATTTCACCAGAAGACTATCAGGACATATACGGAAGCGATTTCAAAAATGATATGGTTCATAATGTATATGATAAGTATGATGTGACCTTGCGAAAGAATAACGCTATGGACTTCGATGATCTGCTGCTGAAGACGGTTGAGCTCTTCGAGAAGGATGAAGAGGTTCTGCTTAAATATCAGCGCAGGTTCAGATATGTCATGGTTGACGAATACCAGGACACAAACATGCTTCAGTACCGGTTTGTACAGATGCTTGCGGCGGCAGAGGATCAGCACGGCAACAGGCGGAACAATATCTGTGTGGTGGGCGATGACGACCAGTGCATCTATCAGTGGCGCGGCGCGGATATGAGAAACATCCGCGAGTTCGAGAAGGATTTCAAAGGAGCAAAGGTGGTGAAGCTGGAGCAGAACTATCGCTCCACAGAAAATATTCTGGCGGCAGCCCATTCGGTCATATCCAATAACAGGGACAGGCATCACAAGAAACTCTGGACCAATGCGGAAGAGGGAAAGAAAATCACCTACTTCCGCGGCGATGATGAGAGAGACGAGGCCATGTTTGTGGCTGCCGAGATTAACAGAATCGGCGGCAGGTTCAGCGATTTCGCCATCCTTTACAGGACAAACGCCCAGTCGCGAACCTTCGAAGAAGCTCTGTCGCGGAGAGACATTCCCTACCGTGTTCTGGGCGGGCTGAGGTACTATGACCGTAAAGAAATCAAGGACATAATGTCCTACATGCGCCTGGTGCAGAACAAGGCCGATGACCTGGCACTGGTGAGAATCATCAACGAGCCAAAGAGGGGAATCGGCGCCAGAACCGTAGAGAAGCTGCAGACACTGGCAGCGGTACGAGGCGAAAGCCTCTTTGAAACACTTCTGGACCGGCAGGTTGTTGCAAGTTTCAGTGCAAAGGCTTCCGAGAGCCTGTCAAACCTGGCCGGACTCATTGAATCATTCGGCAACGATAAAGAAAACATGAAAATATCCGATATCTATGACGGTCTCCTGGTCAAGTCGGGATATCTGAAGGCACTTGAAGATCAGAAAACCATCGAGGCGGAAAGCCGCATCGAAAACCTGATGGAATTCAAGTCCGTAATATATGATTATGAAAAAGAAGATGCCGACATCAGTCTGGCTGAATTCATGGAGAGAATCGTACTGCTGGCGGAAGTGGACAACCACGACGCAAGCGAGGACGCGGTTGTACTGATGACTTTGCACAGCGCCAAAGGTCTGGAGTTCCCTTATGTATTCATGCCGGGGATGGAGGATGGACTGTTTCCCGGCTGGAGAGCCTTTGACAGGCCGGAAGGGTTAGAGGAGGAACGAAGACTCTGCTATGTGGGAATAACCAGGGCAAAAGAGAGACTCTGGATGACCGGCGCCGCGCAGAGAACCATGTATGGCAAGACGGATTACACCAGAGAATCCCTCTTTCTCCACGAACTCGACAATAGCCTTGTGGAGGGCGATGCCATTTACAAAAAGAAAGAAGTGCCTCTCTTTAAGGATGGTGCCTCTGAAGCACAGCCTTTTAAACCCTTCGATCAGCTTAAGTATGTAATGGCTCAGACACAGAATCGCGTGGCTGCCATGGAGCGGGCGGCTGAAGCCAGGTTTGAACCCGGAGACAGGGTATCACATCCTAAATTCGGTCAGGGAGAAGTGCTGGAATGTGACAGCAAAACCATCAGAGTAAAATTCGGAGACGAAGTTAAGAAACTTGCTCTCGGTTTCGCGCCCATTGAAAAAATATGAGAAAAAGAATTGAAGAACTGGTAGTAAAACTGAATAGAGCATCAGAGGCCTATTATCAGGAGGACAGGGAAATCATATCCAACCTGGAGTATGACGCCCTCTATGATGAACTTGCGGCACTGGAGAAGGAGACGGGTATCACGCTGGCAAGCAGCCCCACAATCAGGGTGGGATACCAGGTGGTCAGCAATCTGCCTAAGGAAAGGCACCCGGCACCTATGCTTTCCCTGGACAAAACCAAGTCCATAGAAGAGCTTAAGGCGTGGCTGGGTGACAGAGCGGGATTGCTTTCATGGAAACTGGACGGTCTGACGGTGGTACTTACCTATGAGGACGGACATCTTGCAAAGGCCGTAACCCGAGGCGACGGAACGGTGGGCGAGGTAATCACACCCAATGCCAGAGCCTTTGAAAATATCCCTGTGGCCATTCCCTACACGGAAACTGTGGTGGTGAGAGGTGAAGCTGTTATCAGCTATCCGGACTTCGAGAAGTTTGCCGGAGAATACAAAAATCCGCGCAACCTGTGCAGCGGCTCCGTGCGGCAGCTCAACAGCCGGATTACGGCTGAAAGACATGTGCGATTCTATGCATTTACACTGGCTGAAGGGGGCCATGCTGCCCGGTTCAGAAGGGAGCAGATGGAGTGGATGCAGGCACAGGGCTTCGAAACGGTTGACAGTATCCCGGTAAAGGCGGACAATATAGATGATGCGGTTAGAGGTTTTGCGGATAAAATAGAAGACTTCCAGCTTCCCTCCGACGGTCTGGTTCTTGTTTTTGACGATATTGAATACGGCAGATCCCTGGGGGAGACGGCTAAATTCCCGAGAGATTCCATCGCATTCAAATGGCAGGACGAGGTTAAGGACACAGTGCTCAGGGAGGTTCTCTGGAATGCGTCCCGAACAGGACTCATCAATCCCATTGCGATTTTCGAACCGGTTGAACTGGAGGGAACCACCGTCAGCAGAGCCTCGGTTCACAATGTTAGCATAGTGGAAGAGCTGGAACTCGGTATCGGTGACACCATCAGCGTTTACAAAGCCAATATGATAATTCCGCAGATTGCGGATAATAAAACCCGCAGCGGGAATATAAGGCCGCCGGCGGCATGCCCTGTGTGCGGGGCTAAAACGGAGATAAAAGACGAGAGCGGTGTAAAGACTTTGCATTGTCCCAACCCGGAATGCCCGGCTAAAAGGGTAAAGGCGTTTACTCATTTTGTCGGCAGAAACGCCATGAACATTGAAGGGCTGTCGGAAGCCACTCTGGAGAAATTTATAGACGAAGGACTGGTGAGAAGTTTTGCGGATCTGTTCAGAATGGAGAGCCACCGTGAACGGATTGTGACCATGGAGGGCTTCGGCGAGAAATCTTTCGAGAATCTGATTGCAGCGGCGGAGACAGCATCACACACTACCCCTGCGCGGCTGCTTTATGCACTTGGCGTTCCCAATATAGGCGTTGCCAATGCCAAAATGATTGCAAAGGCATGCCGAAACCGGTGGGCTGAAATACAGAATCTGAACGCCGAAGAGCTTACGCGAATCGACGGTATCGGAGATGTGATGGCAAACGGATATGTGGAGTTTTTTACCGATGCGGATAATGTGGCAATGATAACGGATCTTCTCGCTGTGCTTACTCTGGACGAGAGCTTTGAAGAGTCGGGGTCGGTGCTGGCAGGCAAAACCTTCGTAATCACCGGCAGCCTGGAGCACTTCGAGAATCGAGATGCCTGCAAGGAGAAAATCGAATCTTTAGGAGGCAAAACCGCCGGATCCGTAAGCAAAAATACGGACTATCTAATTAACAATGATGCTTCATCCGGATCGTCAAAGAACAAAAAGGCTAAAGAGCTGGGAGTTCCTATCATAACTGAAGCGGAGTTCCTGGAAATGATAAAATAGCGGCAGTGCCGCAGTATGGCAGGTAAATATGAAACTGGAAACGGGCAAATTAGACAGTGAGCTATTAGAAAAAATTGTATTTGGCAAGATAACCTACAGGAGCGGTGATGTGAAGGTCAGACCGGGAATCGGCGAAGACTGTGCGGTTGTGGATTTCGGAGACTTTGACTGCATATTATCTACGGATCCCATTTCAGCGGCGGTAAGCGATATCGGCCGACTATCCATACACATCACCTGTAACGATATAGCTTCCAACGGTGTCCAGCCTCTGGGGATAATGCTGGCCGTGATGCTGCCGGAGGGAAGTACCGCGGCTGATGTGGAGCAGATAATGGGGCAGGCGGCGGAAACGGCAGCGGAACTTAAAGTTGAAATAATCGGCGGGCATACGGAAATTACACCGGCTGTCAAGACGCCGGTCATAGTGTCGACGGCCATCGGCAAAGCTGTTGCCGGTACATCACAGAGCGGTGACAACATGGTGCCGGGAGATTACATAATGATGACCAAATCCGCCGGGCTGGAAGGCACGGGTATTATCGCCCTTGACTTTGAAGAGAAGCTCCGCAGCGCATCGGTCAGCGAGGAAGAGATATCACATGCAAAATCCTTTATAAATCTTGTAAGTGTACTCAAGGAGGGACTGGCGGCTGGTCGCGTGGGGACCCACGGTATGCATGACATTACCGAGGGCGGTATTCTCGGGGCAGTATGGGAAATGTGTCAGATATCGGGAACAGGTGCCGAGATCTGGGAGGAGGACATTCCCATCGAACCTGTGACACGAAAGATTTGCGAAATCTTTGACATCAATCCTCTAAGGCTGATTTCCAGCGGCTCAATGGTTATTATCGTTCCGGCTGACCGGCTGGACGCAATGAAAGGGGCAATGACAGATGCGGGAATTGATGCTACGGTCATAGGCAGAGTGAAAGAGGCTTCCGAGGGGATACGCATGATTTCGCATAACCGGACATGCGGTGCACCCGTCACGGAAAGAATCAGTGTTGTTATCGACCCGCCTTATGCGGACGATATATATAAAGTTGTGGGGAAATGATATGAGTGACGGTTTAATGACTCTGGCACTGCTGCCGGGCATACTGATTATTATTTTTATCTTCCGTAAGGACAAGATTGAACGGGAACCGGTGGGGCTTATTGTTAAACTTGTGCTGTTTGGAGTAATATCCTGCATTCCGGCTGTTTTTCTTGAACTCTTTGTTGAAGGAATAGGACCGGTATATCGTGAGGGTACCCTTGCTTACGCACTGTTCGAGGCGTTTGCAGTTGCGGCTCTATGTGAAGAGCTATGCAAGTATGCGTTTCTGCGGCTGGGTTCATGGAGGCACAAAGCCTTTGATTATCGCTTTGACGGGATAGTATACGGTGTCTCTGTGGCAGTGGGATTTGCACTGCTGGAAAATATTCTGTATGTAATGGATGGCGGTTTCTATACAGCCCTCATGAGAGCCGTTCTTTCCGTTCCCCTTCACGCTTTCTGCGGCGTGTTTATGGGCATAGCCTATGGTGCAGCCAAGAGATACTCCATTGAGGGCAATCGTGCGAAGCAGAGAAAAGAAACATTTATGGCTCTTTTCGTGCCTATCATGATTCACGGTATATATGACACGCTGGCATTCCTCAACGGATGGATTCCTTTTATTCTTCTTCTGGTTTTTGTGGCCTTCCTCTATGTAATCGCCATCAAATATGTCAACAAGTATTCCAGAGAAGACTGGAGCGGCAGTCTTTATAAAATGAAATTGAGCAGGGACTCGGAAAGTGACTGGTAAACCGGTTGACGGTGTCAGTTAAAAATAATATAATTGGGAAGCATGAAATTGCCTTTTGATGATTCCGCATGCATGGTTTGGGTCCTGCGCAATAGGACATCGTGAACCTTGTCAGGTCCGGAAGGAAGCAGCAATAAGCGAACGCTCCTATGTGCCGCAGATAAGCCTTCTCCAACGCCTGCGGAATCATCAGAGGGCAATTTCATTTGTATATTCCTTTGTATATAGGGGAGAAAAATAATGTATCAGGCACTGTATCGTGCGTACCGCCCGGAAGTTTTTGACCAGGTTCTGGGGCAGGAACACATTGTAAGAATCATAAAGAATCAGCTGGCGACGGACAGTACCAGTCATGCCTATCTTTTCTGCGGCACGCGGGGAACGGGCAAGACAACTACAGCCCGCCTCCTCGCCAAGGGGTTAAACTGTCTTTCGGAGGGGGAGAGACCCTGCGGGGAATGTGCAAACTGCCTGTCCATAAAGGAGGGCGGCTTCATAGATGTTATTGAAATCGATGCGGCTTCCAACAACGGTGTGGACAATATTCGCGAATTGCGGGAAAGTGTCAACTATCCGCCGGCTGCGGGCCGAAACAAAATCTATATAATAGATGAGGTTCACATGCTTTCGACGGGTGCATTTAATGCGCTGCTTAAGACGCTGGAGGAGCCGCCGGAATATGTTACTTTCATTCTGGCTACTACAGAAGTGCAAAAGCTTCCGGCAACAATTCTGTCCAGATGCATGAGACTGGATTTCAAGCGCGTTCCCGAAAAGAAACTGATTTCCGGCATGGCTCGCATCTGTGCGGAAATCGGAATAGAAGTCACAGAGGATGCACTGCGGATAATTGCAGCCAATGCGGATGGCTCCGTGCGGGACGGCTTGAGTATTCTCGACCAGTGCATTTCCGGAGGCGATAAAAAGATTACAGAGAAAGATGTCCTGGAATTCCTGGGAGCTTCCGGCGATGAAGATTTTATTCGTCTTACCGACATGATCCGGCAAAGAAAAACCGCAGAAGCAATAGCTTTTCTTGCAGAGATTCTTTCCGACGGCAAGGATGTCCGCCAGTTCATGAGGGACTGGATCAATCACTACAGAAATCTGCTGATGACCAGATATATCAGTGATCCGCGAAGTGTTCTTAATATGTCCGCGGAAAACATAGAGCGCATCTCCGTGCAGAGCTCCCTCATGAAGCCTGAAGAGATTAACAAGGGCATTATGGAGCTTTCACACATGCTTAATGAGGCTCGATGGTCGACTCAGCCAAGAATCCTTCTTGAGCTTTCCATTGTGAAGCTCTGTCAGGGTGAGGGTTCGAAGGCAGAAAATTTTGCTCCGGAACCCCCGCCGGGAATGCCGGTACCCACGTCGAAAATAGAACCGGCAGTTATGAAATCCGCAGCTCCGCTGCCGGAAACCTCGCCGGAAGAGCCGGAAGAGCCGGAAGAAGCCTCGCCGATGGAGCAGCCGGAAACCTCGCCGATGAGACAGGAAGATCTTGAGAAAATATGGAAAGCGGTCTCCGAGGATGAGTCGGCGAAGAGCAGCCTTAATATGATTACGCTTACTTCAGTTGATGAGGATAGTTTCACGGTAGTTGTGGGCAATGATATTGCAAAGGAATGTGCGGAAAAAGACAGGAGTCTCATCGAGGAGCTGATGGAAAAACATACAGGTAAGAAAAGAACTTTGAAGATTTCCCAAAAGGCATCATCCGACGGGCAAAAGAAAACCGCAGAGGAAATCGCGGAAACCGCCAGGGACAAACTGGGAATTCACATAAGTGTAGAATAATTAATCATAGAACATTTGTCAGATAAACAGGAGGAAACCATGGGCAAAGGAATGAGAGCAGGCAAGAAGCGTAAGCAGCCGAAGATGGGCGGCGCGGCGCAGATGGCTCAGATGCAGGCAATGCAGCAGAAAATGGATGAAGTTCAGGCAGAGATTGACGAGATGGAGGCGACGGCCACATCCGGAGGCGGTGCGGTAACCGTAACGGTTACAGGCAAAAAGGAACTGAAGGACATTCTGATTAAGCCGGAAGTGGTAGATCCGGATGATGTTGAAATGCTTCAGGACCTGATTCTGACCGCAACCAACGAAGCCCTCAGACAGATGGAGGAAATCTCCCAGGCTGAAATGAGCAAGTTCACTGCGGGACTAGGCATTCCGGGGATGTAATGAGATATTATGCAAAACCTCTCAACAAATTAATCAATGAATTTTCCAGGCTTCCGGGCATAGGACAAAAAACTGCCCAGAGGCTGGCTTTTCATATTCTTTCGATGGACGACAGGGAGGCCATGGCACTGGCTGAAGCTATTTCAGATGCCAAGAAGAACATGACCTACTGTTCTATGTGCGGCAACCTGACAGACAAGGATCCCTGCGGGATCTGCGGAGATGAAAGGCGTGACAGCTCCGTGATATGCGTGGTGGAGAGTCCCAAGGATGTGGTTGCCATGGAGAAAATCCGGGAATACCGGGGTTATTATCATGTCCTTCACGGGGCCATTTCGCCCATGGATGGAATCGGTCCTGATGACATCAACCTGAAGAGCCTCATAGAGCGTCTTCATGACGAAAGAGTAAAAGAACTGATTATAGCAACAAATCCGACCATTGAGGGAGAGGCGACAGCCATGTATATAGCACGCCTGATAAAACCGAGCGGAATCAGAGTCTCACGGATTGCCCACGGCATACCGGTGGGCGGTGACCTGGAATACGCAGATGAAGTAACATTGCTGAAAGCTATGGAAGGAAGACGCGAGCTATAACTTTTAAGTGGTTGACTACTCAGTTGTGGTCTAGTGTTAATAGTGATTTTACATCAAAAAGGACTGCCATTGAAATCATATTAAAGTTTCCAAGCAGTCCTTTTGCGATATTATTAGATTTATTGCATGGTCGTATATTCTGAAATGATGGTTTAATA
>CAYFQD010000017.1:0-41168 GCA_964345275.1 uncultured Oscillospiraceae bacterium
CGGCAGCTTATGTTGCCGAAAGTCCTGGACAGAAAGCCTATTTCCGTAAGCTCTTTACCGGCGGCTATTATAGTTTCCTTAGCTTCTTGAATATTCATTTTTCACCTCGTTTGCTGTACAAGTGACTTACCTGTCATTTCAGCGGGAGCTTCCAAATCCATTAAATTCAGCAGAGTGGGTGCTATATCGCAAAGTCTGCCTCCATCTTTGAGCGGAAGGGCTCCATCAGATATATTTACTAAAGGAACATCATTGAGCGAATGAGCTGTCATGACATTTCCGTTGGCATCAAGCATTTCATCGGCATTTCCGTGGTCAGAGGTAAGCAGTATCTGTCCGCCTGCCGCAAGGACTGCATCTACAATTCGGGGAACACATATATCCAGTGTTTCTATGGCTTTAACTGCGGCAGCCTTAACACCCGTATGTCCTACCATATCCGCATTGGCAAAATTAAGTATTATAAGGTCATATTTATCTGAAGCGATAGCTTTAAGGACGCTTTCGGTTACTTCAAAAGCACTCATTTCAGGCTGAATGTCATATGTCGGAACCTTTGGCGATGGAATCAGCACGCGATCCTCTCCTTTTTCAGGTTCTTCCACACCACCGTTAAAAAAGAAAGTGACATGGGCATATTTTTCCGTTTCCGCAATTCTCAGCTGTTGAAGACCTAAAGATGAAAGGTACACTCCCAAAGTGTTCTCAGGAGTTTCAGGAGGGTACGCGAGAGTTACATTAGGCATTTCAGAATCGTACTGTGTCATGCAGATGTAGCAGATATCCGAAACTTTCTTTTTTCTTTCAAAGGCAAAACCATCGAACTCATCGTCCATAAAGGCGCGGGTAATCTCCCGTGCTCTGTCCGGTCTGAAATTAAACATAATCATGGCGTCACCGTCGTCAACAGTCCATCCTCCGTCAACAACAGTCGGCTGAACGAATTCATCGTTCTCACCGCGTTCATATGCAGCTTCGATGGCGGCTCTTCCTGTCGGAGCATGCAATCCTTCGGCAAGAGTCATGGCATCATAGGCTTTTACGATACGCTCCCAGCGCTTATCTCTGTCCATTGCGTAATATCTGCCGCTGACAACACCTATTCTGCCCAGATTCACATCTTTCATGTATGAGGTCAGCCTGTCCATATATTCAAGTGCACTTCTCGGAGGCACATCCCGGCCGTCAAGGAAACAGTGCACGCAAAGTTTATCTATGTCATTTTTCTTTGCTAAATCGATCAGTGCCAGAAGGTGAGTGATATGGCTGTGTACACCGCCGTCAGACAGGAGACCCAGCAGATGGAGAACGGAGCCGTTCTTTTTAACATGTCCGATAGCCTTTGCAAAGGCTCTGTTATCAAAGAAGGAACCATCCTCTATGGATTTTGTTATCTTTGTCAGTTCCTGATAGATTATTCTTCCGGCACCTATATTCAGGTGTCCCACCTCTGAATTTCCCATCTGTCCGTCAGGCAAACCTACATCCAAGCCACACGCTTTTACAGTGGTCATTGGATAGTTAGAAAAAATCGCATCAAGATGAGGTGTATGGGCAGCTGCAATGGCATCTCCATCGTCCTGCTTACCGAGACCGTAACCATCAAGAATCATCAGCATTGTAGGTCGCTTCATCAATCACTCCTCCTCGTAAATCTACGATCCATTGTACGACTTGCGGCTTGCCAATCGTGTTTCACACTCTTGGGCCGCAAAAGCCAAAGAATTTCATCAAAGCATAGCTTTGTGACAATTCCATTGTAACACAATATGGTATAATATGGCTATAGAATAGCGAGGTAAAAAATCATGCCAGAATGGACAGATGCACAATTAAAAACCATTGAGACGAGAAACAGGAACATTCTCGTTTCTGCGGCTGCGGGTTCGGGAAAAACAAGCGTGCTTGTCGAGCGGATTAAGCAGCTGGTTATTACGGATAAGACTGATATCGACAGGTTCCTGATAACAACATTCACGGATGCTGCAGCATCGGAGATGAAAGAGAGACTGGAAAGAGCCGTTAACTCTGAACTTGAGAACCCCCGGGCTGACAGGAAGTTTCTCACTAGACAGCTGAGGCTGCTTCCGTCCGCCGGAATAAGTACATTTCACTCCTTTTGTATCGGTATAATCAGAAGATATTTTTATTTAACGGATTTGGAGCCGGGATTCGGTATTTGCGATGAAGTTCAGGCGGCTATTATGAAAGATAAGGCGGTAAATGCACTCTTCGAGAAAAGGTTTGAAGAGGACTACGAGAGGTTTACTGCTTTTCTTATTAAATACAGCAGCGACAGGAACGACAATAGAATCAAAACAGAGATAAAGAGTCTTTATGACAGCTTGAGAAGTATTCCGCACTACATGGATTGGGCCTCCGATAAAATCGGCAGGATGAACACTGAAAATCCATGCAGAGAAATAGGTTTGACTGCGCTGATGGGGAAAATCGTGGCAGGAAGTCTGGCTAAAGCTTATAAATGTTTTAAGGATGCTGCAGAGATGCTGAATGATCCGTCCACAGAGAAAATCCATAGTAAGGCAATGGCGGATGCCGAAAAACTGCAGTATGTGTACGAAATTGCATCTGAAGATTATGAAAGAAACCCGGAGAGAACGGAAGTTATAGATTTTGTATCATCTCCGTCCTATGAGAGAATGAATGTTTCCAAAGACGAAAAGGATGCGTATGAAGATGTAAAGGAACCGGTTACGGCTTTAAGAAAAAAAGGAAAGGATTATGTTACAAATCTGAAGAACAGCTATTTCAGCAGAAGTATGGAAGATTTTGAGGAAGAACTTCGGCTGAATTACGGAGATACTTCATATCTGCTGGAGCTCATAGGGGAATATGAGGAACTGTACAGGAGCAAAAAGCACGAGACCGGAGTTATCGATTATGACGATGTTATGCACTATGCTATCGGCATCCTGCAGAATGAAGAGGCGGCTGCCGAGCTTAGGGAAAGATTCAAGTATATTTTTATTGACGAATATCAGGACAGCAATATGCTTCAGGAGGAAATCGTTGCCGGAATTGCACGGGATGATAATCTGTTTATGGTAGGTGATGTCAAGCAGAGCATTTATAAGTTCAGGCTGGCTGAGCCGGAGCTGTTTATGAAAAGAGCAAGAAGTTACCGCGACGAATCTGTCGGGAACAGCCTGGTGATAGACCTGAACAGCAACTTCAGAAGTAAGAAAAACATAACCGATGCAGTGAACAGGGTATTTGAACAGGTAATGGATGATTACCATGAGGATGCCGCACTTCACTGCAGTATAGACGAGAGATTTCCAGGTTATAAGACCGGTATTCATATTATAGATAGGGGCGAGGTTAAAAATGCCGATATTGAAAGGGTGGATGCAGAGGCAGAAATAGCTGCGGAAATTATCAGAGATGCACTGGGCACAGAAATATACGATGCAAAAGCCCAAAAATCAAGAAATGTTCAATTCAGAGATATAGCTGTATTGTCCAGAGGGAAGGCAGAAGTCAGGGATATAGAAAGGTACCTGAACAATGAAGGGATACCCGCATATGGAGAAACCGGTGAAGGGTATTATGAAAGTGTTGAGATTCAGGTTTTTCTCAACATGTTGCGAATTATTGACAACATGCAGAATGATATACCGCTGATTTCCGTTATGAGATCGGTTTTCTTCGGATTCGATGTTAAAGAGATGGTAGAAATCCGCAAGGAAAACAGAAGGGGCAGCTTTTACAGTGCTGTTAAAGAGTATGCGGCAGGTGGAAAGAATTCTGTGGTCAGAAATAAGATTAGAAACATGCTTGAAGAGATTGCCCTCTGGAAGGAAAAAAGCAGATCCCTGCCTTTGGATGAGCTCGTGCGCATGGTTATGTATGATACGGGGTATTACGATTACTGCAGCGGGCTTCCTGTTGGCAACAAGAGAATATCCAACCTCCGCATGTTAATAGATAAGGCCGCTCATTTTGAAGAAACCAGCCACAGCGGACTTTTCGGATTTCTGGGTTATGTGGAAGCCATGAAGGAAAGCAAATCCTCTGAAGCCGAGGCGAAGATCATCGGTGAAGGGGAAGATGTGGTACGGGTGATGACCGTCCATAAGAGTAAAGGTCTGGAATTCCCCGTGGTAATTCTGACAGGTGCGGGAAAAGAAACCGGCAGGGGGGACAGATCTTATATTCCTATGCACAAGGACCTGGGAATAGGGCTGCCATTTATTAACAAGAATGAGAAATGGCGCAGAAAGACCATCTTACAGAAAGTCATAGTAGATAGAAAGGCGGAAGAGAATCTGGAGGAAGAAATCAGAATACTTTATGTTGCACTTACCAGAGCCATGGACAGACTTGAAATAATAGGCACGGTGTCAAGCACTGAAAAGCTTCCGGACATTCCGGAAAAGGGAAGCTATATGGAGATGGTATATCCGTCCCTTAAGGACATGGACAGTGTGGATGTTCACTTTCACACAGATGGAGAGGAGTTTGAAGGTTCAGGAAACATGCACAGACGAAGGTCAATACTCCACTTATCCAAAGGGGAAATTGAGAGAGCGGCATCTGATGTAAATGCCATGAAGGAGCTGTCATTAAGACTGGGATACATATATCCATATGAATCGCAAACCAAAGTGCGGGCCAAGTACAGCGTATCCCAACTGAATCGTAAGGACGATGTATTATCCGGACAGCCCGACTTATACGAATTCAATCCGGAAGGTATAAAAGAAATCAGTGCGGCTAAAGCGGGAGAGGTAATGCATCTTGTCATGGAGAAAATAGACTATGTCAGAGCATACAGTCAGAGAAAGGACTATATTACCGATTTCTGCGATGAACTTGTGTCGGAAGGGGAGCTTAGCGAAGAAGAAAGAATGGCAGTGAACACAGATGAAATTGCTGCTTTTTTCGAGTCTGATACAGGCAGGCGTGCCGCAGAAGCGTCAGGACGAGGAAATCTCTTCAGGGAGGAAGAGTTTATTTTTGAAAAAAACATAGAAGGTGTTCCTGCGGTAGTGCAGGGTATAATCGATTGCCGCTTTACAGAAAACGGAGAAATTATTCTTATAGATTTCAAAAACAGCCAGCTGGATGAATACAGAACAGAGGACGATATAAGAGAAGAATATCAACAGCAGATCCACCTTTACAGGGATGCTCTTGAGGCCGGAACGGGGCTCAAAGTAACCGAGTCATACATTTATCTTTTTAAGCTGAAAAAATTTATAAAAATAAGCTGAAAAATGTGATTAAGGTGTTGACAGTACCTCGTAAAGGTGGTACTTTATGTATAGGAGTTAGCACTCGCACATGAAGAGTGCTAACAACAAGGAGGCTATGATGGATTTAACAGAAAGAAAACTGAAAATTCTTCAGGCTGTTATCGCAGATTTCGTAAGAACGGCTGAGCCGGTGGGCTCAAGGACAATTTCCAAGAATTACGATCTGGGAAGTCCGGCTACCATCCGCAATGAGATGTCCGACCTGGAGGATATGGGATACCTTACAAATATTCACACATCTTCAGGAAGAGTGCCATCTGAGAAGGCGTACAGGCTATATGTAGACGAGATGATGAAAAAAAAGGAGCTCTCGCAGGAAAAGAAGGATGCCATTGCCAGCGAGCTGTACAGCAATGTAACCGAGCTGGAGAATCTTATTGAAAGAGCAGCACATGTTTTATCGGAGATTACCAATCTTACGGCATTTGCTCTTGCTCCGGGAAAGGAACAGGACAAGCTGAAATATATTAAACTGCTGCCCCTGGACGAGACCACTGTCGTGCTGATGCTGGTTTCTGACAGCTGTAAGGTCAGCAATACTGCTGTCAGACTGGATAAACCGGCTTCAAAGGAGACCCTTCGCATACTGGCGAAGAATATGACCTATAATTACAGCGGCAAAACCTTGAGTGAAGCTCTGACATCAGATATAATTAAAAACTTCAAGGCAGATGCAGAAGCCATGGCTATGTTTGAAAGGAGTATAGCTCCCAGCTTCATACGAACACTGGAGGACATGCTGAATGTAAATCTGTACATGCACGGTCTTACAAATATTTTCGCTCTGCCGGAATATAATGACATAACTAAAGCTAAAACATTCTTTGATATTTTCAGTCACAAAGAGGAGATAACGAAGAGTCTTATCTCCAGGGAAGATGGTATAACCATAACCATAGGTGAAGAGAACAGGGATGAGGAGCTGAGGGACTGCAGTGTGATTACCGCCACTTACCATGTTGACGGTAAGAAGGTCGGCAAACTGGGTGTAATAGGACCGACAAGAATGAACTATGAAGAGGTTACTTCGGTTGTTGAGTACCTTACCGACAACATCAGCAAGGCGTTTATGCTTACGGAAGGAGACGATGATGACAAAGAAGATTAAGGAAGAAGGTATGGAAGAGAATTTAAAGGAAACAGCAGATAAAACTGCAGAAACAGATAAAAGCGGGAAGGAGGATATTGAAGAGAAGGAGATTAATGAAGAGAAGGGAGAAGATGTCACCGAGGAGCCTGTGGAGGATGCCGATACCAGATATATGAGATTGATGGCTGATTTCCAGAACTATAAAAAAAGAGTTGAAAAAGAAAAGAAAGATCTCTATTCTTATGCCAATGAAAAAATCATGACTGACCTGCTGGCGGTTATCGACAATTTCGACAGAGCGCTGGAGCAGGAGGCAGGTGAGGGTTTCAAGGAAGGTATGGAAATGATTCTCAAGCAGCTGAACGATGTGCTTACAGGCTCGGGTCTTGAAGAGATATCTGCACTTGGGGAGGATTTTGATCACAACTTACACAACGCCGTAATGACCGAAGATACTGATGAGTATGAAAGCGGTAAAGTAACCGAAGTCATACAGAAGGGATACAGTCTTAACGGCAAGGTTATCCGGCACTCAATGGTGAAGGTGGCTAACTGACAGCAATAAAGAGATTTTGCAAATCAGAAACAGTAAATAATAAAGTACAATGGTACAAGGAGGAATAAAATGGGAAAAGTTATAGGAATTGATTTAGGAACAACTAATTCATGTGTGGCAGTACTGGAAGGCGGAGAGCCTGTTGTAATTGCCAATGCGGAAGGAAACAGAACCACACCATCGGTTGTTGCGTTTACGAAGAGCGGTGAGAGACTGGTTGGAGAAACAGCCAAGAGACAGGCCATTACCAATCCGGACAGAACCATTGCTTCCATAAAGAGACACATGGGGGAAGCATACGATACAGTAATCGATGGTAAGAAATATACACCACAGGATATCAGTGCCATGATTCTGGCGAAGCTCAAGGCGGATGCGGAAGCATATCTGGGTGAAAAGGTTACCAATGCGGTAATAACGGTTCCTGCATATTTCACGGACAGCCAGAAGCAGGCCACCAAGGACGCGGGAAAGATTGCAGGACTGGAAGTAGAGAGAATAATAAACGAGCCGACGGCCGCTTCACTGGCATACGGTCTCGAAAAGGAAGAATCTTCACATAAGATTCTGGTTTATGACCTGGGCGGCGGCACATTCGATGTATCCATACTGGAGCTGGGCGACGGCGTTTTCGAAGTTCTGGCTACAAATGGAAACAACAAGCTTGGCGGCGATGACTTTGACGATGCTCTCCTGACTTTCATGGCTGATTCATTCGGAAAGGAAAACGGAATCGACCTCAAAAAGGATAACATGGCTATGCAGAGACTCAAGGAAGCTGCTGAGAAGGCCAAGAAAGAGCTGTCCAGTGCACAGACGACCAATGTGAATCTGCCGTTCATTACAGTTGGAGAAGGCGGACCTCTGCACATAAATATGGATATTACAAGAGCCAAGTTTGAACAGCTTACGGCAGACCTGGTTAACAAAACCATAGAGCCGATGAAGAAAGCAATGGCTGACGCAGGTGTTTCAAACAATGACCTGGATAAGGTTATTCTGGTTGGAGGCTCCACGAGAATCCCTGCGGTGCAGGATGCGGTTAAAAAAATTACCGGCAAGGATCCGTTCAAGGGAATTAATCCGGATGAATGTGTAGCACTGGGTGCAGCTATCCAGGCCGGCGTATTGTCAGGTGAGATACACGATGTACTGCTCCTTGATGTTACCCCTCTGTCGCTGTCCATTGAAACGCTGGGAGGAGTGGCAACCAGACTCATTGAGAGGAATACTACCATTCCTACAAAGAAGAGTCAGATTTTCTCAACGGCTGCCGATAACCAGCCTGCGGTAGATATCCATGTAATGCAGGGAGAAAGAGAGATGGCTGCCGGAAATACAACTCTGGGCAGATTCCAGCTTACAGGAATTCCGCCTGCACCGCGAGGAATCCCGCAGATTGAGGTTACTTTTGATATCGATGCAAACGGTATCGTAAATGTAAGCGCCAAGGATATGGGAACAGGCAAGTCACAGAATATCACAATAACTTCATCAACCAAGCTCAGTGATGAAGAGATTAACGCAAAGGTTCAGGAAGCTGAAAAGTTTGCGGAAGAAGACAAGAAGAGAAAGGAAGAGGTAGAAACCAGGAACCAGGCTGAAACGCTGATATACGAAACAGAAAAGAATATCAATGAACTGGGTGACTCCCTTTCAGAAGAGGAAAAGAACGACATCACAGCGGCCAAGGATGAACTGCAGAGTGCACTGAACGCCAACAATATGGATGATGTCAAGGCAAAGACGGAAGTTCTTACTGAGAAGTTCCATACAATATCAGCTAAGATGTATCAGCAGCAGGCACAGGGAGCTGCGGGAGCAGGTCCTGACATGGGAGACATGGGCGACGCTGGTGCCGGAACAGGCAGCGGAGCGGCTGATGACAATGTTGTTGATGCGGAATTCGAAGTAGTGGACGATGATGAAAAGTAAAGAGAAATGGCAGATAAAAGAGATTATTATGAGGTCTTAGGTCTCAGCAAAGGAGCATCGGAAGACGAGATTAAGAAAGCTTTTCGCAAGCTCGCCATGAAGTACCATCCGGATAAAAATCCGGGAGACAAAAAGGCCGAGGACAAGTTCAAAGAAGTAAACGAAGCATATGCTGTACTGTCAGATCCCGAACAGAAATCAAAGTATGACCGGTTCGGACACGCCGGCGTAGACCCTAACAGTTTCGCCGGCGGGTTCGGCGGCGGCAACTTCGCAGGTTTTGAAGATATATTCAATATGTTTGGAGGAGCCTTCGGAGGCGGCGGTTTCGGCGGGTTCGGAGGCGGTCAGCAGCGCAGGAGCAACATGCCGCGAAAGGGCAACGATATCCAGAAGTCTATGACAATAGAGTTCAAGGAGGCGGCTTTTGGTACGAAGAAGCAGATCAGGCTTACAAAGAACGTGAGCTGTAAGACCTGCGGAGGTACAGGGGCAACTCCCGGTACTTCCAAGAAGGCATGCGCCAGGTGCGGCGGAACAGGTGAGGTAAGAACTCAGCAGAATACTCCGCTGGGTACGTTCATGAATGTATCACCATGTCCCGACTGTAACGGTACAGGAGAAATTAACGAGAGTCCATGCAGCGACTGTAAAGGAACCGGAAGAGTGAGAGACACGGTTACTATCAATGTAACCATTCCTGCCGGTGTTGATAATGACTCCGTTATACCTATTAAGGGACAGGGAGAGCCGGGTTTTAACGGAGGCCCCAGCGGCGATCTGTACATAGTTTTAAATGTTAAGCCTCACCGCATTTTTGAAAGGCGGGGACAGGACCTTGTTCTTGAAATACCGATTTCCTTCGAACAGGCTGCGCTGGGCGATGATATTATCGTTCCAACCCTTGAGGAAAAGGTGTCCTATAAAGTTCCGCCGGGAACTCAGCCCGGCACCGTGTTCCGGTTAAAGGGCAAGGGTATCAAGAGTCTCAGAAGCAATCGCAAGGGCGATCTCTATGTGAAGGTATCTCTTGAAGTACCAACTAAGCTTAACAAGAAGCAGAAAGAAGCGGTTGCTCGAATGGGTAAAGTCGTAACCGATGAATGTTATAAGAATAAAAGCGGATTTCTGAAATCCCTTAAGGAGTTCTTCTCATAATGAAGGATAACTATTTATTTGACAATAAGTATCTTATTAAGCTGCTCTGGCCACTTTTTATAGAGCAGCTTCTTATTTTTGCCATAGGCATTACCGACTCTGTTATGGTGGCAAGTGTCGGGGAGGAGGCTGTTTCAGCGGTTTCCCTCGTCGACTCTGTTATGGTTCTCATTATTACAATCATGGGGGCTATGGCCACGGGCGGTGCTGTAATTGTAGGCAGATTTCTGGGACAGAGAAATAAGGAGATGGCCGTAAGAGCTGCAGATCAGCTGATAATATTTATTTTCAGTCTGGCTCTGATTATAATGGGACTGATGTATATATTCAGGAAAGCTATACTGCATCTTATGTTCGGTGACATTGATCCGCTGATGATGGATTACTGCAACACCTACTATTTAATTATGGTTGCAAGTATACCTTTTCTCGCTCTTTACAGCGCCTGCTCCGCCATGTTCAGAAGCACGGGCAATTCAAAAATATCCATGAAAACAGGTATACTTATGAATGCAATAAATATACCGGGCAATTATGTACTTCTGCATGTATTTCATATGGGCATTGAGGGTGTAGCATTTCCCACTCTGACTGCAAGAGTTGTCGGGGCTTTCGTGATTCTTATGGCATTGAGAAACAGGAATTTACCGGTACATATCAGCAGACCTTTCCGTCTGCGCCCTCATTTCCCCATTATCAGAAAGATTACCGGTATAGGTATACCTAACGGCGTCGAGAACTCCATGTTCCAGATAGGTAAACTGATCCTTCTGAGCTTCATATCCACAATGGGTACTTCGGCTATTACAGCAAATGCCGTTGCAAATGTCATCTCTTCAATTACGCTTATACCGGGTCTGGCAATGAGTATGAGCGTAATAGCCATTATAAGCCAGTGTGTAGGTGCCGGCGACAGCCGGCAGGTCAGATACTATACTATAAAACTGATGAAGTGGTCACATGTTGTCATGTTTATCGCTTTTGGTCTGTCTGTGCTGGCCATTCCAGGGATTACTTTTATTTACGGACTTTCAGCCGAAACTGCCGGAATCGCGGCACAGCTCATATTGATCAGTGCCGTTGTAGGAGTTTTTTTCTGGGTGCCTTCTTTTGCCCTGCCGAATATGCTCAGGGCGGCAGGTGATGTTATCTATACTATGGTGGTAGGTATCGGCTGCATGTGCGTGTTCAGAATCGCTATGGCAATACTGCTTGGCGGCTGTCTGGGTATGGGGGTTGTAGGCGTCTGGCTGGCAATGGTTGCGGACTGGATTGTCAGAACGCTGTTCTTTGTGATAAGATACCGTCGCGGCAAATGGATTGAAAAGGCAAATTTAGATAGTATGAAAGGTGAAAACAAATGAAATATATCAAATTCAAAGTGCATGCATCCAAAGTCGGGATTGAAATGATTACAGAGATTTTGCTTCGATACGGAATTGATAGTGTCGCCATAGATGATCCTGCCGATGCCGATGACATCCTGAACAAAAAACATGAATATGAATGGGATTATTATGATGAGAGCCTGAAGGGTGACGCAGACCGTGAACCCAGTATTGCTGTATACCTGGAAGACAACGAGGAAAACAGAGACAAGGTTCAGAAACTGAAAATAGAAATCATGAAGCTGAAGCATCTGGAACAGGACGGCAGGCTGGGGAATCTCAAGCTGGGAAGACTCTATGGAGAATCCTGTGTTGTTGACGACGAGGCATGGAAGGATAAGTGGAAGGAACATTTTAAACCGGCCAGGGTAACGGACCGTATAGTTGTAAAGCCCACATGGGAGCAATATACGCCGGCAGAAGCCCATGAGCTGGTGCTTGAGATTGATCCCGGGATGGCTTTTGGAACCGGCACACATGAAACCACCAGCCTTTGCATGAAGCTTCTTGAAAAGTATATGACACAGATGGATGTAAAACCCGTTCGAGTGCTGGATGCCGGTTGCGGCTCCGGTATACTGGCTGTTGCAGCTGCTCTTTTAGGGAGCGAAAATGTTATCGGTGTGGAAATAGATCCTGAAGCGGTTAAAGCTGCAAAGGAGAATGTGGAGCTTAATCAGGTGGCTGATGCCGTACATGTGCGGGAAGGCGATATAATGAAAATCACTGAGGACTATGGACGGGGATACAGAGCCGATATTGTCGTTGCCAATCTGATGCACAATCTGATTATTACGTTGGCGCCAATTATTATAAAGCATATGGAAGAGGGAAGTATATTCATATCTTCAGGTATTCTTCTTGAAAAGAAGGATGAAGTTGCAAGGGCGGTAGAAAAAGCCGGATTTGAGATTAAGGAGATTCTTGAAGAAGGTGATTGGTGCGCCATTGCAGCTGCTGCAAAGAAGCGGGGACTGCTGAAGAGGATTTTCGGATGAGAAGATTTTTTACCGGCCCGGAGAACATCGGACAAAAAACAATAATAATTGACAATGGTGATGATATTCACCATATGACGAAAGTACTGCGCCTTAAAGAAGGTGATGTTATCGATGTTTCTGATACTGTTGAATGGGAATATCGTGCTTCCATTATTTCCATATCAGCAGAAGAGGTGCATCTCAGAATTCTGTACAAGCAGGCCTTTTCGGCTGAGCCCCGGACACGGATCACTCTTTTTCAGGGAATTCCCAAACAGAGTAAGATGGAGACCATCATACAGAAGAATGTAGAGCTGGGTATTCAAAGAATTGTGCCTGTCTTTATGGAACGCACGGTCGTTGTGGATAAAGGCAGTTTTCACAAGAAAATCAATCGCTGGCAGAAGGTTGCTGATGAGACCGTAAAGCAGTGCAAAAGGGGGATAATACCAACCGTAGATGATGCGGCGGGTATGGATGATGTAATCGGGGAACTGGCGGATTTTGACCTTGTGATTCTGCCTTATGAAAATGAGAAGAACACTACCATAAAAGATGTGCTCCTGGAAGTTACCAATCCATTGGCCCTGGAGATGTTTGGCAAACCTGAGCAGATTGCCGTTATCATAGGACCTGAAGGCGGATTCAGTGAGAAGGAGGCAGAAGCAATTATCAAGGCCGGCGGCAAATCCGTCAGCCTGGGCAAAACCGTTCTTCGTACGGAGACAGCGGGGATGGCAGCTGTTGCAATGATAATGTACGAACTGGAACTCTGAAGGGTTATATCCCTGCAGGAACTACAAACAGAAAAGCATCCTCGACTATCGAGAATGAAACCCTTTTCTGGGTGGTTATCTCTCCATCGCAGCAAAACCGCATGCTCTCTTCGTTAGATGTAACGACGAGGGCTTTTTCTTTTGTGTATTCTATAAGATTGTCTTTTATGATGACAGGTTTCTGCATATGGGTACCTTTGGCATAACTTGGGAAAAGTGAGATAAAGAGAATGCGGGAGATGTTGTTAACCACGCTTACATCCATGAGACCGTCGTCAACAATACTTTCGGGAACGCCCTTGACGCCGCCACCGCAAAAACACCCGTTGGCAATAGCAATGAGGAGAATCGGACCGTCCTTTACGCGGCCATCCTCATATTCTATTTTCAGGTTGCACCCCTTTTTCTTTACAAGGGTAATGACTACAGCGGCAAGATATGCCAGATGACCGCGAAGCAGAGGC
This sequence comes from uncultured Oscillospiraceae bacterium, assembly GCA_964345275.1. Lineage (GTDB taxonomy): Bacteria > Bacillota > Clostridia > Peptostreptococcales > Anaerovoracaceae > Lentihominibacter. The sequence continues at coordinate 13,627 of CAYFQD010000017.1, forward strand.
CAGTTTTTTGTGGTATTGGTCATATCAACCACATTGCAGTCAAAACCTATATTGAACATATTTGCACTGTATCCGGTGGTAATATTACCGTTATAATCGGCTGTATACCTGATGAGATCGCTGAACTGCGCTTTGCCGAGAATCTGATTTTCTATATTCAGGAAACCGGACACCTTTCCATAGTTTCTCACATAGTCATTACCTGTACCTGTGGGGATAATTCCGATTTCAATATTATTAAACCCAAAGGCTCCGTTAACCATTTCGTTCAAGGTGCCGTCACCGCCGCAGCCGTACACACGCAGAGTTTCGGGCTCTTTTCCCTCCGCAGCAAGACGGTCGTTTGACTTGCTGTGCTCCCTGCAGAGATTTTGCAGATAATCCTTTCCGTCGCCGGCGGATCCGGTTAAGTAGATTTCGTAGTCAATATTAAGCTTGCGGGCAGCCGATTTAATATTGTGCAACAGTCTTTCATGTTTACTTTTACTGCCGGAGCCGGGGTTTATAATAAAAATGTGTTTCATTTCCTTTTCCTTTCATGTTAAAACAGAATATCATATATAGCATTGAAATTGCAGGATGAATATTACATATTTTCGAAAAATTAAATTAAATTTATGGTATTAAAGCGTTATCAATAGTATAATTAACATATCCTCATGATTTATATTGAAAGGAGACTAATATGGGACTTATTAAAGCAGTAACCGGTGCGGTTGGCGGAACTCTGGCGGATCAGTGGAAGGATTATTACTACTGCGATGCTATAGACGAAGATGTACTGGTTGTCAAAGGACAGAAAAGAAGCTCAGACCGTTCATCCAACAAGAAGGGTGAGCCCAATGTTATTTCCAACGGATCGGGCATTGCCGTTGCAGACGGACAGTGTATGATTATTGTTGAACAGGGTAAGGTTGTTGAACTTTGTGCTGAGCCCGGTGTCTTCACATATGACAGTGAAATGACACCATCAATCTTTACGGGCGATCTTAAGAAGGGGCTGACAGATGCGGCTAAAGATGCCTGGGACAGATTTAAGTTTGGAGGCGGAGTAGGAAGAGATCAGAGAATTTACTATTTCAACACCAAGGAAATTCTTGGAAACAAGTATGGTACGGTTAATCCGATTCCTTTCCGGATTGTTATCAATGAGCAGCTCGGGATAGATATGGATCTGTCAATCAGATGCAATGGAGAATATTCCTACAGAATTGTTAACCCTATGTTATTCTACACCAAGGTTACAGGTAACATAGAGGATGAATATACAAGAGACAGAATCGACAGTCAGCTGAAAACAGAGCTTCTGACGGCTCTGCAGCCTACTTTCGGCGCAATAGGTGCCAAAGGCATCCGATACAGCGAAATCGTCAATCATACAGCTGAAATGACTGACATTCTCAATGAGCAGCTCTCTAAGAAGTGGGGAGAGGAGAGAGGACTGCAGGTTGTGTCCTTCGGTATCAATACCATGACTCTTCCTGATGATCAGAGAAAGAAGCTGGAAGAAATGCAGCAGGCTGTTATTCTCAGCAATGCCAATCTGGCAGGCGGAGCAGTTGCGGCAGCTCAGGCGGATGCCATGAGAACGGCGGCAGGAAACGAAGGAGATGGCGGAGCCATGATGGGCTTTATGGGAATGGGTCTGGCCGGCATGGCCGGAGGCAATGCACAGAACCTGTTCCAGCAGGGACAGCAGCAGCCTCAGGCACAGTCTGCACCTCAGGCACCTCAAGCGGCAGCTGCGGCACCTTCACCTAATGCATGGAAATGCAAGTGCGGGGCTACTGCAGAAGGAAAGTTCTGTCCTGAATGCGGCGCAAGCAGGCCTGAAGAGAAAAAGGGATGGACCTGTGAGTGCGGTGCACTTAACAAGGGTAAATTCTGTGCTGAGTGCGGCAAACCTAAACCTGCCGGAGCAATTCTCTACAAGTGTGACAAGTGCGGATGGGAACCGGCAGATCCGGAAAATCCTCCGAAGTTCTGTCCTGAATGCGGAGACTTGTTCGACGACAAAGATATTAAGAAATAGAAATTCGGTTTAAGTTTTTAAGGAGGTAAGTTCATGTCGGATGTTATAGAGTATAAATGTCCCAACTGCGGTGGTGCTATAGCATTTAACATAGCCACTCAAAACCTTAAATGCCCTTTCTGTGATACGGAATATGAGCTGGAGGCTTTGAAGGCTTATGATGATTCGCTAAAAAAAGAAGCTGATGATTTTGTCTGGAATAACGAGGCCGGCGGTCAGTGGACAGAGGGAGAGACTGCCGGACTTAAAGTATATATATGCCAGTCATGTGCGGGTGAAATCGTTGGCGATGATACTTTAGGTTCGTCCAGATGTCCATACTGTGACAGCACAATAGTCATGAAAGAACAGTTTGCCGGCGACCTGAAGCCGGACTATGTGATTCCTTTCAAGCTGGAGAAAGAAGAGGCCAAAAAGGCTTTTGCCGAACATCTTCTGGGCAAGAAACTTCTTGACAGAAGATTCGTTGATGAGAACAAGATTGATGAAATTAAAGGTGTTTATGTACCGTTCTGGCTTTTTGACACGGCTCTTGATGCGGATGTCTCCTACAAGTGCTCCAATTCAAAGAGTTCCAGAAGCGGTGACTACATCATCACCAGGACTGATTACTATCTGTGCAATGTGGAAGGAAGTCTGGGGTTTGACCGTATTCCGGTTGACGGCTCATCAAAGATGGCCGATGACCTGATGGAGTCTCTGGAACCTTTTGATTCTTCTGATGCGGTTCCATTTCAGACGGCATATATGGCAGGTTATATGGCGGACAGATATGATGTCGAGCTGGAAGAAAGCATAGATAATATCAACAGAAGAGTAAAAGGCAGTGCCGAGGATGTGTTTATGGATCAGGTTACCGGTTTTGAAACCAAGACTGTAAGCAGCAGCCGTATCAAGCTGAAAGACAGCGAATCCAAATATGCTCTTTATCCCATCTGGACTCTTAAGATTAACTGGAAAGGCAAGCTCTATACATTTGCAATGAACGGTCAGACGGGCAAGTTTGTAGGAGACCAGCTGCCGGAGAATAAGGCGAAGTCCAGAATGGTGTCTATAGTTTCAACAGTAGTCGGTACGGCAGCAGGTCTGGTTGCCGCATTCGCAATCGGAATGATTTTTTAGGGGGTGGCTGATATGAGTAAAAGATTTTTTGCAATATTGGTTGCAACTCTGATGATTTTTGCGACAGCTGTTCCGGCTGTTGGAGCATCTGTTGCTTACGGAGCAGAAAAAGGTTACTGTATTGATTATGCTGACCAGGTTTCCGATGATACAGAAAAGAAATACAATCAAACCGCAGTAAAACTGAAGGAAAAATATGGCGTAGATGTCATTTATATTTGTACTAAAGATTCAGAAGGGCTGACAAATGAAGAATATGCTGACAGTATTCAGAAGGATTACGGGGCAAATGCGGTAATTCTTATCGATAATATTGAACAGGCTAAGATATACTGCTCGAGCTATGGTACCGCTTCAAAGGCTGTCAATAACGATGAGATTGATGCTATACTCAATGCATACAATGAGAACGACAGCTATACAGGTGCTATCGAAGAGTATTATGATACCGTAGACAGACTGCTTGAGAATGCGGGCATCGCTCCTGCCGGAGGGAATGCCGGGGCTGATTCGGTAATTCCCGATGAAAGACTTAAACCGCTCCTTGTTGATGATGCAGACCTTTTGACCGACAGTGAAGAAGAGGAGCTTCTGGCTACTCTTGAGGAAATCAGTGACAGACAGGGTATGGATGTTGCCATAGCGACCACAAACTCATTCACACAGGGCACCGCAATGGAGGCGGCCGATGATTTTTATGATTACAACGGCTATGGCCAGGGTCCTGATCGGGATGGACTGATTCTCTATGTCTGCATGGACACCAGAGATATCTGGATTTCCACCTGTGGCGCCGGCATAAATGCCTTCACTGATTATGGAATTGAACACATAATCGGCGAAATCACTTCGGATATGAGCGGCGGAGATTACAAGAACGCTTTTGATACCTATGCAAGTATTTGCGATGATTTTATCACCAGATATCATGATGGTAATCCCTATGATGTAGGTAGTAACGGCGAGTTTCCTTGGGAAGCTATGCTGGCTGCTATTATTCTGGGACCTATTATAGGCTTTGTTGTCGGTAAGACATGGGTTGCAGGAGAGAGAAATAAATTGAAATCCGTGGAATATGCAACGGAAGCGACAGCCTATCTGAAGGATGGAAGCTTAGATATAAGAGATAATAGCAGAACATTCCTGTATACTGATATCACACGGGTGTATTCACCGCAGGAGAAGGAAAGTTCAGGCGGCAGTTCAACCCACACCAGCTCCTCCGGAACTTCTCACGGCGGCGGCGGCGGCAAATTCTAACATTTAAATCTCGAATTTTTATACCATATAACAAAGAGAAACCACTTTATTTTGTGGTTTCTCTTTGTTATACTTACTATGTATTGGGGAGGTGATATCATGACAGAAGCAACTGAAAACACGACAATGGATATTGAGGCCAAAAATCAGCAGTTTGATGATGATCTGGAGCTCATTCTTTCGCATCTGGAAAACAGTGCATATTTCAGAGCCCGTGATATCATACTCAGATACAACGAGGTTGATATTGCTGAAATTCTTGAGGAGATAATAGAAGAAAAGGGAGTAGATAAGGCCATAATTTCCTTCAGGACTCTGCCCAAGGATGTTGCTGTTGAGGTGTTCTCATATTTGCCTGCCGACGATCAGGTTAATATTATTAACAGCATTACCGACAAGGAAATCCACTATATCATCAAAGAAATGGACTTTGATGATAAGATAGATGTCCTGGAAGAACTGCCGGCGAACATCGTAGACAAGATTCTGGATCAGACGCCGAAAGAGGAAAGGAAGCTCATAAATACATTTCTGAATTACCCCGAGGACTGTGCCGGTAGCCTGATGACGCCTCATTACATCAGTCTGCAGGAAACAATGACCGTTGCCCAGGCACTGGCACATATAAAGGAGCAGGGGATGGATTCGGAAACGGTGTATACCTGCTATGTAAAGCATGGGGGAAGGGAGCTGAAGGGCATAGTGTCCCTCAGTGCTCTTGTTACGGCTGATTCGGATATACTTGTTTCTGAACTCATGCACACGGATTATGTATACATCAATGTATACGATGACCGGGAAGATGTTGCGGAAATGTTTAAAAAATACGGTTTTCTGGCTCTTCCTGTTGTAGATAACGAGAACAGACTGGTGGGGATAATTACCGTAGACGACATCATGAGTGTTATTGAGGAAGAAGCCACCGAAGATATAGAGAGAATGGCGGGTGTAATGAGCGATGATCCGGAAGCCGAATATCTGGATGTGGGTGTATGGAGACATGTGAAGAACAGAATCCCCTGGCTTCTCTTCATGACGGTAATGCTCATGATTACAGGAACGCTCATAGCTCAGTTCGAGGCGGTGCTATCACAGGTGATAGTTCTGGTCGCCTATCTGCCGTTGCTTATGGGAACAGGCGGAAACACCGGCACACAGGCAGCAACACTTATTATACGAGGACTCAGCATAGATGAAATAAATCTGAAGGATGTTGGTAAAGTTCTGTGGAAGGAGTTCAGAATCAGTATCATTCTTGGAGTGGTATTAAGTCTGTTTAATTTCTTGAAAATAGTGTTTATAGACAGACAGACGGTAATTATAGGGCTGACGGTTGCAGTTTCAATGATTGCAGTAGTATTGTTTGCCAAGCTGCTTGGAGGCTTTCTCCCTATGGCAGCAAAAAAATTACGCGTTGACCCGGCACTGATGGCAACACCGATGATTTCATCTATTACGGATATGGTTTCGGCGTGTATTTACCTGCTGATTGCATCAATATTGCTGGGTGTAGCACTGTAAAGGTAACCATAAAGGGACAGTGATATGGATAATATGGGAGTCGAACAGATAACTGCAGATTATGTCAGGAGCATCTTCAAGAAGCGCCCCGGACATATGCACAAGGGGGATGCGGGAAGAGTGCTTATCATAGCAGGATCCGAAGGTATGGCAGGTGCAGCGGTTCTGGCGGCCAGGGGAGCGCTTCGTTCAGGAACGGGCCTGGTTAAGATATGTGCACCGCCGGAATTATTTGGAATACTTCAGACAGCGGTTCCTGAGGCGATATGTGTTCCCAGGTCTCACCATGACTTTTCACAGTATGATGCTGTTGCCATAGGTCCGGGAATGGGAGTCAGCGTGGAAAATTACAACATTGTTGAGAATGTGATGCTCAGCTTCAAAGGACCTGTTGTACTGGACGCTGACGGGCTCAATTGCCTGGCGGAATATGCAAAAGCTCCGGCCCGTGATGCCGGGATAACAAGAGAATTAACCACTGTTCCAACGGAAATGAGCAGTATCATTCCGGAAATTATAAAGAGCCGCAAGGGTATTACGGTTTTAACCCCCCATCCGGGTGAAGCCGACAGGCTCTTAAAATCCATGGGACAGTATGGATATTGGGAGCTGGGGAGAGAAAAATCCGCCAGGGTACTGGCGGAGATTACCGATGCAATTGTTCTTCTTAAAGGAGCAGATACCCTTATATCAACAAAGAGCGGCAGAGCCTATGATGTGGATCAGGAGGAAGTCAGACTTAAAATGTATGTAAATACTACCGGGAATCCCGGTATGGCCACAGGCGGAAGCGGAGATGTGCTTACCGGAATAATATCATCGCTTCTGGCTCAGAAGTACCTGGATGCCACACCTCTTCAGGCGGTGCTGGCTGCTGCGTATATCCATGGGCTTGCAGGCGATTATTCTGCGGAAAAGATCGGTGAATACGGTATGACAGCAGTGGATATTGCCGATTCGGTAGCGGCAATTCTTAAAGAATTTTTAGGGAGATAGTAGCGAGGAGGATGTAAAATGGATACAAGTATACTGGAGCAAAAAGCTGCAGAAGTGAGAGTCGGAATAATTAAGGCACTGCACAATGCAGGTTCGGGTCACCCCGGAGGATCGCTGTCTGCTGCTGATATTGTAACAGCACTATATTTTCATGAAATGAACATTGACCCGGCTGACCCTGAAATGAAGGGAAGAGACAAGTGTGTTTTCTCTAAAGGACATGCCGGTCCTGCACAGCTTTCTGCAATGGCAGTAAAAGGATACTTTCCCATGGATGACTTTATGAGTCTGCGAAAGCTTGGATCCATTTTTCAGGGACATCCGAGTATCAGGATTCCCGGTATTGAAATGTCAACGGGTTCGCTGGGACAGGGCTTCAGCGCGGCGGGCGGAATGGCCATGGCGGCAAAGATGGATGACGATCCGGGAAGGATATATGCGGTACTTGGAGACGGAGAGCTTCAGGAAGGACTGGTATGGGAAACGGCCATGTCCGCATCACATTACAAGCTGGATAACATGGTTGCCATTATTGACCACAACGGACTTCAGATTGACGGAGAGAACGACCGTGTCATGACAGTTATGCCTGTTAAAGAAAAATTTGAAGCTTTCGGCTGGAATGCAATTGAAATAGATGGACACAACATGCAGGAGATTCTGGAATCTTTTGCAAAGGCAAGAGAGTGCAAAGGCAGGCCTACAGCCATAATAGCAAAAACCGTAAAAGGTAAAGGCGTTTCATTTATGGAGAACCAGGCCGGCTGGCACGGTAAGGCACCTGACGAGGAACAGACGGCACAGGCACTGGAAGAAATAAAAGCGGCTGCTGCCGCTCTCGTATAGACGGAGGTAAAATGTTATGGCAGATAAGATTGCAACAAGACAGGCATACGGAGAGGCCCTGGTAGAACTCGGTGCGGAGTATGACAATCTGGTGGTACTGGATGCTGACCTTTCAGGATCTACAAAAACAGCCATGTTTGCCGGAAAGTTTCCTGACAGATTTTTTAATATGGGAATAGCCGAGCAGAACATGTATGGTGCAGCAGCCGGGCTGGCACTCAGCGGAAAGGTTGTTTGTGCCAGCACCTTTGCCATGTTTGCTGCGGGCAGAGCCTTTGAGGTAATAAGAAACTCAATAGGATATACAGGAGCAAATGTTAAGATATGCGCTTCACATGCCGGCATAACCGTTGGCGAGGATGGAGCGAGTCATCAGACTTTCGAGGATATTGCTCTTATGAGAACGATACCGGGAATGACGGTTGTCAACCCTTCGGATGCGGTGGCAACCAAAAAGCTTATGTCTCAGATTCTGAAGATGGATGGACCGTGTTATTTCAGGATAGGCAGAGCTGCAGTGCCGGTATTATATAATGAGAATGATGATATTATACTTGGAAAAGGCAACACTGTCAGAGATGGCGGAGATGTAACTGTTATTGCCACAGGAATAATGGTAAATGAGGCGTTGGAAGCCGCAAAGATTCTGGAAGCGGAAAATATAGATGTGAGAGTATTGGACATACATACCATTAAACCTCTTGATGTGGATATTATTATTAAGGCGGCCCGTGAGACAGGTGCCCTGGTAACTGCGGAAGAGCACAGCATTATAGGCGGGCTGGGAGAAGCGGTTGCCCATGTGGCTGTAAAGAACTTACCGTGCAGAATTGAAATGGTAGGTCAGCTGGACACCTTCGGTGAATCCGGAAAACCTGATGAACTCAGAAAAAAATATCATATGACTGCCGGGGATATTGCCGCAGCTGTAAGAAAGATAATGAAATAAAAAAGAAAGGTTATTGACTGTATGATCGTTTTTGACAAAGTAACTAAATACTACAAATCAAATGTGGGGCTGGACAATGTTTCGGTCAGGATAAACCGTAAAGATTTTGTTTTTCTTGTAGGACCCAGCGGCGCGGGAAAATCCACATTTGTCAAGCTTATTCTCAAGGAAATAGATGCAGATTCCGGAACAATAAAGGTAAGAGGTGAAGATGTTACAAAAATGTCGGCAAGACAGATTCCCAAACTGAGAAGGAATGTGGGTATAGTCTTTCAGGACTTCAGACTTCTTCCCAAAAAAACCGTATATGAAAATGTTGCCTTTGCTATGGAGATCGTCCATCAGCCGAGGAAGAATATAAAGAAAACGGTCACACAGGCTCTTACCATGATGGGTATAGCCGGTGAGGCACATAAGTATCCCGATGAACTGAGTGCGGGCGAACAGCAGAGAGTGGCTATAGCCAGAGCCATCGTCAATAAGCCCCGCATTCTCATTGCCGATGAGCCTACGGGGAATCTTGACCCGGACACGGCCTGGGAGATAATGCAGTTACTGAACATGATTAATGAGAAAGGTACGACCATTCTCATGGTAACCCATGCCAAGGATATAGTTGATAAGATGGGTAAACGTGTTATTGCCATAGAGAACGGCCGAATTGTGAGGGATAATGTGGGCGCTTACGGATATAAGGAGGCTCTCGAAAATACGGAAATGACCTTTGATACGGTTCAGATTAAAGAGAGAAGAACTTTCAAAGCCAAATTCAGGAGAGGGGGTCATGAGTAATGAGAGCACTTTTATATACAATTAAACAGTCCTTCGTCCAGTTCGGCAGAAACCTGAACATGTCCATAATATCCATCTTTGCAATCACATGCATGATGTTGATTCTGAGCCTGTTTTTCATTCTGGTAATCAATATCAACACGGCAGCTGAGACAATCAAGGGCGACTACGATTCCATAGAAATCTATCTCAAAGATGATGTCAAGAAAAAGGATGCAGAGGCCATAGTGCTTGATATAAAGGGCGAAGAAGGTGTTTCAGACGCATTCTACAAGACGAAAGAAAAGGCAATGGAGGAGTTTAAGGAAAGATGGGGTGAGAATGCTTATATGCTGGACAGCCTGGAAGACAATCCTCTTCCCAACTCCGTGGTTATTATGATTGGAGATCTGGAGAAGGCCGACGCCATTGCAGCCAAAGCAGAAACCTACGAGGGAGTGGAGGATGTCAAGTATTATAAAAATACTGTGGACAAGCTGCTCAAGGCTACACATTTCATTCAGATTACGGCAATAATAATTATATTATTCCTGATTATAGTGTCTGTTATAGTTGTATCCAATACAATAAAACTTACTGTTACAAACAGGGCTGAAGAGATAAGTATCATGAAATATGTCGGTGCAACCAACTGGTTTATACGAGGTCCTTTCCTCTTCGAAGGAATTGTTATAGGTCTGATTTCAGCGGCAATATCTGTGGGAATCACGGCACTTGTGTACAGCAAAATCATTGATGCACTGGGGGACCAGGTTTATAATATTCTCGGGATGCCTATGGTTCCGGCAGAATTCCTTGTATATAACTTCACATGGATATTCATGGCGCTGGGCATCAGCATCGGTTCATGCGGAAGTATAATATCCATGAGAAGATATCTGAAAGCATAATAAAAAGTATTTAAAGGAGTTGATATGATGGGTAAAAAAAGACTTACAATTTTAATAGCACTTGTTATGGCATTTACAATGTGTTTCGATACGGCCATGGTTTCCGCCAAGACACTGGAGCAGCTGCAGAAAGAGATTTACAAAAAACAGCAGGAACTGTACAAGAACCTGGAAAAAGAGATGGGAATGGCTGAAAGAGTTGAAAAGCTGGAGAGATCTATAATAGATCTGGAAGCCAAAATCGAGAAGAGTGAAGACAAACTTGCGATTCTGAAGGTAGAACTCAAGGAGGCTCAGGATAAGGTTAACAAGCAGAACGAGGAACTGGACGGCAGATTGAGAAACATGTACAAGAATGGAACTGTCGGATTCTTTGATGTGCTTATGAACTCGGGAAGCTTTTCGGAATTCCTGACCAACATGGACATGGTTCAGCTCATCTATGCCAGCGATAAGGATGTTCTGGAGGAGCTGGAGGCCGCTCATCAGGCTGTAGAAAAGAAAACTAAAGAAGTTGAGAAGGAAACCGAAAGCTTGAAATATTCAAAGGCATCCTCCGAGGCGAATAAGGATATACTTGAGGATCAGAAGGCTGCACTTTCCAAGGATAACGAGGAAATGGCAAAGATGCTGGATCAGATGGAAGCTGAAGCAAATGCTATGGCTGCTGAACTGGCAAGAAAGAGTGAAAGCGGCGAGGTCAGCAGCAGTGAAACCTCTAAGTACACAGGTGGAATATTCTGCTGGCCCGTTCCGGCAAGCAGCAGAATAACATCGGGATACGGTTACAGAATGTGTCCGTTCCACGGTAAGGAATTCCATCCGGCTATTGATATCGGGGCACCAAGCGGCAGTGCCGTACTGGCAGCCAGCAGCGGCAGAGTGATATCTTCCTCCTACAGATCCAGTTTCGGTAACTGCATTATTATTGACCATGGCGGTGGAGTGACCACTTGGTACTGCCATCTTTCATCGAGGGCTGCCGGTGTCGGTGCATATGTTGCTAAGGGTCAGCAGATAGGTAATGTTGGTTCAACAGGAAACTCAACAGGACCTCATCTCGATTTCAGAGTGTATATAAACGGCAAGGCGCAAAATCCTATGTCATACTTCTAAGGATTTATGGGATTTATTTAATGAGACGAACTGAGGAAATTATTAAAGAAATACTAAAAAAAAGGGGGATTACCGAACAGAGTGATATTGAAGAATTCCTGTCTGATAAACCTTCAAAGACATACGATCCATTTCTGCTTGATGACATGCAAGCAGGGGTGGATTTGTTGTTATCTGAAATAAAAAAAGGAACCGGTGTCTGCATTTATGGGGATTATGATGCTGATGGAGTCACATCCGTATGCATCCTCAGCCATGGACTAAGAGAACTATGCGATAACTTTTTCTTCTATATTCCATCCAGATTTGATGAAGGATACGGACTTAATTGTGATGCAATCAAACGAATTTATGAAAGAGGAGCAGGCCTTATAATCACTGTTGATTGTGGAAGTGTATCATACGAAGAAGTGGAATATGCTAAATCACTGGGTCTAAAGGTAATTGTCACAGATCACCACAATATTGATGACAGAATTGCCGACTGCATAGTAATAAACCCGAAAAAGAAAGTGGATAAATATCCTTTCAAAGCCCTTGCGGGATGCGGAGTTGCATTTAAATTCCTGCAGGCTGTTCAGAGACAGGCAGATTTATCAAGAAGCATTCTGAGTGAGGCGCTTGATATGGTTGCTGTGGGAACTGTGGGCGATATCGTGCCATTGCTTGATGAGAACAGGACACTGGTGAAATACGGAATTGACAGGATTAATATGGGCAAGAGAAAATCTCTCAAGAGGTTAGCTGAGTCAATTGCAATAGATAAAGTCAATTCAGAGAATATAACCTATGGGGTAGTACCCCATATAAATGCTGCCGGAAGAATGGCATCTGCAATGACTGCTGTAAATCTTTTTATGAGTGATGATGATGAGGTGATTGACAGCAATGTGCAGAAACTGTTGGAATACAACAGTGAGAGAAAAGCGATACAGGAAGAAGCATATGAGGAGTGCAGCCGATATATTACCGGCGATGAAAATTTTATTGTTTTGAGAATGGAACATATTCATGAAGGCATAGCCGGGATTGTTGCGGGGAAAATAAAAGAAAACCGCAACAGGCCGGTTATTATTGCAACTCCATCCGGAGAAGGATATCTTAAAGGCACAGGCAGAAGCATTTCAAAGATTAATCTTTATGATATACTGAGTAACCACATTGAAATGTTTGAGAAATTCGGGGGCCACAGCAAAGCATGCGGATTACTTATGAAAGAGGAGAACTTTGAAGACCTTGTTAAGGGCGTAAACCATGCTACAGAGCTTTTGCTTGAATCGGATCCGGATCTGTTCCGGGCTGATTCCGTATATGATACTTATTTAAATCCCGGAGAGATATCTGCCTCCCTTGTTGGCGAGGTTGAGAAGCTCGGACCTTTCGGTGCCGGGAACCCGATGCCAAGGTTCATTATGAGAGATGTTGAGGTAAAAAGACTCTCATTTATGGGTGAAGACGGGATTCATGCCAGGTTTGTTGCGTCACATAATGATGTTTACAATATAAAAAATTATGTAAATTGTGTTCTGTTCAGAAAAGCAAGGGAATTATCTCAGGAGCTTACATCGGGAGCACCTCTTGATCTGATAGGAAGTTTAAGCTGTCAATCCTGGAGAGGAACGGAACAGATCCAGTTTGTTGTCGAGGAGATATTGCAATGAAAATAAGAAAAACACAGTATATACTTTCTCTTGTCGGCGCCTTTGTTGTCGGAGTCGTTTTTACAGGAGGGATTGCCGCATATAAGCTTAATGAAGGAGTGCCGGGAGACGAGAAGCTCCGTACTATTCAGCATTACATTGAAAACTATTATTATACGGATTACCCTGCCGACGAACTTATGGAAGGTGCCTATAAAGGATATGTACAGGCTTTGGGAGATCCTTATTCAGCCTATATGACACCGGAAGAATATGAGTCCTTTAATGTATCGACATCGGGAGAGTACTCCGGTGTAGGGATTACTTTCTCTGAAGATGAAACCAGCAAGTTTGTAGTTTTGTCAATAATTTCAGGTTCGCCTGCAGATAAGGCGGGTTTTAAGGAGGGGGATATACTTCTTACCGTAGACGGCAAAAGCTTTCATTCAGCCGATACCATGGCCACTGCAATACGGGGAGAAAAAGGCACGGAAGTAACCATTAAATATTCGAGAGACGGAAAAACCAAATCTGTCACCATGGTAAGAGATAAAATATCACAGGAAAGTATCGAGTACAAAATGCTTGACGGACAGGTCGGATATATATGCATCAGTGCCTTTAATGAAGATACCGGAGCTAAATTTGATGAGGCACTTGAAGCAATAACCGGTAAGGGTGCCAAGAGTCTTGTGTTGGATTTGAGAAACAACGGCGGCGGACTTGTTGATGAGTGTGTTAAAGTGGCAGATGAATTTCTTGATGAAGGAGTTGTATGCTATGTAAGAGATGCTCAGGGAAACAAGGATACCTATGAGGCTGAGGACGGTAAAACCAATCTTGAAACTGTTATACTTGTTAACGGCAATAGTGCCAGTGCCTCCGAAATACTGGCCGGAGCATTACAGGACAACGGATTCACACTTATAGGGAAAAAGACTTTCGGTAAGGGCATTATTCAGGCTCCGTTTGAAATGGATGACGGTTCCGCACTCAAGCTTACAATAATGGAGTATCTTTCTCCTAAGGAAAGAAAAATACACGGAAAGGGTCTTAAACCGGACATTGTAATCAAGGATGATAAGAAAACAGAAGCTGACGAACAGCTCGATGAGGCTCTTAAAATATTGAAATAAGGCACTTTAATCTGTGTTGTATTTAGAGTGTGAAAGTGGTATACTTCAGTAAGATAAACTAGATTTGATAAGCATTTGAAAGGAGTTTCTCATGACATATGAATCCAAATTCAAGAATGCGGACATTGATGAATTTTTCAGAGCAGTTCTGTTGCTCGAAGATGAAGAAGATTGCTACAGGTTCTTTGAGGATATTTGCACTATAAACGAAATTCACGCCATCGCACAGAGATTACAGGTTGCGAAGCTTCTGTCTGAGAACAAAACCTATAATGAAATCGAAGGAATAACAAAGGCTTCGACTGCAACCATAAGCAGAATTAACAAGTGTCTGGTATATGGTGCGGAGGGTTATCAGAGAATTCTGGCAAGAATGAAGGAAGAAGAGTAATATCTCCGCCTGTCAGGCAGTAAAAATGAAATTGTATATTATCGAAAAATACAAAGATAAGTACGGAAATCTTAAGGGCAGCGAACTTTCGGATGCCCTTGTTTTCTTTTGTTTAGAAGATTATAAACGTGGTGTATCATATGAAATATTGCGTACGGAAAAGGGTAAACCCTATCTCCGGGGACCTGAAAAACTTTATCTTTCCATAAGCCACAGTGATGATACTTTTGCCTGTATTTTTTCCGACAGGGAAGTAGGTCTGGATATTCAGCACAAGCGACAAGTAAAAACTGAGAAGATCGCTCAGCGATTTTTCACTGAAGATGAAAGAAAATATATAGGTGATGATGCGAATAAGTTCTTTAAAATCTGGACAAGGAAAGAAGCTTATGCCAAGTATCTGGGTAATGGACTGAAGACGGTTATAAACGGTACAGATGTACTTGATCGTGAGGATGTGGTTTTTACTGAGATTATGCATGAAGGGGTTATCCATATTGCATTCTGTACAGGAACATGGGAGGACAGAACATATGAAATTCGGATTTTTGATTGAAAACAAAACGGACAATCCCGGAATTATTGCCGAGCACGGTCTTGCTGTGTACATAGAATCAAGTGGAAAGAAAATTCTTTTTGATGCAGGTGCAACCGGTATGTTTATAAAGAATGCGGAAATAATGGATATCGATTTGGGGCAAGTTGACTTCTGTGTTATAAGCCACGGTCATTATGATCATACCGGCGGTCTTCCGGAATTTTGCGAAATCAATGAAAGAGCTGCCATTTATCTGCATAAGGATGCATACAGAGAAACATACGGATTCGAAAACGGGAAGATGGATAAGCTGACCAGCGGGATCAGGTGGAGTCGGAAACAGAGGCATAATTTGGAGGACAGGATATGCTATACAGACGGGCCTGAATGGATTGGTGAGGATATTGTAATCACCGGCTCCGTTGATATACCTGAGGGGTTCAGTCCAACGGAAAAATTCTACTATCGCGAAAATGGAAAGCTTGTTCCGGATAATATGTCCCATGAACAGTGTCTCGTTATCAGGGAAGAGAAAGGTATATATGTATTCTCCGGGTGCAGCCACAGGGGAGTGATAAATGCACTGAATATGGCTAAATCCATGTTTCCAGGGGAAAGAATCGCGGTTCTTGTTGCAGGCATGCATCTTTACAGTGCCGAGGGCGAAAGCAGGTCTGCGGTTGTTTCGGAAATAGCCGGTGAACATTTGGATTGTGTTATGCCGGTACACTGCACGGGCATAGAAGCCATATGTGACCTTAAGGCGGCTTTAGGTGAGACTTGTACCGCAGCTACTGCAGGCGACATATATGAGTTTTAGAGGTGTGAAATGGATGTCAGGGAAAGCGCTTCCTATTATTTGAGCTTCAAGCCGAGAACCAGAGCACAGGTAGTGAAACACCTAAGTGAAAAAGGTTTTGATGAAGAAGAAATTGAACAAACAGTAAAGGAACTGGAGGAATATCATTATATTGATGACCTTCAGTTTGCTGTTATGTTTGCTGAAATGGGCTTTGATAAGGGAAGAGGAGAGATGAGAATCAGAAGAGAGCTGGCAGAAAAAGGTGTGTCGTCAGATGTGGCGGATGCGGCTTTTTATGAGCTTAAAGATGAGGAACGGATACCGGATCCTTACGAAAAGGCTCTTGAAATCGGCATGCAGACTGTAATGAACAGCACACCTGCAGACACATGGGAAGAAAAGCAAAAGCTGCAGGCAAAGGTTGCAAGAAAGCTTGCAGCCCGTGGATTTTCCGGAGATGTGATTTATACAGTTGCGAAAGAAGTGACAAAATGAAAGAGCAGTTTGAAAGAACCGAAAAAATAATAGGAAAAGAGAATATGGCCAAGCTGGCCGGAGCGCACATTCTTCTTTTTGGTGTTGGCGGTGTAGGAAGCTATGTGGCAGAGGGTCTGGCAAGGGCCGGTATCGGAGCGATAACCCTTGTGGACAATGACATCGTAGACATAACAAATATAAACAGACAGATTCCGGCATTGCACAGCACCCTGGGAAAATCGAAAGTAAGTGTAATGGCAGAGAGAATCAGGGATATTAATCCGCAGTGCACTGTTGAAGAAATAAATATGTTTTTCAGCCCGGATACGGAAATGGATTTTACGGGCTATGATTACATAATAGATGCCATTGATACGGTTAAATCAAAAGTAGAGATAATATCAAGAGCAAAGTCTGCCGGAATTCCTGTAATTTCATCCATGGGTACAGGGAATAAAATGGATCCGGGTGCTTTCAAAATATCCACAATAGAAAATACCAAAGTATGTCCTCTCGCCAAAGTGATGCGGAAGACTTTAAGGAATATGGGAATCAACAATGTGAAGGTAATATACTCGGAGGAAGAGCCCCTGGGACATGGCGGGAGCATAAGTTTCGTTCCGCCTGCAGCCGGGCTGATGATAGCAGGTGAAGTTGTAAAAGATATTATAAACTGGTATAATAATTAGCCGATAATAATGATGAATCAATGGAGAATTGGAATGGATTACAGAAGAGATCTGATAAAATTGATTGACAGATTCAACATAAAGTCCGTCGAAGAATTAAGAGAAGTTGAAATGAGAATTATAGCGGACTCCAAGTTTACTATGATTATAAAGAAGAAAGATTATAATGGGCATATCAGTAATTTGAGAAGGATTAAGCAAAACACACAGAAAATTAATCCCCAGAAGATACCGGTTCCGGAAAGCGACAGGGAGGCTGCAGAGCTTAAGAGCATTTTTGAGAAGTGCATCGTTATATTTAATGGGGTATGCGATGCATATATTCAGCTTATGAATGCACTTAAGGTTAAATCCGAAAAAACCGCCAAGGTATCGTTTGGCGAGTACAAGGAGATAAACAATAAGGTTAAATTTGCAAAAGAAAATTTTAATGCCAATATGCATGACATGGACATTATGTGCACTGATTTTGCTGAATTTAATGAAGATATTGAAGACGAGACTCTGACCGGCGTGGAATACATGACATACGATTCAATTAAAGGGGACATATGAACACTACTGCAATATGGATAATAATTTCAGCTGCTGTTCTGCTGACACTGCTATTGGTGTTGATAGTTCTTATTATAACAATGCAGAACAACATTCAAAAAAATGTTCAGAGCAGCATAAAGAATATGGGAGATTCACAAAACGGTCAGCTCGCCGAGATGAACCGTAATTTCAATGAAGCGATGGTCAGCGTCAGCAGAAGCCTGGGTGAAATGCAAAACCTTTCTTCAGGGGTTGATGATCTCAAAAAAATTCTCGCAAATGTCAAGAGCAGAGGAGTTATGGGCGAATTGCAGCTGGAAGCAATAATCGAAGACATACTGGCTCCCGGACAGTATGAAAAGAATGTGGCTGTAAAGGGTGGCAGCGAGAGAGTGGAATTTGCGGTCAGATTCCCGGGTGACAATGGTGATGTGGTTTATCTGCCGATTGACTCCAAATTTCCCGGGGATGCCTATTTTAATCTTCTTGATGCCGTTGAATCCGGAGATAAAGTCAAAATAAAAAGTACTACGGATCAGATGAGATACGCTGTAATAAAGGCTGCTAAAGATATAAAAAACAAGTATATATACCCGCCGTTCACAACGGACTTTGCTATAATGTTTCTCCCTTTTGAGGGGCTTTATGCTGAAGTGCTCAGGCTTAATTTGATAGAGCTGCTGCAGAAAGATTATCGTGTAAATATAGCAGGGCCAACAACTATGGCGGCAATGCTCAACAGCTTCCAGATGGGATTCAAATCCTTGGCTTTGAAACAGCGTTCCGGAGAAGTCTGGGACACTCTTGAAAAGGTCAAAACCGAGTTTGAGAAATTTAACGATGTTCTTATCAAAGCACAGAGCAGAATGGATCAGACTCAGCATGAACTGGAACAGCTTGTTGGGGTCAGAACGAGAAGCATTCAGCGAGTTCTCAAAAATGTATCCGAAATGACGGAGGATTCATCAGATGAGTATATACGCAATAGGTGATCTGCACCTTGCCTTAAGCCCCGGCGTTTCCAAACCAATGGATATATTCGGCAGCCGATGGTTTAATCATACGGAAAGGCTTGAGAATAACTGGAATAAAATCATATCGAATGAAGATACTGTTGTAATCGCGGGCGATATTTCCTGGGGTCTCAAACAGGAGGAGGCAGCTTATGATTTGGAGTGGATTGACAGGCTTCCGGGAAGCAAAATATGCATAAAGGGAAATCATGACCTGTGGTGGAGCGGCATAAATAAACTAAACAGCAGTTATCAGACAATTTCATTTTTGCAGAATAACAGCATATTCCTGCCTGCGGAAGGTGTTTATATATGTGGCACACGTGGATGGATTACACCTGATGATGAAGATTTTGCAGATGCGGATGAGAGGGTTTATAAACGTGAGCTTCTTCGTCTGGAAGCTTCGCTTAAGTCCGCCGGAACAATGGATTATGATGGGGAAATATTAGTATTCCTTCATTTTCCTCCCGTTTCCCGCAATGACTCTTTCTCCGGATTTATGCAGCTGTTCGAGAATTACGGTGTAAAAGAGGTTTATTACGGACATATACACGGCGATGAGGGATTCCGAAAAACTATTCAGGGAGAATACTACGGGACGGAATATAGACTGATTTCTGCCGACTATCTGAATATGAAACCATTAAAGGTACGATAAATATGAAAATAAAAAGAGTAACTATTATTGTTATTGACAGCCTGGGTGTAGGTGAGCTGCCGGATGCTATCCGGTACGGTGATGAAGGTGCTGACACCTTGAGTCATATACAGGATAAATATGAACTTAATATACCTAATTTGAGGCGACTGGGTTTAGGCAATATTGACGGTGCCGCAGGTGGTCGGCTTAAGGTTGCCGACCCCGTGGGCCTTTATTTTCGATGTGCAGAAAAATCGGCGGGGAAGGACACGATTACCGGTCACTGGGAAATTGCGGGAATAATAAACGAGACCCCTTTTAAAACATATCATAATGGTTTTCCTGAAGAACTAATGAATAAATTTGTGAATGTTACAGGCAGAGGCTATTTGGGAAACTGTGTTGCATCGGGGACAGAGATAATAGAAGAACTCGGTGATGAACATGAGGCGACAGGCAAGGTGATAGTATATACTTCCGCCGACAGTGTATTTCAGATTGCAGCCAATACGGCAATAGTCCCTTTGGAGGAGCTATATGAAATATGTGAGAAGGCCAGAAGCATTCTTCATGGCGAATACAGTTGCGCCAGAGTAATAGCCAGACCCTACATTAAAGATGAGGACGGCAATAGAATCCGAACGGGGGATCGAAGGGATTATGCTGTCTCTCCGCCTGAAAAGACCATGCTGGATCTGGTTAAAGACGCGGGTAAACAGGTATATACTATCGGAAAAATCGGTGATATATTTAATGGCAGCGGAACTACGAAAGAGGTTCACACAAGGAATAATGCCGAAGGAACAGATGAAACAATCCGGGCTCTGGGAATGGATTTTGATGGTCTTATTTTCACCAACCTTGTGGATTTCGATTCATTATACGGACACAGAAGAAATCCTGAAGGATATGGAAAGGCACTGGAGGAGTTTGACGGCAGGCTGCCGGAAATTTTGTCTGCTATGAAAGATACAGACCTTTTAATCTTGTGCTCAGATCACGGCAATGATCCTGTTCACAAAGGGTTTGATCACACAAGGGAATATATTTTCGGTCTGGTGACCGGAAAAGCCGTTAGAGAGGGAAGAAATCTGGGGACCAGAGAATCATTTGCGGATATAGGAGCCACCGTAACCGAAATATTAACCGGCGGAAAACATAGAACTTCTGCAGGAGAGAGTTTCATGGAGGTGCTGAAATGAGCAGGACTGTTGAAGTGATTGTTGCCAATCCTGCAGGCAATATTACCATAATGGTGCTTACACCCGTGCCAAGAGAGGAGTATCAGGAGGTTGCGGGTAAATTATTAAATATAGATTTTGCGAGACGAGGCGTTTCTTTTATGAGCCGATCTATTGATGAGCCTTTGCAAATAAAAGGAGAGCAGGTAGCTTTTATACTGCCGGACGATGAAGACGGATATCCGAGAATGGAAATGTGCGGAATGGAGTTTTGCGGAAACGCATCCAGATCTTTTTCATACTATAAGGCTATGTCTTCGGGAAAGAATCTAAGTGAAATATATGTCAAAGTAAGCGGGTGTGCTCATCCTTTGCGTGCTTCAATTAATTCCTTATACCATGATGCTGAAATACAGATGCCGCTTCCGGGCGGACATCTCACCCTGTCCTCATCAGATTTGGGGCTGGATGGCGAAGAAAGAGATATAATGCTGGTTGATATGGATGGTATTTCTCACTTGCTGATTAAGGGGATGCCGGCTTCCGGTGAAACATTTGAACACATAAGGAAGTATCTTTACGAAGATAAGGGTATGGACATGGAAGCATTCGGGATAATGTTTATGGATGATGATGAACTGGCCATAACTCCCGTTGTATATGTGCGGGATGTAGACACTACATATTTCGAAGGCAGCTGTGCCTCGGGAACAACGGGTGCAAGTTGTGCTCTGGTATATAATCGCCCTGATGGCGTGTATGAGTTTTCTTTCAAACAGCCTAAAGGACTTTTGCATACAACGGTTACAAAGGTTGACGGGGAAATAAGAGAAGTCAGATTAAGCGGATTGCTGGAACTTTCCAGGCCTATCCGTGTTAATATATAGAATTGCAAAGGAGATAAGAAAATGGATTCAAGAATTGAGAAGCTTGCAGATTTACTTGTAAATTATTCGTGCGACATACAGAAAGGCGAGAAAGTTCTCATAAGCTACGAAGGGGACAGCTGTAAAAACCTGGCAAAGCAGCTGATTAAGAATGTATATAAGAATGGAGGTATTCCCTACGCTGAAATAAGGGACTCCGCCATTACAAGGGAGATTTTGCTTCAATGTACAGAAGAGCAGATAAAATTTAAAGATGAATGTGATCTGGCACAGATGAAGGGAATGCAGGCATATATTGCCATCAGAGGCAGTAATAATTCCGCTGAGCTGTCAGATGTTCCGTCCGACAGGATGAATTTATACAGAAAGCTGTCCAGACCTACTCTGGACTACAGGGTGAAAGAGACTAAATGGGTTGTACTTCGATATCCGAACAACTCCATGGCTCAGCTGGCAAACTGCAGTCTGGAAAAATTTGAAGATTTTTACTTTGATGTGTGTACTCTCGACTACCGTAAAATGAGCGATGCGATGACACCCCTTGTTGAACTTATAAACAGGACCGACCGTGTAAGAATTACGGGACCGGGAACAGATATTACCTTTTCTATCAAAGGCATAGGCGGGGTTAAATGTGACGGACTGCGTAATATTCCTGACGGGGAAGTCTACACTGCACCTGTAATCGATTCCATGAACGGTATAATTTCATACAATACTCCATCGGAGAGTCAGGGTTTTACTTTTGAGAATATTGTGTTTGAAGTGGAGAAGGGTAAGATTGTAAAGGCCTCTGCAAACGATGACAAGAGAATCAACGAAATTCTGGACATTGATCCCGGTTCACGATTTTTCGGTGAATTCGCTATAGGTGTTAATCCATATATTCTTGAACCTATGAATGACACCTTGTTTGACGAAAAAATAGCCGGGTCATTTCATCTGACACCGGGTATGTGCTATGACGATGCTTCAAATGGTAATGTATCGGCAAACCACTGGGATCTGGTTATGATTCAGAGACCTGAGTACGGAGGGGGAGAAATATGGTTTGATGATGTGCTCATTCGAAAGGACGGTCTGTTTGTTATACCTGAGCTTGAGGGGCTTAATCCGGAGAACCTGAAATAAAATATATGGACAAGGTGACTTTTGTATGGTAGAGTGATGAAAATGTATGATGAAAGTACTGTTTATATAGTTGGTCATGGTAAGACCAGCAGCGAGAATGCAATAACAAGCAATTTCAAGATTTTTTTTATCGGGCTTGTGATAGAAACCAAAGATGACAGGGTTGTGGATATGGAATGTTCTACAACCATATCCATAACCGGCAGATTTATAAGGGATCTGTTTATAGGCAAATCATTTGCCTATTATGATCAGGAGGTTGAAGATGAAATCAGGAGGCGCTATCACGGCACCTCGCAAAAAGCTTTGATTACCGCATATAAAGATGCAGTAAAGAAATATAAAGAGATAAAGACCAGATATTACTAAACTGCTTTATTCAAAATAGATGTGTGGCTTAACCCGCCCGTCACCGTGAATGAAATCCAGTATCAAATAGCAATGCTGTTTTGATGCTGTTTTTTATTTTACATGTGGAAGAGGAAGGAGATATGTTTTGTTAAAAGAAAGATTGTTAATGGAAACTAAAAGCAGAAGTGCAGATTGCGCTTTCGTGATAAAAGACCTTAAGGGTGATTACATATGTACACATAGAGAAAATGAGTTGGTTAGATCTTTTTCTCTTATCAAGGTTTTTATAATGGCAGAGGCTGTATATAGAATAAAAAATAAATTGCTGTCTTTAAGTACAGAAATTAGCGTTTCTGATAGGGATGTCGTGGATTTCAGTGTGCTGGTATTTCTTAAAGCCCGTAATTACACAGTGAAAGAGCTGCTTAATCTTATGATGGTTTACAGCGATAATACTGCTACAAATGTGCTGATTAATTACCTGGGAATGGATAAAATCAATGAACGCATAAAGGCTATGGGGTTTAACCAGTCCGTACTGCAGAGATTGATGATGGATTTTGAGTCTGCAAAAGAAGGAAGAGAAAACTATACAACGGCATCTGAAATGGCACAATTTTTACAAAGACTTTATGAATACAGATTGCTCGGTGAAGAATATGATGCATTGATGCTTGAAATCATGAAGGGTCAGGCTGACGAAACAATGATGAGAGAATATTTGCCTGATGAAATTCCAATTGCCAGAAAAAGCGGAGAGGGTGGCAGGCTTGACCACGATATAGCAATAGTATTCGGAGAGAAAACTGACTATATATATTGCTTCCTGGGATGGAATGCTTCGTCAAACAATGTTGCAAGACAATTATTAGGTGTTACTTCAAAAATCGTATATGATTTTTTTGAGGATAAATAATTTAAGAAAAGGAGAAGAAGTATGGAAATCAAAAACCCAAAGGCCAGCGGCTTTAGTGCCAAAGTTAGTGGAGCAGAATATGAGCCTTATATTTCCGCAGAAACTACAATAAAAGAATTCACTATACGAGCGGTAATTATTGGTGCATTTATTGCGATTATATTTGGAGCAGCTAATGCTTATCTGGCTATGCAGATTGGTATGACAATCTGTGCATCCATTCCGGCAGCGGTAATGGGTCTCGCAATCTTAAAAACACTATTTAGGGATAGCACTGTTCTGGAAAATAATACAGTTCAGACAGTGGGTTCTGCAGGTGAAGCACTGGCAGCTGGTGTCGCTTTTACCTTACCGGCAATATTATTATTAAATCTTAACATCAGCATGTTTACCATTTTTCTTATATGTGCGGCAGGCGGTCTGCTTGGAGTTGCTCTCATGGTTCCTATTAGGAAATTCCTTATTAAGGATGAGCACGGTATACTGCCTTATCCGGAAGGAATCGCATGTGCAGAAGTTGTTGTTTCGGGGCACGAGGGCGGCAGTAGTGCCAAATTGTTATTCTCAGCACTTGGCCTTGGTGCTCTATGGAAATTTATAACAGATGGTTTTGTTATTGTACCTTATACAATTGATGTATTGTTTACAAAGGGGCCTCTTAAGGGCGGTGCAGTTGGAATGGATTATCTGGGGTCTCTTCTTGGAGCGGGGTTCCTTGTAGGTCCACGAATTTGTGCAATGTCACTGGCAGGCGGCATAATAGGCTGGTTAGGTTTCCTTCCTCTGCTTACTTTAATTGGAGAACTTTCGCCTGAATTGGTACTGGCTCCTTCAGATATTCCTATATCAGAAATGGGACTTTGGGATATGTGGTCTAAATACCTAAAATATCTTGGTATCGGATCAGTAACTATGGGTGCTTTTATCAGTTTGTTTACGGCTATGCCTATTATAATCAAATCTTTCAAAGGAACCTTCGGTCATATGGGTAACACTGAAGAAAATGTTAATAGAACTGATCTTAATATTCCCGGAAAGGTTCTGATTATTGTAATTCTTATAGTAATGGGGATTGTTGCATTTCTGCCTGTATTTCCGAGCGTTCTGGCAGGAAGCGTAGGCGCTATATTGGTATTGATATTCGGCTTTATTTTTGTTGCTGTATCAGCTCACCTTGTAGGTTATGTAGGAAGTTCAAGCAATCCTATAGTAGCCATGTCCATTGGCGGCTTGCTGGTTACAGCAATTATATTCAGACTGTTTGGATTCTCGGGTGCAACAGGCATAGCTGCTACGGTAGTAGTTGGATCAACTATTTGTATTGCTTTGGCTATATCAGGTGATATGGCACAGGATCTGAAGACGGGATTCCTGCTTGGTGCTACTCCTAAGAGGCAGCAGATTGGACAGATGATTGGTGTTGTTTCTTCAGCGGCGGTAATGGGAGCGGTTCTCATCATGTTGAATGATGTTTATGGCATCGGGTCCGAGAAGCTGCCGGCACCGCATGCTAATATGATTAAATCACTTGCAGAAGGAGTTATGGGTGGAGATATGCCTTGGACTCTTATTGTTTGCGGTATGGCCATTGCGGTGATGGTTTGGCTGCTGGGTGGATCGGTTCTGCCGTTCTCCGTTGGACTATATTTGCCTATTCACCTGTCAATAACAATGATGGTTGGTGGTGTTATAAGAGGTATAGTAGATAAAAGCAAGAAGTATGATGATAATACAAGAGCAAAGAAGGTAGAAAAGGGAACAATTTTCTCGTCCGGTCTTATTGCGGGTGATGCACTTATGGGTATCATAGTAACAGCCTTGTCATATATTGGCGTGAGCTTGACCGGAATCCTTCCAAGTACCGAAAATGCTTGGTTTGGCATGATAGGGTATGCAATTGTTATTGCAATTTTCTGCTATATTGTATTTAGTAAAAAACATGAAGATAAACTTGAAGGCAGAGACATCCGTCTGTAAACAACAGGAAAAGTAGATGAAAATCGATAAAATTGAATTAAAACACATTAGTATTCCTCTGAAAAAAACCTTCAAAACGGCATTGAGAACAGTGAATTCAGCTGAAAATACTGTGGTGCTTGTGCATACTGATGATGGGCAGATTGGATTCGGTGAAGCGCCTCCGACAAAAGCCATAACAGGAGAAGATAATGAGTCTATCAGAGCCGCTCTTAATGGATATATTATTCCGGCTCTGATAGGCCGGGATATTTCGGGGATGGATTCTGTTCAGGAGATATTACACAAATCCATTGAAGGCAATAACAGTGCAAAGGCTGCTGTGGATATGGCAATCTACGATTTGCATACAAAACAAATCGGTGAACCTCTATATAAATTTCTCGGCGGGTACCGGAATAAGGTTGAAACGGATATAACCATAAGCATAAACGAACCTGCGGAAATGGCAGCAGATGCTGTGGAAGCCGTTAAACAGGGTTTTACAGCTCTTAAGCTGAAAGTCGGCATTGATTCCGAAAAGGACATACAGCGTGTCAGAAGCATAAGAAATGCTGTGGGAAAAGAAATGAAAATCAGATTGGATGCCAATCAGGGCTGGGAAGCAGAAGAGGCAATAAGAACCATAAGAAGGATTGAAGACCTGAATCTTGATATTGAACTTGTTGAACAGCCGGTAAAAGCTCAAGACTATGAAGGATTAAAAAAAGTAAGGGATAGTGTTGATACAACAATTATGGCTGACGAAAGCCTGTTTACACCGGAGGATGCCGCACGATTACTTGAAATGAAAGCGGCGGATCTTTTTAACATTAAATTAATGAAATGCGGCGGGATATATAATGCTCTGAAAATAATTGAGATTGCTGAAGAATATGGCGTAGAATGTATGCTTGGCAGTATGGTTGAGAGCAAGATTAGCCTTACAGCAGCTGCACATCTGGCTGCCGCCAAAAGGAATATAACCAGAGTAGATCTCGATGCGGCCATACTGCTTAGGGAAGATCCTGTCATAGGAGGATTTCATAAAGAAATCCCATGGTTTATACTGGACGACAGCCCGGGGCTGGGAATTACAGATGTTATCGGCATGACAGAAATTTGATCAATAATTTTGTTATAAATCGAGTAGGGGATACTTGTTGGCCCCTACTCGATTGTCGTTTTTTTCGGAAGTTCCCAGAATATTAGCCGATTATTTTTCAGGGTTATGACATATTTGGTGAGTCTGGGATAGAGGGGTTCAACACTTTCGCCAAATTCATCTTTAAGCTTATTTGCCAAATCTCTTAAAGAGGTTCTGCCATCCATTATCTTCCAAAGAAATGTTCCAAACTCCTCAAGTTCGATATGCGTCTGACGAAGAGGCTTTTTGGTCACTCTGTGAATAAATCGATCTGTAAAAGTTGTATGTTCTCGATGAAGAGTTATTAGTCCTTTTTCATCCTCGGTCCAGGTCAGATCCGGCTCCCTGACAGGTGTGCAATCAAGCAGATTAAGTTGTTTTTTATCCTTTTTCGCCATAGATATCTCTCCTTTGGATTATTATCAACATTATATCATACTGTGTCCATCATCAATTTTGCTTCTGCACTGATTAGCATAAGGGCAACCGATACATAAGGTTGTTGTTGCAGGTGCCGGTTTTATAGGAGTTGAGGTGGCAGATGAGCTGAATAAAAATGGCAAGCAGGTTACTTTGATTGAAC
>CAYFQD010000018.1:0-25947 GCA_964345275.1 uncultured Oscillospiraceae bacterium
GGAATCCACTTATGCACTGTCAGGTTACTTGATATCAAAATACAAAACAGGAGCTTAAAGTGCCTTCATCAGCATCTCCCGAAGTGTTTTTGGATTACAGTTTCCCTTGAGCTCCTTCATGCACTGACCGAATATGGCGTTAATGGCTTTTTCGTTTCCTGCCTTATAGTCCTCAACGGCCTTTGGATTTGCAGCGATGGCAGCGGCGATTACCGCCTTGATTTCACCCGTGTCGCCGGAAATAATCATACCCTTTGATCTGGCGTATTCTTCAACATCAGAAATAGTTTCGCCTTCGAAAAGAGCATCGAGTATTTTCTTGCCGTTGCTTCTTGCAATCTTGTCTTCTTCGATCAGTCTGATAATCTGACCCAGTGCAGTGCCGTCGATAGCCAGCTCGTCAATTGTCATCTGCTTCTTGTTGAGCACTGCCATGCAGTCGGAGATAAGCCAGTTTGAAACTTCCCTGGCCTGTCCGCATACTTCAAAGGCGGCATCAAACACATCACAGAAAGCGATACTTTCTGCCAGTTGTTCCGCATCCTTTTCGGAGAGTCCCAGCTCTATGTATGCAGCTATCTTTTCCTCAGGCAGCATTGGCAGTGAAGCCTGCACACGGTTATACCATTCATCATCTATTACGATAGGCATCACATTTGGGTCCGGGAAGTACCGGTAATCGCCGGCGGTCTCCTTGGTACGCATGGCATAGCTTCTGTCTTTAACATCATCCCATTTACGGGTTTCCTGAACAAGCTCCTCCGTTCCGCGTTCCAGGGCATCTGTATGTCTGGCAATCTCGTAGTCAATGGCACGGGTTATAGCTGAAAGGGAGTTCATGTTCTTGATTTCCGAGCGAACACCCAGCTCGTCGGTACCCGCCTCGCGAAGTGAAATGTTCACATCGCATCGCATGGATCCCTGCTCCCATCTGCAGTCAGAAATCCTGGCGAATCTCAAAAGATCCCTGAGGCGCTTCAGATATGCAACGACCTCTTCCGCACTTGACAGATCCGGTTCCGAAACGATCTCAATGAGCGGCACACTGGTTCTGTTGAAGTCAACCAGCGTTGTATCCGTCCAGTCATCATGTACAAGCTTGCCTGCATCTTCCTCCATATGAATCTGTTTGATCCGGATGCTTTTGGAACCGGCAGAGGTTTCAATATCAACATGACCGTTCACGCATATTGGAGCGAAAAACTGTGTCGTCTGATAGGCAGTCGGCAGGTCAGGGTAATAGTAGTTCTTCTTGTCAAAGGTGGTCACTCTATTAATGTCACAGTTAAGCATCATTCCGGCTTTCACGCCGAGATCCACAACCTTTCTGTTTGTTACAGGGAGCATTCCCGGCATACCGCAGCATGCAGGACAGACATTTTCATTCTGCTCTGCACCGAATCCGGCAGGGCAGGTGCAGAACAGCTTAGATTCAGTAGCCAGCTCAACATGGACTTCCAGTCCGATAACAGCTTCATATTTCATTACTGCTCACCTCCCGTTGATTTTGCATAATTTAGAAGAGCCGTATCCGCAAAGGCCTTTCCCATAATCATTTTGCCGTCGCTCACCACCGCAGGCAGACCTGTAAGGAGAGGGAGCGATGTGTACGCACTTTCACTGTGTGCAATGTATTTATCCGCAGCAATCTCATCTGTGCCGAAGGACTCCTTAGAGCAGACTGGCATAACAACTGCGTCATATTCCTCACAGATTTTATCAAAGGCTTCGCTGATTACACGCCTTACTCTCATGGCCTTATCGTATACATCCTTATATTTTTTCGATGACAGAGCCTCTGAACCGAAGAGGATTGTGGACTTCAGCAGATAACCGAAGGTCTCGGTCCGGCTTCCCGTATAGAGCTGGTCAATGTCGCTGTACTCTTCCGTTCTGTATCCGTATTTTACACCGTCGTATCTGGAGACATTGTTGCAGAGTTCAGCGGACATGAGAATATTCCATGTAGCCTGTGCCGCTGCGAGAATCCTGGTCTCTTCAGCATCTGCAAAATCTTTTATCTCCAGAACCTTTCCGATTCTGCCGGACTCTTCTTTTACCATGGAGCATTTTTCTTCCGGAAGGCTCGTGCCGTCTTTATCGTCGTGTCCCGCAATGTCCGAAAGAACAGCGGCACATGTGCCGGCATGGGCAGCCATTACTCCCACCGCTTCGCCGGAGCAAGCCACGGGAATGGTACCGAATCTGGAAATGCAGCCATAGGTGGGTTTGATGAATGTCATTCCCTCGAGAGCGGCACTTCTCATGTTGGCACCGTTTACTTCCAGGCCGACAACAGCTTCCGCTTTGCCGGATTTTATAATCTGGGGAGCACCGCAGTCAAAACCTATGGCGAATTCGCTTACCGGAGCCTTGCCGCAGATGGTGTGCCCTGCCGTCTTAAGGCGGGTAACAACCTCCGCTTCGAAGGTGCTTACATAGCCTTCGAGCATTTTTGAACCCGCCGTGGTAGGCGAATCCGCTGTTAAAATCATATGATCTATATAAAGTTTCATTTCTCTAACCTTTCATTTTGCCTTGCGGCAGCTTAATCAACCAGGCGGGGTACTCTCCAGTAGCCGTCGAAAGTATCCGGAGCACCCTCCTGCAGCTGCTCCCTGGTTATCTCCTGATGGGCAGCATCTTCTCTGAAAACATTAACCATAGGCATTACATGAACCATTCGTTCCACATTATCCGTGTCAATATCATGCAGCCCGGCAATTTCCCCTTCCATTCTCTCAAAGAATGCGAGAACTTCAGTCTCTTCCTCCTCTGTCAGACTCAGCTGGTTGAGACCCTCAAGCCTTTTCAGTGTTTCTATATCCATATCGGTCTCCTTTTAATCTCTTATTCTGATATGAGCTTCCCTCAGCTGCATTTCACTCACTTCGCCCGGCGCTCCCATCATCAGGTCCTGAGCATTTCCATTAAGAGGGAAGGCGATAACATCTCTGATAGTTTCTTCTTCCGCCAGAAGCATTACCATTCTGTCAATCCCCGGAGCCATACCGGCATGCGGCGGAGCACCGAAGGAGAAAGCTGTATACATTGCTCCGAACTTCACTTTAAGAGCCTCTTCGTCGTATCCGGCAATATCAAAAGCCTTTCTCATTATGTGCGGATTGTGGTTTCTTACAGCTCCCGATGAAAGTTCAACACCGTTGCAAACGATATCGTACTGGTATGCAAATATCTTAAGAGGATCCTTGTTCTCCAGCGCCTCCAGGCCGCCCTGAGGCATTGAGAACGGATTGTGAGTAAAGTCTACCTTGCCTGTTTCAGGATTCAGCTCGTACATAGGGAAGTCAACGATGAAGCAGAATTCGAAACTGTCATCGGAAACAGCCCCTGTCATTTCGCCCAGCCAGTTCCTGATCTCTCCTGCCAGCTTGTTGACGATTGCCGGAGCATCGCAGATGAAGAATACCGTTTCACCTTCTTTAATGCCGGTTATATCTATAAGCTCCTGCTTCTTCTCATCGGAGAGGAACTTGGCGATAGGACCTTTGTATTCGCCGGCTTTGAGAGTCAGGTATCCCAGACCCTTCATGCCGATGCTCATGGCGAACTTCAGTGAATCCTCAAAGAATTTCTTTGACTTTCCTTCGCAGTCGGCAACGATTCCGCGAACCGGTTTACCCTTAAAGAGAGGGAAATCCACATCTGAGAAGAACTCTGTCAGATCTTCAATAACGAGAGAGTTCCTCAAATCAGGCTTATCGCTTCCGTACTTCAGCATAGCGTCTGCGAAAGTGATTCTTCTGAAAGGGGGTTCGCTGACTTTCTTATCCGAGAACTTTCTGAATGTGCTGTAAAGAACCTTTTCGGCAACATCAAAGACATCTTCCTGGTCAGCGAAGGCCATTTCGAAGTCAAGCT
This sequence comes from uncultured Oscillospiraceae bacterium, assembly GCA_964345275.1. GTDB lineage: Bacteria > Bacillota > Clostridia > Peptostreptococcales > Anaerovoracaceae > Lentihominibacter. Next base: position 3,883 of record CAYFQD010000018.1, read on the forward strand.
GATAGAATTCGCCCGGGGATCTGTCCTGACGCGCATCCTCGTCTCTGAAACAAGGCGCAATCTGGTAGTACTTATCAAATCCGGAAGCCATGAGCAGCTGCTTGAACTGCTGAGGAGCCTGAGGCAGAGCGTAGAATGTTCCCTTGTGTTTTCTGCTTGGGACCAGGAAGTCCCGTGCTCCTTCCGGCGATGAAGCTGTCAGAATAGGAGTATGGATATCCAGGAATCCCAGATCCTCCATATCTCTTCTCAGGTGGCTGATAATCTGCGATCTCATAACGATGTTTTTATGGATTTCAGGATTTCTCAGATCCAGATATCGATACTTGAGCCTGACTTCTTCCCTGGTTGCCGTGGAGTTTGTAATCTCAAAAGGCAGTGACTGCTCGCAAGGCCCCAGAATTGTGATTTCATCGGCCTTTATTTCGATAGTCCCCGTCTCTATCTTTTCGTTTATGGTCTCCTCATCTCTTTCTCTTACGAGACCCTTCACCTGTATCACGGTTTCCTTGTTTACGCCCCTGAGCATGCTGTCGTCATTAAATACAACCTGCATAATTCCATAGTGGTCTCTGAGGTCCACGAACAGAACTCCTCCGTGATCTCTGACAGTTTCCACCCAGCCGGCCAGGGTTACCGTTTTTCCCGTGTCTGCCGGCCTCAGTTCATTACATGTGTGTGTCCTTAACATTTCTTCTCCTCCGATATTAAAAAAAGCTGGCTTTTCGTCCTGTAATGGGACGAAAGACAGCTTCCGCGGTACCACCCATATTGATTGCATCACGGTGACACCCGCAGGTGTCCGCAGCAATCCGCTTGATTCACCTTTTCGCAGGTGCAGGCGTGAGGTTCTAATAACCGTGCAAAATCTTCTGCCGGCGTTCTTCCTCAAGCTCCGGGGTGTTTTTCTCTTCGGATCCGATGCCGCAATCCCACCGCATGCGACTCTCTTGGTTCGGATATCCAAAGGTACTCGCCCCATCATAGCTTATTCAAAATTCTTAAACCAATCTACACCGAAAAGCAGGTAATGTCAAGGGGTTTGTCAATATGTGGTATAATGGTACGCAAAATCAGAGAAATAATATGGAGCTGAAGATATGAAGAAGATTTTGCTTATTGGGACAGGCGGAACCATAGCATCTATGCCGACAGAAAGAGGACTGGTTCCGGGATTTGCCGGTGAGGAAATTTTAGCGGCTGCTCCGGAAATAAAGGGGCTTTGCCAAGTGGATTGCATTGAGGTGTTCAGTCTGGACAGCACCAATGTGGAGCCCGCTCACTGGATAGAAATCGCCGGGACCATAAGGGAGAACTATGACAGATATGATGGATCTGTTATAATGCATGGGACGGACACCATGGCTTACACCGCAGCAGGTCTCAGCTATCTGATTCAGAACAGTCCGAAGCCCATTGTCCTGACGGGTGCGCAGATCCCTGTGGGTCAGGAAGGGTCGGATGGCCCAAAGAACCTCATGGATTCGTTTACCTATGCTTGTGACGATAATAGCTTCGGAGTGCAGATTGTGTTTGCGGGGCGAGTAATCGAGGGAACCAGAGCGAGGAAGAATTATACAAAAAGGCCTGATGCTTTTGGCAGCATAAATGCGCCGGAGACAGCAAGAATAAGAGACGGCAGCATCGTTAGATGTCGTACGCCGGAAAATTCCGGTGAAGTCAGATTCTATGACCGGCTTAATACAAATGTGGGATTGATAAAGCTGGTACCCGGAATGAGAGGAGATGTGCTTAACTTCATGATAGATGCACATGACGGCGTGGTTATCGAAGGTTTCGGTGTGGGAAACATACCGGAATACAATGAGTTTACGGATATCATCCGTAAAGCTGCAGCAGGAGGAAAGAGAATAATTATTGCAACACAGGTTCCCAATGAAGGTACGGATTTGACTGCTTATGGCGTGGGAAGCATAATAAAAGATATTGATGGTGTTGAAGAAGCCCGGGACATGACGCCGGAAACTGCGGTGGTCAGGCTCATGTGGGAGATGGGCAACAAGTAAGGATAATAGTGGAGATTTGATATATGAAACTCATATCGTGGAATGTTAACGGAATACGTGCGGCGATGAAAAAGGGATTTCTGGAGTTTGTGAAGGAATCGGATCCTGATGTTATGTGCGTCCAGGAGACTAAGATGCAGGAGGGTCAGGCTGAAGTGCCCCTTGAGGGATACCATCAGTACTGGTGCTCTGCAGAGAGAAAAGGATACTCAGGGACGGCGGTGTTCACCAGGAAGAAGCCGCTGAGCGTCACTTATGGAATGGGAATTGATGAGCATGACCGTGAGGGCAGGGTTATAACCTGTGAATTTGATGATTTCTACCTGGTGAATGTTTATACACCTAACTCGCAGGACGGATTAAAAAGGCTGGATTACAGGATGACCTGGGATGATGCGTTTCGTGATTATCTCAAGGGGCTGGAGGCGGGCATGGCCGGAAGCGAAGTTGAAAGCAGACCGCCGAAGCCTGTAATTGTCTGCGGAGATCTTAATGTGGCACATAAGGAAATAGATCTGAAAAATCCAAAGAACAACAGAAAAAATGCCGGTTTTACCGACGAGGAAAGAGCCAAGATGACAGAGCTCCTTGAAGCGGGATTTACAGATACATGGAGACATTTTTATCCCGATCTGGAAGGCGTATATTCCTGGTGGAGCTACCGCTTTAACGCCAGAGCCAACAATGCGGGGTGGCGTATAGACTACTTTGTGGTGTCGGAAGAGCTCAATGACAGGTTGAAGAAAGCGGAGATCCTCACCGAGGTCATGGGCAGCGATCACTGTCCGGTGACGCTGACACTGGCTGCAGCGGCGGAAGAATAGGCGAACTGAATATTATATCCGCCCGTAATGCCGTCCACATCACAGGCTTCGCCGATGACACGGATGTGCGGGTGGTTTTTTAATTTCATGGTTTTGAGATCAAGTTCAGACAGGCTGACGCCGCCGGCTGTTACCATGGCTCTGTTCCAGCCGGACACACCTGCAATGGTAAAAGTTTCACCGGTAAGAGCAGAGGTAAGGGCTTTAAGCGATTGACCGTATCGGTCTGTCAGAGACGAGGCGAATTGTTTAGGTACGCCAAATTCTGCGGCAATAATATTCGTCAGCGACTTACGGCGTCCCGATGACTCCGATTTCAAAAGAGACAGGGCTGCCTCATAAGTCATATTTAAATAATTTATCCTCAGGGTATCGCCTGCGGAGGCGTATTTGGAAATATTAAGAATCCCCGGACCGGAAAAGTCCCGGTGCGTGAAGAGAAGGGCATCATTGGTACGGGCACTGCCTATGGTTACCGAAGCCTCTGGAAAGGATATTCCCGCCAGACTTTCATAGGGATACTCCCGAACCTGAATTGGCGAAAGAGCTGGGCGCGGCGGGATAATCCCTATGCCAAGGTCACGCTTTAATATATCGAACATACTGCCGTCTGAACCGGTTTCAGGATAGGAACAGCCGCCTGTAGCTATAACGAGAGTTGATGCGATAAATTTAGTCTCTCTGCCGTCAGCATCACGGCAGACTATGGTCACCGAAGTGCCGCTGCCGGCGGGCTCAACGCCGATGACTTCATATCCGCATTTTATTTCAAAGCCGTTGGCCATGGTGCGTCTGACCAGCATATCGCGGACATCCCGGGATTTCATGGATGCGGGAAAGACCTTTCCGTCCTTGCGGGCATAGGTTTCTATTCCGTTTCGCTCAAAAAAATCAACCAGCGCCAGATTGCTGTGTTTATAGAGTATAGACCGGATGGACTTCCCGGCTTTACCATATGCTGAGCCGATGAAATCTTTCACGTTGCCGCTCTGGGTTATATTGCACTGCCCGGCACCGCTCATAAGCAGCTTGGTTCCCGGCCGGGAAGTTTTTTCAAGAATCAGTCCGCTGCAGTTATTAAGTTCCGTCAGTGCTCCGAAAAAAAGACCTGAAGCACCGGCGCCGATTACTATTATATCGTACTTCATGCAAACATTTTAAGTTATAATTGAGTAGAATTCAAATCCAACATGAATACTACAAATAACCGCATTAGAATGTAATATAATTTACGGACAGGAAAGGAGGAAAGACATGTCAGTAACAGCAGGATACATGGTACCTCATCCGCCGCTTATTATCCCGGAAGTGGGCCGCGGTGATGAGAAGGAAATTAAAAATACCATAGAAGCATATGAGAAAGTGGCAGAGGAGATCGCGGATCTGCTTCCGGACACGATAGTTATAATATCTCCGCACAATACATGCTACGGAGATTATATTCATATCAGACCGGAGGCTCGGATAGCGGGAGATTTTGCCCGTTTTCGTGCCCCGGAAGTAAATGTGGCTTCGGATTGTGATACGGAGTTTGCAAAAGCTCTATCGGCAAAAGGAGGAGGCCTGTGGGGTGCGGAGGGAAGATCCGGCAGTGCAGCTGATCACGGCACCGCTATACCTATGTATTTTCTGGAAAGGGCCTATGAAAGCAGAAGTGTTGAGAGAAATTACAAAGTTGTTTCCATAGGAATTTCAGGTCTCCCCCTGCAGATTCATTATAAGCTGGGAGAAGCCATAGCCAGGACCGCAGCGGAGCTGAACAGAAAAACCGTAATAATAGCAAGCGGCGATCTCTCTCATTATCTGAAAGAGGATGGTCCCTACGGCTACAGAGAAGAAGGACCGGAATACGATAGGAAAATCATGGAGATAATGGGTGAAGGAGCATTTTGCCGGCTTCAGGACTTAAATGAGGATTTTCTTAACTCCGCAGGAGAGTGCGGTCACAGGGGATGTGTGATTATGGCCGGAGCTCTGGAAAGAGCTGCGGAAGATGCAGGCGTGGGAATCAGATCACAGGAGCTTTCCTACGAAGGCCCTTTTGGTGTGGGTTATGGAATTACATCACACCGGATAGGGGATGATTCCTATGTGGCACTGGCAAGAGAATCTCTGGAGCACTATGTGAAGACGGGGAAGGTTATCAGCATGCCGGAAGATCTGCCGTCAGAAATAAGATTGCAAAGGGCAGGTGCTTTTGTATCCATTCACAAGAACGGTGACCTGAGGGGTTGCATAGGAACCATTTCGGCAACCCGTGATAATCTGGCTGAGGAGATAATAGAGAATGCCGTAAGCGCGGCGACAAGGGACCCGAGATTTCCGGCAATAGACATGTCTGAGCTGCCTGAACTGGAGATAAGCGTAGATGTGTTGGGCCATGCGGAAGAGATATCGTCAATAGACGATTTGGACGTAAAGAGGTACGGAGTTATTGTGACCAAAGGCGGCCGGCGGGGACTTCTTCTTCCGAATCTTGATGGGGTGGATACGCCTGAGTACCAGGTGCATATTGCTAAAATGAAGGCGGGCATTGCACCCGGCGAGGAAGGCGTCAAGCTTGAAAGGTTTGAAGTCGTAAGACATAAGTGAGGCGAGAGATATGAATGAAAAAATCATTTGTGAAATCTGTCCGAGAAGGTGCAGCCTGTCCGAAGGTGAAACGGGTTTTTGCAGAGCGAGAACTGCAACGGGAGGCAAAATAAAATGCACGGCGTACGGCAAGATTACATCCATTGCTCTTGATCCTATAGAGAAGAAACCTCTGGCAAGATTTCATCAGGGGAGCCGGATTCTGTCCGTGGGATCCTTCGGATGTAACATGAATTGCGCTTTCTGCCAGAATTCTGACATATCCATGAGGGGCGAGGATGAGACAGCATGGAGTTTTGTCCCCCCTTCAGTGCTGGCGGAGAAGGCGGCAGAGCTCACTGATGCCGGGAATATCGGCGTGGCGTTTACATATAATGAGCCGGGCATATGCTATGAATATATCATTGATTCAGGAAGGCTGATTCACAAGGCGGGGCTTAAAAATGTCATGGTGACAAACGGCTGCTTCTCGCAGAATGTATGTGAGGAATTGCTGAAAGTCGTTGATGCCATGAATATAGACCTTAAGGGCTTCAGTGAAGAACAGTACAAGAAGATGGGCGGTGACCTGGAGACTGTTAAGACTTTTATAATGACGGCGGCGGCCGGATGTCATGTGGAACTGACGACACTGATCGTTCCGGGGGAGAATACCGGAAATCTGCAGGAGATGGTTGAATGGATTGCTTCGATTAATCCGGAAATACCGCTTCACATTTCCAGATTTTTTCCTCGGCACAGGATGTCACAGAAAGAACCGACTCCTGTAAGAGAAATATATAGAATAGCGGATATGGCCGGAGAAAAGCTTAGGTATGTATATGCGGGAAACTGCTGATCATCTGAAGCTGCCAAAGCTTAAACGGTAATAGACTGCAAACAGTGAAATGAATACGCTGACGATGGCTAAATAGTGAAGCGCGGTAATCACATACCAGAAGGCGTCACGCTCTCTGCCGATACGATTTTTGATTGTGCTGGTCAGGATAATCAGAAATAAGGGAAGAAAATATGGCAGAGCGACTGATACGATGGAAGAGAATAAATGACTTAAACTACTCATTATTGATGCCTCACTATAAAAATAACCTAATATTGAATTATTATACAATTAAAAAAGAAAAGGAGCAATATGCTAAACTTTGAAATGATGTTCAAGGCGAAAAAAGCCAGAGAAACCTTCATGAGCAATCACCCTAAGGTGCAGCCTTTTGTTGACGAAATTCAGGCGAAGGGACTTTGTGAAGGTGCTGAAATAGCAGTTGCCGTCCGTTACCCCGATGGAACCGAGCACAAGACGGGGATACGGGTAACGGATTCGGATCTGGAAATGCTGGAAATGCTTTTCGCTATTATGTAGATTATGAACGAGAAGAGAAATCTTATTACTTACGGAGTTATTGCTGCAATATCAGTGATTCTCTTTGTGGATCTGTGGTTCTTCGTCTTTGTCACGAATGCAGAAATAATTCCGGAATCAGACCTCAAAATACAGGAGTTCTTCTTTTCACTTAGAAACCCGGTACTGAATGTCCTTGCCAGAGGAATTACGGAGTGCGGCTACTGGAGCGTGCTTACCTTTCTTTGTGTGCTTCTGCTCATAAGCAGATACAGATTGCAGATAGGAGTGCCGGTGACCATAGTGGCTCTGGGAGAGCATTATCTGAATAATATTCTGAAGAACATATTTGAAAGACCTCGTCCGGACGAAGCACTCCGTTTAATGAGCGAGCCCGGGTTTTCATTTCCCAGCGGGCATTCGGTTGCAGCCATGGCTACCTACGGATTGCTGTTTATTCTCATTCTGAAATATGTGCCGGGCAGCGGGAAAAGAACTTCGGTGCTGGCGGTCTGTTTTGTCCTTGCTTTTCTGGTGGGGCTGACGAGGATATATCTGGGAGTGCACTATCCGACCGATGTTCTGGCAGGTTGGCTTGAAGGCTTTTTTTATATCTCGGTAACCTTGATTGCAATTACTTTTTTAAGGAACCGAACCATGCTATAATATACCTTGCTAACCAAAAGTCGCGGAGGGTCGATAGACAATGGATAATAAGTATATAAAAGAATTGTTTGAAGATATAAGGTCCGGCAGGGTAACTGATGATGAAGCCATAGAAGTGCTTGCCAAATTGCCTTACAAGGACATGGGATTTGCCAATATTGACAATCATCGGGCTTTGAGGACCGGCTACCCCGAAGCGATTCTCAGTGAGGGTAAGACTCCGGAGCAGGTTGCTGAAATTATGGGATACATGAAGAACAGTACCAGAAATGTAATGGCGACGCGGGCCGGCCGGGAGGTTTATGAAGCAGTTCTGAAGGTGGATCCCGAAGCGGTTTATTTCGAAACGGCCAGGATTATTCTCTCCAACGGAAAAAAGCATGAGAATTCCGGTTCCGGTCATATTGCCGTGGTGACAGCCGGAACGGCGGATATTCCCGTCGCTGAAGAAGCTGCGGTCACAGCAGAAATCATAGGAAACCGGGTGGACCGCATTTACGATGTGGGTGTTGCCGGAATACACAGGCTGTTTGACAAGCTGGAAAGAATACAGGCGGCAGATGTGGTAATTGTGGTCGCCGGAATGGACGGAGCACTGGCCAGTGTTATAGGCGGGCTTTGCGATGCTCCCGTTGTTGCAGTGCCTACAAGTGTAGGTTACGGAGCCGGATTCGAGGGGCTGGCAGCACTGCTTACCATGCTCAACAGCTGCTCATCGGGAATAGGCGTTGTAAATATCGATAACGGTTTCGGAGCAGCATACCTGGCATCGAACATACTGAGAAAAAAATAAGACGGAAGTAAAATGGGGAACAATTCAAATACAATAATTAAAATTGTTTCGGTCGTTGTGACTGTTATCATTACTTTCGCGGTTTTAGTGTATACCGGTCCGCCGGGCATATGTCAGACGGCCTTCGTTGCGGGTGTCGGTCCGGAAATAGAGGTTTTCGGTCCGGATCAGGAAAGGACTGTGATTCCAAGGGGAACAGAAGTTGTGAACACAAATGAGAGTTCCCTTCGCGATGGCGTAAGATATGTAAAAATTGAAGTGGAGACCACATCAGACGGAGAGTCCGATACTTCGGTTTATTATATAGATGAAAAGAATCTGGCTGATGACATAGACGAGGCAGTACGGGAAAAGGAAATCTATGTAAGAACACCGGCAACAATCTATGAGAATGAATCGGGGGCGGAGATTGCGGGTTTTGCGCCTAAAGGGACGAAGCTGAAGGTAGAGAGCTATGACGAAATTCTGGATAATGGTGCAGTCAACCGCTATGAAGTCAGCTGTCCAGACAGCAAAGATGTTGCTGATGGATATATTTACGGCAAATATGTTGTTATGACTCAGGAGGAAGCCGACGAATACTATAACGAAAACGGCGAATACGATAAGGCTAAAAAGTCCAGATATCATATAGAGCTCTATGCGGGCAAGGGGGAGGACCTTGACTATTACCCCTGTGAACGGCCGGATATCGAGGGCAATGAGTTTTGCAGGGAAGCCAGAGGGATGTATCTCAACTGGGCTGCTGCAATGCAGGCGGACAAATATATCGGACTGATTGAGGAGACAGACTGCAATGCGGTTGTAATAGATATCAAGGATGGAGTTCTGGCATACAAATCACCGGTGGCGAAGAAACTGTCCCCAACATCGTACAAGCATGCGGCCAACTCAGTAGAAGAGTATCAGGAGCAGGTCAGGAAATTCGATGCTGCAGGTTTATATACAATAGGAAGGATAACCTGCTTTACGGACGAATCCTATGCAAAGGATAATCCGGAGGACTGCATCAAGGCCGGGAGTACAGTAATAGGATGGCCCAGTGCATTCAGCAGAGATGCGTGGTACTACAATGTATCTCTGGCCATAGAAGCAGTAGAGCTCATGGGTTTCAATGAGATCCAGTTCGACTATGTGAGATTCCCGGAAAGAACCTATGAGCTTTCCAAAGCCGGCAATACGGACTTCAGAAACAAGTACGGAGAGGATAAGGCCCAGGCCATACAGAATTTCTGTTTTTATGCGGCAGATCAGATACATGAAGCGGGTGCATATTTCTCCGTGGATGTTTTCGGAGAATGCTCCGACGGATATGTGGCTGCATACGGTCAGTACTGGCCGGCCATCTCCAATGTGGTAGATGCCATCAGCAGCATGCCTTATACAGATCACTACGGCAGAGATGTGGACACCTGGTCCAGCCCTAAGGGGATAATGAAGATGTGGGCAAAGAATGCCGCCGGGAGTCAGAAGCAGATTCCCACACCTGCAGTTGCCCGTACATGGATTACCGGATACAACACTCCACACTGGAACCCCACTGTAAATTATGATACAGAGAAGCTGAAGGTGCAGGTTGATGCTCTTTATGAAGCGGGCCTTGACGGAGGATTTATTCCGTGGCACAGCGGATCATCTTTGGAAAAGTACAGACAGTATAAAGAAATCTGGAATTATAAACGTTGAAATATAACAGTTAATAACATTGAAACAGAAAGAAATGTCAAATCACAATCATATATTGATGGTTTTATTCGGACTTATGATTGCCATTGTCCTGGGACTTGGTGTGCTCATCATCGTTGAAGGACCGGAAATAATCACACAGCATGTCAAGAATCTTAAGCTGGTGCAGAAGGGTACAGCTATTGAAGTTACATGGGACGAAATGGATTGTGAGGGCTATGTGGTTATGGTGCGTATGGAGGAGCAGAGGAATGTTTCTCCCTGCATGGAGACCAACAGCTATACCATAGAGAATGCTGAACTTGGAAAAACCTACAAAGTAAAGGTTGTGGCGCAGTATGAAAACGGGCGCCATTCAAGAGCCGGAACAAAGAAAATAACCACGGAAAAATTCGAACAGAAGATAAAGGCGGAGCTGGTTAACGACAACGGGGAGAATGAGCCCCTTCCGGAAGTGCTGGAAGGATTCCCCGAGACAGAGTTCACAATAGCTGCTGCCGCAGAAAATCCGATATTATACACTTCTGATGACACATCTGTTGCAAGTGTTAACGATAATGGAGAAATAAAGGCTGAGAGTGCAGGCTGTGTAACGATAAGAGCCAATGCCGTTGAGAGCGGATTATTTAAGTCGGCAGAGAAGGCGGTGAATGTCAGAGTATATTCCGAGAAACCGGAAGCGGTACAAGTAAAGGCTAAGAACATTTCGGACAGCAGAGTCAGGCTGACATGGAAGGGCAATAGTGATGCCAAGTCGTACCAGGTGCTCAGGAAGAACATTGCAACGGGGAAATATGAAACGATATCCGAGGTGGACGGCAAAGATACGGAAGCAGAAATAACCAGAATGACGGGAACTTACAAGCTGCGGTCTGTAACCACCCTGGGGGGAAGAACCGTCAAGGGTGAAAAATCAAATGCGGTCCGGATAACCGGATACTCGGCAATAGCCAGGAGCTATTCCGGCAGCAGGAACCTGGCAACTCTGGACAGAAGCAATCTGGAAAAAGTGGCGACAATTACCGGAAGCGGCAGTATCAATATTCCTCAGTCAATGAGCTTTAACGGCCATGAATACATAGTATCATATGTTAACCGTGGTGGAACCAGGGGCAAACTTATTGCATACAGTCAGGACGGCAAGAGGCAGAGAATGAAATCCGTTGCAGGGATGGGGCACGCCAACGGCAGCACCTACAACCCTAACACTGGGAAAATATATACAGTGCGAACTCACAAGAAGATCAGATCGCGTAAATGCACCATGTTCAACGAGAGTGATTTCTCATCGGCGGGCAGCTTCAGTCTGCCGAGAAACGCATCGGGCATAGCCTACGATGAATCCAACAACAAATACTATATTTCCAAGGGAAACGAAATCTATGTCCTCGACAGCGAATTCAATAAAGAGCAGTTCATCTGGAAATCCATCAGATATAATCATGCTCAGGATATAGGGGCATATAATGGCGTTGTGCTTGTGTGTACCTGGGTCAGCGGTAAAAAAAGCTATATAGATCTTTACAGGGTTTCCGATGAAAAATACCTGGGCAGTTACTATGTACCTATCGGTGAAATCGAGAGTGTGGTAGTTGATGACGGGTATCTGGTAATCCTGATGAACACCATAGGAAGCAGCAGGGACTATATCTACAGGACCAAAGAGAGAGTTTCGGTTCCGTAAGAATTCGGTTCCGTAAGCATACAGTCAGAAAAGGGAGAAATTATGGCAAGAAGAGATGCAAAACTTATCAGGAAGCTGGATTCGCTTCATATATTTATGCCGCTGTTGTTTCCCGACAGATGCAATAATGAAGCGTATATTTCAGAGACCATTGATCTGACAAACATAAACGAGTACCTAAGGGAAAAAAATGAGATTCTTGAAGAAGAGAATGAAGGAGAAGCTGATTTTTTCAGGATGACACTCTTTCATGTGATCGTTACGGCAATGATGAAGACTATCCGACTCAGGCCTAAGCTCAACTGGTTTATTGCCAACAAGAGAATATATCAGCGAAATGAAATTACATCCTCATTTGTCGTGAAGAAGAAGTTCAGTGATACGGGTGCCGAAGGACTGGCCATAATAAGAGGCGGGGATGACGAAAACATTGATACCATTCGGGAGCAGATAAGGAAGCAGGTATACAGTTTAAAAAAAGACGGAGAAAAGGACAGCTCCTCTGCAAGTATGGACATGATCGGCAGCCTGCCGTTTTTTTTGGTCAGGTTTGTGGCATGGGTCTGCCGTAAACTGGATGTGCATGGCAAGGTTCCGAAGACATTTGTGGCGACGGACCCTTATTACACTTCCGTGGTTTTATCGAATCTCGGGTCCATTAAGCTCAAGAGCGGATACCATCACCTGACCAACTGGGGAACTAACTCGATTTTTGTAATTGTGGGTGAGAAAAAAATAAGGCCTTTCTTTTCAGATTCGTGAAGGATACGGTACTACCGAATGTGTGACGGCGTCATGCCTGACACCTCCGACATTACACAAAGAAGGAAGTATAGGGGTGCCTTTTCCGGATACATATTACAAAATCGTTAAGCCGGGAACCGAAGAAGAGGTGCCGTATGGAGAAGAAGGGGAAATCCTTCTCGCCGGACCTTCCGTAATGAAGGAGTATCTGGATATGCCTGAGGAAACATCAGAGACCCTGCGCACCCATGAAGACGGTCTGACCTGGGTGTACACAGGCGACCTGGGAGCGATGGACGATGAAGGTTTCATTTACTTCAAAGGCAGAATCAAAAGAATGATTATCTCCTCCGGCTACAATATATATCCGGCTCAGCTTGAAAACATATTCGATGCTCATGAGAAGGTTCACATGAGCTGTGTAATCGGGGTACCTGACAGCTACAAAATGCAGAAAGTGAAGGCTTTCGTCATGCTGAAGGAGGGAGTACCGGCCAATTCACAAACCAGGGATGAGCTTATGGCATACGCCCGGAAGAACATTGCCAAGTATGCAATGCCTTATGACATCGAATTCAGAGAGGTGCTCCCGACTACTCTGGTCGGAAAGGTAGCCTACAGAGAGCTGGAGGAAGAGGAGCTGGCGGAAGTTAAGTTATAATAAATAGAGAAAAAGAAAGGAGGCAATATGGTTAATGAAAAGAAATTCCGTACCGGAATGGGTGATGGTACAACGGTACACATGACCGAAGCGGAGATTCGCGAAGACATGGCCCTGGGCATTGAAGACGCTGTTAAGTGCGGCAAGATAGACCCTCTTACAGAGGAAGAAGTTGAGCATCTCTATAACATCATCACTATGGCGGGAAATGTTGTGGGAGTTGAACCCGGAAAAGAGATTGTTTTGACCAATGATGCCGGATCCCATAAGATCAACATCAAAAGTCAGATCCCGCTGCCGCGTGAAAGCGAAGCATTGATTTATGAGAGAGTTCTCGGGTGTGACTCAGTTGATATCGGAAACGGAGATTACAACTACAAGACTGTCAAGGGAATAGTAGATCGCGAAGCGGGAGCACTGAAGCATGCTCTGAACAACTCAACGATACCGCTGTTCTATGGAGCAATGCCAAATCTGGGCTTCTACACATATCCCGATGGTCCTGTAGACAACTGGGCCACATTGCTGCCGGAGGGTAAAATCAAGGAGGCATGGGCAGCACAGGAAGAAGCGGTGAAGCACTCCGTAAGGGACATCGTGTTTGTTGCCGGAAAAATGTACGAGGTGGGTGCAGACGGTATCAACCTTGACACCTGCGGAGCGGCTGGAGATGCGGACTTCCTGGCGGCGCTTGAGGCCTGCGAAGAAATTTCAGGCAGATATACCGATATGGGTGTCGAGGTGGGCATGGCAGGGGAATTTGTTCTCGGCATGCATGGAAAACTTAAATACAAAGGTAAACGCCTGGCGGGACTGTACCCGCATGATCAGGTGAAACTGGCGGAAGAGGCGGGAGCAAGCATTTTCGGACTGGTTGTTAACACCAACTGCAGCAAAAGCTTCCCGTGGAACATGGCGAGGGTCTGCACATTCGTCAAGGCATGCACTGCCGCAGCCAATATCCCTGTACACGCTAATGTCGGAATGGGCGTATGCGGAGTACCTATGGTTGAAATCATGCCAGGCAATGTGGTTTCAAGGGTGGATAAGGCACTGGTTGAAATCGGCAAGATAGACGGTTTGTAGGCAGGCGTTGGTGATCCGCTGGGTGAAGAGGCAACTCATAGTATTTGTGCCGGTATGGGCGGCGTACGTACAGCCGGAGATCTGGTTCTCCGTATGCAGCTCGCTAAAAAGATGAAAATCGACGAAGCCAAAGCCTATGTTGCCGACAAGCTCGGTGTAAGTCCGGAATTCCTCTGCGATGTTGTTGAAATGTCAGATGTCAGAAGGGATTTAGGTATCGGACTTTGTCATGTTGAACCGTGCAAGGAAGAGAATAACGGTATGGCCGCCAAGTTCAGAATTGCAGAGATACTGGATATTAAGATTAACTCCGTTGAAAGATTTAAGGAACGCGCCGGAATCAAATAAACAAAAAACCGGTTCCGGCACGGCTGAAAGGAGAAAGGATCGATGAAAAGGGAAGAATTAATGCAGAAAGCATTTGATTCAATTATTGAAGCTGATGAAGATATGGCTGCTGAAGTTCTTGCTGAAGGTAAGGAAATGGGAATAAGCTGTGTGGAAATGCTTCAGGAAGGGTTCAGCAAAGGAATGAACGAACTGGGAGACCAGTTCGGAAGAGGAGAGGTATTTCTGCCTGAACTGATTTTTGCTACAGAAGTTATGAGCATAGCAACCGATGCGGTTGACGAAGAACTGGCTGCCCAGGGTGAAGTTGCCGAAAAAGGCAAGATTGTAATTGCAACTGTGGAGGGCGATGTTCATGATATCGGCAAGGGCATATGTGTATCCATGCTGAAGGCTTCAGGTTTCGATGTATACGACCTGGGAAGAGAAGTGCCTGCTGACGACTACATCGCAAAGGCGCAGGAAGTCGATGCCGACATAATCGGTTCCTCTGCGCTGCTGACAACCACAATGACAGTGCAGAAGGAAATCGAAGAAAAGCTGGAAGCGGCGGGACTCAAAGGCAAGTTCAAGACTATGGTCGGAGGTTCGCCCGTAACTTCGAGATGGGCGGAAAAGATCGGTGCAACAGCCTACTCGGAAGATGCTTCCGAATGCTGTGAAGTGGCAGCAAGGCTGGTTTCCGAATGATATGAGAAAAATTCTGGTCAGTGAGTGCCTGTACGGGGGCAGGCCGGTAAGATATGACGGCAGGAGCAAGGCGGAAACACACCCGGTTTTCATTAAGTGGAAGGAAGAGGGCAGACTGATTCCCATTTGCCCTGAAGTTATCGGAGGATTGCCGATTCCCAGGCTCGATGCGCAGAGAGTTGGGGAAAGGGTAATAAATCGAGAGGGCACGGATGTAACCGCTGAATATACTGCCGGTGCCGTTGCTGCTGTTGAGCTGGCCCGGGAGCATAATATAGCCTTTGCGGTAATGAAGGAGCAGAGCCCTTCATGTGGAAGCAGCAGAATATACGATGGCACCTTTCAGGGCAAACAAATACCCGGGTCAGGAGTCGCGACGGAAATGTTAAGAGCGGCCGGGTTCAGGGTTTTTTCCGAAGAAGAGATTGAGGAAGCAGAGAAACTGCTTGAAAAAACCGAAATTACATCTCTATGATGCGGTTGCTTATGTGATTAACCATTGGAAGATCATGAGCGATGAAGAGAATGGTCAACTTCTCTGTTTCCGAAAGGCGTTTAAGCAGATGAACGATTTGTGCCTGAGCGGTAACATCAAGTCCGGTCAGAGGTTCGTCGGCAATAATAAAGTCGGGGCCGGTAATCAGTGCGCGCGCTATAGCAACGCGCTGACGCTGTCCCCCGGATAATTCGTAGGGCTTGCGTGATGCGAAATTTTCGGGGAGCTCCACAAGTCCCATAGCATGCAAAACCTGTTCCCGTATAGCGGCACGAGATGAACAGGAGGCTGCTATTATCAGAGGTTCGGCGATAATCTTCTCCACAGTCAGGCGATCGTTAAATGCGGAAGCTGAATCCTGAAAAATCATCTGCCCCTTTACACCTGAAGAAAACCTGATTTCACCTGAATCAGGTTTTTCTATGCCCATAATGCAGCGGGCAAGGGTTGTCTTGCCGCAGCCGGAGCGACCAACCAGTCCCACAATCTCACCTTCATATACGGTAAGGTTGAAACTGTCCAGCACTGCTTCGTAGGAAAACTTCTTATTCAGATTCCGGATATCCAGAATCACATCTCCATGTACGCCATTTGTCAGATCATCGGCACTGTGGGTGTGAGTAACGCTCCTGTGGTGATGCCCTTCTCCCCGCGAGTAATCGACAAAACCAAGGAGCTTCTTAGTGTATTCGTGCTGCGGTGCAGAGAATACAGTTCCGACAGCACCGGTTTCCACAATAATCCCGTCTTTCATAATCGCAACTCGATCTGCCATCCCCTCAACAAGGCTGAGATCGTGAGTGATAAAAAGAATTCCTACACCGGTATGTCTCTGTACATCCTTCAGCAGAGCGAGTATTTCCGCCTGGCTATCTATGTCCAGAGCCGTTGTCGGCTCGTCTGCAAGTATAATCCCGGGGCTCCCTGCCAGAGCAATGGCTATGACAATTCTCTGGCGCATACCTCCGGAAAACTGGTAAGGACGCTGATCATAGCGGGATTCCGCATTGGGGATAGCTACAAGCTTCATCAGTTCAATGGCCCGCTGTTTTGCTTCAGAGGCTGAAACAGGACGGCGTTCAAATGAACCGTCAGCACCTTCCCGCCTTATTCCGTGTATCCGGATAACCTCCGCAATCTGATCTCCCACAGAAAATGCAGGGTTAAGACTGGTCATGGGGTCTTGAAACACCATAGCAATCTCACTGCTTCGCAGAGGCAGGATATCCTTTTCGGACATATGAGTCAGGTCGGTGGTTGAAGCCCCTGAGTTCAGAGTAATTTTTCCACCGCCGATAATGGCGTTGTCTTCAAGAATGCGCAAAATGGATTTGCATAAAACCGTCTTGCCGCATCCGGATTCACCAACAAGAGCCAGAGTTTCACCCGCACCAAGACAGAGGGACACACCTTTTACGGCGGGCGTCTCCTCTGAATCGGTTCGGAAGGACACTATCAAATTGTTGATTTCAAGTAAATCGGCCATAGATTATTATTATTCTGCAATCTCCCATTCATGAATGTTGTGGAAGATTCCCACGCCGTGATGCCCCAGAATGGTTTCCGGAGTGATGCCGGTAATGTTGGAGGATCCTGCATAGATAGCATCAACATATGCGATAAATGTATATGCCGGATCGGCAGCAAACTCCACCTGGAACTCCTTGTAAAGTTTTGTTCGTGCAGCATCATCCGAAGTCTGACGGGCTTCTGTCAGCAGTTTATCTACAGCAGCATTGGAATACATATTGTAGTTGGCGCCTTTATCTGTTCCGAAAACCTTATAGGTGTGATCGTCCGGATCAAATGGGCTGCCCCAGCCGACGAGGAATGCGTCCTGCCCTTCCCAGTCGATTTCCGCAGGGGAATCAACCTTGACAGTGACGCCTATGTCTCCCAGATTCTGAGCGCAGATCTTAGCCATGTCAATACGAACCTGGTCTCCCTGGGAACAGTTTATGGTAAACTCCAGAACATCTCCATCCTTTTCATAGATACCATCTGCGTTCTTTGCCCAGCCGGCCTCCTGCAGCAGAGTCTCAGCCTTATCAGGATTATAATCATA
The DNA here is from genome assembly GCA_964345275.1 of uncultured Oscillospiraceae bacterium. Lineage (GTDB taxonomy): Bacteria > Bacillota > Clostridia > Peptostreptococcales > Anaerovoracaceae > Lentihominibacter. The sequence goes on from CAYFQD010000018.1 coordinate 21,584, forward strand.
CTTTTCGATATCCGGATTATTGTAAGGCCCTGCCTGCAGCGGTGAGTAAGCGATTTCGCCATAACCCAGCAGCACACTGTCTACAATGGCCTGGCGGTCGATGCCGTAGCTGAGAATAGCCGGCAGTTCCGGGTGTTTCTTCCAGAATTCATTGTTGAAATTGTACATAATGCCGCGGTAGTCGGCAGTTGTCATATCATATATGGTGAAACCCTCAGTATCCTTGAGATTTTCTGCGGATTTCGGAGTAATCTGTGCGAAGTTCAGGTCGCCGGACTCCAGCTGGAGAGCACGCGAATCAGTATCTTCAACAATCTTAAAGATAACGGTCTCAATCTTTGGAGCTCCCTGATAGTAACCATCGAACTTCTCCATTGCAATGCTCTGACCCATATCCCACCCGGTCAGTTTGTAAGGGCCTGCGCCCACAGGATTCTGATTGAAGCCGGATGTTGTTATATCCTCACCTTCAAGCAGGTGCTTAGGCAGTATCCCCATGGTCAGATAATCGGGCATAGCTTCGTTTGGAGCGGCAAGCTTGATGTCTATATGAGTGTCATCAATTACATTTACGGCTACTATATCTTCAAAGTTCGACGCATTTTCAGAGCCGTTATCAGGGTTCTGAATGGCTTCGATTGTAAACTTGACATCTTCTGCCGTAAGCGGCTCCCCGTCATGGAAGGTCAGACCTTCCCTGAGAGTGAAGCTGTATGTATTGGTAACATCATCAAAATTCCACTCCTCCGCCAGCCCGGGAACAACATTGTTATCAGCATCATGTGCAGTCAGACCGGCAAACAGCAGCAGATTAATCTCTCCGTGCTCATAGAGAGCCGGATTGATTGCGGTATAGTCACCGCTGCCGTAGACAAGTGCATTCCCGTCAGAAGTTTCGTCCGGACCTCCGCATCCTGCAAGCCCCAGGCAGAGCATGAAAATACAAAGCAAAGTTATCAGCGTTTTTTTCATAATAAAACTCCTTCTTTAAATTTAATAACGAACATCTATTATTTATATTAACCGGTTGCGTCTGCCTGCGGTTCGCAGGTATTCGCCTATTTCGGTTATACAAATCAAGGTAACGATCAGGAATAATCCCGGTATAATCAGCATCCACCATGCGTCGGTAAGCATTGCCCTCTGAGAGAGGGACATGAGGCTTCCCCAGGAGATTATTTCCATAGGAAGACCGAGCCCCAGGAAGCTGAGCGTGGCCTCCATAGCGATGGCGCTGCCTATATTGGTTACTACCATAAACATGATGGCTGACATGAAGTTTGGAACCAGATGCACGCGCAATATATAGAAGAATCCGGCACCCATGGTTCGTGCCGCCATAACAAAACCGGCAGTTCTCAGCTCTCTTACTTCGCTGCGAACCATCTTTGCAACCGCCATCCAGCCGGTTATTCCCAACACAAAGGCAATGGACCAGATTGTAGCCTCTCCCATAAGCGCCTGGATGAACATGACGATTAAAATCTGAGGAATGCTCATTAATATTTCCGTAAACCTCATCATCACATCGTCGATACGATCTGAAGACAGTCCGGAAGCGGCGCCGTAGGTGACAGCGATAAAAGTGCTTATTATTGTTGCCAGCAGGCCGACAATAAGCGAAATCCTGCCGCCGTACCAGATGACGGAGAAAAGATCGCGCCCCAGCGTGTCTGTACCGAAAAGATGCCGGCTGCCGGGTGCCATACTTATTTCGGCGGGGTCCATTCGAGTGGGATCGTAGGGGACGAAGAGGTCGGAAATAAGGCAGCCCAGGATGATGACAGCAAGGATAGCGATGGAAATTACGGGGAAACCCATAGGGAGGTTTTGTTTTAATTTCACAGCATCTGCCCCCTCTCTTCTTTGATTTGAGGGTCCAGCTTCTCGTTGATTATCTGGGCAATCATATTTGCGATGATTACAGCTGTGCCGGTTACGAGACAAACCACCATGAGAGTGTTGTAATCGTGGAACTGAGCGCTCTCCACACCCAGTTTGCCCAGTCCCGGATAGCCGAAGACCATCTCGATAACATAGGTTCCACCCAGAAGGTGCGGCAGAAAAATTGCCATAATGCTGACGACGGCCGGCATTATGTTTTTAAGACAGTGTCTGTACATGATCTGATTTCGTGTCAGCCCTTTGACACGGCACAGGAGAATATATTCTTTGCTTACCTCATCAGACAGTTTATTTCTCATCAGGTAAGTGCAATACCACAGATGGGAAATCACTATGGCACTGACAGGAAGAATCAAGTGTATAGCTCTGTCAACGAGTCCGCCGCCGCCAAGAGATGTAGCGCCGCTTATCGGCAGTACGCTCAAAGTAACTGCGAATATGAGTATGAGGATAAGACCTGCGAAAAATTCAGGAATGCTGTTGGTTGCAATGCCGATTTTGCAGATGATTCTATCTATCATCTGCCCTTCATGATTTACGCAGAAAATAGCAAGAAGCAGGCCGAGTACAAAGATAATAACGAAGGAAGCCCCCGATAATGCTATAGTGTTTCCGTAAACCTGGCTGACGATGTCCACAACAGGCTGCTTGTACTGGAAGGAAATGCCGAAGTCCCCCTGAAAAGCATTGTTCAGCCATCTGATATATTGGGTAATGAGGGAGTCATCAAGGCCAAGCCTCTCTGTGGCGGCATCAAGCTGTTCCCGGCTCATTCGTTCTACAGCCTCTCCGTAGTAGGCACGCAGCGGATTGCCCGGAGCCAGTCTGGCTATAAAAAAGACCAAGAGGGAAAGTACGAAAAGAGAAAGCACCAGCTGTACGGCTTTTCTTACTATATACTTTGCTGTTTCTCTACTCAAACTTATCTCCGTTTTGCCTGCGGCACTTTAAAACAATAAACAACTGTGATATATTCTATACGGCATATCCCCCGGATACAAGCCTCGGTGGGGGATGGTTTTGCAAAATCTTTGAATCGCTTGAATACACGGGTTGCGGGGATACATCGGTTAAGCAAACTTGTATCCCCCCCGGGGGAAGGAAGAAAAAATGACACATAAACATGCTCATAATCACGCAGACAACCATACTCATGAAAACAAAAAGGCCGTGTTGAACCGAATGTCCCGCATAATCGGGCATATGGAAGCGGTAAAAAGGATGGTGGAGAACGACAGGGACTGCAGTGAGGTTCTTATACAGCTTTCTGCCATCGATTCCGCAGTAAAGAGTGTAAGCCGTGTAGTGCTTAAAGAACATCTCTCCACCTGCATAGTGGATGCTGTCCGCCATGACGATTACGAGTCCGTCAAAGAGCTGAACGCCGCTATTGATAAGTTTATGAAATAACAAGTTTTTATTGAATAATCCTGTTACAATAAGTATAATAGAAAAAATATTTGCAAGGGATTTATCTGCCCGTAGCTGTGATGTGAGAGGAAGAGAATTAAGGAGATAGAAATGGCAAAGTTTTTTAATGAACCATCGAGAACATTCAGCGAATATCTGCTGGTGCCGGGTTACTCATCCGAGGAATGCACTGTAGATAACGTTTCGCTGAAGACACCGGTAACAAAATTCAAGAGGGGTGAAGAGCCTGCCTTGAGTATGAATATTCCTATGACTTCAGCCATAATGCAGTCGGTATCCGGCGATGAGCTGGCGATTGCCCTGGCTAAAGAGGGCGGTATATCCTTTATTTTCGGTTCCCAGCCTGTGGAAAGCCAGGCCGCTATGGTCAAAAAAGTCAAGAATCACAAGGCCGGCTTCGTCCAGAGCAACACCAATATCAGACCGGACCAGACTCTGGCGGACCTGCTTGCATTGAAAGCGAGGACGGGTCATTCCACCACGGCGGTCACGGAGGACGGAACTGCAGAAGGCAGGATGGTAGGTATTGTTACAGGTCGTGACTATCGTGTCAGCAGAATGTCACCTGATACGAAGATAAGCGAATTTATGACTCCCAAGGATAAGCTCATATATGCAGAAGAGGGCATTTCGCTCAGCGAGGCCAATGACATGCTCTGGGACCACAAGCTGAACGCACTGCCGGTTGTCAGCAAGGAGGGCAGACTGGCCTACTTTGTATTCCGTAAGGACTACATGGCGCATAAGGAGTATCCGGACGAACTGCTGGATGCTGACAAGAGATATGTTGTCGGTGCCGGGATCAATACCAGAGACTACGAGGAAAGGGTTCCTGCACTTGTTGAAGCGGGTGCCGACATTCTGTGTATTGACTCCAGCGAGGGGTTCTCTGAATGGCAGGCAAAAACTTTGAATTTCGTAAGAGACAGGTACGGCGACGATGTCAAAGTCGGTGCCGGCAATGTGGTCGACGGCGATGGTTTTAGATTTCTGGCAGAGGCAGGAGCCGACTTTATAAAGGTTGGAAT
>CAYFQD010000018.1:26047-30790 GCA_964345275.1 uncultured Oscillospiraceae bacterium
GGTCCGCTGAGCGATAATGTGAGGCAGTCGCTCATGAAGGTAAAGTCTACAATGTGTAACTGCGGTACATTGACAATTCCGGAACTTCAGAAAAATGCCAAGATGACGCTGGTATCCGCAACGAGTATAGTCGAGGGCGGAGCACATGATGTAATTCTTAAGGAAACAGTTAGCAGCAGCGTTAAATAGAGAGGTTCAGAGGGAGGCAGTTGCAGTTGTGTATCTGTACTCGTTTTAATTTACATACCACTAATCAGTTGAGTGTGTAATAAAAAACATTGCGTTATAATTAAAAGGAAGAAAAATTAATGAACGCTCGGATTTGGGGGATGCAGCGATAATGATCAGAGAGAGAACAGAGTACCTACCTGTATGGGATGAAGCAGTTGTTGAATGGCTTGAGAAAAGAAACAAATAATGGCATATGGGATATCTTCAAAAAAAAGAGAATAGAAATGCAGCTAAGGCAAGAGACAGCTTTGTAACAAAAAAAGCAGAACAAAAGCTGAGTGTTCTAACGGATACTTTCAAGAGAGTTTCAGGGAAACATCTTATTGACGAACGACGGGATACTTTACAGCGCACATTGTATTTTAATGACTTTAAGTATTTGAGCAACCTAAAGTTTATATACAATTGGGAAAACAGGTTTCTTTCAGTTAACTATAACCTTCAAATGCTCGGCTTCATTGATGTGAATGAAAGCTTCCGTGAAATCGGCAAATGCAAGTTTAAGCTAGAATTCAGTATGAAGCGGCACAAAAATGATATATTTGTTTGCAGGGCATGGAATGATAATCAGGAGATAAAACATAAGTATCTGGAAAGACTTAATAACATTTTGATTATAGACAGGGTGCACACGCTGGATATTCAGGAGATAACAATCCAACATAGACCGGAGTGGGGTAATTTTAGAGTTAGTGTAGATAGCTTTATTGGTTCCGGTGCATGGATTTTCATCCCCCCAGTTATGCAGCTTATTACTCCAAAGGAAGAAGAATGTGTTCGATTTCTGGAATTGTTTGAGTTGATTGGGGATGCTATCGTTAATAATAAAGAATAAGTGTATGTATATCATACTATATGAAACGAAAGGGAGGCAGAACATGCTGAAACTCACAAGTTCTGCAATAGATGCAGAAAACAAAATGGATGTGTTCTACGGATGTAACGGACCGGAAGAAAATATGAAGTATGGCATCCCTCAAACATCATTTCCTTTATCATGGGAAGGTGCACCGGAAGGAACAAAAAGCTTCGCCATAATCTTTATTGATTATGACAACGCAGAAGATGAGGGTGTCCCATGGGTTCACTGGCTGGTCAGTGACATCCCCGCAGATGTTAGTGAAATACCTGAGAATGCCAGCCGAACTGAAGGGTTTTATCCTCAGGGCAGGTCCAGCTGGGCGACAAGGCTGGGTGCCTATGCTGATATCCCGGAAGAATATTCATACTTCTTTGGCGGTCCCGCACCCGGCAGAGAGCATGCTTATGAAATCTGGCTCTATGCACTGGATTGCAGACCCGGACTCAGGGATGGATTCTGGATTAACGATCTTAGAAAGGCTATGAGAGGTCATGTTTTGGAAGAAGCATGTCTCATAGGACTTTACGGTTAATTGCTAATATAATTCAAATCCCTAAAACCTAAAATTTTAAAAACATCTTGAAATTAAAAGAAGATGTGATTATACTGTGTATTAAGAACATTCAATAAGTGGAAGTTGTTGACATAGACTGTTTATTTAATAGTAGATGTCAGAAAGGCCACAAACAAGAAATAGGCAAAGTTCCGATAGTTTTGAAGAGTCGCTTAGCGGTTAGTCAGACAGGGATGATGGCTGTTTGTTGTTTGTGGTTTTGTTTTTTGAAGGAGGAGGATATGAAGCGATCCAAAAGATTTGAAAAATTGGAACAAATGCCAATCAATCAGGATGGATTTTCATATGAATGGGAAGAAGTCGGATTGATTGCCATGGAATCCAACTTCGATCCTAAACCCAGCCTGAAGGTTAAGGATGGAGTTATCACAGAAATGGACGGCATCGATCGGAAAGATTTCAACTCTCTCGATAAATTTATCGCAGATTATGGCATAAATGTTGAATATGCAGAGGAAGCTATGAAAATCAGCTCCTTGGAAATTGCGAGGATGCTTGTGGATATTCATGTTCCGAGAGAGGAGATTGTTAAAATCTGTACGGCGAGTACACCGTCCAAGTTAGCGGAAATCATGTCTCATCTGAATGTTGTTGAAATGATGATGGCTCAAATGAAGATGCGGGCAAGAAAGAGCCCGGCGACTCAGGCACATGCAACAAACCTGGATGACAATCCGGTGCTTGTGGCCGCAGATGCAGCGGAAGAAGGCGCAAGAGGATTTGCTGAAGTTGAAACAACATGTGCTCTTGCCAGATATGCACCTTTCAATGCGATTGCGCTTATGATTGGAGGCCAGGTAGGCAGAGCGGGAGTTTTGAATCAGTGTTCGATGGAAGAAGCTACGGAACTGGCTTTGGGAATGAGAGGATTCACATCTTATGCGGAAACATTGTCCGTGTACGGAACGGAGCAGGTGTTGATAGACGGCGGAGATACGGCATATTCGAAGGCATTTCTGGCCTCTGCATATGCATCAAGAGGAATTAAAATCAGATACACCTCGGGAACAGGGGCAGAAGTTCTGATGGGCGATGCCGAAGGCAAGTCAATGCTCTATCTTGAGGCAAGATGTCTGTTCCTTACCAAAGCATGTGGAGTACAGGGTATTCAGAACGGATCTATCAATGCGATTCCTTTAGTGGCAGCAATTCCTAATGGATTCAGGGCAATTGCCGCAGAAAGTTTAATTGCGTCAATGCTTAATATTGAAGTGGCGTCCGGCAATGATACGGCATTTACACATTCTGATTTCAGAAGGGGTTCAAAGCTCATGATGCAGTTTATGCCGGGAACTGATTATATTTCCTCCGGTTACGGCGGAATACCTAATCTGGATAATGTGTTTGCAGGCTCCAATGAGGACTGTGATGATTACGATGACTACTATACACTGCAGCGTGATATGAAAGTCGATGGCGGCATCAAACCGATAAGGGAAGAAGAGGCCATAGCAGTGAGAAACAGAGCGGGCAAAGCCATGCAGGCAGTTTTTGAAGGATTGAAACTCCCGGAAATCACAGATGAGGAAGTTGAAGCGGCTACATATGCATACTGCTATAAGGATATGCCGGCCAGGAATAAGGCAGAAGATATGAAGGCTGCAACTATGATGATGGAGAAGGGCACAACCGTTATAGATATTATCAAGATTCTGTATGAAGCCGGGTTTGAAGATGTAGCTCAGAATGTAATGAATCAAATGAAGCAGAGAGTAATAGGTGATTACCTGCATACATCTTCGCTTTTTGATGAAAACTACAATGTCCTTAGTGCAGTGAATGACAGAAATGATTATATGGGGCCGGGAACCGGGTATAGAGTCAGCGATGAGAGATGGTCGGAGCTGAAAGAAAAATTCAGTGCCTTAAAACCACAGGAAGTGTAGGAAGGAGGACCAAATGGATCTTGAAATCAAAGAATTGGGTGTTTCCCAGCCGGGCAACGATGCAAAGGAAATAATAATTGCACTTTCTCCTGCTTTCGGAACACGACATAAAAAATCCATTATTGGAATCGACCTGGGAGATATTATCAAGGAACTTTGTGCAGGCATTGAAGAGGAAGGGATGAACTACAGGTTCATTAAAGTATACAATTCCACGGATTTGGCGATTATAGCTTCTCAGGGGTCAAAACTGGCCGGGTCAGGAATAAGCGTGGCTCTTCAGTCAAGAGGAACAACAGTTATTCACCAGAAAAATCTGGTTCCCCTGGACAACTTGGAACTGTTCCCTCAGTCACCACTGTATGACAAAGATATATACAGAAAAATCGGCAAGAATGCTGCGAAGTACGGCAAGGGTGAAAGTCCGGAACCGGTAGAAATATTAAACGACTATATGGTGCCTTCCAAATATCTTATAAAGTCAACACTTATGCATTTTAAAGAAGGTGAGATGATGAATAAAGAAATGGCACCAATAGATTTGGCTGTTAAATTATAGAAGTTTATCTATTTGGTAAAGTAGGTAAAAAAGGAGGAAAGACATGACTAATAATTCTCAAGCTAAGCTGGAGCAGCAGGGCGGTCTTAAAAAGGCTCTGACTCCTCTGGGTTTATGGGCTATCGCAGTTGGGCTGGTAATATCCGGAGATTACTATGGATTCTCATATGGTTTTGAACCTGGAGGTCCGGTATCATTTTTGGTATCATTTATCCCTGTAACTCTAATGTATGTGCCGTTCTTGTTCTGCTATACAGAGCTGGCAACATCTATTCCACACGCGGGAGGCCCTTCGGCATACGCCAGAAGAGCAATGAATCCTTTTGCGGGATTTATCACGGGTTTCTCTGTGCTGATTGCATTTCTGATTTCGCCTTGCGCAGTATCATTGGCTACAGGTGCACTTGTTAATTACCTTGTGCCGTCAATACCGGCGCTGGTTGCGACTGCTGTATTTTTTATTTTCTTCATGCTGATTAACCTGACTGGAATCGAAACATCTTCCAAGCTTGAGCTGGTTGTAACAATCGTATCCCTCATTGGTCTGGTTGTGTTTGCAGCTTGTGCCGCTCCTCATTTTGAACCTGGAGGTCCGGTATCATTTTTGGTATCATTTATCCCTGTAACTCTA
>CAYFQD010000018.1:30890-39849 GCA_964345275.1 uncultured Oscillospiraceae bacterium
GTATCCCTCATTGGTCTGGTTGTGTTTGCAGCTTGTGCCGCTCCTCATTTTGAACTGGACACTTTTATAGGTGGGGGCAAGCCGTTTACAAATGGATTTATGGGTGTTGCCGGTGCCATGACTTATTCAATGTGGTTCTATTTTGCCATTGATGGTGCAGCAATGAATGCGGAAGAGATGAGAAATCCGAAGGATATCCCTAAGGGATATATTCCGGCCGTTATCACACTGTTCTTTACATCACTGATTGCTATATTACTTCCGGCAGGAATAGCAGACTATAAGGTTATTTCAAGTGTTGACTATCCACTTGCAATTGCGCTTGAGACACCTTATGGAGCTGATAGCATTCTGCCGAAAATAATTGCTGCAGTGGCGTTATTTGCCATGATTGCCAGCTTCTCCGCAATTGTACTGTCATTCTCAAGGCAGACATATGCAATGGGAAGAACAGGATATTTACCACCTGTTTTCGCCAAGGTAAACAAAAAAGGTTCTCCTACAGTTGGTCTGATTGTTCCCGGAACCATTGCTCTCATTGTGACGATCCTCACAAACGATACAAGCCTGATGGTAACTATTTCAGTATTTGCGGCGCTGATTATGTATACAATATCGATTATGTCTACATTCATTATGAGGAAAAAGGAACCGAATCTGGAGAGGCCTTTCAATGCAGGTAAAGTATTGCCGGTTATCGCCCTAATATTTGTAATCGTTTTGATAGTGTGTGTACTTTATTACAACATTGCTGTACTTAAATGGGTTCTGGCGGTTTATGCTGTAGCAATAATTTATTATGCGGTATATGGCAGAAAGAACATCAGACCTATTGAAGAAGAATTCAATATAGACTGAATCACAAGGAGGTCTAAAATGGATAAATTAGATGCAGTAAAGGATTATCCTGTTTATGAAAAACATCCGGAGCTAATCAAAACACCGACGGGGAAAAAAGTTGACGATATAACTATAGACAATATCCTTGCCGGTAAGATTACGGAAGATGACTGTAAGATTGCACCGGAAACTCTGGAGTATCAGGCACAAATTCAGGAATCATTTGGGAACCCGCAGGTGGCAGCCAATTTCAGAAGAGCTGCCGAGATGACAAGAATCCCGGATGACAGAATTCTGGAAATATATAATTGCCTTCGCCCGCATGTTTCGACTAAAGAGGAGCTTATAAAAATTGCAGCAGAACTTGAAGAAAAATATGATGCAAAGATTAATGCCGCCCTGGTTGCGGAAGCTGCTGAAGTTTACGAAATGCGCGGTATGTTAAAAAGAGCATAAAATGCCTACGCCCCGGTTCATAAATGAACCGGGGCTCGAATTATGATATAATCAAATTCAAATCTGCTGAAAGGACTTTTAAAATGAGAAAATATATCGCCGGAGTAGACATTGGGAACGCGACAACAGAAACTGCGATAGGAGTAATCGAAGATGCGCGGCTTGTAAAATGTGTGAGCGGGATATCATCAACGACAGGAATTAAAGGAACAAACGATAATATAGACGGCATTATCAAGTCGTTAAAAAATGCTGCAAGTAAATTAAATATAGAAATTGATAAAATAGATAAGATTAGAATCAATGAAGCAACTCCGGTTATCGGTGATTTTGCCATGGAAACCATTACGGAGACAATTATAACGGAATCAACACTGATAGGACATAATCCGGACACTCCGGGTGGTCTTGGGGTTGGAACAGGAGAAACCATACGCATCCAGGATATCGGTGATGCGACGTTAGGGAAAGAGTATATTGTCGTTATTTCCAGTGATATTGATTTTTCGGATGCTGCGGAAGCAATAAACAAAGCACTTTCGAAAGGCATAAAAATAGAAGGCGCCATATTAAAAAAAGACGATGGCGTACTTGTAAGTAACAGGGTTAATAAGATAATACCTATAGTCGATGAGGTAGAAGCGATTCACAGGGTTCCTATTGGCATGCCCTGTGCTGTCGAGGTTGTACAGATAGGAGAGTGCATATCTCTGCTGTCAAACCCTTACGGAATTGCTACGGTATTCGGTCTAAATGCAAAGGAAACAAAGCAGATAGTTCATATCGCAAAAGCACTGATAGGAAACCGTTCCGCCGTTGTGATCAAGACTCCTGCAGGGGAAGTAAAGGAACGAAAGATTCCTGCGGGGGAAATTATCATTCACAGAGGTGAAAGGACATATAATGTCTCAGTTGACAATGGAGCCAAAGAGATTATGGATGTAGTCAGGAAGGCGAAGCATATAGATTATGTTACAGGCACGAGAGGAACAAATGTAGGCGGGATGCTTGAAAAGGTAAGAAGAGAAATGGCTGCGATGACAGAGCAGGATTACAAAAATGTTTTCATTAAGGACATTATGGCGGTAGATACTATTGTTCCGAAAGAGGTTCAGGGAAACCTTGCAAATGAGTTTGCGATGGAAAAGGCTGTTGGGATTGCCGCAATGGTTAAAACGGAAAAACTTCACATGAGGAGGCTGGCGGAAGCAGTGGCCGCAAAATTAAATATCGATGTGGAAATTGGCGGAGTGGAGGGCAGTATGGCTGTCAGAGGAGCCTTGACAACACCCGGTACCGAAAAGCCGCTTGTAGTGGTGGATATTGGGGCAGGATCCACAGACGCATGCCTAATGCTCAGAAATAATGAAACCAAACCAATTCATTTGGCCGGAGCGGGTAATATGGTCACGATGCTTATAAATGCAGAGCTTGGGCTTGATGATTTCGACCTTGCCGAAGATATAAAAAAGTATCCTTTGGCTAAAGTTGAATCGCTTTACCATATACGTCATGAGGATGGGAATGTTCAGTTCTTCGAGGAGGCTGTCGACAGCAATCTGTTTGCACGGGTTGTTGTTGTAAAACCTGCAGAATTACGACCTATTAAAACGAAACACCACATAGAAAAGATACGTGCTGTAAGAAGGGAAGCTAAGGAAAAGGTTCTTATAAATAATATAATTCGTGCGTTGGAAAATATTTCGGTAACAGGAAACATAAATGAATTTGAACATATTGTATTAGTGGGGGGCTCTTCACTGGATTTTGAATTGGGTAATATGGTTACAGAAAGGCTCACATATTATGGGATAGTAAGCGGTAAAGCGAATGTCAGAAAGACAGAAGGACCGAGGAATGCTGTAGCAACCGGGCTGCTGCTGTCCTATCTGGAGGAAAATTGAGATAAAATGGGAGCAAATAAAGATAACCTTCTTAAAATAAATATTTTTTATACACCGAATATGAAAGAAGAGGCATTACAAATTTCATATGGAATTGAAGAAGAAGGACTTCCATATAAAATTGTTTTAAGTAACGACCCCTTTAGAGATGCTTTGGAGGATACAATCAGCACAGGTCTTGGTGTTGCAATAGGCATAAACAGTGATACGGTCGGAATGTTTAGCAGTCAGTTCAAAAAGGAAGGCGCATTTATGGAAAGCAGACAATTCAATAACCATATATTGAGAGCCTTCGGCCAAAATGCTTCAAGAATAATAAAGCGCAAACCCTTTATACAGGCAGTATAGGGAACAATTAAGAAACCGGTTTAAGAAAGGTAAGTTTGGTCATATGAGTTCTAACAGCAATAAAGAAATGAATATGATTAAAAAAGGAATAGAAGATTGTTATAAATCTTGGGTAAAACGGATCTTCCAAAAAGGGGTGCGGGATGCGAAGGTTTATATGGGGACCGACTGCATTGTTATTATAGGCATTGAAGTTCTATCATTTATGGAAATGTCTATTATAGAAGATATCTACAGTAAACAAGTAGTGGCATACTCCAGGCGAAAAGCAGTCGATAAAAATTATTCCGTGCTTAAGAAAAATATTGAGCTGATTTCAGGCAGGGAGATAAGTTCGTATTATATGGATTTTGATGTGGATGCCAATGTATCCTGTATGACAATCATCCTAAAAAAAGAGGGTTAAGGTATGAAACGATCTAAACGATTTGAGGTGCTCGAAAAAAAGCCCATAAATCAAGACGGATTTTCGGATGAGTGGCCGGAAGCAGGTCTCATAGCTATGGATTCGCCCTTTGATCCGGAACCGTCCGTTAAAGTAGAAAAAGGTATTATAGTTGAGATGGATGGAAAATCTATAGATGAATTCGATTCCGTCGATTCTTTTATTGCAATTTATGCAATCGATGTTAAAAATGTAGAAAAATATATGGCAGTGGACAATTGGGAAATTGCAAGGATGCTTGTTGATATTAACATCTCTCGGGCGGAGATCTTGGAAATTTGCAGTGCATTGACACCTGCAAAGCTGGCAAAGGTGGTCTCTTGCCTTAACATGGTTGAAATCATGATGGCACAGATGAAGATGCGCTGCAGAAAAAAGCCGGCCAACCAAGCCCATGTAACAAACCTGCATGATAATCCTGTGCTGATGGCAGCCGATGCAGCGGAAGCCGCGTTGAGGGGATTTGCGGAAATAGAGACTACAACAGCAGTATCCAGGTACGCACCGTTTAACGCTCTGGCGCTTATGGCAGGCGGGCTTTCAAAACGCAAAGGAGTTTTATCACAATGCTCATTGGAAGACTCCATGGAAATCCAGTTAGGGATGAAAGGTTTTACCACATATGCAGAAACCGTATCTGTTTATGGTACCGAAGCCGTTATGACAGATGGTGATGATACGCCGTGGTCAAAAGGTTTTCTTACTTCAATATATGCTTCCAGGGGTATCAAGACCCGCTTTACTTCGGGAACCGGTTCTGAGTTGCTTATGGGAAATACCGAGAAGAAATCAATGCTTTATTTGGAGGCACGGTGTTTGTATATGACAAAAGCATGCGGCTCACAGGGAACACAAAATGGCTCGGTCAGCTGTATTGGAATACCGGCATCTGTACCGGGAGGTTTTCGTGCCATTGCTGCCGAGAATCTTATGGCATCCCTGCTTAATCTAGAAGTTGCATCAGGCAATGACCAGACATTTACGCATTCTGACATGAGAAGAATGGCAAAACTGTTCCCTCAATTCATGGCAGGGACAGACTTTATTACATCGGGATACAGTGCAGTCCCGAACAGTGAAGATATGTTTGCGGGGTCCAATATGGATTGCGATGATTATGATGACTGGTATGTGCTTCAGAGGGATACATATACTGACGGGGGTATTATTCCCGTCAGGGAAGAGGACGTGATCAAAGCTCGAAAAAAGGGAGCGGAGGTTTTGCGGGATATATTCAAATACTATGACTTACCGGAGATTACAAATGAAGAGGTTGAAGCTGCAATTTTCGCATACTCAAGCAAAGACATGCCCAAGAGAGATATCGTTGAGGATTTGAAGGCTGCCGAGCAGTTTTATATGGAAGGATATACAGGCCTTGACATTGTAAAAGCACTATACGACACAGGGCATACAGATGCTGCCGAAAATGTGCTGTTTATGTTGAGGCAGAGAGTTTTTGGAGATTATTTGCAAACTGCAGCAATTTTTGATGAAAATGGAAAAATAATCAGTGCGTTGAATAATCCGAATGAATATAGCGGACCAAATACCGGATACAAAATTCCTCCCGAGTTATGGGAACAACTTGTTAAGAGAGAAGACAGTTTAGAACCAAAAGACTTTTAAGGTGATATTAATATGGCAGATAAAGATATGCGAATTGCATTGGAAGAAAAGGGGATTGCTGAAAGAAGCGGCAATCCGAAAGAGATAATCGTGGCACTTTCGCCATCATTCGGCAAGCAGCAAATAAGCACTATTGTTGGTGTTTCCCACTACACGGTTATTAAAGAACTGGCTGCAGGAATAGAGGAAGAAGGTTTTATTCCCAGATTTATAAAATACTACAACACGGCAGATTTATGTACCTTTGCCAATGATGCAGCGAAGCTTTCGGAATCGGGTATAAGCATAGGTATACAGTCAAAAGGGACATGTGTAATACATCAAAAGGACTTGGAACAGCTTGATAACCTGGAGATATTTCCACAGGCACCCCTTTATGACGGCGAAATATACCGGCAGATAGGAAAAAATGCCGCCAGATACGGGAAAGGAATGGTTCCGGAGCCTGTGCCTACCTTAAACGATCAAATGGCCTTGGCAAAATATCAAATAAAAGCAGCATTGCTCCATATGAAGGAAACAGAACTGATTGTGGAAAAGAAATTACCGGTAGATGTAGATATAAAATTTATTGAGGAGGTATAGAATATGGGTAAACTAAACTATAGAGATGATTATCCATTGTCAGAGAAACGACCTGAACTTATCTTCACACCACAGGGAAAGAAACTTTCTGAAATCAGCATGGAGAATGTTCTTAAGGGTAATGTAAGTATAGGAGATTGCAGAATCAGTCCTCAGACTCTGGAATATCAAGCACAGATTGCTGAATCCGCAAGAAATAAGCAGGTTGCTCAAAACTTCAGAAGAGCAGCAGAACTCACATCCTTTTCCGATGAAAAGGTTCTTGAAATTTATACTGCACTTCGCCCTTTTCGTTCGACTAAAGAAGAACTTTATGCAATAGCCGAGGAACTTGAAAAAAGCGGGGCAGTGCTGAACGCAGCATATGTTCGTGAGGCGGCGGATGTATATGAGAAAAGAAAAAAGCTGAGGGGAGATAGATAGGTACATGCAATGAAGCGGCAAAAGAGATTTGAAAAACTTGAGAAAATGCCAATAAACATGGACTCATTTTTTGTTCAGTGGCCTGAAGGCGGTCTGTCGGCAATGGATTCACCATATGATCCGAAACCATCAATCCGCATAAAAAATGGTGTGATTGTTGAAATGGATGGAAAAAGCATTGATGAATTTGATTCTATTGAAACTTTTATCAGTAGGTATGGCATAAACAAGGATTTGGCATATAGTGCAATGGGCATACCTGCAGAGGATATAGCAAGAATGCTGGTGGATGTTAACATTGACCGTGAGGATATTGTTACTATCATGACTGCATCTACTCCGGCTAAAATGCTGGAGGTTTTGAAATGCCTGAATGCTGTTGAAACAATGATGGCGCAGATGAAAATGCGTAAACGTGAAAAACCGGCAAATCAGGCACATGTAACAAACATAATGGATAATCCCGTTTTGCTGGCTGCTGATGCAGCCGAAGCAGCAGCCAGAGGCTTTGCAGAAATTGAAACAACGTGTGCGATATCCCGATACGCACCGCTTAATGCAATCTCCATAATGCTTGGGGGACTATCTGTAAAACCGGGGGTCTTAACACAATGCGCCATGGAAGAAGCCATGGAAGTAAAAATGGGCATGAGAGGTATAACGAGCTATGCTGAAACCATTTCCCTCTATGGTACAGAAAAAACCATGGATGGAGGCAATGATACGGTATGGTCAAAAGGATTCCTTGCATCTGTCTATGCTTCCAGAGGTATGAAAATGAGATGTACATCAGGGACAGGTTCGGAAGTCCTCATGGGAAATGCGGAAAAAAAGTCAATGCTTTATTTGGAACTGTTATGCATATATATGGCCAAGGCATGCGGTGTACAGGGTGTACAGAACGGCTCTATAAGCTGTATAGGCATTACATCTTCTGTGCCTAAAGGATTCCTTGTTATGGCTCTGGAAAACCTTGCTGCATCTATGCTTGACCTGGAAGTTGCATCGGGAAATGATCAGACTTTCACGCACTCCGATATACGGCGAACTTCCAAGCTGCTTATGCAAATGTTGCCAGGAACAGATTTTGTCACTTCCGGATATAGCTCGGTTCCCAATTTTGATGATGTGTTTGCGGGCTCAAATACTGATTGTGATGATTATGATGATTGGTACATGATTCAAAGAGACATGAAAGTGGATGGCGGGATAGAACCAATTACAGAGCAGGTGGCAATTGATGTCAGAAATCGTGCGGCAAAAGCCTTGCAGGCGGTTTTTCATGAACTCGATTTTCCTCCGGTAAGCGAAGAGGAAATAGATGCTGCAATATATGCATATTCAAATGAAGAAATGCCTCATAGAGACAGGGCGAAGGACATGGAAGCTGCAACAAAGTTTCTCGAAGAAGGTAAAAGTGCGATTGATATTATAAGAGCTCTTAGCGAAAGCGGCTTTA
Organism: uncultured Oscillospiraceae bacterium; assembly: GCA_964345275.1. Taxonomy (GTDB): domain Bacteria; phylum Bacillota; class Clostridia; order Peptostreptococcales; family Anaerovoracaceae; genus Lentihominibacter. Next base: position 38,980 of record CAYFQD010000018.1, read on the forward strand.
ATGATATTGCTGACAATTTACTGCAAATGCAGAAGGAACGTATTGCCGGGGACTATTTGCAGGTGTCTTCAATTTTTGATGAGAGCCGTATATTGAGCGGGCTGAATCAACCGAACAAATATTCCGGACCGGGCAGCGGGTATCAGATTCCTACTGACAGGTGGAAAAAACTAAGCAATAAGGAATCCGCCATTGATCCTGAAAAGATTCTTGAAATACAAAGAGATATTACCGGCTATCACGGCTTATATAAAGTTAAGGAATCCGGGAGACCAATTCCGGAAACTGTAGATATAATCATTGCCGTTTCGCCTGGATTTTGTAATATGAATCTGGGAGTAGATGTTTGCAAGGCTCATATTGCAGTACTGAAAAATATTGTGGGAAGCATTGAGGAAAGAGGGCTGACATCACAGATAGTTAAAGTGTACTCTACAGCAGATGTTGCAAAAATTGCGAAGCAGACGTGTACGCTAAGCAGGTATAAAATTTCGATTGCTCTTCAGATTAATGGCAGGGTCTATATTAATGATGGCCGCAGGGACCACAATGATGAAATCCGCGGCTATTATAATATGGTAATGTCATCCCCTGAGATCTATAGAGAATTAGGGCACATGGCAGTCAACTACGCTTTGGAAATCAGTGATGAAAGCATAGACATTCCTATTCGCGGAGAAGTTTCCGAGTATCAGTTAAAAATGGTTAAGATACCAACAGACGAACATGACTTCGTAAAAGAGTATAAAGAAATAGAAGTGTTGCTTTTGGATTAATAGGGGGAGGAACTCTTATGTGCGGGTTGAATACTAAAGTCTGGAACTGTCAAGAAAAGTGCAGTCTCCAAACGCACTAATTTGTTAAGCGGCC
>CAYFQD010000019.1:0-17522 GCA_964345275.1 uncultured Oscillospiraceae bacterium
GTAGAAGATTTTGAAAGCCTTATAATAAAAGTATAAACGAAATATCCGTGATGAAGGGAGACAAATCATGGCTTTTGAAAATATTGATAAAGTAACTGAAAGACATCTGCATATACTCTGGACATCAGGAGACCCCGTGACTGCGGAGGATATGGTGTTGCTGTTCTCAAGAAACGCCATGCTTAACGGATGGTGGGACAAGGTGACCGTCATTGTCTGGGGTGCACCGCAAAAGCTCATATTTGAAAGTGAAGCTGTAAAATTAAAGGTTGACCTTGCAAGGCAGGCAGGCGTTGAATTTACGGCTTGTGTAGGTTGCGCCGTCAATCTGGGTCTGGTTGAAGCCCTGGAGGGAGAGGGAATCGAATGTGTCCGCTGGGGAGAGAGGCTGTCGCTTCTGATGCAGAACGGGAAACATGTACTGAATGTGTAAGGACGTCTATTATGTTTAATATCAAAAAAACAACAACTCTGCTCGTTGCGATGATCATGTTCGCGACAATTCTTCCTTTTGCTTCTGTTCCTTCATATGCAAAATCAATCACAGTAAAACCCTAGGGCAAAGTAAGCGCGAGGCTTTACGGCTATAATGATATACATGTAAGCTGGAAAAAGCAGACGGTAAAAGGGTGTAAGGTCCGGTACAAAGTGGAATACAAAAAATCCGTATGGGATGAATACGATGTACTGGTTCCCCAGACGAAAAGAAATTATTATAGGCAGGCTGATTTTGAGAACGGGACATCATATAAATTCAAGGTTACTCCCTATGTGGTTGAAGACGGAGTAATTTATTCGGGTGAGGCAGGCTATTCCTCAAATATCTATACTCTTAAGAAGATAAGCGCGCCTCAGGTGTCAAAGGCATCAAAAAAATATACGAGAGTGAAATGGGAGAATATACCGGGTGAATCGGGATACCAGATAGCACGCTCAAAATATAAAACAAAGAAATTTTCTGTTGTAAGAACGGTGTCATACAAGTATTCTTCGGCTAAAGTCAGGACGAAGACAGACAGGCCGTACTATTACAAGGTCAGAGCGTACAAAAATGTCAATGGCAAGAAAATTTATGCACCATGGTCTTCGGTGACACTGTTTCCGGGACCTGCAAACATTCAGCTTAAGGAATATGGAGTTTTTCTCGGGATAAACGAGGCGGAGTCCGGGAAACTTAAACAGTACAAGCTTGTTGTCATAGAGCCATCGGAGTTTTCCGTGCAAAAGATTCAGGAACTGCAAGCTGACGGTAAAAAAGTGTACGGTTATCTTAATATAGGTTCCCTTGAAATATACCGCCCTTACTATGACAGCTTTAAGCATCTGTCGCAGGGAGTGTATGAGGACTGGCCTGATGAGAGCTGGATTGATGTATCATCTTCCGAATGGCAGCGCTTCATAGTCGATGAACTGGGGAAACAGTATGCCGAAATGGGTCTTGACGGACTCTTTCTGGACAATGCCGACATTTACTATATAAGAGAGACAGAAGAAATATACCGGGGGCTTTGCATTATTCTTTCCGGACTGAAAGATTACGACATACCCCTTATCATTAATGGCGGCGATACCTTTGTTTCAAGAGCCATCGCAGAAGGAACGGCCGGGGCCATGTTTGACGGGGTGAATCAGGAGACGGTATTTACTAAAATATACTTTGATAATCATACTTAAGATGATGTCTGGTACGATGAAATTGAATTGGACGATGTTATTGAAGGGCTGAAAAATCTTGATTGCAGACCGACGGTCAGAATAGTAATGTCGGAAGAGATAAATCCGGAGGATTATGTGGAAATGTTCCAGGCTGTAGAGAAACATGCGGACATTATGGCTTGTCCCGTTGATTCTTTCATAATGAAAAGATATGAAGATGAGGCAAGTTACCTGAAAAGATTCGAGGATTCCTACGAACATCTTTCAACATATGTGAGTATATGGGAAGTGGGCAATGAAATTAACGGGACGGAGTGGATACGGCAGGAGCCTGAGCTGATTGTTGACAAGATATGTTCTGCTGCGGATTTTATAAAGAGCAAAGACGGAAAGATCGCCTTGACGCTGTACTGCACGGATTCTCCTCAAAGAGACATGATAGGCTGGTCGAGAGAGTACATTCCGGAAGAACTTGCAAAATCTGCCGACTATTGCCTGGTAAGTTATTATGAAGATGACAACGGCGGATATTCACCGGACTGGAAGAGCATTTTTGATGAGCTGGGAGAAATATTCCCCACATCATACCTCGGTATAGGGGAGTGCGGCAATACCGCAAAAGACGCCACTCTGGAAAGCAAAATCGAAATGGCAAAGAAATACTATCAGATGCCCCAATACCATGAGAGATTTATCGGGGGATATTTCTGGTGGAACTGGGTGGCGGATTGTATTCCATATAAAGACAATGAAGTTTATGAGGCCATTAAAAGCTGTTCGCCTTAACAGCCTTAACCCGTTTGTACCGGACATCTGTGCCGGGCTTGTGACAACAGGTCAGATTGTGGTAAAATATACCGGTGCCGGACGGCATGAGTATAAGCAATTTGAGAGGAGAGTATCAGATGTCGGATGCAAATGACGGAGCAAAAAAAGAAAAGGACGGAGCGTCCAAAGTAAAGTTATACCTTGCGGGTACAGCGTTCACACTATCGGTAGGTTTTTCATTTTACGGAATTAAGATGTGTGTTCCCTATGCGGATACGCTGACAATATTGTCATATAGATATGTTGCGGCACTTATCGGGGTCGCTGTCTGGATAGCGGTATGCAAAATCAAAGGAATTTATCCGAAGGCGGAACCGGGCAGACCCAGAATGAGGCTGTACCAGACAGCTGCATTTTATATTCTTTTTATGATATTCCAGATTTTTGCCATGTTCTTCGCAACTTCAATTGAAGGTGCCATCGTCTATGCCATGGTGCCGATATTCGCGAAGATTCTGGGAAGAATAGTGCTGGGTGAAAGATCCACAAGGCTCCAGATGTTTTTCGTGGTGATGACTGTATCCGCACTGATTATTCTCATAGTGCTCAATGCCACAGACATTAATCTGAATGTGACCGGGCTGATAATAATGACCATAAGCAGCATGTTTATGGCATGCCAGAATGTATCTGCCAGATATGTGAGAGGTGTGTTCAGACCCATTGAAATAACATTGACCATATCGGTTGGCGGATCCGTTATTTTCTTTGCAGCCTCCATAATTAGAGCCATAGCAACGGACGGTTTCGATGAGCTGATCGAGCCGCTTCGTCATGCGGACTTCGTTATATGGGTATCTTTCCTGGGAGTGTTCTGCATTCTGCTGTCGGCTCAGTTTATGGCCTACATGCTGGCTCACATGGAAATCATTCAGTCATCAATATTCAACAGCGCTTCCACACTGCTGTCAATAATTGCGGGAGCTCTGCTCCTCGGTGAGCCACTTTACTGGTACCATTATATCTGCGGTGCAATAATAATAACCGGGGTTATCGGTCTGACTGCGGCGCCGACAGATGCCAGGAACGCAGGCAAGTCTCTGAGAGACGATATGTGATGCGGGAAGCTTTTAAACAGGGAGGAGAATCAACATGAGAAAATTCCTGCTTGAACATGCGGGGACCAATCCGGTCTCCTTTCATATGCCGGGCCATAAAGGGCAGGAAATATTCCGAAGATACGGCTATGGAGAATTCCTGGATCGTCTGCTTGACTGCGATGTGACAGAGATACCCGGAGCGGACAACCTCTTCCAGGCGGAAGGAATTATAATGGATGCTCAGAAGAAATACAGCGGGCTGTACGGGGTGGAGCATTCATATCTGCTGATAAACGGAACCAGCGGCGGAATTATCGCATCGATTCTGGCGACGGTGAAACCGGGCAGGAAGCTGATTATGGCGAGAAACTGCCACAAGTCGGTTTTTAATGCCCTGACGCTGGGGCATATCCAGCCGGTCTACGCTGCACCTGAATACATAGAAGAATACGGAATAATGGGAGAGGTATCTCCTGATGAAATAAGGAGGTGCATCGAGCAAAACCCTGATGCTGATGCTGTTATACTGCCCAGTCCCAATTATTACGGAATTTGCAGTGATATAGGAGCGATTGCGGAGACGGCACATGAATTCGGCAAAGTGCTCATTGTGGATCAGGCCCATGGCGCACATCTGAAATTTTTTGAGAGCTTCGGCTGCGGGGAAGGTATGCCGGCGGCTGCAGAGGACTGCGGTGCCGATATAGTGATAAACAGCATACACAAAACCCTGGCATCCGTGACACAGAGTGCGGTTTTGAACTGTAACTCCGGACTGGTCGACAGATATGTGCTGGAGGACAAGCTTCAGGCAATTGAGAGCACAAGTCCTTCCTATCTGCTCATGAGCTTTCTTGATATCAATGCCGATTTGCTTCTGGAACATGGCAAAACGGTAATGTCAGAATGGCGAAGAGCCATAGACTGTTTTTACGAAGAAGCAAAATCCGTTGACGGACTCAATATAATGAGGGCCGGCAACATGGACATCACAAAGATAAACCTTGATATGAGCAGTTTTGGAATCGATGGTGCCGGCCTGGAAAAGCTGCTGATGGAAAAGGGAATATTCTCAGAGCTTCACACGGGAGATATTCTGATGCTTATGACCGGTATCGGAAATACAGTGGAGCATATGGAGAGAACTCTTACGGCACTGAAAGAAATCGCGGGAACTGCCGTTCCCGAGGAGACCGGCAGAAAACGTTCCTTCAGTGTACCGGCTCCAGGCAGGCTATATGATGTGCCCCGCGACAAGGAATTCGTAAAGCTGGATGATGCAATGGGCAGAATCTGTGCCGGTTCAATAATTCCTTATCCGCCGGGAATTCCGTTCGTGTGTCCGGGAGAAGAGATAACGGCTGACATTGTCAGATATATAGGAGATCTCAGAGGAGCCGGAGAAAAAGTCATAGGTGTCAATGACAGAGGAGAAGTCCTTGTGGGGAAGAGATAATTTAGAGATTACAAGGAAGGCAGTATATGTTATAATATCGCCGATATGGTAATTAAAAAAGAGGAGTCGGATATGGTACCCAAATATAAGAGAGTTCTGTTAAAGTTAAGTGGCGAAGCACTGGCAGGAGAGGAGAAATCCGGCATTAACAACGATGTTGTGCATAAGGTGGCGCTTCAGGTCAAGGATATTGCTGATGCCGGAGTGGAGACAGCTGTTGTTGTCGGCGGCGGGAATTTCTGGAGAGGCAGAAGCAGCGGCAAGAGCATGGACAGGGCAACTGCTGATTATGTAGGTATGCTTGCAACAGTGATGAATGCTGTGGTTTTGCAGGATGCCTTTGAAGCATTAGGTCTGGAAACGAGAGTGCAGACTGCCATAGAGATCAGAGAAATTGCAGAACCTTATATAAGGAGAAGAGCTCTTCGTCATCTGGAAAAAGGCAGAGTGGTTATATTCGGTGCAGGAACGGGAAGTCCTTTTTTTTCAACGGATACGACAGCTGCACTGAGAGCCGCCGAGATAAATGCAGAGGTGATTCTCTTTGGCAAGACCATAGATGCGGTATATTCAGAAGATCCATTGATAAATCCTGATGCAATCAGGTACAGCGAACTTTCTCATACGGAAGTTCTGGAAAAAAATCTTAAGGTTATGGACTCCACAGCTGCGGCTTTGTGCAGAGATAACAATATAGCAATTCATGTGTTCAGACTCGCCGAAGAGGGAAATTTAATGAAGGCTGTGTGCGGCGAGCCCATAGGGACAATAGTAAGATAAGAAAATGGGGAAACCCCGGAGGTAAAAAATGAGCGAATTCAATATGGAAGAGTTACAGGTAAAACTCAGGAAAAGTGAATCCATGCTGAAAGAGGAGCTGGCGACGGTAAGAGCCGGCAGAGCTAATGCGGCACTGGTTGACAAGGTTATGGTGGAGTACTACGGAACGCCTACACCACTGAAGGCACTGACGAATATCAGTGTACCTGAACCGAGAACATTGCTGATCACACCTTTTGACCCGAAGAGCATTCCGGAAATCGAGAAGGCCATCAATATTGCAAATATCGGAATCAACCCGATTAACGACGGCAAGGTAATCAGACTTCAGATTCCTCAAGTGACTGAGGAAAGAAGAAAGGAGCTGACTAAGACCATTAAGAGAATGGGTGAAGACACTAAGGTTGCTGTAAGAAACCTCAGAAGGGATGCTAACGAAAAAGTCAAGAAGATGGAGAAGGCCGGCGATTACGCTGAAGACGAAGCGAAGCGGGTTCTCGATGATATCCAGAAAGAAATAGATAATTCCGTCAAGGAAATTGATGAGATTGTGGCAGACAAGGAAAAGGAAATCATGGAAGTATAAAATGGCTGAATTAATCAGGGAATTAATGCCGAAGCATGTTGCCATCATTATGGATGGCAACGGACGCTGGGCAAACCGTAAAGGCGTACCGAGAGTTGCCGGTCACAGAGCGGGAATGGAATCCATGAAAAAGATAGTGGATTATTCCGATAAGCTGGGGATCAGGTATCTGACAGTGTACGCCTTTTCGACTGAAAACTGGAAAAGATCTATGGAAGAGGTCAGCGGTATATTCAAACTGCTGGTAACCTTTGTGAATCGCGATCTCAGAGAGCTCATTGGCAATAATGTGTGTGTAAAGATACTGGGTGACTTCAGCAATATACCGGAGGATTCCAGAAAAGCCCTGGAGAAGACTTTGCGTGATACAAAGGACAATACTGGACTGCAGTTTAATATTGCGCTGAATTATGGTGCCAGAGATGAAATCAGACGCGGAGTTGAGGCAATAGCTGAGCGTGTGAAGGCGGGGGAACTGGAGCCCACCGATATCACGGAAGAGATTATCGGAGACAGCCTGTGGACCGGCAGATGGAATGCGTACAGCCCGGATCCGGAACTGATTATCCGTACCAGCGGCGAAGAACGATTGAGCAATTTTCTCCTGTGGCAGGGTGCATACAGTGAATTAGTGTTCAGTGATGTGTTGTGGCCCGATTTCACAGAAGAAGAATATGAGAAGTGTATCGCTGAATACCAGCGCCGCGACAGGCGATTCGGCGGGAGGTAATGGTATGAAGACAAGAGTGATTTCAGGGCTTATTATGCTGCCGCTGCTGGTGGTGGTGTTTATCAACGGATATGTGCTTTACGCAGCTGCATTTATTATAGCGATTATGGCGGTGAAGGAGTTCTACAACGGTTTCAGGGCCATGGACATTCGACCGAGTTATCCAATTGCCGTGGTGGCGGCTGTATGCCTGTTTGCCATAGGAATCACAAATGATGTGTCGCTTCAAGGGGATGTGCTGTCCCGTGGATGGATTGAATTCTTCAGGATAAGCGGAAGTAAAATATACCTGCTATGGGCTTTCGGCTGTGTTTTAGCATGTCTGCTGTACATGTTCAGGGTTAAGAAAGTAAAGATGGAAGATGCGATGGCAACTCTTGTCGGTATATTCTATATTGTGTTCTTCAGCTTCCATATAGCACTTATCTCTCAGGATCCTGTGATGAATATAATGGTATGGTTTGTGATTCTGTCGGCTTTCGGAACGGATATAATGGCGTATTTTTCCGGCTATCTATTCGGCAAACATAAGCTCTGCCCCAACATCAGTCCTAAAAAGACCATCGAAGGTTCCATAGGCGGAACGCTGGGAAGTATTGTGCTCTGTGTAGCATTCGGATATTTCTTCGTGAAGGATATTACTGTATGGACTGATTCCGATATAGTTCACTATATCATGATAGGATTGCTGGGCGGTATCGTTTCTCAGCTTGGTGATCTGACAGCTTCCGTCTTCAAGAGAAGGATGGGTATCAAGGATTACGGCAATCTGATTCCGGGACACGGAGGAATTCTGGACAGATTTGACAGTGTTCTGTTTACGGGCCCTCTGGTATATTACTATACTGTTTTTGTAATTTACGGCGGTCAGTCGTTTTTCTTCTATTGATTAATCCGGTGATTAATCCGGCGGAGCATTGAAATGAAGAATATAGCAATTTTAGGGAGCACAGGTTCAATCGGGACCCAGGCTCTCGATATAATAGAACAGAATCCGGATAAGTTCCGTGTGGTGGCGCTTAGCTGCGGAAGCAATGTGGATTTGCTGATGGAGCAGATCGATAAATTCCGGCCGCATGTTGTTTGTGTTGCGGATGAAAGTCAAAAGGGACGCATTGACTCCGTCCCATGTGTTCTGTCCGGACCGGAAGGGCTGAAAGAGATGGCATCCATGCCTGAAAGTGACATGGTGCTCAACGCACTGATGGGAATGCGAGGTCTGGAGCCTACGCTGGCAGCCATAGAGGCGGGCAAGGATATAGCCTTTGCCAACAAGGAGACGCTGGTTGCGGGCGGTCAGCTTGTTATGGAGGCGGTGAAGAGAAGGGGTGTCAGGCTGCTGCCGGTAGACAGCGAACACAGTGCCATATTTCAGGCTTTGCAGGGAAATGAAGGAAATCCCGTTAAGAGAATAATTCTCACGGCGTCCGGAGGTCCTTTCAGAGGCTATACCAGAGACCGGCTTGAAGAGGTTACTCTGGAGCAGGCGCTTAACCACCCCAACTGGTCAATGGGGAGCAAGATTACAATTGATTCCGCCACCATGATGAACAAAGGCCTGGAGGTTATTGAAGCTAAATGGCTGTTCGATGTGCCTCTGGAAAAAATACAGATTGTCATTCACCCCCAGAGCATACTGCATTCTGCCGTGGAATATGAAGACGGATCGATAGTGGGGCAGATGGGCAATCCGGATATGCGCGTACCTATAAGCTATGCCTTTTCCTACCCGGAAAGGATCAGCCTTACGGAGAAAAATCCGGAGCTGAGTCTGGACTTCTTTGCTCTTGAGGATGGAATGAGATTTTATCCTGCAGACAGTAAAGTGTTCAAGACCATCGATCTGGCCTACGAAGCAAGCCGTCTGGGCGGCAGCTATCCGGTGATTCTGAACGGGGCCAATGAGGTGCTGGTGGAGATGTTTCTGCAGGGGCGGATTCGCTTCGTTGACATACAGGATAATCTGGAAAGACTAATGGAAGAACATGAACCGGAGTACGAGATTACACTTGAAAAGATTCTTGACATAGACAGGGGAATAAGAGAAAAGGTGAGGGAACTCATATAAGGGGTAAAGGAGGAATAATCCTGAGATGACAATATTATATGCTATTTTAATTTTCTGTCTGTTGATTTTTGTCCATGAGCTGGGCCATTTTATTGTTGCTAAAGCTTGCGGAGTTAAGGTGAATGAATTCGCCATCGGCATGGGTCCTGCCTTTTTCAAAAAGCAGAAAGGCGAGACGCTCTATGCTCTGAGAATATTCCCCATAGGAGGATATTGTTCAATGGAAGGAGAGGATGAGGATTCGGAGGAGCCAAGGGCATTTAACAATCAGCCGGCGTGGCAGAGAGCTCTGGTGCTGGCGGCCGGCTCTTTCATGAATCTGTTAACATGTGTAATTCTTCTGATAATCATTTCACTCTGGATCGGAGCGGCAACTACCACCCTGGGTACCGTTGAGAAGGGTTCTGCAGCTGATAAAGCGGGTCTGCTTCCGGGAGACACAATAACAATGGTGGACGGCGAGGCAATTGATGACTGGGAAGAAATCATTGAGACTGTGGGGTACAGCAAAAATGAAGAAGCTGAAATAACCGTCGACAGAAACGGCAAAACAATCACGGCAGAAGTAGAGCTGAAATATGATAAGGATGTCGGAAGGAATCTCATAGGAATAACATCTGAACGAGAGCGCCATTTCTTTGGTTCCATAATTGACGGTGTTAAAAACACGGGAAAAATGACCGTAATGATGGTGGATATTCTCAAGCAGCTCTTTACGGGAGGAGTTTCTGTTAATGAGCTGTCCGGACCTGTCGGTATCGTGTACGCTACCAGCGAGGCGGCCAAATCCGGAGTGATATATGTCATTTATCTGGCGGCATTGCTCAGTCTCAACCTTGCCATTATCAACATGCTTCCTTTCCCGGCACTTGATGGCGGACGCCTGCTGTTTCTCGGTATCAGACTTTTTACCGGAAAGCGGGTTACAGATGCAATGGAGGGAAAGATTCACTTCATAGGCATAATGCTGCTTCTTATGCTTATGATATATGTCACATTTAATGATGTTATCCGGTTCATTGTACCTATTTTTTAAGGTGACAGAGGGAAATGAAAAAGAAGATAAAGGTTGGAAACATATACATAGGCGGCGATGCGCCGGTAAGCATTCAGTCAATGTGCAACAGCGCCACATGGGATGTGAAGGCGAGTGTTGAACAGATCAGAAGGCTGGAGGAAGCAGGCTGTGAAATAATAAGGCTGACTGTTCCCGATGAGAAATCGGTTGCGGGTTTCAGAGCGATTAAGCGGCATGCCCGAATTCCCGTTGTTGCCGATATTCATTTTGATTACAGAATGGCATTGGCTGCCATAGATGCCGGTGCCGACAAGATAAGAATCAATCCGGGAAATATCGGTTCCGAGGAGAACATAAAGGCTGTTGCAGATAGGGCGAAGGGCTGCGGAATTCCCATAAGAGTGGGAGTTAATTCCGGTTCGCTGGAAAGGGATATTCTTGCAAAATACGGAAGAGTAACGGCGGAAGGTCTGGCGGAAAGCGCTTTGAGAAATGCAGCCGCTCTGGAGAGGCACGGATTTGAGGATATAATAATATCCCTGAAATCTTCGGATGTGCAGATGAACTACGATGCTTATAAGATTGTAAATGCTGAGTCCGATTACCCCTTGCATATAGGTGTGACGGAAGCGGGCACACCGGGTATGGGAAAGATCAAGTCTGCTGCCGGCATAGGCGGTCTTTTGCTTGAGGGAATAGGAAACACTTTGAGAGTGTCTCTGACTGCGGATCCCGTAGAAGAAGTAGTTTTTGCAAAGTCTCTTCTTGCTGCTCTGGGAATAAGGAAAAATCACATTGAAATAGTTTCATGCCCGACTTGCGGCAGAACGGCGGTTCAGCTGGAGCATATAGCTTCCCGGGTTGAGAGGGAAGCTGCAGGACTGGAGAAGGAAGAAGGTTTTGTGGGAAGAGGACTTAAGATAGCCGTAATGGGATGTGCGGTAAACGGGCCGGGAGAAGCCAGAGGCGCCGACATCGGCGTTGCATGCGGAAAGGGCGAGGGACTGCTTTTTGCCGGGGGCGAGATCATAAGAAAAGTTAAAGAAGAAGAAATTGTCAGCGAACTGATAAGGCTGGCAAGGGAATATATACGGGAGCGGCAATGAGAAGGATTCTGGAAGAATCAATCGATTTCTCCAAGGCGGGGAAATTCACTAAAGAAAATCTGAAAATGAAAGTTAAGAAAGCCTCCATCAACAGAGAGAGCCACGTGCTCACGCTGGAGATGGAGCTTAATTTCGTGCTGTCACCGGGCACTCTTACCGAGTTCAGAGACCGAATCAAAAGAGCAGTAAAGGATGCCGAAGATGTAGAACTGACAATTGAGTATAGGGATGTCAAAGGGCGAGAGATACCTTTAACCGACAGCTCTTCCCGGAATAAAGCAGCCGATAAAGATAAAAACAGCAAAAACGGCAGAAGCGGCAACTTTAAAATAAATAAATATACCCCTGTTCAGGGCAATGTTATAATGGGCAGACCCATAAAGGGTGAGCCCGTACCCATATCCTCCGTCGGGTCTGAAAGCGGTAGAGTCGTTATTGAAGGAGAGATTTTCGGACGGGACTCAAGAACTGTTTCAGATGAAAAAAAGCTTGTAAACCTCTATGTAACTGATAAAAAAACTAGCATATGCGTTAAGGCTTTTCTAACAAATGAGAAGCTGAAAGATATCGATGAACATCTGCCGGCAGGGACAACTGTAAAAATCAGCGGTAAGGCCAAGTGGGATAAATATGATAATAATGTTACCATCACAGCCGCCGGCATTGAGAAAACAGAAAAGCAGGAAAGAGTAGATCGTTACCCGGAAAAGAGGGTGGAACTTCACTGCCACACAAAGATGAGTGCCATGGACGGCTTAAATGAAACGGCTGCACTGGTCAGGGCCGCGGAGAAATGGGGCCATAAGGCAATTGCAATAACCGATCATGGAGTGGTTCAGGCTTTTCCTGATGCGGCAGAAGCGGCAAAGAACATAAAGATAATATATGGTTGTGAGGGTTATCTGGTCAATGATTTTCCCGACGATTCACCGGAAGGTCTGGATTACAGATCCAACCCCTCCTACCATATAATTATTCTGGCTAAAAACCGTGAGGGTCTTACCAATCTTTACAGACTGGTGTCACTCTCTCACCTGAACTATTTCTACAAGAAACCGAGAATACCCAGGTCCATACTGGATAAATACAGAGACGGTCTGATTATCGGATCTGCCTGCGAGGCAGGGGAGGTTTACCGTGCTGTCAGAAAGGGCCTTTCTGATGATGAAATAAAAGAGGTGGCATCTTTCTACGATTATCTGGAAATACAGCCGCTGATAAACAACAGATTCATGGTGGAAGACGGAATAGTTAAAAGTGAAGAAGAGCTTAAGGATATAAACCGGCGTATAATAACTCTTGCTGACCGGCTGGGGAAGCCGGTTGCAGCAACCTGTGATTCCCATTATTTTAATGAGGATGAAGCTCTGTACAGGCGAATAATAATGGCCGGCCAGGGATACAAGGATGTGGAGGGAGATGAAGGGCTGTTTTTCAGAACCACGGGTGAAATGATGGAGGAGTTCTCATATCTTGGTGAGGAAACGGCACATAGAGTCGTCATTGAAAATACAAATCTTATAGCGGACATGATTGAACCTATGAAGCCGGTGCCGGAGGGCAGGTTTCCTCCGCATATTGAAGGAGCTGAGGAGAATCTGCGCAAAGTCTGCGAGGAGAGAGCCGCTGCAATGTACGGCAATCCTCTTCCCGAAGAAATCCGTGCCAGACTTGATAAGGAACTTAACGCAATAATAGATAACGGCTATGCGGTAATGTACCGTTCTGCCGAAATGCTGGTAAAGAAGTCCATGGAGGATGGTTTCCTGGTGGGCTCAAGAGGTTCGGTCGGATCGTCATTGGCGGCAAAAATGTCCGGCATTACTGAAGTTAACCCTCTGCCGCCTCATTATCTCTGTCCGGAATGCAAGAATCTGGAATGGGGAGATGTGAACGAATATGACTGCGGTGTTGATATGCCGGCAAAGAAATGCCCTGAATGCGGAACCGAATTTGACAGAGAAGGTTTTAATATACCCTTTGAAACCTTCCTGGGTTTTGAGGCAGACAAAGAACCTGATATCGATTTGAATTTCGCAGGAGAATACCAGGCAACCGCTCAAAAATATGTGGAGGAAATTTTTGGTTCCAATAATGTTTTTAAGGCGGGAACCATCGGCACTGTCAAAAGCAAAACAGCCTTCGGTTTTGTAGCCAAATACTATGAGGAACGCGGAATCAGCGCGAATAATATAGAGCTTGACAGACTCAGCCGGAGCTGCGAGGGTGTAAAAAGGACAACGGGCCAGCACCCCGGCGGAGTAATCATAGTACCAAGAGGACATGAAATATATGAATTTTGTCCTGTGCAGCATCCGGCAAACGATTCGGGCACCGGAATTATTACTACCCATTTCGACTATCACTCCATAGACCAGAATCTGCTTAAGCTGGACATTCTGGGACATGATGCTCCATCCATGATAAAGCATCTTCAGGATATGACGGGTGTGGATCCGCTGACGGTACCGATAAATGATCCTAAGGTACTGAGTATTTTTACAGGCATATCTGAACTGGGCATCAAAGATCCGGATTATCCTGCTGAACACGGAAGTTACGGAATACCTGAATTCGGTACAAGTTTCGTAAGGCAGATGCTGGATGATGTTAAACCCACAACAGTGGAGGAGCTCATCAGAATATCCGGATTTTCACACGGAACCGATGTGTGGCTGGGCAATGCCCGGGAGCTGATTATAAATAATACTGCAACCATGAAGGAAGCAATTGCAACCAGGGATGACATAATGAACTATCTGCGACAGAAAGGACTGCCCAACGGAGATGCTTTTACCATCATGGAGAGAGTGCGTAAAGGTAAGGGATTGACAGAAGAGCAGACTGCTCTCATGGAGGCAAACAATGTGCCTGAGTGGTACATTGAATCCTGCAACAAGATTAAGTATATGTTCCCGAGAGCTCATGCTGTCGCCTATGTTATGATGTCCAACCGGATAGCATATTACAAAGTATATTATCCGGCAGAATTTTATGCGGCTTATCTGACAGCCAAAGTATCCAACTTTAACGCCGAGGTTATGCTTGGCGGACCAAAAGCCATCGCCGGCAAATTGAATGAGCTGTCAATATCCGACACTTCAAAGAAAGATGACGACGACATAGCTGTGCTGGAAATCGGCCGCGAGCTCTATGCCAGGGGGGTTGAAATGATGCCGCCCAGACTGGGCATTTCCGATTCATTGAAGTTCGGAGTTTACGAGGGAAAGGTGATAATGCCGTTTGTTGCATTGAACGGTATCGGTGAGGGAGCTGCAAAATCTTTTGTTTCGGCTTACAACGACCGGCCATATGCAACAGTGGAGGATGTCAGCGACCGGGGACGGATTAATAAAGCGGCACTTGAGGAACTCCGCAAATATGGGGTTCTGGAAGGGCTTCCGGAAACTGCACAGATCAGTTTCTTTTAGGAAAACCCTTGCAATTTCAATATTTTTATGATATTCTTTATTCGGATTAAATAGAAGTTACAGTAAGAGTGGGCTCCAAACCCACTCTTATTTTATGGGGGCATCAGAGGAAAATTAAATGGCAAAAAGAAAAATAAGCGAAATAGTGGAAGAGATTCTTGCTGATTTTCTTACTGAAAACGGTTATGAATTGTACCACAGTGAATTTGTAAAAGAGGGGAAGGACTGGTTCCTCAGGGTATATGTAGATCTGGATCAGAGCAGACCCGCAGATGGAGAAGGTAAACCGCAATATATAGGGACTGAAGATTGTGAAAAGGTTTCCAGATTTCTCAGCGGAAGGCTGGATGAGGAGGATCCCATCGATCAGAACTATTACCTGGAGGTTAGTTCTCCCGGTATGGACAGACAACTGGTTAAACCCGTGCATTTCAGCCGATATGTAGGCAGCCGTGTTGAGATTAAACTCTATAAGGCTGTTGATGGAATCAAGAAAGTTGAAGGAATCCTGTCCGGCTTTGACGGTGAAACCGTTAAGGTCAGGGCAGATAATGGAAAGGAATGGAATCTGCTGCTGACGGAAATAGCCAAAGCCAGGCTGGCAGTAATATTTTAAGAAGAGAGGGAAAAAATATGAGTGAATTCATGAATGCGATTAATGATCTGGCAAAAGAAAAAGGCATACCTAAGGATATGCTTATGGAGGCTATTGAATCAGCTCTCGTTTCTGCATACAAAAAGGATTACGGTACGGCAGCAAATGTGAGAGTGGACATGAATGAAGAAACCGGTGATGTTGAAGTCCTCATGCAGAAAAATGTTGTAGAAGAGGTAGAGGATGACACAGTTGAGATATCTCTTGAGGAGGCTCTGGAAATTGATGTAAGATATCAGGTAGGCGATGTGGTTGAGTACCAGGTAACACCTAAGAATTTCAGAAGAATTGCTGCGCAGACTGCCAAGCAGGTAGTAGTACAGAGAATCAGAGAAGCTGAAAGAGGCATGGTTTTTGATAACTATATTGATAGACAAGGAGAATTGATTACCGGAATAGTACAGAGAATCAGCAATGACACCATCTTTGTAAACATAGGCAATACAGAGGGACTCCTTGTTAAAGGCGAAAGAGCCGCCGGTGAGAAATATAAAGTAAACGACAGAATCAAGGCATATATAATGGATGTAAGAAAGAGTGCCAAGGGACCTCAGATTTTTCTTTCGAGAACTCATCCGGGTTTCGTGGAGAAATTGTTTGAACTGGAGGTTCCGGAAATAGAAGAGGGAATTGTAGAAATCAAGAGTATTGCCAGGGAAGCCGGCTCCAGAACAAAGATTGCCGTATACACAGAGGATGAAGATGTGGATCCGGTAGGAGCGTGTGTGGGAACAGGCGGTAACAGGGTAAGGAACATTGTCGATGAACTCTGGGGCGAGAAGATAGATATTACCACATGGGATGAAGACCCCGCGATTCTGATCAAGAATGTACTGAGCCCTGCCAAGATAGAAGAAGTAATTGTTGATGAAGATGAAAGATCCGCGACGGTTGTTGTTCCCGATTATCAGCTTTCGCTTGCAATCGGCAAGGAAGGTCAGAATGTAAGACTGGCAGCCAGACTTTGCGGATGGAAGATAGATATAAAGAGTCACACTCAGTACTTCGGTGATGAAGAGAACGATGAGGACTATGCAGATGAGTACTATGACGAAGAAGACTAAAAAGATACCAATGCGCCGCTGCGTCGGCTGCATGGAATCCATGCCAAAGAAAAATCTGATAAGAATCGCTTACTACGATGGCATAATCACTGTGGATCCGACGGGTAAGGCGAAAGGCAGAGGTGTATATCTGTGTAAATCGTCGCAATGTATTGAAAAAGCAGATAAGCGAAAGGCTTTGCAGCGAAGCTTTGAAGCCGAAATACCGGACGAAGAGATAGACAGGATTTTCAGGGAGCTTAAAGCCTATGAAGAGTAAGGTGCTCACATATATGGGCTTTGCCAAAAAATCGGGAAATCTGGTGTCGGGTGTTAATACCTGCACCTTCAACATGGCCAGAGGCAAGGTCAGACTTGTAATTCTGACTGAGGATATTTCCGAAGGGAGCGAGAAGAAAATCATGAAGGAAATAAGAAAGAACAATGTAAAATTCGTAAAGTACGGTAATAGCAAAGAAATGTCGAAGGCAACGGGAGCCACAGGCAGACAGGTGTTTGCGATACTGGATGAGAATTTTGCAGATGTAATACTTAGGGAGATTGACCAATCATAGCATAAAGGAGGATGTGCGTATGAAAATAAAGGATTTAGCGGCAGAATTGAAAATGAAGGAAGCCGAAGTGCTGGAAAAGGCCATATCAATGGGAATAGATGTTTCATCTGTAGATGATGATATGTCTGACATTGACGGAATGGTCGTGAAGAACACTATTATGAGAAGCGGTGCCAAAAAGGAAACCAAGGTGGCAAGAAGAAGCACCGGCAAAAAGAATGAGACAGAAAAGAAGGACGATGAACCAAAGGTGACGGTAAAGGCGGCCAATATTACGCTGCCTGAAATGAAAAAGGCTGCGGCCAGGAAGACCGCATCTGCGGCTGCTTCACATGGAAGGACTGCACCACAGGAGCCGGCAAAGACTGCGAAAGCGCCTGCAGGCAGGCCTGTTGTACCTAAGGAAGTGGAAGGAAGACCGAAACCGCCGGCAGGGGAACCTGTAGTCTCCAAGGCAAAGCTTGAAGAGAGAATCACCAAGGAAGAGGCTGAAAAGAAATCTGCCAAGCCAGGGATAACTCCTAAGGCAGCTCCTAAGGCAGCTCCTGAG